>NZ_CAJKOX010000044.1 GCF_905201705.1 uncultured Marvinbryantia sp.
CATATGAGCCGGAGACCTATTACTCAGGGGGAAGCGTATCCCTGAAAACGACAGTCATGATGGGAGGTGGGAAATGATGAAGAGGAAACGGACCGGGGCTTTGGGCGTCGCCCTGCTTTTGTGCCTGCTTATGGCGTTCCCCTGTTCTGCGGCAGCACCGACGGAAAGCCGGGAGACCAGGATCGAGGTACGTGCGCGGTATATCCAGGAGTCAGACAGGTATACTGCCCCTGTGGAAAACGGGGAGGCAGCGGCGGCGCTGGCTGATGGAAGCAGCGTGGCGGTCAGCGGCGTCACGGGAAACGGGCTTTGGCTGGTGGTATACCCCATCCCGAAAACGGACGCGCAGGGATGGAGCTGGTTTGAAAGCTGCATGGCAGCCTATGGGACCAATATTTATCCGATGGATATTTATTTCGTCGATCAGGATGGGAACCGTGTGGAGGTCAGCCGGACAGTCACGGTCACAGTGGAGACGCTGGAAACGTATGCGTCCCCGGTCATCTGCCACCTTTCCACGGAAGGCAATGTGACTGTGATGGACAGCAGCGTGGACGGAAAACGGATCACATTCCGGACGGACCATAACAGTTATTATGTGCTGGCGGAGAAGAAAGAGGAGCCCGGCAGTGAGACGGAGGAAACGGAGACTACCGGCAGCGAAACGGAGGAAACGGAAACGCCAGCCAGCGAAACGGAGGAAACCGAAACGCCAGCCAGCGAGACGGAGGAAACCGAAACACCCGGCAGCGAAACGGAGCGGACATCCGGCCCGGCGGCAGGCAATAGCACCCGTCCCGGAAAGAATGGCAGCACAGGGAAGGCCAGTCCAAAGACAGGTGATGACTCCGGCATATGGATGTGGATCGCCGTAATGTGTATTTCCGGCGCTGGCATAGCCGTAATACTGACAAGACGCAAACGGAGAGCCTGAAAAAATTGATTTGAATTATACTGCTTTTTATGAAGCGGGAAGGAGGGGTTATGAACATATCTTTCCATTATTGCTGTGTAAAAACACTGTGTTATCTGGCAGATATACAGGAGACGGAAGCGGAGGAAATTGCTTTTTATTCACAGTTTGTGGATGACTTCAACCTGATCTACGATCAGATATATAATGGCATTTACGTTGAGGGACGGCCGCCGCAGTATTTCACAGATCGAGGGATCGCGAAACGGGTGATAGATAACACATGGTATTTTTATCCGGTGACAACAGGGATTTCAATGATACAGACGGCAGCGCCAGAGCTGTTGAATACACATATGCTTTTGACGATCGTGCCCTTTCATTTTATACCGAAACAGCCGTGGCACGAAATTGCCAGAAACGATGCGAAGGGCCGCCGCTGCGTGCAGGTTTCCATGGAAGATAAAACGGACAGCCTGATGAAGACAATGATGACGGATTTTCTGAATTCCGGCATCAGGGACAATATGAAATTGGGCATGCTTCTCCACATTTTTGCAGATACATATGCCCATCAGATGTTCTCGGGCATATCCGGAGATGAAAACATGTCAGGGCTTAATTACGAGGATCTCAAAAAGGCAGGCACAAATGAAGTTGTACCGCCGGATGTTTTGACGCGCATCTGCTATAAAATGCCTCCCATAGGACATGCTAAGCTGTCACATGTTCCGGACGCTTTCGGGCTGGAATTTTCCGCAGATTTTAAAATTGGAGGAAAGTATTCAAGAAACAACATGGATACATTCCTTCAGTGTGCAAAAGAAATCTGGAAGCTGCTAAAGCAATATAACGGACAGCCGCCGCAGAGTGATAATTATTTTGGTAATGTTATTGCGCCGAGGATCCGGCTGGCGGGGATGCAGTGCCTGAGCGGAGTGTCAGAAACCATGGATGTCCGTACGCTTGCTCCGATTTGGGCAGACGCCTTTCGGGATGTGCTCAACATTGAACCACAGTATACATACCAATATGATGAAAAATGGGAACGCACAGCTTCGGGATACACATATTGGGGGAATACGATTTATAGAGTTTCGGAAACATTTTATCAATTTAACCAGTATGGATACGAGATCATCAAACAGGTGATCGGTACTTACCGGGGAGAAGAACTGGAAACCGGCTTTCTGAAAGGAGGGATTGAATCAATGGAGTATAATGGAATTATTATACGGGACGACCTGAAAGAGGCGGATACGGGAATCAGTCAGCGCTCGGCTGCTTCTGTAGATATTATCCCCTATGGGCAGGAAATCCTTACCTGGGACACAGCGGCCGCACGATATGGGCAGGTGCTGAGCAACAAGAACACAAGCGTGATATCGGAGCGGAACTGCAACTGCTATGTGCGGGGCAAAAACCTTTCCCAAAAGGCGACAGGAGGGACTGTACAACTGTTTCTGATGCCATACGGCGTGTTCTGCCATCCGAATTACTGGTATGAATTATACGGTTATGTTTCCGGTCAGTTTACGTCAAAAGTGCCGATGATCAGCGGGCAGTCAGGCTCTGTTTCGGAAGAAATCGGGGCGGGGAAATCTGTCTGACAGAGAGTGCATTTTTGATCAACGATGATTATCATTTGAAAGCCGGGGCGCATTACTGTCTCTGCGCGGTGGTTTCCACTCCGGATAACCCTGTGGAAATTCCACAGTCCTTCCGGAATAATGTCATTCTGGATAAGTGGGTGCAGGATAATCCTAATGTTGCGCTGCTGAATGTCTATCCGATGAATATGTCAGTATCACAGATGGACCAGGCAATTTTCTTCGGGAATAGTGATTCCGTATCCCGCGATTTTGAATTCATCCTCCAGTTTTACTGCGATTTCGACGCAGGAGAACGGTGGTCGAGCAACAGCCGGGTAAGGATTCAGTGTACGGACAGTAATTATCTGTATGACAAATCGAACCTGATCATCCAGTCCTATCAGGAAGGGGATAAGTATCAGTCCATACGGTTGGACATGAACAATGTCCCGCCGAATTTTGCGGGAATGTTTATGGTTTATGTGGATAATATTGATCCGGCGCCTGCCCACGGGGTAATAGACTGCTCCTATGCAATTAAGATAAAGGAATCGGATATTGAATCCCTGGATGCAGTATCACGGAAGGAACGTCTGCTCCCGCAAAAGACAGGAACAGGTGAAGTGATATATCTTTTGGAAATTGGAAGCTGCTATGCATATAACAAAGATATGTCAGAAAAAGAATTCCAGAGTCTCCGCAGCCGTGTAAATGAATATAAGACAAAGCAAAGGTGGGAGGCAGCGGAAAAATTGATCGCAGAAGCTAAAAAAGCCGGGAAATAGGGTATTGCTTAAAAAAAACGGAACAACGATGCGGCGGTCTGGATGAAGAATCCGGCCGCCGTATTTTTTGCCCTTTTTGAGCGGCTGCAGGCAGCAGATGCAGAGTGTGAAACAACGTGGTAAACGCAGAGGTATTAGAGAAAATGCACAAAAACAAGGCACTCATTTTGTGAAAATCAAACGAAATAGCGTAAAGAGAGAAAAAAGGACTTGTCAATACTTCCAAACGGTGTTATTATAATACCAGAAACCGGAAACGTTACCGGTAACAATACCGAGAACGTTTCCAAAAAGAATCAAATTTATAAAAGAAAAGGAGAGGCACTATGAAAACAATGAAAAAAGCATTATCAGTGGCATTATCCGCAGCAATGGTAGCAGGTCTGGCAGCCGTACCGGCAAGCGCAGAAGAAACCGGAAAGGTTTATTACCTGAACTTCAAGCCGGAGCAGGCTGAGCAGTGGGAAGACCTGGCAGCAGCTTACACGGATGAGACGGGCGTAGAGGTTACGGTCGTTACCGCAGCTTCCGGCACCTACGAGTCCACGCTGAAATCCGAGATGGCAAAGAGCGAAGCTCCGACACTGTTCCAGGTAAATGGTCCGGTTGGTCTTGCAACATGGAAAGATTACTGCCTGGATTTAAAGGACAGCGAGATTTACAAGAAATTAAAGAGCGACGACTTTGCGCTGGTAAATGATGACGGTTCCGTATCCGGTATCGCATATGTAATCGAGACCTACGGCATCATCTACAACAAGGCGCTGATGAACGCTTACTTCGAGACAGAGGGCGCAGTAGTTACCTCTATGGACGAGATCAACAACTTTGATACCTTCAAAGCAGTCGTAGAAGATATCCAGGCGAAGAAGGATGATCTTGGAATCCTGGGCGCATTCACTTCCGCAGGTATGGATTCCTCCTCTGACTGGAGATTCAAGACACACCTTGCAAACCTGCCGATCTACTATGAATATCAGGCAGACGGTATCGGTTCTACCGATGCGATCAAGGGTACTTACCTTGACAACTACAAGGCAATCTGGGATCTGTACATCAACAACGCTACCTGTGAGCCGACGATGCTTTCCGGCAAAACTGGCGAGGATGCAGCTTCTGAATTCGCATTAGGCGAGGCAGTATTCTATCAGAATGGTACCTGGGCATACGGCGATATCCAGGGCAATGAAGTAGCAGATGAGGATCTTGGCATGATGCCGATCTACATTGGCGCAGAAGGCGAAGAAAATCAGGGTCTCTGCACAGGTTCTGAGAACTACTGGTGCGTAAACAGCAAAGCGTCTGAAGCAGATATCCAGGCAACACTTGATTTCCTGAACTGGGTAGTAACCAGCGAGACCGGTAAGACTGCTCTAACACAGGATATGGGCTTTGTAACTCCGTTCTCCTCTATCGGTGATGAATATGCTCCGGCTAACCCGCTGGTTGCAGCGGCAAACGAGGACATCGCAGCAGGACATACCGCAGTAGCATGGTGCTTCACAACAATGCCGTCTGAGAACTGGAAGAACGGCGTCGGCAGCGCACTTCTTGAGTACGCACAGGGCACCGGTGAATGGGACGGCGTGGTAAGCGCATTCGTAGACGGATGGGCTACAGAGTACGCGGCAGCAAACGAGGGCTGATCACAGCAGAAATAAGAGAAACAGTCAGAATTTGAGCAAAAGGGTGAGCGATGCTTCGCTCGCCCTTTTATAAAATAAGGAGCAGAGTATGGATAAGGCAATTAAAAAATATTGGCCGGTGTTTGTGCTTCCGACCATGTTGGCATTCACGATTGGGTTTATTGCCCCGTTTGTGATGGGTATCTATTTATCATTCTGTAAGTTTACCACCGTTACCGATGCGAAATTCATCGGCATCAGCAACTATCTGAAAATATTCGGGGATCCGACGGATCCGTTCCTGCATTCGCTCTGGTATACGGCGGCGTTTACCGTGGTATCCGTGATCCTGATCAACGTCCTGGCATTTGCGGTGGCAATGCTGCTGACGAAAAAGATCAGAGGAACGAACATTTTCAGAACAGTATTCTTTATGCCGAACCTGATCGGCGGCATCATTCTTGGTTATGTCTGGCAGCTTCTGCTGAACGGTATTCTGATGCAGTTTAACCGTACGCTGACCTATTCCTCCAGCTTTGGATTCTGGGGACTGGTTATCCTGATGTGCTGGCAGCAGATCGGTTATATGATGATCATTTATATTTCCGGTATCCAGAATATTCCGCCGGAGCTTATAGAGGCGGCGAAGATCGACGGCGCAAATTCCCGTCAGGTATTGTTTAAGGTAACGATTCCGATGGTAATGCCGTCCATTACGATCTGTACCTTCCTGACACTGACCAACGGCTTTAAGCTGTTTGACCAGAACCTGGCGCTGACCAACGGCGAACCTTCCAAGATGTCGGAAATGCTTGCCCTGAATATCTTCAACACGTTCTACGGACGTGCCGGATATGAAGGCGTCGGCCAGGCGAAGGCGGTATTGTTCTTTATTCTGGTTGCGGTGATCGCGATCGCGCAGAATCTGCTTACGAGATCGAAGGAGGTGCAGCAGTAATGGACGCGAGAAAAGCAAAGCACGGCGGATTTTTAACCGTATTTTTTACGATCCTCAGTATTTTTTATGTGTACCCGATCGCATTGGTTGTGATTAATTCGTTTAAGAAAAAAGCATATATCAGCAGAGACCCGTTTGCGATCCCGGTGGATAAAATGTTTGTGGGTATCGACAACTATATAAACGGTATCGAAAAGACCGGGTTCGTCCAGGCGTTTGGCTGGTCCCTGTTTATCACGGTATTTTCCGTGGCGGCGATCATTCTCTGTACCTCCATGTGTGCATGGTATATCAGCAGGGTAAAGAACAAGGTGACGTCCACCATTTATTATCTGTGCCTGTTCTCGATGATCGTGCCGTTCCAGATGGTAATGTTTACACTGTCCAAGATCGCGAATATCCTGCATTTGAGCAACCCGGTCGGCATTATTGTGGTGTATCTGGGATTCGGAGCAGGGCTTGCGGTATTTATGTTTACCGGTTTCGTGAAATCGATCCCGCTTGAGATCGAGGAAGCGGCGATGATCGACGGATGCACGCCGCTCCAGACCTTTTTCAGAGTAGTTATGCCGATCTTAAAGCCGACCTGCATTACAGTGGCGATCCTGCAGGCAATGTGGATCTGGAACGACTATCTGCTGCCGTATCTGGTACTGGATATCAGAATATATAAAACGATCCCAATTGCGGTGCAGTATTTAAAGGGCGGCTACGGCTCGGTGGATATGGGAGCTATGATGGGCGTGCTGGTACTGAGCATTATTCCGATCATCGTTTTCTATATGGCATGTCAGAAGTATATTATTGAAGGTGTTGTTGCCGGCGCAGTAAAAGGCTGATGGCTGCCTTTGCCGGCGGACAGGGAGGGTGAATATGAAAAGAGCAAGCGGTATACTTTTACCGATCGCCAGCCTGCCTTCCAGATATGGGATCGGTACATTTTCCCGATGTGCGTATGATTTCGTGGATTTTTTAGAGAGAGCAGGTCAGAGATACTGGCAGATCCTTCCGCTTGGACCTACAGGGTACGGGGATTCCCCGTACCAGTCCTTCTCCACCTTTGCAGGAAATCCATATTTTATCGATCTGGATCAGCTGGCGGAAGAGGGGCTTCTGTCAGAGGAAGAATGTGAGGCTATCGACGCGCAGGAAGACGGTCAGTATATTGATTATCAGAAATTATATGAAACACGGTTTGACATTTTAAGAAAAGCATACGAAAGAAGCAGTCTTGCAGAAAAGCCGGAATACCAGGACTTTCTGGAGGAAAATAAGGAGTGGCTGGAGGATTACTGCCTGTTCATGGCGGTAAAAGACTGGTTCGGCGGGAAAAGCTTTGCCGAGTGGGATGAGGATATCCGTCTGCGCAGACCGGAGGCGGTGGAGCGCTTTCGGGAGCTTCTGGCGGAGGAAATTGATTTCTACCGCTTCCAGCAGTTTTATTTTCAGAAGCAATGGTACCGGCTGAAGAAATATGCAAACAGCCATGGGGTAGAGATCATCGGGGATATCCCTATTTATGTGGCGTTTGACAGTGCGGATACCTGGTCTGAGCCGGCGCTCTTCCAGTTTGACGAAAACGGAACGCCGTCCGCGATCTCCGGATGCCCGCCGGATGGTTTTTCGGCAACCGGGCAGGTCTGGGGAAATCCGCTTTATGACTGGGAATACCATGAGAAGACAGGGTATGCGTGGTGGATAAAGCGTATGCGCAGATGCTTCCGGCTGTATGACATCGTCCGCGTAGACCATTTCCGGGGATTTGACGAGTATTTCTCCATCCCCTACGGGCAGGATACAGCGCAGGGCGGTCACTGGGCGAAGGGACCGGGAATCGCGCTCTTTCATGCACTGCAAAAGGAGCTTGGCGAGACAAGGATCATTGCGGAGGATCTGGGCTTTCTGACGGACAGCGTGATCAGATTCGTGCGGGATACCGGTTATCCGGGAATGAAGGTTTTGGAATTTGCCTTTGATTCCAGGGAGGAGAGCAATTATCTGCCGCATACCTACACGCAGAATTGCGTGGCATATACCGGCACGCATGACAATCAGACGGTGGTCGGATGGTTCCGCTCTCTGCCGGAGGAGGATTACCGGATGGCGGTGCGCTATCTGGATCTGAAAAGAGAAGATGAGAACGAGATCAACTGGAAAATGATCCGCACCGTGCTGGCGAGCGTTGCAGATACGGCGATCATTCCGATCCAGGATTATCTGGGGCTGGACGATGCGGCGCGCATCAACACGCCGTCGAAGCTTGGCGGAAACTGGATCTGGAGAATGAAGAAAAATGCACTGACGGAGGAAATGGAAAAGAAAATTCGGGAATTGACAGAACTGTACGGCAGATGTTAGAGTAGATAGGGTTCCTTTGCGAACAGACTGTGCAAAAGGAACAGCGGATACACGAAAGATACACTGCGACAGAGGAAATGAGGGAAAGATAGATGGAAAGCGTTACGATTAAAGATATTGCGCGGATGTGCG
This sequence comes from uncultured Marvinbryantia sp., assembly GCF_905201705.1. GTDB lineage: Bacteria > Bacillota > Clostridia > Lachnospirales > Lachnospiraceae > Marvinbryantia. The sequence goes on from NZ_CAJKOX010000044.1 coordinate 8,364, forward strand.
GAGTGGGCGTGAGTACAGTCTCGCGTGCGATCAACAATCATCCGGATATTAATCAGGAGACAAAGGAAATGATCATGCGAACGATTGCGGAGCATAATTACGTTCCGAACAACAGCGCAAGGAATTTAAAACGGACCGACGCAAGAACCATCGCCGTGCTGGTAAAGGGTATCAGCAATCCTCTGTTTAACCGTATGATTAAGATTTTTGAGGCCGAGACACAGAAAGAGAAATATTCTCTGGTGCTCCAGCATGTCGACGACTGGCAGGATGAGGTGGATGTGGCGATCCAGCTTGAAAAAGAAAAGCGCCTGCGGGGTATTGTGTTCCTGGGCGGCTATTTCTCCCACTCGGAGGATAAGCTCAGGCAGATCTCTGTACCGTTTGTTTTAAGTACGATCGGTCTGCTGGAGGATGAAAACAAGAAGAAGTACGCGTCCGTTTCCGTGGATGATGTGAAGGAGAGCGGTAAGATCGTGGACTACCTGATCTCAAAGGGACACGAAAAGATCGCGATCCTCGCCTCCACGGAGGACGACGAAAGTATTGGGCGCCTCCGCCTGGAGGGCTATTATCAGGCGCTTAAAAAGCACGGCATTGCAGCCAATCCGTCGCTCGTGAAATACATGAACCAGGAAATCGGCTCTTACACGATGGAGAATGGCTATGAGATGGCAAAAGAGCTGCTGGAGTCCGGCGAGGAATTCACGGCGATCTATGCGATCTCGGATCAGATGGCAGTCGGCGCATGCAAGGCCATATTTGAGAGCGGCAAGTCTGTGCCGGAGGATTATTCGGTGACTGGCTTTGACGGTCTGGATATTGCCCAGTTTTATAACCCGTCGATCACGACACTGCGCCAGCCGATGGAAGAGATGGCGGAAGCCACGATCCGGACGCTGCTGGAGCTGATCCGCAAGAAGAGTAAGAACCGGCACATCGTATTTGACGGGGAGCTTGTGGAAGCGCAGTCGGTGCGGGAAATCTGAATAATTACCTGGAAATGATACTTGACTCTACAACTATTATAAAGTTTATAATAAGCTCCGAAGTATTTTCATCCTTGTGATGGAAAAAGGAAGGAGCGGTGTGTCTGCACGGCAAAGGCCGGCGGCAGACAAAAAATATGGAAAAAAATCTAACGACGGGCAGTGTGTTTAAAAACATTGCCTTCTTTTCATTACCCTATCTGTTATCTTATTTTTTACAGACTCTATACGGGATGGCGGATCTGTTTATCATCGGGCAGTTTAACGGTGTGGACAGCATTACGTCCGTTTCAGTGGGAAGCCAGGTCATGCACATGCTGACGGTGATGATCGTTGGGCTGGCGATGGGCGCTACCGTGACGATCGGGAAGGCGGTCGGCGCCAAGCAGTCTAAGCAGGCGGCGCTCACGGTCGGAAATACTGTCACTCTGTTCATGGGTGTGTCCATCGCTCTGACGGTGCTGCTGCTCATTCTGGTAAAGCCGATCGTGGCGGTGATGTCTACACCGGCGGAGGCTGTTTCCGGGACGAGCCTTTATCTGACGATCTGCTTTATCGGGATTCCGTTTATTACCGCATATAATATCATCAGCTCGATTTTCCGGGGACTGGGGGATTCCAAAAGCCCTATGTATTTTATTGCTGTTGCGTGTGCGGCGAATATTGCGCTCGATTATCTCTTTATCGGGGTGTTTCATCTGGGACCGGCAGGGGCAGCGCTCGGCACAACTCTGGCGCAGACGATCAGCGTGATCGTGGCGCTGATGGTCATTCTGAAGAAAAAGACCGGCATCGCGCTGCGAAAAGAGGATTTTAAGCCTCAGGCAGCGACCATGGGACAGATATTGAAAATAGGTATCCCCGTTGCGCTGCAGGACGGCTTTATCCAGATCTCGTTTATCATTATCACCGTTATCGCCAACCGCAGAGGCTTAAATGACGCTGCAGCAGTCGGCATCGTAGAGAAATTTATCGGCGTGGTGTTCCTGGTTCCGTCTACCATGCTGTCGACGGTATCCGCGCTCTCCGCACAGAATATCGGGGCGGGCAGGCATGACCGGGCGGCGGCGACGCTGCGTTATGCCATTCTGATGGCGGCAGGCTTTGGTCTGGTGGTATCGGTTATCGTGCAGTTTACCGGCAGCGGCATTGTGGGGCTGTTTACGGAGGACGCAGAGGTGATCCGGCTGGGTGACCAGTATTTGCGGTCGTACATCTGGGACAGCATGTTCGCAGGCGTGCACTTCAGCTTCAGCGGCTATTTCTGTGCTTACGGGCTGTCGGGAATTTCGTTTTTACATAACGTGCTGTCCATTCTGCTGGTGCGCGTTCCGGGTGCGTTCCTGGCGTCAAAATATTTTGCCGACACACTTTATCCGATGGGAATGGCGGCGCCCGGCGGCTCGCTGCTGTCGGTGGTTGTCTGCGTGATCGCCTTTGCGGTGCTGCGCAGGAGGTCTGTTATTCCATCGGATAAGTAAAAGCTATCCATTCTTTACATATCTGTTTGGTGTGTGATATGATATCGTTAAAACAGCCTGCCAGACAGAGGAGATAACGCCGTGTTAGGAAGCAAAAGAGGAAAGCTGATAAATCAATATGTTTCGGATTATGTAGTGTTCGATCTGGAAACCACCGGAATCTCATCGAAATATGATGAGGTAATTGAGATTTCTGCGGTAAAAGTGAACAATGGTAAAGTAACGGGAGAGTTCAGCACGCTGGTAAACCCGGGACGCAGGATTCCGCCCGGAGCCAGCCGGGTGAACGGGATCACAGATGAAATGGTCGCCGGAGCGCCAGGGTTTCCTGACGTTCTTGGAGACTTTTTTCAATTTGCCGGAGATATGGTCCTGGTGGGACACAACATCAGCAGCTTTGATATGAAGTTTCTGTATCGGGATGCGCAGAAATATTTTCAAAAGGTGCCGGATAATGATTATGCAGACACCTTAATTCTGGCGAGAAAAGCGCTGCCGCAGCTTTCGCATCACAGGCTGGTCGACCTGGCAGAGCATTATGGGTTCTCCGCGGAGGGCGCGCATCGCGCGCTGAACGACTGCCGCATGAACCAGAAAGTGTATGAACGGCTGGCGGAGGAAGCGAGAAGAGTCTCAGAGGTGCGAAAGCAGCGAGCAGGACAGGAAAATGGTCTGCAGACGGATGACCGTCAGCGTAAAGCCGGAGCGCAGGCGGGACAGGCTGGCGGCACGCATCACACGGTAAAGCTTCGCTGCGTGGTGGAACGCATTACTTATCAGAACACGGAAAACGGCTACACGGTTTTGAAGTGTGCTGTCAAAAACAACAGCGACCTGGTGACGGTGGTTGGAAGTCTTCTGGATGTGAATGTCGGCTCGGTACTGCTGATCGACGGCAACTGGAAGGTGGACAGCCGCTACGGGCGCCAGTTTGCGGCGGAGACGTGGGAGGAGACGCCGCCCGCGACCGTCTATGGGATTGAAAAATATTTAGGCTCCGGTCTGATCAAGGGCGTCGGTCCCCGGTTCGCGCAGCGGATTGTCCGGAAATTCGGGACAGATACCATTGAGGTGATTGAAAACGAAATCGGGCGTCTGCGAGAGGTGGAGGGAATCGGGGAAAAACGCATCCTTCAGATCAAGGAGAGCTGGGAGCGGCAGAAAGAGATTAAAAATGTCATGCTGTTTTTGCAGGATCACGGCGTGAACACCTCATTTGCTGCCAAAATCTACCGGCAGTACGGGAATGAGAGCATCGGGAAGGTAAAGGAAAATCCGTTTCGTCTGGCGGATGATATCTGGGGGATCGGCTTCAAGACGGCGGACAGCATTGCCGAAAAGCTGGGCTTTTCAAAGGAATCCTTTGTGCGCCTGCGCAGCGGGATTCTGTACACATTGAGCAATCTGGCGGATGAGGGGCATGTGTATGCCCGGAAGAACCAGTTGATACAGAAAGCCGTGCAGCTTCTGGAAGCAGAGGAGAGCAGTATTGTCATGACGCTGGATCAGATGATCGCGGATAAGGACGTCATCCGGGAGAAGATTATACAGACAGAACCGGGAGCATCTGTGCAGATGTGTCCGGAGGGGATGGAATGGCGGAGAGCTGACTGTGAAGAAAACAGCACATTCGAAGCAATCTATCTGCCGCCGTTTTACTATGCGGAGGTTGGCACGGTGGCAAAATTGAAGAGGCTGCGCGAGACTCCGGCGCAGGATCGGTTATGGACGCAGCTTATGCAGGCGCGGGAGCAGAGCGGCAACCCCGATCTCTCCATCGACGTGTCACATATTGAGAAAAAGGTACATATGCAGTATGATGAAATCCAGGCGGACGCAATACGGCAGGCGGCGGTGTCGAAGGTGATGATTCTGACCGGCGGCCCCGGAACCGGAAAGACAACCACCGTGCAGGGCATTCTGGCGACATACCGCGCGTTCGGGCTGAAAATTCTTCTGGCGGCGCCCACCGGAAGAGCGGCGAAACGGCTGGAAGAGACGACCGGCATGGAAGCGAAAACGATTCACCGGCTTCTGGAGTACAAGCCGCCGGAGGGCTACCAGAAAAATGAGGAGCATCCGCTGGAAGGCGACGTATTGATCGTGGATGAGTGCTCCATGATTGACATTATCCTGATGAATGCGCTTTTAAAGGCGGTTCCCGCCGGGATGCGTGTGATTTTGGTGGGCGATATCGACCAGCTCCCGTCGGTCGGAGCGGGCAATGTGCTGCGCGACATCATGGATTCCGGCTGCTTTCCGGTCATCCGTCTGACGCGGATATTCCGGCAGGCGCAGACCAGCCGCATTGTCATGAACGCGCATAAAATCAACGAGGGAAAGCTGCCGGATCTCTCAAATGGGCGCGACACAGATTTCTTCTTTATTGCTAGGGAAGAACCGGAGGATGCTGTGCTTGAAATTGTAAATCTCGTGCAGCACAAATTATCGCGCTTTTATCACACGCCGGTTAATCAAATCCAGGTGCTTACGCCCATGCAGAAGGGCGTTGTGGGTGCGACGAACCTTAACCTGGCGCTGCAGGAGGCTTTAAACCCGCAGGGGGACGGGCTGCGCAGGAGCGGTTTTATCTTTCGCCCGAATGATAAGGTCATGCAGATAAGAAATAATTACGACAAGGAAGTATTTAACGGGGACATCGGCATCATTGAATCGGTGGATATCGGAGGCCGTACATTGAAAGTAAGCTTTGACGGGCGCGCTGTGGAATATGACGCGGCGGAACTGGATGAGCTGGTTCATGCCTACGCCACGACGATTCATAAGGCGCAGGGCTCGGAGTATCCGATCGTCGTGATGCCGGTTCTCATGAATCATTTTGTGATGCTGCAGCGGAATCTGATTTATACGGGTATCACGCGGGCAAAGAAAATCCTTGTGCTCGTCGGGACGAAAAAGGCGCTGGCGTATGCGGTGCGCAATGTTACGGTGACAAAACGCAACACCCTGCTGAAAGAGCGGCTCTGTTGCTGCGAACAGAGTGAACAGTGACGCGGCTCTGCGGTACGGCGGATACGGGAAGGGATGAATGACCGGTTCCGGTACCGGAAATTCCCGGCTGAAGCCCATATTGCCTGGCTTTTGGAGCTGTAAAAGGATAACGAGGGGGAACAACATATGCTAAAAATCGAAGATGGAAAACTGAAATTTCACTACGACGCGGAGGAGCTCTGGATAGAGCCGTGGGGACAGAATTCTCTGCGCATCCGTGCGAACTGATGAAAGAGGCGCATGAAAAGGGCACGCCGGTTCTGGAGGCGGGCGCAAAAACGCGCAGGGTCTACTTACCCGGCAGCGGCGTTATCTGGAAGGACGCCTGGAACGGACAGGAATATCCGGGCGGAAGCTGGATTACCGTGCAGGTAACGCTGGAGGACATGCCGGTATTCGTAAAGAAGGATTAAAAGGCGGAAAGTGAGCAGCCGTATTCCCGATACAAAAGCAGGGGATGCGGCTGTATTTTTTGATTGTGAAACAGGAAACATCATGATAGAATAGAACAAAGCAATCAGATAGTACCAAAAAGGAGGGAATGACAGTGCATAAGCTGATTATAAATAAACTTGGACCGATAGGGCATTGTGAACTGGAATGTTCCCGGTTTATGACCTTAACAGGGTTCCAGGCTTCTGGAAAGAGTACTATAGCAAAGGTGATTTACTATTTCAGGACAATAAAAGAGGATATCGCAGAACTTGCGAAGACGCAGGCTTTAAAAAATGTTCCGGTGAACGGTCTGAAGAATGAATTTCAGCAGAAGTATGGGAATGAATTAAAGAAGGATCTGGAAAATTATCTGCGTGAAAAGTTTATGAGAACATTTGGTTCCTCCTGGGGAATGGCAGGTGAAATGTATATTGAGTATCATTTTACCCAAACCTGCATTATCAGGGTTTCACTCAAAAATGATGAAAAGTATGGGGCACCCAATTATATATGGATTACATTCAGCAAAGAGCTGATAAATTTTCTGGAAGAAAAAAATCATTGTTTATCTACCACGTTGTTGGGGATACCGGATGAAGAGCTTAAGCAGTTTAGAGCTGATTTGTATAATATTTTTGACGATAACTGTCCGGTGGTATATATTCCGGCCGGGCGCAGCATGATTACTTTGCTGTCCCAGCAGCTTAGTTATATTTATGCCACTATGGACGATATGCAGAAACGTTCTCTGGATATTTGTACCAAAGATTATCTGGAACGGATTCTGCGTATAAAGCCAGAGTTTTCGGAAGGGCTGCAGGGACTGGCGATTTATCGGATGGGAAAAACTTCTGTTTCAAAGAAAAAAACAGAGCAGGCATTAAATCTAATAAAAAAAGTGTTAAGGGGTACGTATCGTTACAGCGATGGAGAAGAGCAGATTGTTTTGGACAACGGGAAATATGTGAAAATAAATTTCTCTTCTTCTGGTCAGCAGGAGTGTGTGTGGATTCTTAATTTGCTGTTTTATTATTTGGTCAGACAGGATCATATGCTGTTTATTATAGAGGAGCCGGAATCGCATCTGTTTCCGGAATCGCAGAAATACATTACAGAGTTAATTGCTCTGATGAGTAACCTCGGTCATTCTGTTTTGCTGACAACGCACAGTCCGTATGTACTTGGAGCACTGAATAATCTGTTGTATGCATACACGATACCGAAAAAATATTCAAAAGAGGCAAATAAAGTGATTCCGGAGACGTTGTGGATTGATTATGGTCACTTTAATTCCTGGTTCGTAAAAGATGGAACGGTCGAGAATTGTATGGATGAGGAAATTCATATGATTCAGAACGAAAGAATTGATGAAATTTCAAAAGTAATTAATGAAGAATTTGAAAAGCTTTTGAATTTGCAGGATAAAGATGAGGAAGATGTGGTGAAGTCATGCCTTTAAAGGGATTTGGGTCATTATGTAGCAGGAATGCCGCTCAGATTGTGTCAAGAGACCAGGGAAATCCGCAATATCATCGGGGAATAAATAAGAACAGGTGTAATGTGACGCATTATAAAATAGATGGAGTGGTAATCAAAGGAGAAAGTGCCTGTGATTTTTTGCTGATAAATGAAGAAAGCAGGGTAGCGTATTTAATTGAGCTGAAGGGCTCTGATTTAGTAAAAGCGGTCCGGCAGTTAGAAGTAACGGAAGATATGCTGCGGCGAGAGCTTTCACCTTATACAGTGCAGTACCGGATTGTGGCAAACAAGTGTAAAACGCAGGAAATTCGATCCTCAGAGTACAGAAAATATCAAATACGATGGAAAGGGCGATTGCTGCAAAAAACGGGATTTATTGAAGAGAATATCTGAGACAGGTGACAGGGCAGTTTAGCTGAACTGTTACCATCATTGAGAAAAGGAAGTATGGCATCATGAGTTATAAGCTTGCGATTTTTGATATGGATGGAACGATTCTGGACACACTGGAGGATCTGGAGAGCAGTCTGAATTTTGCGCTGACGGAAGCGGGCTGCCCTGCGCGGAAACGGGAGGACGTGCGGCGTTTCCTGGGCAATGGGATGCAGAGACTGATTGAGCTGGCGGTTCCGCCAGACTGCCCGGAAGAGAAGAAAACGAAGATTCTGGAGCGTTTTAAGGAGCATTACAAAATACACTGCGCGGACAGGACAAAGCCCTATGACGGTATCACGGAATTGCTGCAGGATTTGCGGGAGAGCGGTTGCCGGACCGCGGTTGTCTCCAATAAGGGGGACTTTGCCGTGCAGGAGCTGAATCAGCAATACTTTGCCGGGCTGATGGACTGCGCGATCGGCGAAAAGGAAGGCGTGAGGAAAAAACCGGCGCCGGACTCTGTGAACGAGGTTTTGAGGGAACTGCAGATCGACCAGCAGGATGCGGTCTATATCGGCGATTCCGAGGTGGACATTGAGACGGCAAAGAATGCCGGGATGGACTGTATCATTGTGAGCTGGGGCTTCCGGGAGCGGGATTTCCTTATTGCGCAGGGGGCGGAGCTGATTGTGGATTCCGCAGAGGAGCTGGAAGAACAGATTCTGGGGGCGTAGACCAAGCCGCCGTTCTGCCCGTACAACTTCAATTCAACAGACCATTTGCCGAAGTTCTCCGGGGAGTTTAACCGTACAGGTGGAGTTTTTGCATGGTGTTGCTGTTATATGATAAAAATGCCGCTGCTATCTTCGCAATGAGCAAAGAGCGCCGCGGCATTTTTGAATTCATGGGAATTTCTTAAATTCTCACATGCGAAAGCAAATTTTACATACCCCGAATCTGCAGAGGTACTTTACAGCTTCTCTCCTGTAAGCAGCTCGTAAGCCTGCAGGTATTTTCCAATCGTTTTTTCCACGATATCCTCCGGCAGCGTCCAGTCGTTGCCCGGATTTGCTTTCAGCCAGTCGCGGGCGAACTGCTTATCGAAGGACGGCTGACCGTGTCCCGGCTCGTAGCCCTCTGCCGGCCAGAAACGGGAGCTGTCCGGTGTGAGCATTTCGTCACCGATCACCAGATTGCCGTTTTCGTCCAGACCGAATTCGAACTTTGTATCTGCGATGATGATGCCGCGGCTGAGTGCATAATCCGCACATTTTTTATAGAGTGCGATCGTGCAGTCGCGGAGCTTTGCGGCGTATTCCTCTCCCTTGCCCGGGAAATATTTTTCCAGATGAGCGATGCTCTGCTCGTAGGAGATATTTTCGTCGTGGTCGCCGATTTCCGCCTTGGTGGACGGGGTGTAGATCGGCTCCGGCAGCTTGTCGGATTCCTTTAAGCCCTCCGGCAGCTTAATGCCGCATACCGTGCCGTTTTCCTTGTAGCTTGCCCAGCCGCTGCCGGTGATGTAACCGCGCACGATGCACTCGATCGGAAGCATGGTAAGCTTTCTGCACATCATACTGTTGCCGTCAAAACGAGGCTGCTGGAAAAATTCCGGCATATCCTTCACATCTGTGGAGATCATGTGATTCGGAAGGATGTCCTCGGTCATATTGAACCAGAATTTCGACATCTGCGTAAGCACGGTGCCCTTTTTCGTTACGGTGTTGTTCAGAATCACATCGAAGCAGCTTATACGGTCTGTGGCAACCATGATAAGGCTGTCACCGTTGTCGTAAATTTCGCGGACCTTTCCTTCTTTAATCGGTTTCATTTCTGCGCTCATTTGTATCCACTCCTATTTGTTGTTTATGTATTTACAGATACACTATAGCATAGTTTATTTTATTTTGATATACCCAAATATTATTTTTTGCGGATTTGACAGAGGAAGTCGTTGTTGTTTTCGGGCATTGCAGGTATAATGTAACCAAAAGGGGTTGCATATGTTTGCCGGAAAGGAGTCAGCATGACAAGGACAGTTGGGATCGGACTGCAGGTTTTGATCAGAAAGCAGAATCAGAGAGGAGTGTGCCAGAACGATGAATAATATGATCACTTACGCAGAAACGATGCTGGATGATTTCGAAGTGCGGCCGTTTAATTCCGTGGACAGCCTGATCCTTGCATGGGTTTCGTACATGCAGTTTCCGGAGTCGATGACGGGGATCCGCACCTGGAACGGAATCGGCATCCGGGAGCTGCTGCGCGCGGAATGCTTCCCGGAAATGTTTGCGGATCTGTGGAATCCGGAGGGCAACCGTCAGCTTTTGTTTGCGCTTGCGGCAAGCCCGCGGTTTCGCGGCATTACGGTCTGCGGCTATGCAGAGCAGCTTGACAGGGAGCGGGAGAAACAGTTTTCTGCCGTCACATTTAAAATCAGACCGGGGCTTTCTTATGTTGCATTCCGGGGAACGGACGCCACGATCGTCGGCTGGAAGGAGGACTTCAACATGGCGTTTCAGTGCCCGGTGCCCTCACAGGAGGCTGCGGCGAAATATCTCGACGAGGCAGCCGCGCACACACAGGGGGCACTTCTGATAGGCGGTCATTCCAAGGGCGGAAATCTGTCGGTCTATGCGGCGGCAAAGTGTGCGCCCGAAATACAGGGACGTATTCAGAAGGTGTATTCGCACGACGGTCCCGGCTTTCAGGAATGCGTGCTGGAAAGCGCGGAATTTCAGCGCACGCTTCCGAAGGTGGAAAAGACGATACCGCAATCCTCCCTGGTGGGAATGCTGCTGGAGAATCAGGAGGATTTCCTGGTGGTTAAGAGCAGCAGCGTGAGCCTGTGGCAGCACGATCCGTTTTCCTGGATCGTGGAGGACGGGCAGTTTTGTATGCTGGGCGATCTGACGCCGGGGGCAAAGCAGCGTGACGCCGCGCTCAACGAGTGGATCCGTCAGCTTTCGCGGGAAGAACGGGAACGATTTGTTGACGCGCTTTTTGAGGTCATCAGCGTGAACGGAATCGATACGGTTTCCGAATTTGGTTCAAACTGGAAGACAACGATCCCGGCGGCGTTTGAAAAATTGTCGCAGTTGGATGCCGAAACGCAGGAGATCGTATTCAGCGCCCTTAAAAAGCTGGCGGCGCTTAGCGCAAGAAATAATTTCACAGAAATGCTGAAAGCAGCGCGGCTTCAGAATGCGGAGATAAAACGGCCGGGGCTTCAGAATGCAGAAGGAAAGCTGTCGGGAAAACAGAATGGAGAAGGAAAGCTGCCGGGAAAACAGAATGCGGGTGCAGATCTGCCGGGAGGTCAGAAGCCGGAGACAAGGCAGCCGCGGATTCCGGGCGTGGAAATCAGGCTGCCCTGGCTTACGAATAAAGAGATGAAGCAGCCGCAGGATAAGGACACGGAAATGTGACCCGCACGGCAAAGGTTGTTTCGCTGTCCTGCGTGCGGCAGGCGGCTTCGATGCTGCCGCCCATGTGCTCCGCAAGCGTTTTGCTGATGGTGAGTCCAAGCCCGGTTCCGCCGCGGCTGCGCGACTGTTCCTGCATGTAGAAGCGGTCGAAGAGCCGGCCGGGATCGGCAGGTATCTGTTCCGGCAGGATGTCATTTTCAAAGAAAAAAGAGATCGTGCCGGATGCATTGTTTTTCTGTACATGCACCCGGATATGACTGTGCGCATAGCGCAGGGCGTTCTGCAGCAGATTGGCAAAAATGCGTTTCAGCGCGTCAGCGTCGCCGAGCAGCCGGATCTCATGCTCCGGGAGCGAAAAATCCGTTGCAAGCTGCTGAGCCTCGAGCTGCGCATAATACGCAAGGCATATTTCACGAAGGATCCGTGCAGCATCCACGGGTTCTTTTTTTATGGAAAAATCGTGCGAGGTGACGCGCGAAAGCTCGTAAAACTGGGTGATCAGCGCCTGCAGGGTTTCTGATCTGCGGATAGCGATCGCCAGGTATTCGGCGTCCGTCTCGTCAAAGTGTTCCTTGTCTATCAGCTTCAGATAGCCGAGAATTGCCGTCAGCGGCGTGCGTAGGTCATGGCTGATGTTCTCGATCTGTTCCTTCAGCAGCCGCTCATTTTTTTCGTAAACGATGTGCTCCCGGCGGATGGCGGTCAGATTTTCATTGATCGCCTCCAACAGCTCCTCCAGACAGGCGTCCTGTACGGGCAGCTTCACGATACGGTTTTCTGAAAGCTCACCGGTGATCTCACGCAGCGCAGATGAGGTCTTGCGGATGGATTTTCGCAGCAGGAAGAAACGGTATGCGAAATACACCGCTGCGAGGATGCATAAAATAAGTAAAATTGTCTGCATAGCGTTCCTCCCAAAGTAAAATATGATGTGTTCGCCCGTCTTACACTTCCAGACGGCGCAGCCGCAGCGTGCCCCAGATAAGAAAGATGACGGAGCCGATCGCTCCGGCGGCGATGCAGTGCAGCATACCGCCCGCGGTATCCCAGATACTATTGTAGGTGTTCATAGACACCCCAACGCCCATGCGCAGGAAGATGTATGGCATCCACTCGGAGATCCGCTCAAAAAGTTCAAATTTCAGCCCGATAAAGAAGAATGCCATCGGAATTCCGTAGAACAGCAGAGCCCACCAGAGAATGGCGGTTATTTCCCTGCGGCAGAGCATAAAGATCGCGTTCCCGAAAATCAGAGAGGCGATGGCGCTGGGCAGGGAAGCGGCAATAGCAAGCAGCATCTGCTGTACCGGCAGCCACTCCGGCTCCCGCAGGGTGAGAAAGGCACATGCAACATAAAATACAAGAACTACGAGCAGCAGGAGCACGGCGGTCAGCAGGCTGACAATGCATTTGCCGATCAGGATGGTCTCCCTGGAAATACCGTAGGCAACAGTCGTTTTCAGGACGCCGGATTTCCTGTCCTCATTAAAGAGCGTGCCTGCGATGACTGCGCCGAGAATTACCATAATAAACGGCTGTGCCACAAAGTTATTTAAAGAAAAGCGCACGGTGTTATACTTAAAATCCGGTTCGATCGCGCCGCCGATCATAAGGGCGATGTGCAGAAGCAGTACGATTCCGCAGAGGATTCCGGCGCAAATATAAAACGAACGGCTGCGTATGATGCGGTAGATTTCACTTCTCATATAATTTAACATATTTCTGCACCTCCGTTTTTCAGGTTCATATAGTATTCCTCCAGTGACTGGTGATAGCGGGAGAGACTAAGTACCGCGAGCTGTGCGTCGCTTGCCAGGGCACTGTAAACTTCTGTCGGGCGATCCGCCTGCAATATGTGTATTTTGCCCTCCGGCAGGATCTGGTACTGCGTGTGATGAAGCTTCTGCTCTAAAAGAACCGCGTAGGTCTGCGCGTCGGTTACCTGGATCTCCACATAATCGGCACATTTTTTATAGAGCGCCTCCGCAGAAATTTCCTCCAGCAGATGCCCCTTCTGCAGAAATCCGTAGACGGTGGCGATCTGCTCCAGCTCGCTTAAAATATGACTGGACAGCAGGATCGTGATATTTTTCTCCTGGTTCAGCTTCAAAAGAAGATTGCGCATTTCAAGGATCCCGCTCGGGTCAAGCCCGTTGATCGGCTCGTCGAGCAGCAGAAATTCGGGAACGCCGAGCAGGGCGATCGCAAGTCCGAGGCGCTGCTTCATGCCAAAGGACAGCTCCCGGCAGGATTTCTTTCGAAATTCGGCAAGTCCGGTCATTTCCAGGGCTTCCGCTACCGATTGCTTTCCGGGAATGCCCTTTAGCAGCCGGTAATATTCCAGATTCTGTTCCACGGTGAGTGCAGGATAAAAGCCAGCCTCCTCGATCAGCACGCCGATGCGGGAGCGCGCATTTTTCAACTCCTCCTGCGTGTGCTTTCCAAACAGGGACAGTTCCCCGCCGCTTGGAAAGATCTGTCCTGACAAAAGTTTTAAGAAGGTGGTTTTGCCGGCGCCGTTGTCGCCGACCAGGCCGTAGATTTCCCCTCGTCTTACTGAGATATTCACTTTATCCAGCGCACAGAAATCACGGTAATTTTTTGTGAGATTCTGGGTTCTTGCAGCATAAGCTTCCATGATTTTTCTCTTTCCTTTCCGCGCCGGATCATACATGCAGACACGGAGCTTTTTCGTGAAGCGGTTTTGACCGGCGGCTTTCTTTATGACTGTATTATAGAATCCGTACTTTAAATAAGTCCTCAAGAAAGTTTAAAGAAATCATAAAGATTGCTATACCATTTTAAAGCCAATGCCCCAGACTGTTTTGATATACTCGTTGTCTGCATCCAGTGCAGCAAGCTTTTTCCGCAGATTGCTCACATGGACATTGACCGTGTTGTCCTCGCCGTAGTAACCGCCCTGCCAGACTTGCTCGTAGAGCGCTTCGCGGGAAAATACTTTCTCCGGAGACTGCACAAGAAGGAACAGAATTTCATATTCGTGCGGCGTGAGGATAAGCTCACGGTCGTTTACCGTTGCCCTGCGCGACGCGGGATAGATGCAGAGCTTTTTATAAGAAAGACTGTCGGAGCTCGTCTGCCCGGAGACTGTGCGACCGGCTCTTCGCAGGCAGGCGTTAATACGCGCCAGCAGCTCCTCCGGTTCGAAGGGCTTTGTCATATAATCATCCGCGCCGCCGTTTAGGAGCTGCACTTTATCGGTAAGCGCCGCTTTTGCAGAGAGTACCAGCACCGGAATCTCCAGACGTTTTTCCATCTTCACCTTTTCAAGAAGCTCCTCGCCGGTCATGCCCGGCAGCATCAGATCAAGGATCATCATATCAAAGGTCTCCAGCTTAAGCCGCAGGGCAGCTTCCGTGCCGGAAAATGCCTGCGCCGCCTGCAGTCCGCCATTTTCACATATTCTGCGGATCAGGCTGCTGATATCCGCATCGTCCTCCGCGATCAAAATTTTTGCCATTACTTTTGTAAGCCTCCTGTTTCAAAAAATAGGCGCCCATCTGCAAAGCTTCCATTGCGCAGGGCTTTTCTGTCATTTTATATGTGTGCAGAAAGGTTGTCAATGCTTTTGATATATTGTGTATTTTCACGAAGAAATCATAAAAATTTCAATGTGAAAAGAATAATATTCTATGTTTTTTTGAGAAGAGGCTCGTGTATAATGACGATATCAACAAACGGCACGGACAAGAGTCCGGTCAGAAGGGAGAGTTTTAAGTATGAAAAAGAGAATTTTTGCACTGACGATGGCAGCGGTTATGGGTCTTTCCATGACAGCATTCGCAGAGGGAGAGGTGGCTAACAGCGAGAAACCGCTCGTATGGTTCAACCGTCAGCCGTCCAACAGCTCCACAGGCGAGCTTGATATGACAGCGCTCAGCTTCAATGAGAACACCTATTATGTAGGTTTCGACGCAAACCAGGGTGCAGAGCTGCAGGGAACCATGGTTAAGGAATACATCGAGGCACATGCAGACACGATCGATCGCAACGGCGACGGCGTGATCGGCTATGTTCTGGCGATCGGCGATATCGGACATAATGACTCCATTGCACGTACAAGAGGCGTTCGTAAGGCTCTTGGCACAGCAGTTGATAAAGACGGCGATGCAAACAGCGATCCGGTTGGAACAAACACCGACGGTTCTGCTACAGCAGTACAGGACGGCACACTGGAAATCAACGGCACGACCTATGTGGTACGTGAGCTGGCTTCCCAGGAAATGAAGAACTCTGCAGGTGCTACATGGGATGCAGCTACCGCAGGAAACGCGATCGGCACATGGTCCGCTTCCTTCGGCGATCAGATCGATGTAGTTGTTTCCAACAACGACGGCATGGGCATGGCAATGTTCAACGCATGGTCCAAGGATCAGGGCGTACCGACCTTCGGTTATGACGCAAACAGCGACGCAGTTGCAGCTATTGGAGAAGGCTACGGCGGAACCATCAGCCAGCATGCAGACGTACAGGCTTATCTGACACTTCGTGTTCTGAGAAACGCACTGGACGGCGTTGATATCGACACCGGTATCGGCACAGCAGATGATGCAGGCAACGTTCTGACAGATGATGTATATGTATACAATGAAGAGCAGCGCTCCTACTACGCATTGAACGTAGCGGTTACCGCTGACAACTATCAGGATTTCCTGGATGCGACCGTTACCTACGCTCCGGTATCCAACCAGCTTGACGAGGCAGCGCACGCAACGAAGTCTGTATGGCTGAACATCTACAACGCAGCAGATAACTTCCTGAGCGCTACCTACCAGCCGCTCCTTCAGAAATACGACGACATTCTGAACCTGAATGTTGAGTACATCGGCGGCGACGGACAGACAGAGTCCAACATCACAAACCGTCTCGGAAACCCGAGCCAGTATGATGCATTCGCGATCAACATGGTTAAGACAGACAACGCAGCTTCCTACACATCTCTGCTTAGTCAGTAAGATAGATTGGATAAAGATGCAAGGGTTATTAGGGAGAAGAAATTCTCCCTATTCCTTTTGATAATGCCAGAAACATTATAAAAACAATATAGGAGTAAGAAGATGGCAGATAAGAAAGATGTAAATGTCTTATCAATACGCGGCATGAGCAAGTCCTTCGGCAGAAACCGTGTGCTTGATCACATCAACCTGGATGTGAAGCGCGGCACGGTCATGGGGCTGATGGGCGAGAACGGCGCGGGTAAGTCGACGATGATGAAATGCCTTTTCGGTACCTATCAGAAGGATGAGGGCACCATTATCCTGGATGGAAAGGAAGTAAGCTTCTCCGGACCGAAGGATGCGCTGGAAAACGGCATTGCGATGGTGCACCAGGAGCTGAATCAGTGCCTGGAGCGCAACGTGATCGACAACCTGTTTCTCGGCCGTTACCCGGTCAATTCGATGGGGATCGTTGATGAAGGCAGAATGAAAAAAGAAGCCTCCGAGCTTTTCCGTAAGCTTGGGATGACGGTAAACCTCACACAGCCGATGCGCAACATGTCCGTATCGCAGCGGCAGATGTGTGAGATCGCCAAA
The DNA here is from genome assembly GCF_905201705.1 of uncultured Marvinbryantia sp. Classification (GTDB taxonomy): domain Bacteria; phylum Bacillota; class Clostridia; order Lachnospirales; family Lachnospiraceae; genus Marvinbryantia. The sequence goes on from NZ_CAJKOX010000044.1 coordinate 25,118, forward strand.
GCTATTTCCTACAATGCAAAGGTGATCGTTCTCGACGAGCCGACCTCATCCCTGACGGTGCAGGAGGTAAACAAACTGTTCGAGATGATGCGGATGCTGAAGGAGCAGGGCATCGCGCTGGTCTATATTTCTCATAAGATGGATGAGATTTTTGAAATCTGCGATGAGATTTCCGTGCTCCGCGACGGTAATCTTGTTATGACGAAGGAAACGAAGGACACCAATATGAACGAGCTGATCGCGGCGATGGTCGGACGTTCCCTGGAAAACCGCTTCCCGCCGGTGGACAACAAGCCGAAGGGCGTGGTGCTTTCCGTTCAGAACCTCTCCACCAAGTACGAGCCGCATCTGCAGGATATTTCCTTCGATGTGCGCGAGGGTGAGATCTTCGGACTGTACGGGTTGGTGGGCGCCGGACGTACCGAACTTCTTGAGACGATCTTCGGTGTCCGCACCAGAGCGGCGGGGCGCGTGTACTTCAACGGGCAGCTTATGAACTTTGCGAACGCCAAGGAAGCGATGGATCATGGCTTTGCGATGATCACTGAGGAGAGAAAGGCGAACGGGCTTTTCCTCAAGGAGGACCTGACGTTCAACACCACGATCGCAAACCTGGAGCAGTACAAATCCGGTATCGCACTTTCTGATCCAAAGATGGTAAAGGCGACCGCAAAGGAAATCAAGATCATGCATACAAAGTGCATGGGGCCGGACGATATGATCACCAGTCTTTCCGGTGGAAACCAGCAGAAGGTCATTTTCGGAAAATGGCTGGAGCGCAGCCCGAAGGTGTTCATGATGGACGAGCCTACCCGCGGCATCGACGTAGGCGCGAAGTATGAGATATACGAGCTGATCATCAAGATGGCAAAGGAGGGGAAAACGATCATCGTGGTTTCCTCGGAGATGCCGGAGATCCTGGGAATCACAAACCGCATCGGCGTTATGTCGAACGGACATCTTTCCGGCATTGTCAATACAAAGGAGACAAACCAGGAAGAGCTGCTGCGCCTTAGCGCGAAATACCTGTAACTGTCAGGCACCCCACAGTTACAAATACCTATAATAAGGGAGAATGAGAAATATGGCAAATGGAAAGATTCTGACGGCGGAGCAGGAGAAAAAGCTGCTTGCGCCTATTGACGAGTATGTCGGTAAGATACAGAAAAAGATAGACGCGCTCAGAGCAGACGGCACGGACAAGGTCATCTCTCTTCAGAACAGCATTGACGCGATCAAGCGGGATCGCACAATGGCGGCATCGGATAAAGAATCTGCGATCGCAAAGCTGCGCGGCGAGCTGGAAAAAGCGAAATCCGTGGAGGCGGCAAACAAGGACGAGATCGCAAAGCTGATCGCTGATGCAGAAAATTATCTGAAAGCGCATTTTGACAGAGAATATTATCAGCCGGTCAAGGAGAGCTGCGAGCAGGAGAAGGCGCTTGCCAAGACTGCCTACGAAGAAAAGGTGGCAAAATTAAAAGCGGAGCATCAGGCGACAGTCGCGAAGCTGTCCAACCGCCAGGAAATCAAGGACGAGAAGTACGTTCAGAAAAACCGTCTGTTTGACGCAAAGATGAGCCTGGATAAGGATCTGCAGGAGATCAAGGACCGCAGACATGCGGCTTACAGCTACAAGTACCATCTGATCGACCTTCTGCGCATGTCGAAATTCAGCTTCGCGGAGACGCAGGCACAGAAATGGGAAAACTACAAATACACCTTCAACCGCAGGACATTCCTGCTGCAGAACGGTCTGTATATTGCGATTTTGATCATCTTTATCGCGCTGTGTATCATCACCCCGATCATCAAGCACACACCGCTGCTTACCTACAACAACGTGCTGAACATCCTGCAGCAGGCATCGCCGCGTATGTTCCTGGCGCTCGGTGTTGCCGGACTGATCCTCCTGGCAGGTACCGACCTTTCCATCGGACGTATGGTAGGTATGGGTATGACGACGGCGACGATTATCATGCATCAGGGCGTCAACACCGGTTCCGTTTTCGGACATGTGTTTGACTTTACCGGAATCCCGGTAGCCGGAAGAGTTATCCTCGGACTGCTCGCCTGTGTGGTTCTGTGTACGTTCTTCACAACGATTGCCGGCTTCTTCACAGCGAAGTTTAAAATGCATCCGTTTATCTCCACGATGGCGAACATGCTGGTAATCTTCGGACTTGTTACATATGCGACAAAGGGCGTGTCCTTCGGTGCGATCGAATCCGCGATCCCGAACATGATCATCCCGAAGATTAACGGTTTCCCGACCATCATCCTCTGGGCGGTGGCAGCGGTTATCATCGTATGGTTCATCTGGAACAAGACGACGTTCGGCAAAAATCTGTACGCAGTCGGCGGAAACGCAGAGGCGGCGGCAGTTTCCGGTATTTCTGTATTTAAGGTAACAGTTGGCGCGTTCATCATGGCAGGTATCCTCTACGGCTTCGGCGCATGGCTGGAGTGCGCGAGAATGTTCGGTTCCGGTTCCGCGGCTTACGGGCAGGGCTGGGAAATGGATGCGATCGCAGCCTGCGTAGTAGGCGGCGTATCCTTCACCGGTGGTATCGGTAAGATTTCGGGCGTAGTAGTCGGCGTATTTATTTTTACGGCGCTCACCTACTCCCTCACGATCCTCGGCATCGACACAAACCTGCAGTTCGTGTTCTCCGGTATCATCATTCTGGTAGCGGTAACGCTCGACTGTCTGAAATACGTGCAGAAGAAATAAGAGAAAACGGTGTAAAAGAGTCGGATTTGTCCGGCTCTTTTTTCACATATGCGGCGCAAACGTTCAGTGGACGTCCCATTGCTTTTCTGATATACTGTAGTAGATGTTACGAAGGATTATGGACAGCATTCGTCAAAGCTTTAGAAAATAGGCAGGAGAAAAATTCATGGAATCAAACACTTATACCGTTCTCCTCGTGGACGACGAGGAAGAGGTCACACAGATTATTATGAAGAAAATCGACTGGGAGAGCATGGGCTTTTCGGTCATCGGCTCCGCCAACAACGGGGTGAAGGCGCTGGAGATGGTGGAGGAATTTCAGCCGGATGTCGTCATGACGGATATCCGGATGCCGTACATGGACGGGATGGAGCTGGCGGGCAGGATCAAGGCGGAATTTCCCTCCACGAAAATCCTTCTGTTTACCGGGTTTGACGAATTTGAGTACGCGCAGGAGGCGATTCATCTGGAGGTGGAGGAGTATGTCCTGAAGCCAGTCAACGCGTCGGAACTGACGCGCGTCTTTACGCGAGTGAAGGAAAAGCTGGATCAGGAGATCAGTGAGAAGCGCAATGTGGAGACGCTGCAGAAGTATTACGCAGAGTCGCTTCCACTTCTGCAGACAAACTTTTACTCCACCCTTATCGAAGGAAGAATCCGGGAGGAGGAGCTGCCGAAATATCTTTCGGATTACCAGATTTCCTTTTCGGGCGCCTGTTATTGCTGCCTTGTGATCCACACCTCGACCAGTCAAGTGCCGGAGGAGATGAATCCACTGCTTTTAACAGCGTCCGTCCAGCAGCAGGTGAAGGAACGCCTGGCGCAGAAATGGCAGGCGAAAAGCTTTTTCTACCTTGGAAATATGGTGCTGATCGCACAGCTTGAAAGTGAAAATGACGTCTCCGAGCTGACGGATGAGTGTGACCGGTTCTGCCGGTATGTCCGCCGGATCCTTGATGCGGTAGTTACCATCGGAGTCGGCAGAGCATGCACGTCTATCCTGGAGCTTGCGCAGTCCTACAGCGGCGCGCGGGAGGCGGTTTCTTACCGCGGGATCTACGGGGCGGCGCGCGCGATCAATATCCGTGAGATTGTGCCGCAGGAAATGGGTAAGATAGATACGGAGGCGGAGTCGGAGCTGTCGAATTTTTTCCGGGCGATCCGGCTTGGCTCAGAAGAAGAGGTGCAGGAGACGGCGGAGAAATATTTAAAACGCATTGCTTCGACGGCAAATTCTCTGCAGCAGTATCATATCCATATCATGGAGCTGGTGAGCGCGCTGTACCGTTTTCTGGCAAACAATGATATTGACGCAAAAGAGTTTTCAGTAGATGTGAAAAAGCTTTACAACCGCCTGCTGGAGATGGAGCCGGACACGATACAAAAATGGCTGACGGACACCGGGCTTGCGTTCCGCGAGGAGCTGATCCGCGCCCGGAGCAGCTCGACGAAATCCTATATCCGCAAGGCGGAGGAATATGTGCGGAATAATTATGCGGACGAGACGCTCTCGCTGGATTTCATCTGCGAGCTGCTTGGCGTGTCGAACTCCTACTTTTCCACGACCTTCAAGCGGGAGACCGGGAAATCCTTCACCGCCTATCTTACGGATTATCGGATGGAACAGGCTTCCCGGATGCTGATCGAGACGAACGAAAAGAGTTATGTGATCGCCCAAAATGTCGGATACACGGATTCCAATTATTTCAGCTATGTGTTTAAGCGGCGCTTTGGCGTGTCGCCTTCCAAATACAGAACGGAGCATATAAAAGAGTGAAAAACAAGTATTTCGGATATCTGGAAAAAATAACCCACAGTGGTATCCAGTCGACCATCATGATTACCTTCTCGGTGATATCCATCTCGCTGATGCTGATTCTCGGTCTGGTGCTGGAGGCGCGGTTTTCCGCCGTTTATCGCGACGAGGTCATCCGGAGCACGCAGATGCTGATGGAGCAGACAAGCGAGAGCCTGGAGGATTACCTGATTTCCATGCGGCAGGTTTCTGACGCGGCATACTACAATGCGATCAAGGAATACGATATTTCCAGCGACAACCAGGATATCCAGAGAAGTCTCAATCTTTTATATGAGGCAAACAAGGAAAGCCTGCGCAGTATTGCCCTTTACAATTATTATGGAAGTCTGATCGCGGCGGAGCCGGTGGCCTCCCAGAAGGAGGACCCGGACGTCACGCACCAGGACTGGTTCGTGCGGGCGATGGACGAGATGGAAAATATGCATTTTTCCACGCCGCATATTCAGAATCTTTTTCATGACGCCACGCCGCGCTACTACTGGGTGATCTCTTTAAGCCGCATGGTGGAGCTGACAAACGGCGGCGATTCCGGGCAGGGCGTTTTGCTGGTAGATATGGACTTTTCCGGAATTTCCCGGCTGATGAAAAAGATCAATGACGAAAACAGCGGGCAGTACTACTATCTCTGTGACAGCAGCGGAGAGCTGATCTATCATCCGCGGCAGGTGCAGCTCGGCGACGGCATCGGGCGGGAAAACAACCTGATTGCCGCGGCTTACAAGGACGGCGTCTACGACGAGGTGTTCGACGGTGAGAACCGCAGGGTGATCGTCAGCACCGTCAGCTACACCGGCTGGAAGCTGGTCGGCGTGCTGCCGGATGCGATGTTTGCCTACGGAATGATCAACCTTCGCTATTTCCTCGTGATGATGCTGATTCTGATGGCGATGATGCTGGTGGTGCTTAACCGCATCGTATCCGTGCGTATCTCGCGCCCGATCCTGAAGCTGAACACGTCGGTCCTGGAGTATGAGGCGGGGGAAAAGCCGGAAATTTATATCGGCGGCTCCCAGGAAATCCGTCATCTTGGATATTCCATACAAAAATCGTATGAGCGGATCGAGGACCTGATGAAGACGATCGTCTGGGAGCAGAACGAGCGCAGAAAAAGCGAGCTGGATGCGCTGCAGAGCCAGATCAATCCACATTTTCTCTATAATGCGCTTGACTCTATCACCTGGATGATCGAGGGTGAGCAAAACGATGAGGCGGCGTATATGGTCACGCAGCTTGCACGGTTTTTCCGCCTCAGCCTGGCGCGCGGCTACACGGTTATCCGCGTGCACGATGAGCTGCAGCACGCGCAGGCCTACATGAACATCCAGAAGGTGCGCTGCAAGGATTCCTATACCTTCCGGATGGAGGTTGATCCGGCAGTGGAGGAATACTGCGCTGTTAAGCTGATCCTGCAGCCGATTCTGGAAAATGCGATCAATTACGGCGTGAGCGGCATGGACGACGGCGAAATTACCGTCATCGGAAGGATGGAGGGAGAGGATGTGCTGCTTGCCGTGAAGGATAACGGCATCGGGATTCCGGCGGAGGAGGCAGCGCTTTTGCTGACGGACAGCAACCGGGTGCATAAGCACGGCTCCGGCGTTGGACTTGTAAACGTCAATCAGAGGATTCAGCTTTTATTTGGCAGGGCGTATGGGCTTTCCATTGAAAGCGAGCCGGACGAGGGGACGACCGTCTCCATCCGCCTGCCGGCGATCCAGTTTACAGAGGAAAACAGAAGGCTCCTGGAGAACGGCAATGCCCTCGACCGGGAGGAAACGATAAGTAAGATAAGCAGGGAAGACAGTGATGAAGAATAGCAGAAAAATGTTTATTCTGATAGAAAGCGTTCTGGCGTTTATGTTGATTCTGGTAGCTGCCGCGATGCTGCGTGAACGCGGCGGCAGGCAGCCGGAACGGATCGCGGTGATTTTGCGGGAACCGGACGCAGGCCGGTGGGCGGCGTTTAAATACGGATTGCGCGCGGCTGCGGAGGATATGGGCGTTGAGGTGCTGATCGTCAGCGCCGAGGAGCAGCCTGACGCGGCCGGGGAGGAAACGATGCTGAAGCGCGAGATCGTGAACGGCGCGGACGCGGTGATCCTGCAGCCGGCTTCGGGCGATATGGAGGAGCTTCTGGAAACCATCGGGACGAAGGTGCCAGTGATGCTGACAGGCTGTCCGTCCTACGGGGACGACGAAGCGCAGATTTCGGCGACGGGACCGGATAACGAGGCGATGGGTGAGGCTCTGGCGGAAGAACTGCTGGCGGACTTTGGTGAAAGGCTTGACGGAAAAACGATCGGGATTTTTGCGGGGACAGACGGTTCGCAGGAGCTTAAAGAGCGGGCGGATGGTTTTACGCAGGCAATCGAGGGAACGGGCGGCGTCATCGACTGGACTGCAGGCGCAGCTTCGCAGGAGGATGCAAAAGATATTCTGGCGGAGCAGACGGCGGTTGATTTTGTGATCTGTCTGGATGACAGCAGTCTGGTGGCTGCCGGTAAAGAGGCGGCGGCAGGAAATCTTCACGGCGCGCGTGTTTACGGGATCGGACATTCCACAGAGGCGGTTTACTATCTTGATATGGGAAATGTGGAGCGTCTGGTGGTGCCGGATGAATTTAACGTCGGGTACCAGAGCCTCACGGAGGTGGCGCGCAGGCTTGACAACCGGTTTTACAGGATGAAAAATGCGGTCATTTCCTACACGGTGCTTTACCGGGAAACGCTGTTTTCCGGGGAAAACCAGGAGCTTTTTTATACGATGAGCCAGTAAAAGGGGAAGAGCATATGAGAAGGAAGAACGTTTATCTGGCAGGAATCGCAGCGGGAGCGGCGGCGCTTCTGCTGTGCGGCTGCAGCGCGTCAAAGGCGGACGAGGGAAAACAGATCCAGGTCGGCGTTGCCTGCTATGACAAAAGCGATACGTTTATCAGCTCGCTGATCGACTGCTACCGGGAACAGATTGGACAGTACCGGGAGGAAGGGCTTTCCGTCACCGTGACCGTGCTGGACGCCGCCGGTCTGCAGCGGACACAAAACGACCAGATTAAGGAGCTTTTGGATGCCGGGTGCAATGTGCTTTGTGTGAACCTGGTAGACAGGACAGATCCGTCAGAGATCATCGACCTTGCAAGGGATCGCGATGTGCCGATTATCTTTTTTAACCGGGAGCCGGTAGCGGAGGATATGTCGCAGTGGAGCGGACTGTATTATGTGGGCGCCTATGCGGAACAGTCCGGCATTATGCAGGGCGAACTGGCGGCGGAATATATAAAGGAAAATGAGGATGTCGACCGCAACGGCGACGGGAAGATTCAGTATGTTGTGCTGGAGGGTGAGCCGGGACACCAGGATGCGATCATCCGCACAGAGAACGCGGTGGACACGTTAAAGAAAAATGATATCCGCCTGGAAAAGCTCAGCTACGGTATCGCCAACTGGAGCCGCGCCCAGGCGCAGAACCGCATGACGCAGATGATCGGGCAATACCCGAATGAGATTGAGCTGGTGCTTGCCAACAACGACGACATGATTCTTGGCGCGATCGACGCCTATGAATCGCTGAACATCGCAGAGGAGAAAATACCGGTATTCTTCGGAATCGACGGAACGGACGTGGGACTGGAGGCGGTTCTGGACGGTAAAGTGGCGGGAACCGTATATAACGATAAGGAGGGACAGGCGCAGGCAATGGTAAAGCTGACCGCCGCCCTCATCACCGGCGAGGGTATGGATGAGATTGCTTTTGAGAACGAGCATTATATCTATCTGCCCTACGCGAAGATCACAAAAGAAAATGCAGCCGATTTTCAGGAGCGGGAGGCTGAGACGGGCGATTGAATGGCTATGCATGGAGGTATCCCCCAAAGCGGCATATCAGCTGTTTTGGGGGATTTTGCTGCATTTGTGTGGTTTTACGGAATTTTGCAGAGTCCGGCGGGAGAATGTCGAAAAAAGAGGGATAAAGATGTCAAATTATTAGGGGAATGCCGTTGTTTGTATTTTTTATGGAAAATGATACAATTCTAAGGGAAAGTAAGATGCCTCAATAAAAGAAAAACCAGCAAAAA
>NZ_CAJKOX010000045.1 GCF_905201705.1 uncultured Marvinbryantia sp.
TTTTCATCGTGCAGATGGTTATGTCTCAAGCACAAAGCCTCTAAGCTACAATGGTAATATTATTGAGGGAATCAAAGTAACATTCAAAGATGGTGAAATTGTAGATTATTCATGTACGCCATCCTACAGTGGGAACGCAAGAACGACCCAATATGATGGAATACTTTGTGCATCTAGTAATGTTCCGGTAAGAGAGCAGGAGAGGTTTGCAAATCCGACAATCATAAAATGTCCGGATGGTCATACTGTTCTGGATTTTCATCAGAATATAGCCGGATATGTGGAAACGACATTATGTGGAGCAACTGGTAAAAAGTGCCAGATGGTATTTGGTGAGAAGTTGGATGAAAATGGAAACTTCACTTATAAAAACATCTCTTGGGAAGGTGAGTATGATACGTGCCATTTTCAGACAGCAGACATAATCTGTGATAGTAATAAACATGTATATAAATCTAAATTTACAGTAATGGGATTTAGATACGTATTGTTGCTTGAATGGCCAGAAGAGATAAAACCGGAAAACTTTACTGCAATTGCAGTATACAGTGATATGGATACTTCATTTGAATTTGCATCATCTGATAATATGCTCAATCAAATTGTAAAAAATACATTCTGGAGTGTAAAGGGAAATTTTCTTGATGTACCAACTGATTGCCCTACCAGAGAACGTGCCGGATGGACTGGAGACGCACAGTTATTTTTTAGTACGGGAAATTATATGATGGATCAAAGAAGCTTTTTTCATAAATGGCTTCAGGATGTAGTTGATTCACAGAAAGAAAATGGACTTATTTATAATATTAACCCATCAAACCCAAACAATCCTCAGATTTTGGAGTGGCTGTCTGTGGAAGGCGGTGCCGGATGGGGAGATGCTCTTATAATGATTCCATATTATTATTGGAAACGATATGGAGATGACTCTCTTATGAAAAAATTTTGGGAGCCAATGAAAAAGTGTTTTGAATTTTATAAGGGAAGAATGGGAAAGAGAAATCTTCTTTCATTGCTGTATCCACCAAGGACTAAATTTGACAAATATCTGTGTGCTTGTGGAAGAGATTTTGGCGAATGGACAGAACCAGAGGATTGCGCTCCGTCACAATATAAGATGATGATACCCATGGCGGAAGAGGCGACGGCATATCTTTCCTATGATGCAGCTCTTATGAGTGAGATGGCAATGTATATTAAAGAGAATGATCTTGCGGATGAATATAAAAAGATTGCAGAAAAAACAAAAGAATCCTACAACTATTATTTTGTAAAAGATGGAAAGATTGAGACGGATAGAATGTGCAAGTTTGTACGTCCATGCGGATTAAAACTTGTTGATGATAAGGTTAGAAGCGTATTACTCAGTCAAATCGTAAAATTAAATCGTGAGCGTGACTATAAGATTGGTACCGGATTTTTGACGACACCATTTGTATTTGAGTGCTTATCTGAGGCAGGTGAATCTGACGATGCGTATCGCATGCTTGTAAATCCGGAATTGGGATGGGTACAACAGATTAATAATGGAGCAACTACAGTTTGGGAGAATTGGACAGATGATGCATCACTGAATCATTATTCTAAGGGAGCTTGTTGCCAATGGATATTTGATACTGTATGTGGTATAAAACTCAGTGAACAGAAAAATCATTTTATAATTAAACCGCATTTAGTGAGTGATCTAGATGAGATTGAAATGTCATATGATTCTGTTTATGGTAAAGTGGTGAGTGGTTGGAAGCGAGTGGATGGTTCTGTTAGATATCATATTGTTATTCCTGCGAATACTGAGGCAGAGGTTACCTTACCGGGTGAGGAGACAAGAGTTTTATGCGCTGGAAAATATGACCTGTAGGAAGTAGGGAAGTTATTCAACCACTTATTCTGCAATGGCTTGATGATGAACAAATTGATGAAAATTTAAAGATTATTCTCCTTGGAGATGGAAAAGGAATCTTGTAATAATGGTTAATAACATACCGATGAGATTACAAAAATGTGATTTCACCTGCATTTTTTATGGCTTTAGGACATTAGGGGATGCGAACGAAATCATGGACTGATTAAGCAATCAATTCAAGACTCTTACGATACTCTGATGGGCTCATGTAATTGAGTGTAGATTTGATATGTTCTTCGTTGTACCAAACAAGATATTCGTTAAGAATTGATACAAATTTATCTATGGTTAGTGTAATAATGTTGCGAAAAGCTTTATTTACAATATGGCTCAATCAGATTTCTGATTGTTTCTGAGGGTTTGGGAGACACTCCAAACAAGAAAAAATGCATTTTGTGTGTACAAATGCACTGCTTGCCAAGTTGTGAATATAAAATTGAAGGTAAAACTGAATTTAGAAAAAGCAAGGCAAAGAAGAGGATGCCGATTATAAAATTGTATACGGGATTGGCATTGAGACGCTTGAAGAAGATTAGTAACATAAAACCTTTTTCAAGCGTTTTCTTTCACTTTTACGGCTTTGAATGGAATATGGTGCAGCTGGGAACAGCGTGATTTTTGAAAAAGTACAGTGGGAATAGACAAAAGTCCAGTATTTTGGGAACGTAATTTGATTTCAAATGGATTATGCTTAGATTAAATAAAAAGGTCTGGTCTAATCTAAGAATCCTCCTCATAATATGGGAGAGAAGGACAGGCGAGGTAAGGGGGTGTAGCTTTCGCTTGAAAAGGACGAAATTAAATTATCGTTTTCATAATCCAAATTCAGCGAAAGATACCGCAGATTTCCTGTGCAAACTCTTAATAGAAGTTAATGCCGGGAAGGTAGAGCGGGCAATAGAGGATGCTGCATTGTATGCAGAGAGTGAGGGTTACATACTAGAAAATTTATTGGAAAACACGGAAAAGTTATGTGTGGGATAAGAGGAGCAAGGTGAGAGCCTTGTTTTTCTTATTATGGTAGTAGATGAAACGCAATCAAGTACAGTTCTATAAATGTTATGAGGTTATAGACTATAATCGACAGAAATTTACAAAATGCGATATTACAAACTGATATATGAGAAAAAAACTCAAATATTACTTGCAAATATTTGTGCCGGGGATATAATAAAGGTATAACGGAGGGTAAAAGATATGTTATGCCAGTTTACAGTAAAAAATTTCAAAAGTATAAGAGATGAAGTGACATTTGATATGCAGGCAGCTGCAATATCGGAACATGAGGATAGAATCATTATAGATAAAGATGAGGAAAAATATCTACCGGTATCAGCTATTTATGGTCCGAATGGCGGAGGAAAATCTAATGTTTTGGAAGCATTGCATAGTTTAGTATTGAAAGTGCTGCGCCCTTTATATGCAACCAGCGATAATGAAGAAGCTGCGATCCGAATGAAAAAGTTAGTGATAGAGCCATTTGCATTTTCTGAGGAAACAGTAGATACGCCAACAGAGTTTGAAGTGTTTTTCAGAACTTCGCTGGCGGAGTATCGCTATGAATTGACAATTAAAAAAGATGTGATTGAGTATGAGCGGTTGGACCGGGTTAAGTTAGAAACCGGACGCCGGTCGGCACTTTTTGAAAGGGATGAAGTTGGAATAGTATTAAAGGGGGCTTTTGCAAGGTTAAAAACCAGTGATGAGTTATCAGATACATTGCCGTTGCTTTCTTATCTTGGCATCACTTATAGAAAAAATGAAGTAGTGAGGGATGTATTGGGCTGGTTTGAAAATGGAGTTGATTTCTTGAATTATGGAAATCCGATAGAGGAACTGCGTATGGCAGTGGCTAATTCCGAAGATGTGAAAAAGCTTATGCTTGAAATGATTCAAGAGATGGATTTGGACATAGTAGACTTCCGAGTGGAAGAAAAAGAGCATGAGCGGATTGAAGTATTTACAAAACATATCGTTGATGATTATGAAACAGAGTTGAATTTATTTGATGAATCCAGTGGAACAAAGAAATTATTTGGTTTACTTCCATTTATTGCGAAAAGTTTATTAGAAGGAACATCTTTGGTGATTGATGAATTAGACGCAAAGATACATCCGGTGCTGCTTCGCTACATTATTATGATGTTTAACAATATGGAGGTCAATAAAAAGGGGGCGCAGTTAATTTTTACGTCACATGACTTGTCTACCATGAACAGCGAAGTTTTCCGGAGAGATGAAATCTGGTTTGTGGCAAAGGGAAACAGGCAGAATTCAAAACTGTATTCTCTGGTAGAATTTAAAAATGATAAAGGTGAATCTGTCCGTAAAGATGCAAAGTTTGATAAACAGTATCTGGAAGGCAAGTATGGCGCTGATCCATACCTCAGAAAAATTATAGATTGGGGGAAGATTAATGCCTAAAAAAGCCGGAATGGAATCATGGAAGAAAAAGCGTCGCCAAGAATATTTGGAGATGAAAGAATATCGCTATTATATCTTCTGTGAAGGTTAGCAGACAGAACCGCTTTATTTTGAAGGATTCAAAAGACTGATTGAGGATAACCCTGTATACCGGGATATGGTGCTGATAGAGATTGAGCCATGTCAGGCGGAAACAATGCGTGTTATTGGTATGGCGGAAAGATATGTAAAAAGGAACAAAATTAGGAAGGGACAAATTTGGTGCGTTTATGATAAGGACAGCTTTCCACCTAACGATTTTAATGGTGTGGCACAGCGGGCAGAACAGTTAATAAAGAAAATCCGGAATTGCAGTACCATGCAGCATGGAGTAATGAATGTATCGAATTTTGGTTCTTACTCCATTTTGCATACTACACATCCAATAATCATCGGACAGAGTATATATCTTTCTTGGGCGATAAGTTCAGAGAATTGGGGCTTGGCAAGTATCAGAAAAATATGAAGGATATTTTTGATATTCTGATGAATAAGGGCAATCCGAAGCTGGCGATACGATATGCAAAACGGATTATAAAAGATGGACAAGGTAGGACACCAACAGAGATTGCTCCTGGAACGAAGGTGTATGAGTTGGTGGAGGAACTGGTGAAATATTTGCCAGAAGCAACGAAAAAGCACTTTATAGATTCATTTGGAAGGGTATTATTGGATAGGTAAAAAAATTACAAACTGATGGGTTCAGCAAAAATTGGACTGGCTAATTTTGCGGAAACTGGCTCTTTAAACCATATCAGATAGTGGTATACTATACATAATTGGATGGAGGCGGGATATGGTTTCGAAGGGGATACAGAAAAAAATAGCTGTAATTAATGATATGTCTGGATATGGGAGATGCTCAATAGCAGTCTCTCTTCCTGTTATTTCAAAGCTGAAGGTGCAGTGCTGCCCGGTTCCGACGGCAATTTTCTCCAATCATACAGGGTATGAGCATTATTTTTTTGATGACTATACGGAAAAAATGCCCGAATATATCAGAAACTGGAAGCTTCTGGGATTGGAATTTTCCGGAATTTATTCCGGGTTTCTCGGTTCGGATGCGCAGATTGATATTGTGGAAAACTTTATCAGGGACTTTCGCACAGAGCAGACACTTGTCATTATTGATCCCGTGATGGGAGATTACGGAAAAGCTTATGCGACATTTACGCCCACGCTTTGCAAAAGCATGAAAAGGCTGGTGCAGTATGCAGACATTCTGACACCTAATCTCACAGAGGCATGCATCTTAACGGATACGCCCTATAAAGAAAAATGGAGAAAAAAAGAAATCCGCGAGCTGGCGGTAAAGCTGATGGAGATGGGACCGTCGAAGGTTGTCATCACTGGTATTGTACAGGGCAGCTACATCGCAAATTACGTATGTGATGAAAAAAAATGTGAGCATTTTCTGCGAACCATCCGTGTAGGCACACAGCGGTGCGGAACGGGCGACCTTTTTGCATCCATTATCGCAGCGGATGCAGTAAACGGAGTGGATTTTGCCGTATCTGTTAAAAAGGCATCCAATTTTGTCAAGAAATGTATTGAAAAATCAATGGAACTGGAGATTCCGGTGACGGACGGCGTGGCGTTTGAGGAGATACTGGATAAGTTGAGGTAGACATTTTTTACGGGATGAGCTATGCAGAAGCCTGAAATGATAGGAAAATGGAAAGTAACATAAATAAGGGGAGACAGGAAAGGCGGAACGGAGTATGACGATTTTATATAAGGTGTATCAGAATCTATATGTGAATTTAACCAATAATTGTCCGTGTGCGTGTACCTTCTGTCTGCGGCAGACGCGCGACCAGATGGGAGAATCCGGTTCTCTCTGGCTGGAACGGGAGCCGACTTACGAAGAAATTATCGCGGATTTTGATAATTTTCCGATGGAGGATTTCAGGGAGCTGGTGTTCTGCGGCTTCGGGGAGCCGACAGAGCGTCTTGATGTGATACTGAAGGTAGCGGAATACGCGAAAAAGAAATATCAGATTCCGACGAGGATCAACACGAATGGGCTATCAGATCTGATTCATGGAGAAAAAACCGCGCAGCTTCTGCAAGGGCTGATCGATACTGTTTCCATCAGCCTGAATACACCGAATCCGCAGCGCTATCATGAGCTTGTGCGCAGTAAATTCGGCGATATCTCCTACCAGGCAATGCTGGATTTTGCACGGGACTGTACAAAATATGTTCCGCATGTTGTAATGACCACCGTCACCACCACTCTGACGCCAGAGGAAGAGCGGCAGTGTGCCCAAATCTGTAAAGAAATCGGTGCAACTTACCGCATCCGTCCCTGGGAGGGTTAAAAGGCAGCCTGTTTGCCCGCATGATCAGATTCATTCCCGCGAGCAATGAGCCAAGCACGGGTGCTCGCACACGCATTTGGCGGTGCTGTGTGCCGGTGGCACACGTTTAGCACCGACCGAAGTGAAACGCAGACCTGCCGCGAGGAGCGCTGTGTGCCGGTGGCACACGTTTAGCGCCGACCGTAGCGAAGCGTAGACCAGATACCCCGCAACTCTGCTTCCCTGCAAGCTTGCTGCGGGGTATTTGACTAAAAACGTGAGGATCTATAAGATCCCCACGCCCTCCAGCAATATTTTCAGACCGATCAGCACCAGAATGACGCCGCCGGCAATTTCTGCTTTTGATTTGTATTTTGCGCCGAAGACGCTGCCGATTTTGACACCGGCACCCGAACAGACGAAGGTGGTGGCGCCGATCAGACAGACCGCAGGAAGGATGGAAACTTCGAGAAACGCAAAGGTTACTCCGACTGCAAGTGCGTCGATGCTGGTAGCGATTGCCAGTATAAACATGGATTTTACATCCATCGAGCAGTCCATGCTTTCTTCCTCGCCGAACGCTTCCCGTATCATTTTTCCGCCAATAAAGAGCAGCAGGACGAAAGCGATCCAGTGGTCAAACTGTGTGATCATATCGGCGAAGGATCTGCCGAGAAAATAGCCGATCAGCGGCATCAATGCCTGGAATCCGCCGAACCATGCTCCGGCGATACACATATGCTTCGGCGTTACATTTTTCAGACTAAGACCCTTACAGATAGAGACTGCGAATGCATCCATGGAAAGTCCCAACGCTAATAAAAAGATTTCTGCAAAACTCATAAAATTTCCTCCCTGGTAATGTGTATGACTCCGCGAGTCGAGCAGAAAAGGCACTGGGGCTGCAAAGAGGGCCGTGCGATGAAGGATGCCCGGACTTAGCGGACCGGGTGACAGTATAGCTTGCGCGCAGCGGCTGTCGATAAAAAAAGACTCACGGACAGCAGACGCTGTCCATGAGTCTCGTCATTTAAGATAACACCGGGCGCTTAGCACCATTCTGTCGATGATTATCACATATTCTCTATGCCGACTACTCCCTCGTGGAGATTATCTCAAAGTATATCATGTGGAAAGACCTTTGGCAAGCATTATTTTCCGGTTAGTTTAGGCTTTTTTTCAGGCTTTTTTTCAGCTTTTTTTCAGATCTTTTTCAGAGCTCTTTCAGTGCATTTACAATTTCCTCTACCGCCTGCTGGACGGTTCGGCTGCCCACATAGACAGTGCGGTGGGCATACTGTTCATAGAGCGGCACACGCTCCTTGTAAAGGTCGAGCAGAGTCTGTCCGGATTTTAGGACGACGCCGCGTTTGTTTAAATCTCCGAGGCGCTTTTGGAGCGTTCGATAGCTTACCTTCAGATAAACAACGGTGCTGATGCTGCGCAGATGTTCCATTGCCTTCGGACCATAGATCACGCTTCCTCCGGTAGCAATGACAGAATGTGTGACATCTATCTGGCTGTTGACGCGTTCTTCGATCGCATTGAAGCCGTCGATCCCTTCGTCGCGCATGATCTGCCAGAGCAGCTTTCCTTCTTCCTTCTGGATCAGAAGATCGGAATCTATAAAATCATAGCCGAGCACCTTGGCAAGGACGATGCCGACCGTGCTTTTTCCGGCACCGGGCATTCCGATTAATGTGATATTTTCCATATGTTTCTCCTTTATGTGATTTAAATAATTCAACGAAAAAATATGTTGCGTGGTGCATTTGTGGAATGCATTCAGTATAAAAGAAGATAATAAAAAATACAAGACAAATGTGTAGTAATAAAATGTCGCGGATATTGATATGCCAGATTGAGATGCCACATAAAAAACTGATGCGTAAACACCGGATTTGAGATATAATAGACGCAATGGAAAAGAAAGGAGCTAAAATGAAGCATGAAATTTAAGGATATGCCCTACAAACGGGTGGAAATGGACGAAGTACGCCGAGAATATCAGCAGCTTATGGATGAGATGAAGCGGGCGAAAAGCGGCGAGGAGCAGTTCGAGGTGCATAAAAAATATTACGCGCTGAGCAACCGCGTATCCACGCAGATGACGCTGGCGCACATCCGCTTTGATGTGGATCTGACGGATGAATTCTATGCGGCGGAGCACGAATATTATGATAAGATCGAACCGGAAATGCAGAATCTGACACAGGAGTATCAGAAGCTTCTGTACAGTTCTCCCTACCGCGCTTATCTGGAGGAGAAGATCGGCAAGGTCGCTTTCAAAAATATGGAGCTGTCCATGAAGGCTTTTGATGAAAAGCTGATTCCGCTGATGCAGGAAGAGAATGAGCTGAAAACAAAATACAACAAATTGATTGCCACGGCAAAGATTGAGTGGGAGGGTGAGGAGCTGAACCTCTCTCTGATGCGCCCGTATCTTTCTCACGCTGACCGTGAGGTGCGTAAAAAAGCCTGGGAAAAATACAGCGCTTATTTTGAGAGCGTAGAGGACCAGCTTGATACCATCTACGATCAGCTTGTGAAAAACCGCACGGAGCAGGCAAGGCAGATGGGTTACAAAAACTATGTGGAACTCGGCTATTACCGTATGACGCGCAACTCTTATGGCCAGGAGGAGGTGGAAAAATTCCGCTCTCAGATCAAGAAATATTTTGTGCCGCTGGCGGAGAAGCTGCACGACAGGCGCAGACAGAGACTGGGACTGGAGAAGCTTTCCTATATTGACGAGCAGGTTTATTTTGCGGACGGAAATCCGGCGCCGAACATGGATCCGGAGGGTATCTTAAAGGCAGGACAGCAGATGTACGCGGAAATGTCAAAGGAGACGAAAGAATTTTTTGATTTCATGATGGAGAACGAGCTGTTTGATGTGCTCGGACGCAAGACGAAGCGCGCGGGCGGTTATATGACGTATCTGCCGGATTACAATGCGCCGTTTATTTTCGCAAACTTCAACGGGACCAGCGGCGACCTTGATGTGATCACACATGAATGCGGACATGCTTTTCAGGGGTATATTTCCGGTAAGGATCCGATCCAGGAGCACCGTGATATCACAATGGAGACGGCTGAGATCCACTCTATGTCGATGGAATTTTTTGCGGATAAATGGATGGAGCTGTTTTTCCAGGATCGCGCGGAGGACTATCGCACAATGCACGGGGAGGACGGTGTGATCTTTATTCCGTACGGCTGTATGGTGGATGAATTTCAGCATATTGTTTATGAGAACCCGGATATGACGCCGCAGGAGCGCAAAGAGGCATGGAGCAGACTGGAAAAGGTGTACAAGCCGCATCTTGATTACGGTGATAATAAATATTTCGGAAATGGCGGCTTCTGGCAGAAGCAGCAGCACATTTTCAACTATCCGTTCTATTATATTGATTATGTGCTGGCGCAGACCTGTGCGTACATGTATAAGATCTGGATGAGCGAAAACCGCGAGGCAGCCTGGGAGAGCTACCTGAAGCTCTGTCGTCTTTCTGCAAGCAGATTTTATGACGAGATGCTCAAAGAAGTGGGACTGGAAGTGCCGTATGAGGAAGGCTGCATCCAGCGGATGGCAGAGAAGCTGGAAGTCCTGCTTGAGGTGTAGAAGGGAGCCTGCAGTGAAATTTTGCGGGCCGCGAAGAAGCAGAAGGCGGACGGCGGAGGAAATCCCAGGAATACAGAGGAAACATCAGGAATGCAGAGGCGTAAATATGCGTGCCTGTTCGCCGGTTGGGGGATGATGCGTGGAAGGTGTGCGGGGCAACCCCAATATGGTGAAGGTGAGCCAAGGGATAACTTGCGAATATAAAGGGAGAAAGACAATGGCAAAATTATATTTCCGTCACGGGGCGATGGGAAGCTCAAAGACGGCAAACGCGTTGATGGTAGCATACAATTATTATGAGCGTGGAAAAGAGGCGCTGCTGGTGAAACCTAAGATCGACACCAGAGATATCGGCGTGGTCCGCAGCCGCATGGGGCTGGAGCAGAAGTGTATTTACGTGGAAGATCTGCTTGCGATGAGTGATGAGGAAATCAGCCGATACGACTGTGTGATCGTGGATGAGGCGCAATTCTGCCAAAAATCGGATATTGAATTTTTCGTGCATATCGTAGATGAATTGAACATTCCGGTAATCTGCTATGGATTGCGGACAGATTTTCGCCGCGAGCTGTTTGAAGGCAGTATGTGGCTGCTGGCATGGGCGGATGTGATCGAGGAGCTGAAAACGGTCTGCTGGTGCGGCCAGGGCGCGACCTGCAATACCCGCTTTGATGAGGACGGGAAGATCATCCGCAGCGGAGAGCAGGTCGTGATGGGAGGCAATGACAGCTACACAGCGCTCTGCCGTAAGCACTACAAAGAAGGAAACCTCGGACCGCATAAGCGCGTACAGGTACGCCCGTAAGCCGGCACGTGCAGCTATCCTGCACGTAATGAACCGGCAACGTTTAGCGCTAATCGATCCCGTTTAATTCCTGATAAAGCCGCTTCGCATAGCTGTCGGTCATGCCGCAGATGTGATCGGTGATCAGCATCAGCCGCAGGTAAAGCTTTTCCTGGGCAGATTTGCCCTCCGCCTGCCTGCGGTAGACGGATTTGTAGTTTTCGGAGACCAGCGTCATCAGCTTTTCCTGCACGTCCGTCAGTCGGTGGCCGGTGTCGTAGTTGATCACCGCCGACACGAATTTATCCAGCAGGTACTGCAGCACAGTGGCGGCCGCAAGCTCTGTCTTGAAGATCGGACGCGACACGAACACGTAGCGGTAGGCGATGTCGCCGAGACGGTCATGCAGCGCACTGCCGTGGCTGCGGCTGAACAGGTCGGTTGGAAAGCTTCCTTCCATGATAGCGCGGTAGTTTTTCGTAAAGCCATAGGTGGCGCAGGCGATCAGAAAGCCCTGCACATTGACGATCCAGTTGGACACGGCGTAGCCTTCGGGATCGGCAACGCCGCGCTTTATGCCGCTGTCGTATTTTCGTTCCAGACGATTCACCATCTCCAGATAGGTGTTCTGCTCCTGGGGCAGCATACGCGTCAGCACATCCTCCGAGCGAAGCTCTTCCAGAAGCAGCCGGTAGCTGATAAAACCCTTCCGGTAGGCGTCCTCAATGTCGGCGGTCAGATAGGCGATGTCGTCCGCCGCCTCCAGAATATAGCACAGCGGATGACGGCAGCCGTTCGTGCCGGTAGCAGCCTGGATCTTTCCAAAAACATCGCGGTCGGCGTAAAAATAGCCCAGCTTTTTATCCTTGATGTTTCCGCTCTTTGTATTGATTTCAAGCGAAGAAACCGGATATTTGATAATCGTGTTCAGCAGGGCATAGGTGAGATTCATGCCGTTTTCATCCACCAGAAAATGAAGCTTCGTCACCAGGCGCAGAGCCTGGGCGTTGCCTTCAAAATTATAGAAATCAGCGAGCATCTGCGGGGAGAGCACTTCGGAAAGCGGTTTGCCCTCGAAGGTCAGCCGCGGCAGGTTTTCCCGAAACCAGTCCCGGATCGTCGTCTCGCCGAAATGTCCGAACGGCGGATTTCCGATGTCGTGGATCAGCCCGGCGCACTGTACGATGCTGCACACATCAGACTGCATCTGGAGGTCAAAATGTCCATCCCGCTGATTGCGGATGATATATTGCGAAATGTTCTGTCCGAGCGAGCGCGCGATAGAGGACACTTCCAGCGAGTGTGTCAGCCTGGTGCGGATAAAATCGCTCTTATCCAGCGGAAAAACCTGCGTCTTATCCTGCAGGCGCCGGAACGACGCGCTGCCGATAATGCGGTGGTAATCCTTTTCAAATTCACTTCTTAAGTCCGTTGAGGTCGCAGCGCTCATATAGCTGCGGATACGGTCCGGACAAAGCAGAGTATTCCAGTTCATAGTAAGATCCCGCTGCGGGAATGCCGCAGAGCCTTTCTGAATGTTTTGGAAATAGTTTAACATAGATAAAGATAATTAGCTACGGTGATTTTGGGATTAATCTTAGAAGTGAAATCTCCGGTTCTTTTTGACCGGAGAATTTTTCAATATTGTAGTTTTACTATATGGAATTTTCTTTTTCAGCAGCCTCTTTTTTGCGATACTGTAGTGGTGTCATCTGGTAATATTTTTTAAATACCGTTGAAAAATATGCCTGACTCTCAAAACCGCACGTAGATGCAATCTGGTTAATAGGAGTATTAGAAAATTTTAAAAGGCCTTTGGCTTTGTCCAGGCGGAACTGCTGGATAAAATCCTGAACTGATACATGGAGTAAATCTGAGAAGATCCGATATAGATACGTTCTGTCGATACCAACATAAACAGCAATATCACTGACTCGCAGATCACTTTGGATAAAGTGCTGTTCAATATAGGAAATAGCGCTGGCAAGATATTGCTCAGCATTGCTTACGGCAGGATGAGGCTGGCGCTGGATGATCAGGGCGAATACTTCATACAGATATCCCAACAGTTCATATTCTCTGGAAAGATCAGAAAACTGGGGATAGACCAGTTTGTGCAGCAATTCTTTTAGTTTTTCATCTTCTCCGTGATAAAGAACGGGATTGTTTTCTGTGAAACCGCATAGGCGCATGATTTTGAAAGCATCATTGCCATTGAAACCGAACCAGTAGTAGGTCCAGGGATTTTCCATGTCCGCAATATAATAAATAGCTTCGTCCGGCCGGATCAGGAAGAGATCGCCTTCTTGGATCTGATATGTTCCATACGGGGTGTAGTAGGTCCCTTTTCCGCTGAGAATATAATGAATGAGATAATGGTCATAGACCCGCAGAAAGGTGTACCAGCCGGGTTCACAGTGAGCCTTGTGTCCGCTTTCATAAACTACCATATTGGTGTTAGTGGGCGGCGAGGTGGTAAAATCATTTAACTGCATGTGTGCAATGGCTTTTCTGGTGGAAAGATTTTCATACAGGTAGGTATTGCGCTTTTTTTTGCTCATAAAATGACGATTCCTTTCTGTCTGCAAACGAAATGGTATGCTGTCAGATAAAGGCAAAGCTATTTGCCGGAGGGACTTCATTCATGATGAAGATAAGAAATTATAACATTACATAGAGAAAAATACAACATAATTAGAAAAATTAACAACATCAGATTGAAGAATGCTATCATTTTTCATGATAGTATATTATACAGATATTAGAAAGAAATAGAAATTGAGTGAAAAAATGGGAAAATTTCACAAATTAATTTAAAATCTACGCGTAGACGAAAAGAAACAAATGAGACAACATTTTTACAAAAATTAAATCGCTTTTATGCAGATGCAAGAAGAAGGAAAGGATTGGTGAATCAGATGCGTAAAATGAAAAAGGGATGTAGTGTTTTGATGTGTGGGACTATGGTTGCCGGATTAATGGTGGGCAGCGTAAATGCAAAGGAAACTGTAACATGGTGGTCATGGAGTACCGAGGCAACCACAGCGCTGAATGCTCAGGCGGAATATGCAGAAGCAAACGCAGACCTTGATGTAGAACTGGAGCTGACGTCAAGCGCAGATTATTGGGTGAAGCTTCCGGTAGCGATTGCAGCAGGTACGGGACCGGATGTTTATCAAATGACGAGACCGGATTTTGAATCTTATGCAGCGGCAGGAAATGCGATGGATTTGACGGAGGTGATTGTGAATTCACCGCTGCTTCAGGAATATCTGGACAGCCTGGATCCGGTATTGGTGGAAACGTATCAGTTCGAAGGAAAACAGATGGGGATACCTCTGACCATTGAATGTTCCGCTATTGTATACAATAAGACTATTATGGAAGCAGCAGGTATTGATTTAGAAGCAATAGAAGATACCTGGACATGGGCTGATCTGCAGGAAATCGCGGAACAGCTGACTGTAAAGGATGAAAAAGGAGAAACTACACAGTACGGATTTTATGTGCCGGCGGATCGTCTTCCGAGCTGGGAGATTATCTGGACTTCCGGATATGATATTTTTGATGAGACAGGAGAAAATTGCCTGCTGGATGATCCTGGCATCGCAGAAGCGCTGCAGCCGCTGGCGGACATGTATCAGTCCGGTGTGTCTCCTTCTATCGATGTTACTACCATTTCTTCCGGTGACGATATGTTTATGAGCGGAAAAATTGCCATGATCGCGGCAGGTGTGTGGAAGGTGCCGACATATTCCAGGATCACAGGCTTTGAATGGGATTCTGTGGAGCTCCCGGTAAATCCGGAGACGGGAGAACGTTATTGTTCCAGCAATGTCTGTGGACTTATCATAAATCCCAAAACAGAAAATCTCGATGCGGCAGTTGCCCTGATGGAGCAGCTGGTACAGCCGGAAAGCCAGAAGCTGTATGCCGATTCTAACAGTGCGATTCCGGCATTGGAAGAGGTAAGAGAAGGATATTTTGATACAGAGGTTGCAGACAGGATTGAAGCATTTGAAGATGCTCTTGATTATGTGCACCCTAACGTGCTGTCCCAGTACATTCCGTATCAGCAGTTTTCGCAGTTATATGCAGACGGTCTGAAGCAGGGAATTACAGGTGAGAAGACTATGGCAGAGGCACTGCAGGATCTGGATGCTTCTATTACAGCAGTAGTGGAGGAGAACAAGGCGGGTTAATTGCACAAAAAGGAGTATGTCATGAAAAAATATACAGTAAAAGAGAAGAGAGCGATTTGTCAGGGCTTACTGTTTATTTCTCCGTGGTTGATAGGGGTGATAGGCTTTACGCTTATCCCCCTGCTTCTGGCTTTTGGAATCAGTCTGACAGATTATAATTTTCTGACAGAACCCAAATTTGTCGGTCTGGAGAATTATATTACCATGTTTACGAAGGATCCATTGATTTGGAAATCTCTTGGAATCACTTTATTATATGCTGTTATTTCCGTGCCTCTTCAGTTAGCCTTTGGCTTTCTCCTGGCGAATCTGCTGAACCAGAAATTGAGAGGGATTTTGGTTTTCCGGACACTCTTTTATGCGCCATGCCTTGTGGCGGTAGTATCATCCACTCTGCTCTGGAAACAGATGCTGGAAACGGAATTCGGTATTATTAATTACCTTCTGGGGCTGATCGGAATTGATAAAGTATCCTGGCTTGGGCAGACGGGAACAATTATTGCCAGCGTAGTGTTTATCAGTTTGTGGCAGTCCGGAAAGATGATTATTATAAATTTGGCAGGACTTCAGGCAATTCCTACCGTTTATTATGAGGCGGCGGATCTGGACGGATGCACAAGGTGGCGTCAGGCGTTTTATATCACTTTACCGCTGATGAGCCCGACAATCTTTATGAATCTTCTTATTGGTTTAATAGGCGCTTTTAAGACTTTTACACAGATCAAGATTTTGACGGATGGAGGACCTGACAATGCCAGTCTGGTATATATGCTATACATTTATAAGACGGCATTTACCAATTATAAGCTTGGATATGCTAATGCCATGTCGATCCTGCTCTTTGTAATTGTGGGAATATTGACTGTTTTTGTATTCCGGACGTCGAATAAATGGGTTCATTATGGGAGTGAATAAAGTATGAATAGAAAAAGTATCTATGGAAGGACTGCCGGAAAAATTGGTTGTTACGCAGCGCTATTAATCCTGGCTGTGATCTTTGTGTTTCCACTGTATTGGTTTTTCTTAAATTCCTTCAAAAGCTATGAACAGCTGTTTCAATATCCACCCAAATTCTGGGTATGGCCTTTCAGGTTTGCCAATTATCTGGAGGCCTATAAGTATCCGGCTTTTGATTTTGGACAGATGATGAAAAATTCAGCAATTATTACAATTACTTCGGTGATTGGCGCTGTTTTATCTTCTTCCGTGGTGGCCTTTGGATTTTCAAGAATCCGCTGGAGAGGGAGGGACCAGGTTTTTGTTCTGGTGATTCTGACCATGATTATTCCTACGGAGATCGTACTGACGCCACTGTATCTGATTTATAGTAAGCTGGGGCTGCTTAATACCTGGTTTCCGGTTATTGCGCCGTTCTTTTTTGCAAAACCTTTCTATACTTTTATGCTTCGGCAGAGTATGATGGGGATTCCTGTTGAAATGGATGAGTCAGCTATTGTGGATGGCTGTACTGTATGGCAAAGGTTTACGCATATTATTCTTCCGCAGGTAAAACCGACTGTCTTTGCGGTGATTATCATGGCCATGCAGGATCAGTGGAACAATTATCTGGAACCGCTTATTTTTATTAATTCCAATTCAAAGCAGACTATTTCAGTAGGTTTGACTTTTTTCAGCGGAATGAATGCAACGGAATGGAATCTGGTATTTGCAGGGGCCGTTATGGTAGCGCTTCCTATATTGATTATTTTTGTGTTTTTCCAGAAATATTTTATCCAGGGTGTCGTCGTATCAGGCGTAAAAGGATAACTTGCAAACCGAACAGAAAGATAAGATGGAGAGAACAAAATGAAATTACATTTTTATGGAACTGCGGCTTCAGAAGGTGTTCCGGCCGCATTCTGTGAATGCAGGTATTGTCAGAAAATAAGAAAGGCAGGAGGAAAAAATCTGCGTATGCGGACATGTGTACAGCTGGACGAGGATGTGCTGATAGATTTTTCTATGGATACCTATGCACAGACTTTATTTCGGAATCTGGATTTATCGGTTATTTCGCATTTGCTTGTAACTCATTCTCATGAGGACCATTTTTTTCCTGCTACGCTGACGTCTATTCTGCCGCCCTGGGCATTTTATGACAGAAAACGGTCTTTGGACGTATACGGAAATGAAAAAATTATACAGAAGGTTGTGGAGGCTATAGAAAATCTGGGGGAGGATCACGGAAAGACGGAGGAATATCTAAAACTTCACCAACTGCGTTACTATCAGGGATTTTCTCTTGGAAAATATTATGTGATGCCATTACCGGCCAACCATGACAAAAAGGAAAACTGCATGATCTATATAATCCGGGATCAGGAAAAAACACTTCTCTATGGGCATGATAGCAGTATGTTTTGCAGAGAAACGTGGCAGAAGTTGAAAGATTACCGGTTCGATTGTGTTGTCCTGGACTGTACGATGGTGGAAGAAACGGGGGTTTATGCCGGGCATATGGGGTTGCCGGACAATATCCGGGTACGGGACCGGATGCTGGCAGAGGGAATGGCAACAGAGGAGACGAAATTTGTCCTGACTCATTTTGTACATCGATTTAATCCTCTTCATGAGCGGATCACGCCGATTTTTGCAGAAAAGGGTTTTTTGGCAGCGTATGACGGGATGGATGTGGAGTTTTAACGCATCTGGGAAAGGGGCAATCAGATGGAGACGTTGATGGTTTTTTTGTTAAAATTGAATTTTACAGAATTTGAGAGCGGTGCCCTGCTGAAAATTATCCTTGCCTTTGCATGTGGAGCCTCTATTGGACTCGAACGGGAGAAGAAAGGCTGTCCGGCTGGATTGAAGACATTTTCGTTTGTATGTCTTGGCTCCACGCTTGTGATGATCACGAATGATTTTATCTGTCAATTCCTAACGCATGGAACCGGAGATCCGGCGAGAATGGCAGCGCAGGTTGTCAGTGGAATCGGATTTCTGGGGGCAGGTTCTATTATGGTCACTGGATACAATCAGGTGAGAGGATTGACTACAGCCGCGGCTTTGTGGGTAACAGCAGCTCTTGGTCTATCCATTGGTACAGGATTTTATTTTGGAGCTTTTGCGGGCCTGTGTGTGATCCATATTACTGCTTTTGTTTTTAATTATGTTGACCGGAAAATTATGGAGCGTTCCAGAAGCATGACAATATATGTGGATGGAGAAAATGAAGAATTTATGCTGCGATTAATGGAATATTTTAATTTTCGCGGGATCCGTGTAGTGAACTTAATGCGAAAAGCAGAAAATAAGTGGTATGTAAACGATGTATGTGCGATGATTGCTATTAGATTTCCGAAAAAAGATTGCCACAGAACCGTTTTGGCTGAAATACGGCAGATTGAAGGGCTGCGGTTTGTGGAAGAATTGTAAGGAACGGCAGGAGGAGAATATGATTGCTAATTACCATACCCATACATGGCGGTGTAAGCACGCTGTGGGACTTGAACGCGACTATATAGAGAATGCCATTAAAGGGGGGATGAGAATACTGGGGTTTTCTGATCACACACCCATGCCTTATGAAGGCGGGTATGTCAGTGCTGTGAAAATGGATGTGGATCAGTTAGAGGATTACGTAGATACGGTTCTGCAGCTGAAAGAAGAATATAAAAAAGATATTGAAATTCATTTAGGGCTTGAGGTAGAGTATTATCCCCGCTATTTTGAAAAGCTGCTGAATATTACAGGACAGTATCCTATTGAATATTTTTTGCTGGCTCAGCATTATCTTGGAAATGAGATTGATGATGTATTCAGCGGAGAACCTACAAAGGATCCACAGCGCCTGCAGCGTTATTGCGCGCAGGCGAAAGAAGCATTGAACACGGGATACTTTTCCTGTTTTGCTCATCCGGACTTTTTGAATTTTACAGGCGAAAATGAAATGTACGAAAAATACATACGTGATTTGTGCATTCATGCGAAAGCGCTGGAGATCCCTCTCGAGATTAATTTTCTTGGTATCTGGGAAAAACGTCATTATCCGAACGTTAAATTTTGGAAAATCGCCGGAGAAGTGGGTAATACTGTTATATTTGGCGCAGATGCGCATCAGCCGGAAAAAGTCTGGAATCCGGAGGCTCTGGATGTTGCGGAAAAAATGGTAGCGGAGCATAGACTGAAGCTGGCAGATACAATGACATTGCGCAGACCGGGAAGAAAATCCTGCCACCGCGCTGATTATATGTAAAAATAAAGGGGCTGTGAAAAAAGGCTCCTGTCCGTTCAGATGAAGGAGTAGGGCATATTTTGACATACCATCATTTTTTACACAGATTTAAGACAGAGTTCTCCTGGATTTGACATAAAATGAGTATGATTCTTATAAGCAATCTGTTCTACAGCGGAAAAAGCTTATAAGGAGAGGAAAATTCAGATGAAGAAAACAGACAAAAAAACGGAAAAAGCGGCAAAAACGACAAACATACCATACATGATGAACCGGGAATTATCGTGGCTGAAATTTAATGAAAGAGTATTGAACGAAGCCGGAAATCCGGAGGTGCCGCTTGCGGAACGTCTGACCTTTGCAGCCATCTATCAGTCAAATCTGGATGAATTTTACGGGGTAAGAGTTGGCACGCTCATGGACCAGATGGAATCCTCGGAGGTCGTGCGGGAAAACAAGACCAATATGACCAGCGAGGAGCAGGTGAAGGCAATTTTGAAAGTCACCAGAGAGCTGGACCGCAAAAAAGCGGTGATTTACGAGCAGCTGATGGGAGAGCTGGAGCCAAAGGGTGTGCGTCTGATAAACTTTAATAAATTGTCGGCGGAGGAGGGCAGGCTTCTGGAAGCTTATTTTGACAATGAAATTGCGCCGTATCTGTCCGCGAATATCGTAAGCAAGCAGCAGCCGTTCCCCTTTTTAAAAAATAAAGATATTTATGCGGCGGCGCTGCTGGTAACGAAGGGAGGAAAGTCAAGAACGGCGATTATCCCTTGCAGCAACAACGTTTTTAAGCGTCTGATAGATATCCCGACCAGAAAAGGGACCTTTATGCTTTCGGAGGAGCTGATTCTTCATTTCCTGCCCAAGCTGTTTAAAAATTATGAAGTGAAAGAAAAATCATTGATCCGCGTTACCAGAAATGCAGATATCGACACGGAGACCGTTTACGACGAGGATATGGAATACCGGAAGGCGATGGAAAACCTCATCAAGCAGAGAAAGCGGATGAATCCGGTGCGGATGGAGCTTTCTAGGGAGCTCAACAAAAAAATGATCAGCTCCTTATGCAGGGATATCCATGTGGACAAAGAGCACGTATTTTTATCGGAGGTTCCGCTGGATATGTCGTTTGTGTCGGCGATTCAGAGCTATCTGAAAAATACCGGGCAGGAGGATATCTTCTATCAGAGACGCACTCCGAGAATGACGCAGCAACTGGATGACAAGGAGCCGCTGATTCCGCAGATTATGGAAAAGGATGTGCTGTTATCCTATCCGTTTGAAAGCATCAGACCGTTTATTAAGCTGCTTTATGAGGCGGCGAAGGATGAAACGGTGGTATCTGTAAAGATGACGCTATATCGTCTGGCGGACAAGAGCCAGGTTGTGGACGCGCTGGTGGAAGCTGCGGAAAACGGCAAAGAAGTGGTCGTTCTGGTGGAGCTCAGGGCGCGGTTTGACGAAGAGAGCAATATTGAATATTCCAGAAGGCTGGAGGAGGCCGGCTGCCGGGTGATTTACGGATTGAACGGCTACAAGGTGCACTCCAAGCTCTGCCTGATTTCCAGAAAAACAGAGGAGGGCGTATCCTACATCACGCAGGTGGGAACTGGAAACTACAACGAGAAAACATCGGCGCTGTATACGGACCTCTCGCTGATTACGGGAAATCAGGATATCGGAAAGGAATCCGCGGAGGTTTTCGCGGCTCTGCTGAGAGGAGAGACGGTGGAGGAGACCCGGCTTCTTCTGGTGGCGCCGAAGTGCCTGCAGAACCGGGTGCTCGATATGATAGAGGAGGAAATCGCGCATGTGAAAAACGGGGAGGACGGCTACATCGGAATAAAAATCAACTCTCTGACAGACAAGGTGATTATTGACAAATTGGTGGAGGCGTCCCAGGCGGGTGTAAAAATTGAAATGATAGTCAGAGGAATCTGCTGTCTGATACCGGGCGTGAAGGGCTACACGGAAAACATAAAGGTGGTAAGCATTGTGGGGCGCTATCTGGAGCACTCCAGAATTTACCGGTTCGGGACAAAGGAACGGGAGAAGGTGTATATTGCCTCCGCTGATTTTATGACGCGCAACACTGTCCGCAGGGTGGAGGTTGCCGCGCCGGTGCTCGATGAGAAGCTGAAGGACCACCTCGGATGGATGTTTGAGACCATGATGCATGACGATGAAAAGGGAAAATGTCTCACATCAAAAGGAATCTATGTGAACCGGAACCTGGGCGATGTGAAGCTGGATTCCCAGGAGCTGTTTTATGCAATGGCTTACAGCAATGCGGAAAAGACGGAGAAGGAAATCAAAAAGTGATAGAAAAGGATGTGTCGTTTGAGCCGGTCATTACGGATTCCGCAGGCGCGCCCAGGGAGCTGGAAAAAAGCGGGATTCTGTATGAGGGCGAGATAGATTTAAAGAAAATCGGTTTTTGCAAGCTGGAGACGCAGCAGAATTGTCTGACGGGTTCCTTCTGCATTCCACGGTTTCTTGATGTGCAGGGACCCAGATACTGCATTCTGTTCTTTATCACGCGGGATAAAATCGTTCTGGTGGATGATGAGGGCTTTTCAGAGAGGATGACAGAAAGAATCCGGCAGAGAAAAGGCAGCGAAAACATGACAAAGGAAATGTTTCTGTTTCATTTCATGGCGGAATTTCTGAACCGGGACCAGGAGCAGCTTGCTTTGTTTGAAAAGAGGCTGATGGAGCTGGAGGAAGCTGTCCAGCGGGACCGCGCGGAAAACTTTCAGTCAAGTATTATGAAGCTGCGCCGCGAGCTTCTTATATTAAGAGGCTATTATGATGAAATCATGGATGTCGGAAAGGCGCTGGAGGAAAATGAAAACCGCTATTTTGCCAAAAAGCAGCTAAAATATTTTGGCACAATATCGGACCGGGCGGAGCGGCTGATGAATAAAACCTCTCATCTGCTGGAATACGCGGGACAGGTGAACGATGCCTATCAGTCAAAGGTGGACGCCCGACAGAACAGCAACATGCAGTTCCTGACCGTTATTTCAACCGTTTTTTTCCCGCTTACCCTGATTACGGGCTGGTACGGAATGAACTTCCAGAACATGCCGGAGCTGGAAAACGGATATCATGGGGTCATTATATTAAGTGTCATAGTGGTAATAGCCTGCATTATTATTTTTAAGATAAAGAAGATTTTTTAAATAAAAAAATCTTAAAAAAATATAAAAAAGTGCTTGCATTTGCAAGAAAAATATAATATAATACTTTTCGTTCGGTGGGGTACCGAAGAAAATAATAAAAGCGCGATTAGCTCAGTTGGTAGAGCACCTGACTCTTAATCAGGGTGTCCAGGGTTCGAGCCCCTGATCGCGCACTGAAAGTATCGCTTTTGCAGACTTGGAGCTGCGGGGGCGGTGCTTTTTTTGCGTGTAAACGACAGGCTATCGGCTGTGGATGGTAATGACTTCGTCAAATTTTTGCTATGCTTACCGGTCAAACAGATGTAAAACCAGGGCAAGATATTATAATGGACAGCAAAATCTTCTAATATAAAAGAGCGGGACAGTGGTGGTATAATACAAATATCAAAAGCTTTTGAACGCAGAATGAACGACAGGATTTTACAGGGTACGATAAAATATTATTTAGGACGGGAGGTACAGTATGAATAAGAAGATAATAAATGCTATGCTGGTTCTTGGAATGACAGCAGGGCTTGCAGCGGGCACATGTACGAGCGCATTTGCAGAGGAAGCGGAAACGGAAGAAGCCAGAGGCTATCGCTTCACCTGGGTTAATCCCATTGTTGGGTTGGAATACTGGTCTATCGCAGAAGAAGGCATGGCGGCTGCAGATGCGAAATATGGGACGGATACGCAGACCGTGGGACCGACAGAAATTAATGTGGACGAAATGGTAAAGCAGATTGACGCGGCAGTGGCAGCGCAGGTAGATGGCATTATAACAATGGCGCTTGACCCGACAGCATTAGGACCGGCAATTCAGAGAGCCGTTGACGCGGGAATTCCGGTTGTCTGCATTGATACGGATGCGCCGGATTCTGCGCGTTCCTATTATGCGGGAACCTCCAATTATGACGCCGGATTCCAGGCAGGCCAGACCATGGCAGAGATGACAGGCGGTAAAGCAAAGGTAGGCATTCTTATGGGCGGCATCAATGCATCCAATATGGTATCGCGCGTGGAAGGATTTAAAGCTGCGCTGGAAGAATATCCGGATATGGAAATAATTGTAACGGAAGACACAAACGCGGATCTGCTGATCGGAACGCAGAAAGCCCAGGCGATGATGCAGACCTATCCGGAAATGACGGCTATTTTCGGAACCAGTTCTACGGATGCACAGGCGGCAGGCAAGGTGGCAGAAGAAATGGGGATCACAGATCAGTACTGCATTATCGGATTCGATGATATGGAGGATACTCTGAATTATATCCGCGAGGGTGTCGTAGACGCGACGACTGTTCAGAAGCCGTATGAGATGGGCTATCTTGGTGTCGAGCTGTTGGTACAGACGATCGAA
The DNA here is from genome assembly GCF_905201705.1 of uncultured Marvinbryantia sp. GTDB lineage: Bacteria > Bacillota > Clostridia > Lachnospirales > Lachnospiraceae > Marvinbryantia. Next base: position 23,985 of record NZ_CAJKOX010000045.1, read on the forward strand.
GGAAACGGACCGGAAGAGCAGGTTATCGATACGGGCGTTACCATGGTAACTGCAGATAATGTAGACAGCTACAAGGAATAACGATGACAAAATAACTGCCGCAGAATAGCTGCGGCAGTTGCACTTTTAAAGGGAGGATTTTATGAAACAGAAATCAATTTTCAGGAAAATCATTTCCAGCAAGGAAATGGGTATTTTTATTCCGTGGCTTCTCATCTGCATTGTAACAGGGGTTGTGAATCATGCGTTCTTCAGCATGAATAATGTAATTAATCTGCTGCGTTCTATATCGATTACGCTGCTGGGCGCTATTGGAGTTACCTTCGTGCTGATCAGCGGTCAGATGGAAATGTCCATCGGTTCTACCATGGGTCTTGCCAGCCTGATTACCGGTATGTGCATGGATCGTTATCAGCTTCCGGTGGTCGTTTCCATTCTGGCGGGGCTGCTGGTTGCGGCACTGATCGGAGTGGTCAATGGCGTAATTATATCCAAATTTAAAATTCCGGCATTGATTGTAACGCTTGGTACCATGTATATTGGACGTGGAGCCATTAACGTTATTTCGAAAGGAGTACCATTTGGCGGATTCCCGGATAGCTTTAACCAACTGGGACAGGGCACATTATTTTCTATTCCTTATTCTGTCTATATAGCGTTCGCGGCAATGGTAATCGCATCGGTGGTTTTAAAATATACCGTGTTCGGGCGCTCGATTATGGCGGTGGGCGGAAATGCGGAGACAGCGCGTCTTTCGGGTATCCATATTGATAAGATTACTGTTATTACCTATATTATTTCTGCCGTGACGGCAGGCATGGCGGGTATTCTGACCGCGTCCCGTCTTTCGTCCGCTCAGGCAAATGCCGGAAACGGCTGGGAAATGACGGTTATTTCCGCCGTAGTAATCGGGGGAACCAGTATGTATGGAGGCTCCGGTTCGATCGTGGGGACCCTGATCGGCGTGGCGATTATGGAAACCCTGACCGTATCGATGACCATGCTTCGCGTAGATGCCTACTGGCAGAAAATTGTAGTTGGGGCAATTATTATCTTTGCAGTTGGCGTCGATACCTACCGGCGCTCTAAAGCATCGGCGGATAAGGGGTGATTTTCATGGAAAAAAGAGCAATTCTGGAAATGCAGCATATTACAAAGCGTTTCCCGGGTGTGCTGGCATTGGATGACGTAAGTTTTCAGGCATATTCCGGTGAGATCCTGGCGCTGTGCGGTGAGAATGGCGCAGGAAAGTCGACACTGATGAAGGTTCTCAGCGGTTCCTGGCCGGAATCAACCTATGAGGGGAAAATTCTGGTGGATGGTCAGCTCTGCCATTTTACAGATACAGAGAAATCGGAAAAAGCGGGCATCGCCATGATTTATCAGGAAATCAGTATGCATCTTGACGAGACGGTGGCGGAAAATATTTATCTTGGCAGATGGCCGAAAAAGAAGGGCCTTATTGACTGGAAAAAAATGAATGAAAATGCTGTCCGGTACATTGAGATGGTAGGGCTGGATGTGACGCCGGAAGAGCACCTGAGGAATCTGGGTACCAGCCAGCAGCAGCTTGTGGCGATTGCCAGGGCGCTTACCAAGAATCCTAAAATCCTTGTACTGGATGAGCCGACATCGCCCCTGACCCTGACTGAGTCGGAACGGCTGTTTAAAATTCTTCACAGCCTGAAGGAAAAGGGAATTGCGTGTATTTTAATTACGCATAAGCTGACGGAGATATTTGCGAATGCGGACCGGGTTGTGGTTATGCGGGATGGAAAGACAATTTCCACCACAATGATGGCGGATGCGACGGAGGAGAAAATCGTAACCGATATGGTGGGGCGGAAAATAGACTCTTACTATCCGAAGGAAAAGGCGGAAATAGGAAAGGTTGTTCTGGAAGTGAAGCATATGACGGTGCCGCATCCCTATGCAGCGAATAAAAAAATCGTTCAGGATGTCTCGTTTTCCGTGCGCGGCGGCGAGATTCTGGGAATCGGCGGTCTTGTGGGAGCCGGACGAAGCGAACTGGTAAATGCAATCTTCCGCAAGATTATCCCGGAGACGGGAGAAATCCTGATGGAAGGAAAGCCGCTGAAGATCCGGTCCTGTTCAGACGCCATCCGGGCGGGAATTGCGCTGGTGACCGAGGACAGGAAAACCGATGGGATCGTGGGATGTTTAAGCATCCGGGAAAATATTGCCCTTGCCTCTTTGCAAAAATTATCAAAAAATGGTTTTATGAAGGGAAAGGAAGAAAAAGAGCAGGCAGGCAGATATTTTAAAGAGATTTCCATAAAAGCGCCGGATATGGATACGAAGCTTCAGCAGCTTTCAGGCGGAAATCAGCAGAAGGTGGTATTGAGTAAATGGCTGATGAGACGACCAAAGGTTCTGATTATGGATGAGCCGACACGTGGTATTGACGTGGGCGCGAAGTATGAGATATATAAAATAATGGTGGATCTGGCAAGGCAGGGCATTGCCATTGTGATGATATCGTCAGAGCTTCCCGAGCTGCTTTCCATGTCGGATCGCGTGATGATACTGAATGAAGGGAGAGTCAGTGGGATTCTGAAGCAGGAGGAGTGTACGCAGGAGAAGATCATGAAGCTGGCGACAGCGTCCATGGAATAGAACAGGCGCCAAAGGAGCATGGAAGAATGGGGGCAGAGGTATGCGGAAAAGACAGAGGGTTTTTATATTCAGACAGGTGGCATGCCTGGTTGGAAGCGTTTTTGCGGGGCTTCTGTTCCTTTTTTGTGTGCAGGACGGGCTGCGCCATCATGCGGACAGCGAAAATCAGAATCTGATGACGATCAGCACCTGCTTTAATGATATCAGCGTTGAAATGCAGAAGGTCAGAGAATGGGTGAAGTTTTCGACGGAGAATAAGCTGGATGATGAAGCAGAATTCGCCGATTCCCGGGAAAGGCTTATCCGTTCCTCGGAAATTCTTGCGGGTTATATGAATGAGCGCAGCTATAACCGCAGCAGCATAGACCTGAAATGCACGATTGAAACTTATATACAGGACTGCGAGACTCTGATGGAATCCCTGAAGACCGGAAATTATAGCGAGACGACAAGAAACTATAAAATCTGCGAGCAGACCTATGAATTCAGTCAGGAGAAAATGAACTGGGTTTACCGCGATATTCAGGAGAGCTATGTAATCAGCCGGGAGCAGCTTGAAAAATATGAGCTGCTCAGCAGCGTGATCAAGGCGGCAACAACCGTTATTATAATTTCTGTGGCCGCGCTGCTTCTTGCGCTTCTGAACAGGGTAATCGTCCGCCCAATAAACAATTTGTACAGCAAAACAGAATTATTCCTGACGGAGGAGGGACAGATCGAGCCGACTACATCTCCGGTAAAACAAAAAAATGAAATTGACTTGCTCAATAACAGTATTTACAGAATGCAAATGAGGATCGGGGAACAGTACCGGCAATTATTAGAAAAGGCAGAGATGGAAAAACAGCTTACGATGGAAAAATTAAAGGCTGTTGAAAATGAAAAATGGATGAAGGATGCCCAACTGAAAAATCTTCAGGCGAGAATCAATCCGCATTTTCTGTTTAATTCCATTAACCTGATCTCGAAAATGGCATATATGGAGGATGCGGAGCAGACCTCGGAAATGCTGGAATCCTTTGGCGAGTTTCTTCGCTATAATCTGGATAATTTCGGAAAAACTGTCACTATTCAGAAGGAGTTGGAGAATGTGCAGGATTACACGACGATCCAGAAGATCCGTTTTGGGGACCGCATGGATTTTAGCATTACTGCGGATCAGGCTGTGACCGGGACGAAAATACCATGCCTTATTTTGCAGCCGCTGGTGGAGAATGCGATTATTCATGGGGTAGGTATGTACACGACGGGAGCGTTCATCAGCGTGGATGTTAGGAAAACAGAGACGGGGCGGGTTCGCATGACGGTATTGGATAATGGAATCGGCATGACGGATGATACGCTAAAGGAGGTGAGAAGTAAGGCAGCGGAATCCTCTCAGCAGCAGGATGATGGTTCTATTGGGCTTTCGAACGTATTTAAACGTCTTCGCCTGTTTTTTAACAATGACGTAGATATTTATATCGACTCGGAGCAGGGACAGTTTACGAAAATTCAGATAGAAATTCCATTTTGGGGAAGTGAGGCGATGGAAGATGTATCAGGTATTGATAGCGGACGATGAAGCGATTGAGCGCAACGCGCTGAAAATGATGCTGGAAAATAATATCGCATCTATAGAGGTAACCGGAGAGGCAGAAAATGGAGTCCAGCTTCTCCAGATGCTAAAAAAGAACCGGTACGATATTGCGGTCGTGGATATTGAGATGCCGGGACTATCCGGGCTGGAGGTGCTTCAGATGGCGCAAAAGGAACTGGAAAACACCCGGGTTATCATTTTTACGGCTTACAGTAATTTTGATTATGCGCAGATGTCGCTGCGCTATCATGCGTTTGATTATCTTCTGAAGCCGACAAGGCGGGATAAGCTGATGGCGACCATAGAGCGGTGCGTGGAGGATATCGAAGCGGCGCGCAGGAAATCGGTAAACAGTGAGAGGCTGAAGAAAATTATCGGGCAGATCCGACCGCTGATGGATGAGGAGCTGCTTAATAGCTTTTGTACGGGCAGCGGTGATTTTGCCAGGCTGAAGGTATATCTGAATGCTCTGGAGATATCCACAGAGACTGGTTATATTGTAACGTTCCGCATACGCGACCGCAGAAAGGGCCAGATGAGCCCGGAGGATTCCCTGGACCAGCTTGCATTAAAAAAATCGGTGGCGAAAAAACTGAGCACCGGGCTTTCGGAGCTGGTAGAACATTCGCTGGCGCAGGTTCAGCGGGACAAAATTACGGCGTTTATTCCTGTGGAACGGCCGGGAGCGGAATACCAGAACCGTGTAGACAGCATTAATCTTGTTCATATTATTCTGGACCGGATACAGCTCCCTGAGACGGTGGAAGTTATTGCGGGAATCGGATCCGTACAGGAGTCGCTGGAACAGATGCATCTTTCTTACCGGGAAAGCATCAGCGCCCTGCATGATACGAAGACGAACATGGCAATCCGCCATTATAATGACCTGTTTGACAGGAAGGAGCAGGACTGGCATATTTTGCAGAAGGAACAGAAACAACTGCTTGCGGCTATCCGGGATGAGGACATGGAAAAACAGAAGAAAATGATTGATCAGATTTTCTTTGTGCTGCATAAGAAACCGCCGGAAGAATGCAGCAGCCATATTCTGGAGATGATGGTGCAGATTCTGCATAGTGTGGATCCCTATTTTTCGGAAAATCAGGATCACCGTTTTCACATCAGCCGCCTGTGCCGGGAGTGCATGAACATAGGCGATACGGACAGCCTGAAGCGGTGGCTGACCGAGTATTGTCAGAATTTGTCGCGGGAAATGAATGTCGGCAGCCATACCGGTATTGTAATCGAACAGGCGCGAAAATATATTGATGACAATTATCAGGAGGATTTATCCCTGAATGACGTCAGCAGACACTGTAATGTCAGTATTTATTATATGAGCAGGCTGTTTAAAGAAAAAATGGGAGAGAATTATTCCACCTATCTGACACGGGTAAGGATGGAGGCGGCAAAGGAGATGATCCGCAAATACGATTATCCGCTGAAAACTCTGTCTGATAAATGCGGATTCCGGAGCGTGGGATATTTCTGCCGGGTGTTTAAGCAATATACGGGCGTAACCGTAGGGGAATTTAAAGAGCAGAGATGAATAAGGCGAAAGCCGGGAGATAACTATGGAGAAAATGATAAAAGTTGTATGTGAGCAGGAAGCATATGCATTGATTGATGACATTACGTATACCCATGTTCCGTTTTGGTATGGAGAGACACAGCGGCCGCTGCGTCTGAGCATTCTTCTGCCGAAGCATAAGGAGGGGCACAGAAAGCTGCCGCTGATCGTATGGCTGTGTGGAGGCGCGTTCCGCGTTATGGACCGAAACGTCTGGATTCCGCAGCTAACTGCTCTTGCTATGTCAGGATATGTGATCGCCAGCGCAGAATACCGGACAAGCCATGAATGCCCGTTTCCGGGACCCCTGACAGACATCAAGGCGGCAATACGCTATCTGCGTTCTCATAGTGACCAGTACTGTATCGATCCGGAGCGCGTAGCGGTGATGGGCGAGTCGGCGGGCGGCACTCTTTCCGCTCTGGTCGGCGTCACCGGGGAGATTGCTGAGTATGAGGTGGGAGACTTTCTGGAATACAGCAGTTCCGTTCAGAAGGTCGTGGATTTTTACGGACTGACCGATATGCTGCATGATCCCATAGATAAAACCGGAGAGAATGCAAGGATTATTGAGGATTTCGTGGACTGGGATTTTGAAAGGACGGGAAAACTGGCAAGTGCGGTAAATTACGTAGAGGAGGGAAAAGCCCTGCCGGAATTTCTGATTTTTCATGGAACGGCGGATACCCTGGTGCCGATTGAACAGAGTGAAGGCTTTTATGAAAAGCTGATTCAGACGGGACATGCGGCGGACTTTTATCGCATAGAAGACGCGCCGCACGGCTCGGACCTGTTTTACCAGAAGGAGGTTATGGAGATAGTGAAAGCCTTTTTGTGGAAATGACAGCATATATGCTGCGGAAATTGTGCGGGCAGCTTTCCGTTGCGTTTAAGTCGTGATGCATGTATAATGAACCTATCACGATAGGAAGAGGTTAATGCATATGAAGAAAATGATTTCCTGGAATGTCAACGGGCTGCGCGCCTGCGTGCAGAAGGGTTTTTTAGAGTATTTTAAAGAGGCAGATGCAGATATTTTCTGCATACAGGAGAGCAAGCTGCAGGAAGGACAGATTGAGCTTCCTCTGGAAGGGTATCATCAGTACTGGAATTATGCGAAGAAAAAAGGCTATTCCGGCACGGCGGTATTCTCAAAGGAAGAGCCGCTTTCGGTGACATACGGCATAGGCATCGAAGAGCACGACCAGGAGGGACGTGTGATCACGCTGGAGTTTGCCACTTATTATCTTGTGACAGTTTACACGCCCAACTCGCAGAACGAGCTGGCGCGCCTGCCCTACCGCATGGAGTGGGAGGATGCGTTTCTTGCGTATCTGAAGGGGCTGGAGCAAAGTAAGCCGGTGATTTTCTGCGGTGATCTGAATGTAGCGCATAAGGAAATTGATTTGAAAAATCCAAAGACAAACCGTAAGAATGCGGGCTTTACGGATGAAGAGCGTGAGAAATTCAGTAAGGTGGTGGAGAGCGGCTTTATTGACACTTACCGTTACTTTTATCCGGAACAGGAGGGGATTTATTCCTGGTGGTCATACCGGTTCCGCGCGAGGGAGAAGAATGCGGGGTGGCGGATCGACTATTTCTGTGTTTCTGAGTGCCTGAAGGATAAGCTGATCGACGCCAAAATCCATACGGAAATTATGGGTTCTGACCATTGCCCGGTGGAACTGCAGATCGAGCTTTAGGTTGCCAGGCATACGACAAAAATGTACGGTGGATGTTTTTTAGTTGCCAAGCATCCGGAGGAAGCTGCCGGTGGCAGGTTCTGTAGGTGACTGCCTGCTTAGAAAGGGTTTGTTGAAAATGATAGAATATACGATCATCCGCTCGCGCCGGAAAACCATGTGCCTCCAGGTGAAAGCGGATGGACAGGTCGTGGTGCGGGCGCCGCTGCGGATGACGAAACAGCAGATACAGGAGTTCGTGCAGAAGCATGAGAGCTGGATTTTGAAAAAGCAGGACCTTGCGTGGAAAAACAGCCGGCGTCCTGTAATCACGGATCAGGAGCGCCGGGAAGGGATGGAGGCGGCAAGACGGTATATCCCGCAGCGGGTAGCATACTTTGCACAGCGCATGGACGTTACCTACGGGAGGATCACCATCCGCGAACAGAAAACGCGCTGGGGAAGCTGCAGCAGCAAGGGAAACTTAAATTTCAACTGGAAACTGATGCGTATGCCGCCGGAAGCGCTGGATTATGTTGTCGTACATGAGCTTGCGCATCGAAAAGAAATGAATCACTCTGAGCGGTTCTGGGCGATCGTGGAAAAGGAGCTGCCCGATTATCGTGAGAGAAGGAAAATGCTGAGAAATCCATCATAAGAAATAATTATAAAAATAATCGCAGAAAACACCTCCGTCTGGAAAATGGACGGAGGTGTTGTGCTTCAAAGAATAAACTATTGGCTTTGCAGCAATTTTGTAAGTTCTGCAATCTGCCGGTCTTTTTCTTCGATCTGCTGCTTACTCTGCTCGAGTTGCTGATTTTGTTGTTCAAGCTGTACTTTTTTCAGCTCAAGCAACGCCTGTTTCCGGTCGATGTCTTCCTGCATTTCGTCGATCATATACTGCACGGTGTTGCGGTCAAGCTCGCGAAGCTCTTCAGAAAAAAGTCCCATAATATCCTCCATATTCCGGCACATATCGTAGATGTGCTCATACAGCGGCTTAAATTCCGGGCAGGTTTCCAGGAGCCTGCTGATTTCTTCGGGATCATCCATGCTCAGAAATACAAGCCATGCTTCCAGGTTGCTTTGTATATCTTTATTTTGATGGATTTTCCGGAAGATGTCAAGCGGAATAAACAAGTATTGCTGCAGCAGGTTGAGCTTTAATCCGGTATCGGATCTCTGGGCAAAGCGATGCAGGAAAATATCGGGGTACCGGTGAAATTCAGCCGGGCTTTTTTCAAAAAAGACAATCGTGAAAACATCCCGGATATCCCGGTAGCTGAAGGTTTTCTGCTTCTGGCTGCGCACGCGCTTGTACTGGCGCAGCAGCAGATCTGCCGAGTAGCAGGCGCTGCGCTCGCCGGGGAAGGCATAGCCGATTTTCTGCACTTCGATGTTGGCGATACTGCCGTCTTCCAGCTCCGCCACAATATCCGTGACCAGAAGGGATGATTCATCCGCTATGCGTGTGGTATCATTCGGCAGTACGCGCAGGATTTTGATTTTCTGTTCCAGAAGACAGGAGAGAAGATCCTCAAGCCGTTCCGGGGTGCTTTCCGGATTCATAATTTCTTTGAACATGAAATCGTACAGAATTTTTGCGCCGCGCGCGCCGGTAATAAAGTCCAGGAATTCCTCCTGCTGTTCGTTTTTCCATGATGCGAAGAGATTCTGCAGATCGTTTCTGCCTGCTATTTCGGACAACGCCTCTTCTCTTGTTCTCAGCATGGGAAAATACATTGCTAATTTGTTGTTCATATGCAAATTCTCCTTTTATCTACGATGAAGGCCAGGTTTCTGTGAAGGATTGCAGCAAATTGATGGCTGCCGCAATGGGGCAGATAAGGCAATCCGCAGGGGTGGGGCTGCAGCATTGTTTATAGTGGCCGGCATATATGCTTTCTGTTGGTTCACAAGATGCATCTGATGATTAATTTGAAAAAGTGATATCTTGAAATGTAAATAAATAGTATCATAAAAACATTTAAATGTCAATAAGATTACAAAATAAAATATATAATAAATATT
>NZ_CAJKOX010000046.1 GCF_905201705.1 uncultured Marvinbryantia sp.
AAAAGTGCTTCTGAACTGGAATGTAGTCGAGAAAAGGCTACGTGAGCTGATCCATGAGGATAAATATTTATCTCCACAGGGGAAAGAAAACTACAAGGCATACAAGGAAGAACAGGCAGAGAAAGCAAGACAGCGAGAGCTTTCCCGTCTGGAGCATGGACAGCGACTTGAATGTAAGAAGGACATCGAAGCCTTGATTGCCGAGAAATTCAATGGTTTTGTGCTTCCGAGGAATACCGCAGATGAAATCATAGATAAATATGGCATTGACTGTGTGGAATTTGTTCTTGCAAATACCGTCACGCATTTTGATTATGATGGGCGGTTTTCGCAGAACAATAAGGAATGGGCAAAAGGCATTGTTGCGGAAAATGAGTGGGAGAACAACGATCTGATTCTAAGCTCACATCCGGCAGTGCTGGACGGATTTACTAATCAGGCGAGAAGATATATCAATGTGATTCGGGAAAAAGAAAAAGACATCATTTCTGACGTCTTCTCACCATTCTCTCTATATATCATTTCAATATTTTTTATCCAAACCTGCCGGTGATATATTCCTCTGTTTTCTTATTTTGCGGTTTTGCAAACATCTCTTTTGTGTCGCCGAATTCCACCAGCTCTCCCAGGAGGAAAAAGGCGCAGCGGTCGGAGATTCGCACTGCCTGCTGCATATTATGTGTAACCATGATCACGGTGTACTGCGATTTCAGCTCCATCACGAGATCCTCAATCTTTCCGGTGCTGATCGGATCGAGGCTTGCAGTGCTTTCGTCCATCAGAATAACACTCGGCTGCACGCTGATCGCACGGGCAATGCAGAGACGCTGCTGTTGTCCGCCGGACAGCCCAAGAGCGGAGGTTTTCAGACGATCCTTCACTTCCTCCCAGAGCGCCGACGCTTTGAGAGACTGCTCAACGATCTCATCGAGCTTCGCCTTTGAGCGGATGCCATGTGTTTTGGGACCGTATGCGACATTCTCGTAAATGCTCATCGGGAAGGGATTCGGCTTCTGGAATACCATGCCGATCTCCTTGCGCAGCTTTGTCACATCTACATCGGGAGCAAAAATATTTTTGCCGTTATAATTCACTTCGCCGGTAATGCGCACATTCCCCACCAGGTCATTCATGCGGTTCAGGGTTTTCAGAAAGGTCGATTTGCCGCAGCCGGACGGTCCGATCAGCGCCGTGATCTCATGCTCCGGAATTTCCGCCGTAATTCCTTTCAATACCTGATGATTTCCATACCATAATTTTAAATCTCCGGTTGTTATTATCGGATTCATTCTTATCTCCTTCTTGGGCATTGCATTTTTTATATGATGCATTCACCTGCACTGTCACATTTTCATATGATTCATGCCGCCGCGCTGCATCTTTCTGATCTGCTGCATTCACTGGCATCGTCATTTTTTAATGTGATTCATGCCGCCGCGCTGCATCTTTCCAGTATGTTGCATCCATCGGCTTTACAGCATTTTCATATGATTTATTTCGCCGGGCTGCCCAGGCGTTTCGCGACAAAATTTGACAACATATTAATAATTACCACCAACACCAGCAGCACGACTGCCGTTGCATAGGATTCCTCCACATGCAGTCCCTCGCTGGAGAGGTTGTACATATGAACCGCAAGTGTGCGGCCGGAATCAAAAACGCTGCCTGCCAGCTCCGCCACCGTTCCGGCAGTGTAGATCAGCGCCGCCGTTTCGCCCACGATCCTTCCGATTGCCAGGATAACGCCCGCCAAAATGCCGGGTACCGCCGCCGGAAGCACTACCTTAAAAACGGTGCGCAGCTTGCCCGCGCCAAGCCCGAAGCTTGCCTCCCGGTAAGAATCCGGCACTGCTTTTAAGGCTTCCTCCGTTGTCCTCATAATGGACGGAAGTACCATGATCGACAGCGTAAAGGCTCCGGCAAGAAGTGAACGCCCCCATTTCAATGCCGTTACAAAAAACAGCATACCAAACAATCCATACACGATGGAAGGGATTCCCGACAGCGTTTCCGTGGTCAGCCGGATCACGTCTATGAACGGATTTCCTCTTTTTGCGTACTCTACAAGAAATATCGCGGAAAAGATGCCAAGCGGCACCGCAATCACAAGCGCCAGCGCTGTCATATAAACCGTGTTAATGATTGCCGGAAGCATCGACACGTTTTCCGAGGTGTATTTCCAGGCAAAAAGTGACGGCTTCAGATTCGGAATGCCCTTTATCAATATGTAAGCTATCAAAAACAGAAGCACCGTAAAGGTAATTCCCGCCGACAGCATCACAAAAAATTTCTGTATCTTACTCTTCATTATCTTCTCCTAATCCGCTGCCTTCCGATTTAAAAACGCCACCGCAAAATTGATGATCAGTATGAATACGAAAAGCACAACTGCTGTGGCGATCAGCGCCTCCCGATGCAGGTCGGTAGCATAACCCATCTCCAGCACAATGTTTGTCGTCAATGTGCGGACACCCTGGAGAAGTCCCTTCGGCATACGCGGCTGGTTTCCTGCGATCATCATGACCGCCATCGTTTCCCCGACCGCGCGTCCGATTCCAAGCACGACCGCTGCGATCACGCCCGACTTCGCCGCCGGCAGCATTACGGAAAAAATGCTTCTCTCTTTTGTAGCGCCCAGCGCCAGCGCGCCCTCATAATAGCTGCGAGGCACCGCCCGGATCGCCGCTTCACTCACACCGATAATGGTCGGAAGAATCATCACGCCGAGCAGAATCGACGCCGTCAGAATACTCATTCCATCTGTTTCCGTTGGAAACAATGCACGGATTGCCGGAACCAGCACCACCAGACCAAAGAAACCATATACGATAGAGGGGATTCCCGCCAGAAGCTCCGTCGCCATTTTCAGCGGTTTGTAAATCTTCTCCGGACAATACTCCGCCATAAAGACCGCCGTCAGGATGCCAATCGGTACGCCAATGATTACCGCACCTGCCGTCACACAGACGCTGCCAAGAATCATCGGCAGAATGCCGTAAATGTTATTGCCCGGCTTCCAGGTCTGTCCTGTCAGAAAATCAAACACTCCGATTTTTGCCATCGCCGGAATGCCGTTTGCAAACAGGAAGATACAGATCAGCACCACTGCCAGGATGGAGGTGCAGGCGGCTATGAAAAAAACCGCCTGCATAATTTTTTCTTTCAGTAAGCCTTGTTTCATAATTATTCTCCCGACATTTTTTTCCGGAGCGCCGCCAGAATTCTGGCTTTATGCGCTCCGGCCGCAGCAGACATTGCCTGATGCTTTGTCCTGTTCACACTACTCTTTACTGCAGTACGTCGCCCCATACTGTTGTTTCGCCTACGTAGATGCTCTTTACCTGTTCAGAAGTCAGCTCTTCAATCGGATTTTCATTATTTACGATCACCGCAATACCATCCTGTGCAATGACAGTCGGTGTCAGACCTGCTTCCAGCTCGCTGTCCTTCAATTCTCTTGACGCCATGCCGATATCGCAGATGCCGTCGATCGTGTCGGTCATGCCTGTGGTGGAATCGCTTGTCTGTATTTCAATCTCCGCATTTGTATTTACTGCCTCATAAGCTTCTTTCAGCTTCTCCATTACCGGTGTTACGGAGGAGGAACCAGAAACAACTACCTTACCCTCTACGCCTGTGGAGGTATAATCCGTCACGTCATCGATCGTGATGTAGCCGTTGTCCCCAATAACTGCCTGTCCCTCTGTGCTCATAATGTAGTTGATGAAATCCTGTGCTACCTCGCTCACATCACCTTTCGTTGCAATGTTGAACGGTCTGCAAACCTTATACTCTCCTGCCTTAATGTTCTCTACCGTCGGTTCTGCGCCGTCGATCTTTACTGCCTTTACGGTATCGTTCAGAGAACCAAGGGAGATGTAACCGATCGCATAAGTATTTCCTGCTACGGTAGACATCATAACCGCGGTATTGTTCGTAACGCTCGCATCCACGGTGGTGTTGTCAACCTTCTCGCCTGCATCGTTCTTTTCCTCTACACCGAACAGCTCGATAAATGCTCCTCTTGTACCGGAACCGTCCTCACGGGAAATTACGGAAATATTTGCTTCGCTGATATCCGCTGCCATTACCGGAGCTGCTGCCAGAGCTGCTGCCATACCTGCCGCTAAAATAGTACCTGTCATCTTTCTCATCGTTTTCTTCTCCTCATCTTATTCACGAAATTTTGTTTTCCCAGAGCTGCTTCTCTTTCGCTCTGCACGTATAGATTAACAGGCCAATGTAAAGTTCGTTATCATAGAAATGTAAAATAGGGGTAAGATTCTTGTGAAGTATTAATATAGGGTCTTAACCCCACTTATGAGCAATCTCATGTGAGTTTAGACCCTGGCATCATTATAATTCTATCTTAACTCCCTGTTCTCCGGCAGTCAGAATATATGTATTTCCCGCTTCCAGCTCCGGCGACGTGATAACCACAGACTGGAATTCTTTCTGGCACCGCCAGGCTACAATTTCATCACCGCCACTGGTCTTCAGAGAAACAATGCTCTCCGCCGGGATGCTCTCTGAAAAATTATACAGGAAGTTTCCCTGCGCAGAATCCGGTGAGAATCCCTGCGCCATTGCGCTGCTGCCTGCAGCAACCACCGTTCCGCCGGTCGCTTCCGCCGTCAGACCGTAATCCAGCGCACTGTCAGCGCCGCTTGTCGGTCCTGCAACCAGCACGGTACCGCCTTCCATATAGAAATAGCCGTTCGAATCCAGACCATCGCCGCCTGCATCCACCTTGATATTTCCACCGCAGATGCGAAGATATGCCTCACTGTCGGAATCCATACCGCCATGTCCCATGCCTTTGCCTTCCTGCCACTGCTGCATTCCGTCCTGCATTTCACCACGCATACCGCCGTGCCGCATCGGCATTTCGTTCATTTCTGAAGTCTGCTGCAATTCATTGTCCGCCGCTGCTTCCGTGGCTTCCCCGTTTTCCGCCATTTCCGTACCATCCGGCGGCTGCGGCATCTCTCCGTTTCCCGGCATTTCTTCACCTTCCGGTAGCTGCGGCATCTCTCCGTTTTCCGGTATTTCCATACCTTCCGACTGCTGCGGCATCTCTCCGTTTTCCGATATTTCTGTATCCTCCGGCAATTGCGGCATCTCTCTGTTTTCCGGCATTTCTTCACCTTCCGGCAGCTGCGGCATCTCTCCGTTTTCCGATATTTCCATACCTTCCGGCAGCTGCATATTGCCGCGGTCTTCCTGCCGGAATTGCTTCATAAAAGCTTCCTCTTCCTGCGATTCTGTTCCGCCGGATGCATTCATTCCATCGTCAGAAGCCGTCACATCCAGCGTTCCTCCAAAAATGGTAATCCGATGTCCTTCCAGTCCTTCATAGCTCTGCGGTATGCTGACCGTTCCATCATAAATCACAAGATCCTTGTCACTGTGTATTCCATCATCCTGCACGGTAAGCTCCAGCTCACCGCCGGTGATGACAATACTTCCAGTCGCATTAATGCCGCCTTCCGCTGCAACTGCAGTGATTGTCCCGCCTTCCAGATAAATATTCCCCTGCTGGGTATCGTCCTCATTCTTCGCCTTGATCGCGTGCTGATCCGCCTCCAGGAAGATCGTACCGTCGGAAATCTTTACCGCATCCTTCCCGGCAAGACAATTTTCCACCGCCGTCACATTTAAATTTCCTCCGGTAATCACAAGATCATCCTTTGACACAATTCCGTGTTTATAGTTTCCACTTATCGTCAGGCTGCCCGATCCCTGAATCGTCAGATCCGCTTTGCTGAAAATCGCGCCGTCCGCATCAGCGTGTTCGTCGCTGGATGCGTCCGTGCCCTCTGCGACCATCTGCCCGCCGTCGCTCACCACGTTTTCCGAACCATCGGCGAGCGTCAGAAATACCTTGTCGGCAGACTTTATCCAGATTGCCGCCTGGTTTTCGCAGTGGATATCCACATTATTCAGCACAAGCTGCACTTTTGCGGTATCTTCCGTATCCACAATAATCTGTCCGTCAGACAGCGTGCCGGAAAGAAGATATACCCCTTCCTCTGTAAATGTCACAATATGTTCTTCCTGTGAAAACGCAATTCCATTGGTAGAAGCATTTTCCGTTAAAGCCTCGCCATCCACCAGAATTTCTTCATCAGAAAGCTCCACCTCTGCATATTCTTTATAGCTGGCGTCCCTGTCTCTGTCCGTAAAAGAAATATCCACAACAGATTCCGTCAGCACAAGCTCCTCCCCCTCGCAGGTTTCCGGAACAGCCGTAAAACCGTCCTCCTCCAGCGCCGCATATGCCGGGATCTGCAGGATCAGCGTCATCACCATAGAAAGAGACGTCACATATGTAATATATTTCTTCATAGAACCTCCTCTATTCCCATCGACGCACTGCTGCACAGAATTTCCAGATTGCCATTTCGACAGCGAAGCTCGTCGATCATCTTCTTTTCCTGGTTTATATCCTTCAAAACAATTTCATATTCCAGCTTAAACAGGCTTCCCAGGTTGCTTGTCTTTACCTGACACAACCGCCATTTCTTTGCATATTTTTCGAACAGATCATCAAACACTTCCGTGTAATCCAACGATTCCGGTATCGTGATCCGCAGCAGCTTTTTGTCCTCCTTCATTTCTCCGAAGGAGCTTTTCTGAAGAACGATGCTTACAAGCCCAAGCAGCGCAACCACTGCGACTGCGATTCCAAGATAGCCCATCCCGGCTGCCAGACCGGCTGCCATTGCAAAAAAGATACTGCTGATGTCCTTTGAGCTTCCCGGAATAGAACGGAAACGAACCAACGAGAATGCTCCCATCACGGCAACGCCGGTTCCAAGATTTCCATTAACCAGCGTGATCATCACCTGCACCAGCGCAGGCAGCATAACGAGCGTAACCACAAAATTTTTCCGATAACTTCCCTGGTACATATAAATACAGGCAACTGCCATGCCAAGTATCAGCGATACCAGAAAACATGCCAGAAAACTTCCTGCTGAAAATGAAATTGTACCGTTTTTAATTAATACTGAATCAAATAACTGTTCCACCTGCGGCCGCCTCCCTCATTTCTTTGTATGCCCGTCCGTATTTTGAAAAAGAAACCGGATACAGCTTCAGTGCATCCAGAATATCCGCCATCCACACCGGCAGAGCCTCCGGCGTCTTTACTTCCATCAGATAATAGCCCTTCTCTATAATCAGATTGCCTCCCCCTTCATCCTGCAGATCCAGTCTTGTATTGCGCCAGCGAAGGTTATCGTCGAAGGTGATCCGAAGTCCGCTGTCGTCCTTTGCAGCTAACGCGATCCGATCATATGCTATGTACATTTTCGGTTCCATATGCTTGTGATATTTCAAAAACCAGTCGATCTCCCGCAAAATCTGCGAATCGCCGGAAGGCTTCTTTCCATCATACAAATACTCAACCGCTTCCTCAAATTCCATCTCTTCCCGTCGTTTATAAACAATGCCGTCATATTTTTTCTTCAGCTCCACAAATACATGACCGCCGTTCTTATCCATCCCGTAGCTGCGGAGCCGCAGTTTTTCCTTATATACCGGTTTATCCAGCGACTCGCGGATCAGATGAAAATCCGGCGTATCAAAGTAAATATTGTAAATCCGGCTCTGTCCATAGCGGTCCATTTCCATATGGTCTGCCAGCGCTTCCCTCATCCGTTTATACTGTACCTCATCCAGAAGATACTTCACCTCATACCTCTTAAAAATTGTCTGCGCATGTTCCATGCATTTCTCTCCCTCCATAACGTATTTCTTATGGAGTAGTTTTATAAAAGAATTCTTGAAGAAAGATTGAAAAAAAGATGTGATCGTTAATTTCACAAAGAGTTCACAGAGATATTGGCTGTCATGCCGACTAATTTTGAGAAAAAGTAACGGAAACTGTTACTTTTATCGGATGTCAGTATTTTATTTCCCTCTTGTCCAAAATCGCAATGCTATATGCCATTTTTTAATACAATATCTTAATCAAACAGCTTTCAAAAAAGGGAGCTATTGCTCCATAGATGCTTACTCATCTACTTTACAACAGCCCCTTTTTCACTCTGTTTTTCTTCCTTAATCAGCAATTTTCTCGAAAGAAAATTCATCGAATTTACAAATCGTACCTTCTTCGTCACTGGAAAAAACAAAATAAACTGCATGTACGCCACTAATCTTTGCAGAAGTTTCTGTCGACAGCCATGTCCACTCTGTGCCATCACTGCCGCTTTCTTTTACACCACTACTCAGATTTTCTTTTGTAATATCGATGGAAGCCACCAAGGTACCTGTCTCCTCATCCGGTCCGTCCAGGTAAATGGCTACTCTTCCGTCCACATATCCTTCTTCCTGAGTGAACAACATGTTCAATTTAAGAAGCTGTGCTTCTTCCGCGAAATTAAGATATTTAAAACCTGCAACCGATCCATTTTCAAGACCAACGACAGGGGTTTCATGTACTGCGCTTTCCTCCATTGTCACATCCACAAACTGAGTCAGCTGATCTTTATTTTTCTCCATATTAAGGGCCGGTGTTAAATAGCAAACAATTCCAGCTGGAATATTCTGATATGCATCCAAATAATCCGCTGCGCCCGAAGATGTCAACTCATGGGGTTCAATCACAAACTTACCGTTTTCATAGCTCATATTA
Organism: uncultured Marvinbryantia sp.; assembly: GCF_905201705.1. Classification (GTDB taxonomy): domain Bacteria; phylum Bacillota; class Clostridia; order Lachnospirales; family Lachnospiraceae; genus Marvinbryantia. The sequence continues at coordinate 8,645 of NZ_CAJKOX010000046.1, forward strand.
ATTTTTTCTATCCATCCCTGGCGGCGGTATTCTGTGGCTCCACTGTCGCGATGGCCAAAATAATACCATTGCCCATTAACGTTCACAATGCCGCCATGATTATTTCCATAAGAATAGGTTGGTTCTCCCTTCTTAATTTCATTTGTAGCTAAATCAAGGGTATAGCGTCCGCTAGAATCACTGAAAACACCCCCATATATCCAGCTTTCACTTTCAATATTCTGAGAATACGCATATGACATAGTAGAATGCTCTGTCTCGTCTTCTGTTACCTTAGAACTCCATATGTACACGTACAAATCATACTCCTCAATATACCTCATAGAACTTGCTTCGTACAAATAAGGCAGGCTTTCCCCGGTTTCACTATCCGTCAGAGCAAAATGCTGATCCAATGTCAGCTCATATTCCATATCATCTTCTTCCGTTGCTGACCGCAGCTTATCAATCCCGGAACAGCTTACTAAATAAATAGTCCCGTCTTCAATATATACAGATGGATCAAAAAATTCATTGAAATATACCGCTTTTTCAAAGCTGTCATTTGGTTTGTTTCCTTCGAGCAAAGTCGTTCCCGCCATTGGCCTGCAAACTGCAAAATAGTATTTATCATTCTGTAAATTGTAATTGCAGTCACTTGCCGCAGTTTTTCTGAATTCTGTAACAGATGCATCTAAAGTATATAAGGTACCTTCGTATCTCCACTCACTGAGATCATAAACTGGCGCTGACCAAGTAATATAATGATCACTGCAAAAATTTGGTGCCTCATCTTCTACCTTACCGTATTTGTCTATCCCAGGATCCACATCATGCGTTCCGTAAATATAAACTCGCCATTCTCCATCCTCTTTTGACCAAAATACATGTGGATCTCCATCGGGCATATGCTCCCACAGAGGTAAATATGGATTTGTTGCTCCTTCATTTGCAGTCCCTTCTGTCTCATAAATCAACGGGTCCGTCTCATAAGCGTATTCTTCACTGCAATTGGAACAGATATAATGCCGATATCCTCCTGCTATCTCTGTCGCTTCATAGCTGTCATTCTGTAATTCATATGTATGCTCACAATCCTGAAATTTTCCAGCTTGATATAGTGTCTGTGTTACACCTCCCGGAGACAAATTTTCCATGGTTGCCGCATTTGCAAAATAGGGTGCCCCTATCACAGAGCCGACAGCAAAAGTTATTAAAATTAGACCGTACTTTTTTTTCATATTTTCCTCCAATATACATAGAATTTGATGATATCATTTGCACTATCCCGGGATATATCTGGTTTTTACACACAAAATTATATTCCTTAAAATTTAAAATGTATATATACCAGGAACAAACGTCTATTTCATGGGAACAAACGACATATTCCCATTATTTCTAAACAAGTGAAAGGTATTCCTTATTTAACTAAGAACACTATCAAAACAGGCATAAATTATCTGAAAAAGAATTTTATTCATCAGGGATAGTGAGTATATCTTATTATGCCACGGATTACGAATTCTTCGGGATCCGTTTACTGTTTTCTAAAAGAAAAGGGAGCTATTGCTCCATAGATGATCACTAATCTCCTTTACAACAGCCCCTTTTTCACTCTGTTTTTCTTCCTTAATCGGCAATTTTCTCGAAAGTAAACTCATCCAGCTTACAGATATTTCCTTCCTCTTCCGACTCGAATATAAAATACACGCCGTGGATACCACTAATTTCCTGATCCATTGATGCGCTCAACGTGCTCCACTCCAGTCCATCGGAACCGGAAGCTGTCACTCCGGCAGCCTCAATGTTCTCTCCATTCACGCTGATAGATCCAATCCTCGTGCCGCCTTCCTCTTCAGAGGGTGCGTCAAGGTACACATTCATAATTCCGTCTACGTATCCTTCCTCCTGTGCCACAAGAACTGACATAGAAACCGAGCTTGCCTCCTCACCGAAATTCAGATACTTAAAACCGACCTCTGCCCCATTTTCTATTCCAGTAACCGGACTACGATGCAGTGCGTAATCAGGATCATCATAGATAAAACTCCAGTAATCTTCCGGTGCATCCCGCAGCGGGGTGTCGATGAAGAGTGTCTGGGTATGTTTCTCAGAAAAAACTGTGGGCCACAAATGGCAAGCCATATAAGCGGGCCAGGTCTGGTAGGCATCGATGCTTTCTCCAACAGAGGAAGTATACTCCGGACTCTCGATCACCAGGCGCCCGTCTTCTGATACGTAGATATCCACTGTACGCAGATATCCCTGGCGCCCCGCATTGTAGGAAGTATGACGGTGGTTGGACACATACCACTGACCGTTAATATATGCCAGTCCGCCATGATTATTTCCGCCACAGTAAACAGGAGTATCATGCTCTGTCACTTCACCCGTCTCCATATCCTGACGGTAGAAGCCGGCATTATCACCGATCACACCGCCCCAGTGCCAGGAAGTGTAATTCGCTAACTCATCAATAGACAGATCCGGATCAGAGTAGATATACACCAGAGGCCACCAGCTCCAGCCCTCGCCGTCCACAAATTTCTGATATTCCGGATCATCCTCCCTATTCTGCTGCCAGTCTGTGCGCATACTATACTGGATTACCCAATATGAGTGACCATCAACTTCCACCAAATCAATGGTACTTGCTTCAAAATGGTTTGGCTCAAAGCCCTCCCGATTGGGTTCTCCCTCAGCCATTTGAATATCACAATACCACTCTATCTCCGTCCGTTCATCATTGATCTTTGACAGGCGTGCATGCTTTGTTCCTCCATCGGAATTATCAAAAATAGTCAAAATAGACCCGTCATCATCAATATAAATAGCAGGGTCAAATCCGGCATCATCATCGATTCCGGGGATTCCCTCTTCAGACAAAGGTGTATCAAAATAGGAATCTGGAACACTGTTTCCATTCGTCCAGAGCCGTCTCTGCTCATTGCTGTTGACAAAAAGAACGATTTGGTCTGTCTGAAGATCGTAATCAAAATCGCAGGCAGCATAGTTACCCGTAGGCAAAGTTCTTAAAACTCCCTCATAACGCCAGTCTGTCACATCATAAACAGGTGCAGACCAGCAATGTACGTCAGAGCCGCACCACCCCTCCATCTTCATATCGTGGGAGCCCACTGCGTAGACCCTCCATTCACTGTCCTCCCTGGACCAGAAAACATGAAGCTCATTATCCGGCATAAATTCATAATTTGGCAAGTACGGATTCATAGCATAATCCAGCGTAATTTCTTCCCCTGTTTTAAGATTCTCCGCGTAGACCATCGGATCTGTGGTGTAAGAGTAATCATCTCCGCAGACTGAGCAGCGATAATGGCGATAACCGCCGGTAGTATCAGTAGCCTCATAGCTATCTGCCGCCAGTCGGTATGTATGCTCATGTTTGCTTGTGTCTAAGGGAATTTCCTCCTGTGCAGGAGGCCCCATTGGTTCCGCAACTTCAGTAACCGCTTCCGTCATCTCCACCTCGGCGGCACCCTCCGATGCCAATACTGCCCCTGCAAAAGTGAGAGTCATAACAATGGAAAGTGGCAGAGTTAAAAAGAAACTTTTTTTCTTCATACAGATATTTCCCTTCTTTCTTTTTTATTGTTCTGTTACCGCCGCGACGTAACAACTAGGCATATTATATCAAGTCTTTCTATAAACATATAGACACTTGGAACGAACTACAAAAAGAAGGGAACAAACAACACCTTTTCCCTGTCAATCCCAGCTTAGGTATCTTGACAAATCTGGTGTTTTCGTCTAGGATTTATATCTAAGAATATTTTTCTGTAAATATCCGGAAAGGAAGCGATGAGATATGGATTTTTTGACCACTATCTGGGAATCTATTAATCCCCATTTTTATTTAATCATTGTCATACCATGCATGAGTATGTTCCCTTTTCGGTATCACCCCACAAAAAAGGTCCTCTATATTATTTTGGCGGTCTTGACAGCCTCAGCCGTGCGTTACAGTATACAATTTTTTATCATAAACTATTTCCAAAACAGCTCCTGGTGGCCCAGTTTTCTTCTGGATCAGACTGTTTACACTCTTTGTTTGATACTGGCCTGCCTAATTCTCTACAAGGGAAATCCTCTTTCCATGGTACTGACTATCCTTCTGTCCATGTCTCTAGCTGCTCAGTGCGGCTTTATCATCGGCGGGTCTATGGAATGTCTCATTGGTCCCAACTATTTTCCCGAATATTTCTTCAAATTGACAATTCCGCGGGATATTTGGGGGTATAGTTCCTTTGCGGCTTATTTCTTAATTTTACGGAAGCACTCTAATCTGACTTCTTTTTATTTGAACCGCAGAGATCATCTGATTCTCCTTTTTACCGCGTTGGCTATCTATCTGCTGACCTGCTCTTCTACCAACAGTTTTAAACTTAATAATCCGGTCTCCATCCTCTTTTATACCGCTTGCCTTTTTGCCACATGCTCCACAACCTTTCTGATCTTCCGTTTCACCAAGGAGCAACAGAATATGCAGGAACAGCAGCTAATAATTCGGGATATGGAGCTATCTGAGAATACCCTCTCTCAGATGAAGGAAACAGAGGCACGGATGCGGGAATTAAAACACGAGCTAACTAATTATTTTATCTATGCTGAAGAATTGGCCAGAAAAGGCAATGTTAATGAACTCATTCAATATCTCTCCGCATTGACAAACACTGCTTTTATGTCCATAGACAGCGCTGTTCTGACTAATCGTCCTGTCATTAATACCATACTCACTCAAAAAAAAGCCTACGCCAAATCTCTTGGCATAGACATTGAGATGAACGTTTCGCTCCCAGAAGCCTTTAACATAGATGATTTGACTCTCTGTTCGCTTTTCGGCAATCTGCTAAACAATGCCATTGAAGCTTGCCAGGGGCAGAACCACCCGTTTATCCGCTTAAATGCCAGATCTGTAAAATCCTATCTGGTTTTTCGAACAGACAACAGCGTAACCCACGACATTTTGAAAGGAAATCCGGAACTTCTCTCCACAAAAGCGGACGCAAAAAATCATGGTATTGGTATGAAGGTACTCCAAAGAACCGCCAAACAATATAACGGCATGGTCACTTATGAAATGACTTCCCCTACCTGCTTTACTGTTCAAGTTCTCCTAAAGCTGTAGTCATATCCTCCATGGTATACTGAGAAAATGCTTTTTTTATCTCGTCCAATTTAGAGCGGCCAACAGGAATAATCGTCTGATCATCCAATTTCAGTTCCGTTCTACTAATAGAATGAATGTACCGGCAATTCACCAAATAGCTTTTGTGAGCCTGGACAAAACCATAAGGCTTTAATATTTCCATTACCTTCTGAAAGCTATATTTTACTTCATACTGCCGGTCTGCACAGTGAAGAATCTGCTTTTTTTTATATGACTCTGCATAAATTATTTTTTCCGGCCGCAGAAACACCACCTCACTACCGCACTGAAATGGAAGCTTTTGTTCCTGCCTTCTATCAATTTCACTGCAAATATCTCTAACTAAAGCAGGAAGATCATCTTTAAATCTTTTCTTTCTCACAAAACGGAATGGCCTTGCCTGAAAAGTGTCAAACACCAAATCCTCCCTACTTGAGACATAAATCAGTATCGTATCCTCCAATAATTTTGCAAATGCGGTCCCCACCTCAATTCCGTCAAGCTGAGGCATACTAATATCCAAAAACAGTACATCATACTGCGCTCCATTTTTTATCTTTTCCGTTAATGAAATGCTGTTTGTAAACAAATCAAGGTGGCAAGAACGCTGACAACGCTCAAATTCTTTTTTCACTCTTGGTGCAATCATTTTCACCGCCATCTTTTCATCATCACACACAGCAACCTTCAGCACGCTTATTCTCCATTTCTTCCGTCCGCGTAAAAATCCATATATGAAACAGTCAATTTTTATCTATCATAACACAAATAAATATGGGACGCCAAGCCCCTTTATGATTTCACACTCTTTTTCTATACATCTTATAATGTCACTATGTTTAAAAAATAGAACTACCCATTTCTGGATAATTCTATTTTTAAATTCCTTCTACGATATATAATGATCCATCAAAATCATCAAAATAAATCCCGCAAGCATGGAATATGTGGCAAGCCGCTCGTATCCGTGGCTGTGTGTTTCGGGGATCATTTCATCGCTGACAACGTAGATCATGGTGCCGCCCGCGAACGCCAGCGCTGCCGGGAGAATCACGCTGGCAATCGTTACAGCCGCGTATCCCAGCATGGTTCCGACAATTTCTATCACACCGGTGAAGCAGGCTATGAAGAATACCCGCTTTGCAGGGACTCCCGCCAGAAGCAGCGGCGATACGATCACCATTCCCTCCGGAATGTTCTGCAGAGCAATGCCAAGCGCTACTGTGATTGCATTGCCAATATCCTCACTGCCAAATCCGACTCCGGCAGCAATTCCTTCCGGCAGATTATGAATAGCGATCGCCATCACAAACAGCATCACCTTATTTAAGTGGGACTGCTTATCGGCGTGCGCTTCCTGATCCAGCCCGGTAATCCGATGCAGGTGCGGCGTCAGCTTATCGGCAAAATTCAGGCATATCGCTCCCGCTAGAATCCCGGCACAGGTCACCCAGACATTTCCATATTCCAGAGATGGAATAATAAGCCCGAATATCGCTGCCGCCAGCATCACCCCTGCTGCAAATCCAAGCACACCGTCATTTAGTTCATGTGGGATTTTCCGAAATAAAAACCCCAGAAGCACCCCAATAATGGTGGCTCCGCCCACACCTATCGCAGATATCATCGCTAACTGCATTTTCTATACTCCTTATATTTACGATCTGTCATTTTTCAGCATCTCCATCAGTTTTGCCGGTCCCGGCGGATTCCCCTTATAAAGAGACATCATTTTATAGAGCTTTCCGGCGAGCAGCGTCACCAGAACCGCCGTGAGCACAACAATGCCGAGTGAACCGAGCGCCTGCGGTATTGTCATTCCGCCAAGCAGTATCTTAGTCGGTGTGACGAGGATTGCCGTAAACGGCATCCACGCCTGCCAGGTAACGGCGTCCCACGGGACATCCGAATTTGTGCCGCCTGCGTACATCGTGGCAAAAAAGCTGATAAGAAGCACCATCACAAACAGCATATTCGTACTGGAAAGATCCTCCGGCTTTTCTGCAACCGCGCCGCCGATCGCCGCCAGCGAGCAGTACAGGAGAAGCCCTGCCGCCAGCATCAGAAGCGCAAGTATCACGCCGGATACCGTAAACATTCCGGAAATCTCTCCGAAAGCATCAAATAGCTGCAAAATTGCCATATCCGACTGCGAATTTATTGTTTTTACAAGCTGTGTTCCAAGCGCAAAGCCTCCAACAAGACCGCCGATCCAGCAAAATAACTGCAAAATTCCGCTTGCCGCTGTCGCAAATACTTTTCCAAGGAGCATCGCTCCCGGTTTCACCGATACCAGAAACAGATCCATCAGCTTCGACGTCTTTTCCATGATTGCACTGTTTGCCGTTCCCTGCCCGTATGCAAGGATCATAAAATACAGCACCATGATGTTCAGATAAGGAAGCATCATCGCAAAAATTTCCCGCATCTCTGCATACTCATCGGTCTCTCCCTCCAGCGCCTCCGTGTCGCGCACGGAAACCTCAATGGGCATGGTAAGCTCGGCAATCTGCGTATACGCAAGCTGTGATTTCTGCACCAGCACGTAGCGGAAATATCGGTTAATAAAGTCCTCATATGCAGATGCATCCTTTTTCTCAAGCTCCGTTTCCTCCGGAAGAAGCACGGATATCTGGTAGGCACTGTCCTGCTTCTCTATCACAAGAAGCACCGCATAACCGTCTGCGGACGCCATCTCTGCCGCACGCTCAACGCTGTCTGCCATTTCGTAATCGATATTCTGAAACTGCTCCGGATCGGCGCTGTTTAAAAAGCTGTAATCCGTCAGATTCTGCTCCCCGTCGATCACATAAACCTTTGTGATCTTACTCTCATACTGCTCATCTTTTCCAAAATACTCGATTGCCGGCATGATCAGTGCAGGAAGCAGGAAGCAAAGTACCGTGATCCAGATCGTCGCATTGCGGTAGCCCTTGCCTTTTATATGCTGCATAAAAGTAAATGAAAATATTTTTCCTATGCTCTTCATATCAACGCGCCTCCCTTGTGTGTTTTCTGCCAAGCATCGCGATCCATCCGCTCAGCTTCAGACGGCTTCCGCGATACATCATCAGATCGCGGTACACCTTCGCGCATACATATGCCAGAAACGCAATGACAATAAGCTGTATAAGCCAGGACAATATAACAATGCCGATTCCTATGCTCCCTGTAATATAATATGTCGGCGCACAGAAAATGGATACTATCGGTATGAGCGCAACCGCCGTATTCACCGCAGTAGAGTCCACGGCAACCGCTATCACCGCCGCCAGATATCCGATGAGCACCAGCATTACTATTGCCATATTCGCAGGCTCCACATCCTCCATCGTGGAGCATCCGGTGCCGATCAGCCCGCTGAGCAGCGAAACTGTCAGATAACCAAGCAGAATCGACGCCAGAAGAACCAGAACCGCTGCCGGTGAAAGCCGAAAGCTCTCCGCGTTAATCCCCATCGCAGTAAACTGGTTTATAACGACGGAAGTATCTGCAAACCGTCCGGTAACGGCATAGGAAGCAACCATCACCGCCAGCAAAGAAACGATCAGTCCAAACACATACGTCATAACGGCAAGAATCTTTCCAAGCAGCATAGCAAGCGGCTTCACACTAACCATCAAAAGCTCCGCCAGCTTCGACGCCTTTTCCTCGATCACCTTCTGAATGATGTAGGAGGAAACAAATGTGCAGAGCATCAGCACAAAAATAGAATATGCCATCTGCACGCCAAATCTGGCGTCAAAGTTATCCTCTTCCTCCTCATAAAATTCAGTGACGGACTCTGTTTTCGTACTGTATCCGCTTGTCAGAACAGCAATCTGCTGCGGCGTCGCCTCCTGCTGCGCATAACGCGCCTCATCCAGCAGCGCAGAAAAAACTTCCGTACACTGTGATAGCTCTGCGTCTGAGAAATCCTTCGTCTCCGCGGTAACTGCTTCTATCTCAAAGCTGCCCGCATTTCTGCTTAGATGAAGGTACACTTCCGAAGCGCCGATTTCCTTAGGCTTCTTTTCTTCCGTTACTTCCGCAAAAGAAGTATCTGCAAAAATCTCGTTTTTTATCGGCACCTCCGCCAGCGCCAGCTCATATCCGGTATCATTTTTCACATAAACAGATGTAATGTCTGCAGATACCGTCTTTTCCCCGCCCATCAGAAGCGTCATCACCGGTATGCTGACAGCCGCGAAAAGAAGAAGGATAAAAAGCGTGATAACATTTGCCTTTCCCTTCAGCATCTGTCCGAGCGTGAAGCGGTACACCTTACCGGTTCCGGTAAAATCATTTCGGCTAATCTTCATGTGCATCACCTACTTTTTCCACGAATATTTCGTGCAGCGACGGCTCGCGCAGGTCGAACGTGATCACGCGGACATCATGCTCGATCAGCATTTTCAGGAAAGCATTCGCCTGCTCTTCTCCCGACACACGAAGCTGATATTCACATTCCTTTTCTGTGACAATCATAAGTCCCGCTTTCGCGATCAACTCCTTTACATCGACTTCCGTTTTCAGAGAGAGATTGATCCTGCCGTAGCTCTTTTTAATATCATTCAGATGCCCCTGCAGAACCGTCTTTGAACGGTTTAAAATGACGATGTCGGTACAGAACTCCTCCACCGTCGCCATCTGGTGGCTGGACATGATCAGGTACTTGCCTTTTGCAATTTCCTCCCGGATAATGCTCTTGAACAGATCCGTATTTACCGGATCAAGCCCGGAGAGCGGTTCATCCAGTATCAGCAGATCCGGATCCGGCAAAAGCGCCGTCATAAACTGGATTTTCTGCTGGTTTCCCTTGGAAAGCTGATCCGCTTTCTTCGGCGGCTGTTTTTTCGCACGCTTTTTATTTTTTGCCTTTCCACCCAACTGATCTTCGTCTGCCGCCGGAAGCTCCGTCGGATACAGATATTCCTCAACTTCCAGCCGTCCCGCCCAGTATTTGATGCGCTTTTTTGCCTCTGCCTTTGAAATGCCGCGCAGAGCTGCAAAATAGATCAATTGATCCATCAGCGTATACTTGGGATACAGACCGCGCTCCTCGGCGAGATAACCGACATTGCAGACGGATGTGTCAAGCGGCTTTCCGTTCCAGAGCACCTCACCGCTGTCCTTTGACAGCATATTCAGCATCATGCGGATGGACGTCGTTTTTCCGGCGCCGTTTGTGCCAAGCAGCGCAAATACGCCCGGCTTCGCCATCTCAAAGCTCAGATTGTCTACAACTGTTTTATCGCCATACTTTTTTGAAAGGTTTCTTACGATCAGACTCATTTTTCTCCTCTTCCCCTAAATAATTTTTATGACCTTTTAACCCTGGCATCATATACCAGTTTAAGCTCTCTTACGAAAATGTCAATTCTCCCCTATGTAGAAATATAACCCGTAATAAAGCCCAAAATAAAGCCAACTGCAATAAAAATCACCCAATATAACAACCAGGAGTATAAAAACATATTCTTTTTTCCAAAATCGACCTGACTGCCGCTTCTGTACAGGATCTGGTTATTCGCGTAGGCACAGGCAAACTCCATCCCATTCTGCTCTGCCTCCTTTACGCTTTCCACCTGCCAGTCGTTGTTCTGCTGGTTGATATCCTTTCCATCCTCAATTTTCTGAAGATGCCGTGCGCGCCTTCTTCTGTTCACCGCCGCCTTAGAATCCACCGTGTAATACAGCGTTTGCTGCGGTCCCTTCTCAAAGCTGTAACAGACTGCACTGCTTCTGATAATATGCCAGCCGTTCGCGCTCTGCTTCTGTAAATACTTTGTCAGCCCCTTTGTGGTGAGAAACAGCCGGTATTCCTTTTTTGTATCGCTCTTCTTTCCGTTTGCCCGCAGCCACTCCCGCGCACCCATCCGGAATTCTCTTTCGCACATCTGCGCGATCCCTTCACACCAGAAACCGAATACTATGAGGATCGTGCTCCACACAAACCCCAGCATAAACGGGAACAGGCTCCTGATCAGAAATGCAAGAAGCAGCATGAGAATATCAAACGCCATCGCACATTTATAGTTTATCCGCGCCGCATTCTGATACCGATCCCGGTATTTCAACGCGTGAATGCGCCGTTCTTCCTCCGTATCGTACATTTCGTTAATGCCATCTTCCTCATAAGGCTTGCAGAAATAATAATTCATATCTTCATCGTGTGTAATTTCCCGCCAGCCCATCTCCTCCGCCAGCGACACAAACATTTCCCGATCCTGGATTTCCTTCAGCACCGGATACTTCGGGAGGTCAAACCGGTCCACATCGTATACAAGACGCTGCGGATTTCCCTTTTCAAAGGTATAGATAACGCCGAGATTGATATTCTTTAAAAACAGCCCCTGCTGCGCCATCTCCTCCAGCCAGAATTTCTCCCGCATCAGACTCAGAATAAATTTTGTTTTACGAACGGTCTGTCCCATAGATTTCCTCCCCGTTTCTGAGCTGCTTGCGCAGGCGCTCCAGCTCCATTTTTAAAATTTCATCCCCCATCGGAGTCAGCCGATACACCTTTTTCCCGTTTTCATTCGACACTACCTCGATCAGAGCATCCTCCACCAGACGACCGAGCATCGTGTAAAGCGTGCCGGTGCCCATATGGATACGGTTTTCCGTAAGTTCACGGACAAACTGCATGATAGCATACCCATGCCTTTCCTCCTTCAGAGCAAGCAGTGTATAGTAGGTAGTTTCTGTCATTGGAATATATTTTTTAATGATCTGCTCCAATTTTCTATCCCCTGTCCGTTTACTTTTCGATATGTCGAGTATCGACATATCGCCTAACGACATAATAGCACTTTACTATATATCTGTCAATCAGTTTTTCTGTTGACAAATGAATGCTTCTTCCGTTAGAATACTCTTAGAAAGGAAATGGGGTCTTCTACTGAGTATGGTCATCTGACTGGAAAAGCTTTCCCGTTTCTTTTTTTTATTTCCATAATATCATACAGATAATATTTTCTATCTTTCCACCCTGCCTTCTTCTGTTAAGACCGGTAACGCAAACCAGGATTCATATCTGTACCACCCATATTGAGCATCTTTTCTGTGCTTATTTTTCCGATTTTCCTGAAATTCCTTTTTCGTTGAAATTTCTACTAATTCCGGCAATCCCTGTATTGCGTTGGCTTTTGCCTTTGCACTTGCCCCTTTCAGTCTGTGCGTATAGTTAGAATTTGCATATTCATCCGGAAAATCCGAACCAACATGTACAATTAAAAATAATACTATTAATCATTACAACCTTATTCCCATCAATATCAGTAATAATATTTATATTCCTTCCCATTCATTTCTCCTTTTTATTCGCTTTGTATATGAAAACTTATTGTTATTATAAATCAAGTATAGTTTGTAATAATTATTTATTCAAGAAAAAAATAACCCAAAACCATTGTCAATCTTATGATTTTACTCTATGATATTTTTATGAAAACCCGGTAACAGTTCCGCCAGGCTGCCCTGTTGCCTGCAAAAATCTATATTGCTGCAAAGCCCGTTCTTATAGAACAGACAGACTTTAATGCTCTCCCGCGAGGGAAGTCCGCAGCGGCTGGTTTACGATGTGGACCGGTTTGACCTTCCGAAATATCCTCTCAGGAACATAACAGATGGCCAGACCGGTTCCGGAAAGGAATAGAATGGATATAAAAATTGCTGTCATTGCAGACGATAAAAAACTGAACGAGGGCATCTGCCTTTCCCTGAAGGAGCCGGGGCGCATCTTCTTTCCCTGCCGCACGCTTGCGCAGGCACGGCAGTGCCTGCAGGAAAACAGTCTCAACCTGATTCTTCTCGACGTCAATCTTCCGGACGGCAGCGGCATTGATTTTGTCCGGGAAATACGCGCAAAAAGCCGCACGCCCATCATACTGATTACCGTAAACAATATGGAACTTGACATCGTTACCGGGCTGGAGGCGGGCGCCAACGATTACATCACAAAACCGTTCAGCCTGATGGTTCTGCGGGCGCGCGCCGCCGTACAGCTTCGGGACTGCACAAAAACAGACAGCGGCATTTCCATCGATGGATTTATCTTTGATTTTAATAAAATGCTGTTTTCCAAAAACGGACAGCACATTGAATTGAGCAAAACGGAGCAGCGCCTGCTGCGCATTCTCGTAGAAAACAGAGGCGCCGCCATCCGCCGGAGCTATTTAATCGATACTGTCTGGCAGGGCGACACCGAATATGTAGATGAGCATGCTCTGACAGTCGCCGTCAAGCGGCTGAGAGATAAGCTGGAGGACGACAGCGCGAATCCCGCATATATTAAAACCATATATGGTATCGGATATATGTGGGCAGTCTGAGCAGTGCCCTGTCTGCAGAAAGGAATCATATCACATGCTGATTATTTTATCTCTTATTACTGTGTGTATTATCACCGGCGTTTTCTGGTACATATTATTTTCCCGCCGCGAGCGGCGGCTTCTTGCCCGTCTGCAGAAAATGGTGGATGACGCATCCGCCGGCAGCCTGCAGCGCAGCGAAATCTCCGAGACAAAATTTTCTGCACTGGAGAACAGTCTGAAAAAATTTCTAAACGACAGTCAGCTCTCAGCCGGAAACCGCCTGCAGCAAAAGGAAGTTATCCAGAGCCTTATCTCCGATATTGCCCACCAGACCCTGACGCCAATTTCCAATATCATGCTGTATGCTGACCTTTTAAAGGAGCATACCGCCGGACCATCCGCAGAAATCGACACTATCTGTGAGCAGACAGAGAAGCTGGATTTTCTGATTCAGTCACTCGTTAAATTGTCGCGCATGGAAAACGGCATTATCAGCGTTCATCCAAAGGAAGAACATATCGGGCAGCTTTTCGATGCGCTACGCCAGGAATTTGAGGCAAAAGCCTTAGAAAAAGAAATTGCTCTTGAAATTATCCCCTCCTCCTTTTCTGCCGTTTTTGATTTCCGGTGGACGCGCGAAGCAGTCGGAAACATTCTGGATAACGCTATTAAATATACCGCACCTGGAGGACATATCCGCATTTCTTCAGAAAAATATTCCTTTTTCACCCGTCTTGATATCGCAGACAACGGTATCGGCATTGCTGAGGAGGAGCTTAACCGTATTTTTTCACGGTTTTACCGCAGTATGGATGTGGAGGACGAGCCAGGCACCGGAATCGGGCTGTATCTTTCCAGAGAAATTCTCCGTATGCAGAAGGGCTATATAAAAGTAAGCTCCCAAAAAGGAGCCGGGTCCGTATTTTCTGTATTTCTGCCAAATGTCTCATAACTGTAACCTTGTAGAAACCTCCCGGAGATATTCCCATGCTAATATATACTCACAAATGAATATCTGACAGAAACCGATATGACGCAGGTCTGCGCTCTGTTCCGGGTTTTGCCGGATATACAGAATGTCTCATACAATGAGAGGAGGTTCTTATGGATATTTTAAAAACAACACAGCTTACCAAAATTTACGGAAGCGGTGACACGGCTGTCCACGCTCTGGAAAATGTAAACCTGACTGTAGAAAAGGGGGAATTTGCGGCAGTTGTCGGCACCTCCGGCAGCGGAAAATCCACGCTTCTGCATATGATTGGCGGTCTGGACGTTCCCACCTCCGGCAGGGTTTTCGTTGACGGACAGGAACTCGGCGCCATGACCGACGAGCAGCTCACTATTTTCCGCCGCCGCAACATCGGCTTTGTATTTCAGATGTACAATCTTATTCCCATGCTGAATGTCTGGGAAAACATTATTCTTCCGGTAAAACTGGACGGAAAGACACCGGACAGGGACTATCTCCAAAAAATTGTGGAAATACTCGGTCTGGACCAGAAACTCTCCTGCCTGCCGAACGCGCTCTCCGGCGGACAGCAGCAGCGCGTCGCCATCGCCCGTGCGCTTGCGGCAAAGCCTGCCCTTCTGCTCGCGGATGAGCCGACCGGAAATCTTGATTCGAGAACAAGCCAGGATGTGCTGGGACTGCTCAAAATTACCGGTGAAGAATTTTTCCAGACCATAATCATGATTACACACAATGAGGAAATTGCGCAGCTCGCCGACCGCATTCTGCGCATTGAGGACGGACATCTCACCTCCGGCAGCTCGCCGCGCCCGGATTTAACGCCTGTCTCCCCGGACAGCTCTAACAGGAGGTGACGCACATGGTAAAAGTAGAAAACCGCAAAACCTTATGGTTTCTCACAAAACAATTTCTGAAAATAAACCGGGCGCGGAATTTCATCGCCATCCTGGCAATTATTTTAACATCCACGCTTTTTACCACACTCTTTACGGGTGCAGGCTCCCTGTTTCTCTCGCAGCTTGAAACAAACAAAAAGAAATATATCACAGATTGTCACGCCATCATCCAGCAGCTTTCTTCTGAAGAGGGACAGCGGGCGGAGGCTGTTCTGAAGGATGTTTCCTTCGTGGAAAAATACGGCAAAGATATATTTCTCGGAATTGCCTCCGGAGAAAATTTTCCTTATCTTCTGGAGCTCCATGCAGGCGACGAAAACAGCGCCCGCAATCGTTTTGCCCTGCCCACACAGGGGCGTATGCCGCAGACAAAGGACGAAATTGCCGTAAGCACAACCGTACTTGACGCCCTGGGAATTCCTCACAAAACCGGTGAAAAAATAACGCTGCCGGTTTCCGTTTCCGATGGTGCGCCGGAAGAAGAAACCTTCACACTCTGCGGCTACTGGAAGGGCGACCTCGTATCGCAGTACCAGTTTGCGTGGGTCTCAGAGGACTATGCACAGGAAAAACTTGCCTCGGATAATATTTCCGGAAATGTCTTCTCCTACGCCGTGTGGTTTAAAAATACCCGGACCATTTCCGAAAACATCCGCACCTTAAATGCACTGTCCGGCTTATCCGAAAGCGGGCGCAGCGGCAACGGCTTTTCCATAAGTCCCGCCTATGAAATCGCTTTCAGCGGGGAGGGCGGAATTTCCGTTTCCTCCATAGCGGCTTTCCTGGTTGTCATCCTTCTGGCGGGCTATCTTATTATTTACAATATTTTCAATATCTCCGTAAAAAATGATATCCGCACCTATGGTCTGCTGAAAAACGTCGGTACCACCGGAAAACAGCTAAAGAAAATCGTGCGGATGCAGGCGCTGGTATTATCCGCCGCCGGCATTCCAATCGGGCTGGCGGCAGGTTATATCGCCGGTGTACTGCTGATTCCCGTTCTGACCGCCTCGCTGAACGAAAAAACGGAAACGGTATCCACCGCCCATCCTCTGATTTTTCTTTTTTCGGCTGCGTTTTCGCTGCTTACGGTCTATCTGTCTGTTCTGCAGGCGTGCCGCATCGCAGCGCGGGTATCACCTGTGGAGGCGCTGCGTCTGGCGGAAAATCCGCAGACCCGCAGGAAAAATAAAAAGAATTTCTCCGTTTCCTGCACGGGAATGGCGCTGCAGAATATGAGCGGCAACTGGAAAAAGGGCGTTATTGTCATGATGTCCATTGCCATATCGCTTACGACTCTGAATGTCGCAGGTATTCTTATCAGCCGCCACAATTTTAAAGATATCAGCGACCTCTATCTTGCTGCTGATTTTCAGCTCAGCAAGCTGACCAGCACCGCTGATTTCGCCGATTTTCATGCAATTTCGCCCGAAATCCGCCAGACGCTGGACGTCTGCCCCTATGCGCAAGAAACCGGTTACACCTATTTTTCCAGAAAGACGCTTTCCATGCCGGAACACCTGCGCAAAACCTATAAGCGTATTACAGATAAATATCTAAAGCAGTGGGGCTATGACTGGGATGAGACCTGGCAGGAAATCAGCGCCTCCAACCAGATTCCCGTACTTTATATGGGAATTTCCAGAGCAGTCTTTGACCAGCTTGACTGGAGAGGCGAGCCCGCCTCCTGGGAAGATTTTCAGAGCGGACAATATGTGATTGTGAATTATCCCTACAATTACTATGTTGATAAAACAGATTATTACTATAAAAAGGGAGACTCCCTGACGATGACTTACCAAAACGGTGAGGAAAAGACGTATGAGGTGCTGGAGGAAGCAATGCTGCCGTATCTGCTGGACTTTCCTTACACGGAACTGATTTCTGTAAAGGTCTATGTCCCTGATACCGAATACATCGTCTGCACCGGCGACAATTCTGCCATGCGCGTTATTATAAACGCCATACCGGGACAGGAAAAAAAGGTGCAGCAATATATAGAAGAGCTTATTCTGACGGAGGATGATACCTTCCAGTTTACGTCTGTTCTTGATTTAAAGAAGGATTTTAACCGGTATCTCAGCAAATATTACATCATCGGCGGTCTGCTCGCCTTCGTGCTCGCATTGATTGGCATCATGAATTTTTACAACACCACCGCCACCTCTCTCATCAGCCGGAAAAAAGAGCTGGCTCTTTTAGAGGCGGTCGGCATGACCAAAAAACAGCTTCTGGGAATGCTGGTTTTCGAAGGTCTTTTTTACCTTTGCGGCGCTGTCATCATGGCGGTCATCCTCACCTTCCTGTACAGCAGAAGATTTACAGACAGAACCATCTCCCTGTATGCCTTTCTCCCCTTCGCGCTGATGATTCCGGTGCTGCTCTTCATCGCCTGGGCAATTCCAAAAGTCCAGTTCCGGAAAATGAACCGTGAAAGCGTGATGGAGCGCATCCGGCAGCAATAACTCCATCATCGCCCGGCAGACGCAGGTAATCTCCATAATATATGGCACAGATAAGCTCTGCCCGGCATAACACCCCGCCCTGCCGGGCGGGGATTACCTGCTACTCCATCAGAAAATCCGCCAGATTTTTGTGAATAATTCCCTCTCTGGAGAAATCGAACTTATCCATAGAAATCACATATTTCGGATAGTTATCGGCAACATGG
This sequence comes from uncultured Marvinbryantia sp., assembly GCF_905201705.1. Classification (GTDB taxonomy): domain Bacteria; phylum Bacillota; class Clostridia; order Lachnospirales; family Lachnospiraceae; genus Marvinbryantia. Next base: position 26,631 of record NZ_CAJKOX010000046.1, read on the forward strand.
GAGAACGCTTCAAACTCCCGTTTTATCACCTCTTCCGCTGCAAGCAGATACGTCACCTGATAGTATTCCTTTTTTCCGTCTTTGATTGCCACAAAATCAATTTCTCCCTTCGGCGTCTTTCCTACATAAACCTCATAGCCGCGCGTCAGCAGCTCATTGTAGACGACATTTTCCAGCATTGCTCCGATTTCACGCTTAAAGCCAGTATTTTTTATGCTTCCGAGCCCGGTGTCTGTCAGATAGTACTTATCCATTCTCGTCAGAATCTTTTTTCCACGAATATCGTACCGCACCGCTTTTTTCATAATCATCGCCGACACGATTCCATCCAAATAGCCGTACAGCGTTTCCGTAGAAATTTTCCGGTTGATGCTTTCAAAATACTTCGTAATCGACACTGCCGAAAAGGTCTGGGAGGTGTTTGTCACCATATATTCCACCAGACGGTTTAGTCCATCCACTTCTTTTATTTTATTCCGCTGCACAATATCGCGCAGCACGATGGAATTATACAAATCCGTGAGAAATACTTTTGTTTCCGCCTCTGTCTGAAACTGGAACCGCTGCGGCATACCGCCCCATATCACATAATCAAGAAGGATATCCTCTGTAAGCTGCTCTTTTGCAATGCCTTTCAGCTCGCAGACCTCGCGCAGACGGAAAGGATAAATCTGAAAACTTACATAACGCCCCGATAAGAGCGTGGCAAGCTCGCCGGATAACAGTCTGCTGTTGGAGCCGGTGATAAAAATGCTCACATTCATGGTCGCCCGGAATGAATTGATTGCCTTTTCAAAATCTTCTACATTCTGAATCTCATCAAAAAACAGATAATATTTTTTGGAATCTTTTATTTTTTCTTTGATATACCGGTGCAGGTCCATTGCCGTCTGCAGCATACCAAATTCCAGATCCTCAAAATTGATATACAGCAGATGATCCGGCTCTGTGCCCTTCTCCTGCAATTCTTCCGCAATCTGTCTTAAAAGAACGGATTTTCCGCATCTTCTGATTCCCACAATGACCTTCACCAGGTCGGATTCATAAAATGGGCGGATTCTTACCAGATAATCTTCTCTTTTAATCATAGGATACACCTCCATTATCAGTGTACCCTAATTATAACAAAATAAACTTTAAAAATCAATTTTTATTTTGTTCTAACGAAATATTTTTCTATTTTTATCGTTTTATTTTGTTGAAACAAAATAAGATTGCATTTTTCTATTTTGTTTTGTTATAGCAAAATAAGTTTATAAGAGTTTCTTATTTCCCGCTTCCATTTTTTTAAGCTCCGGCAAAACAATACATAACATCGTAATAAAGCATGCCAGCCCTCCAATGATGTTGGACACAGGCTCAGCCATAAATACCCCTTCTGCCCCGAATCCACACACATAAGGAAACAGATACGTCAGCGGAATGACCATAACTACCTTTCTGAAAAGGCTGAAAAACACTGCCTGTTTCTTTTTGTTCAGCGCCTTAAACACGGTCTGTCCGCTGTACTGCAGCGCCTGAAAGATATACGCAAAAAAATACAGGTGCAGCGCCGGAATAGCATCCGAAAGTAATGTCTTATCTGAACTGAATATGGAGATAAACATTTCCGGTCTCCATAATATCATAATCCATACAATAAAGGTATAGGGAACCGTGACTGCCATCATGATAGCAATGGCTTTGCGCACATTTGCAGCCCGCCTGGCTCCATAATTATAGCTTATTATAGGTGAGGTTCCTTCCACTACCGCCATGACCGGGGTATCCAGAATCTGCCGCACAGAGGAGACGATTGTCATAATAGACACATAGATTTCCCCGCCGAAAGTCATCAGCACACTGTTGCAGGCAATCTGCACCAGCGAATTAGTGCACTGCATGATAAAGGGAGCCGTCCCAAGACCCACAATATCTCCAGCGAAAGGAAAATAATCCCGAATCCGGGATACTTTCCGAAAATAAATCCTTTGTTCAAGCTTTTTGCCAAAAAGACAGCGGGCCACCACAATTACAGAACAGCCCTGGGATATCACTGTAGCCACTGCCGCTCCGCTGACTCCCATTTCCAGCACAAAAATAAAAAACGGATCCAGTATCAGGTTGAGCACCGCCCCAACGACCACCGACAGCATACCGATTCCCGGAAATCCCTGGGCATTGATAAAAGGATTCATGCCCGTCGTAACCATAGAGAACAGGGTTCCCGTCAGATAAATGCGAAGATAAACTACCGAATAGCCAATAGCATTATCCGAAGCCCCGAACAGACGAAGAAGCGGCTCCGCAAACAGCTCTCCTGCCACCATGATAACCAGCGCCGTCACCACAAGCAGCCGAAAAGATGTATTCATGATCGTTTCCGCCTTCTCCTTATTTCCTCTTCCCATTTCCATAGAAAAAAGCGGGGAGCCTCCCATGCCAAACATATTTGTAAAGCCGGTAATTAAAATAATAACAGGAAAGCACAGACCTACCGCGCCGAGGGCGCTTGTCCCTTCTCCCGGAATCCTTCCGATATATATTCTGTCCACAATACTGTAAAGCAGACTTAAAACCTGCGCAATCAGCATAGGAAACGCTGTTCTGGCAATATTCTGTGCTATCTTTCCATTTTCAAAATCCACTTGCTTCATATGTGCAATCCTTCTTTACAGAACCTTATATACCGCCGTCTCAAAGGGCTGCAGCGTTACTTCTCCTTTGTGCCGCGTTCCATCATACAAAAGAAGCATCTCTTCTTTGAGGTTTATTTTCTGTGCAGTCTGCATATAATTGAGCACAAACAGGTAACGACTGCCGTTTTTGGTTCTCTGCACGATTTCCACCTCTTTGGGAACTTCCAGCAGATCAGCAAACGGACGCAGCACTCCCGCATAGTCAAGCAGCATCTCCATATTTGTTCTGGAGAAGGTGCTTCCAAAATGCAGTGCTTTTCCTTTCCCGTTTTTCTTTTCAATCAGCGCCGCCGCACCCTTATAATAGCTGTCCGTATAGGAGGCAAGCACGCGCGCACCCTTAAGCGGCCGCATGATATCATGAAACACCGGCATGTCCATTGTCCTGCCGTCATCCCACATGGCGCAGACGGGCGGCTCCGCCGGACTGGCAAATGTAAAATCCGTCACATCCGACCCCGTCAGCTCCTGCAGAAGCCCCGGCTGCGGCAACATCACACATTTTCCATTTTCCTGCTTATAACCGCTGCGGCAGCCGATTATCAGCGTGCCGCCCTGCTCTGTATATTCCCGCAGAAGCGCCGCGCGTTTCTCTGTTATAATAACCGGATGCGGATAAATCAGCAGCGGATATTTTGCCAGGTCCTCCAGCGCGATATCCTCCTGCAGATAAATCACATTATACGGCGTGTGATATATCTGCGACGCCGCAAAAATCTCTTCCTCACTCGCCTGCTGTACTCTTTTATGCCATACATCCACATTCGTATCCCAGCAGTTATCATAATCGTTTAAGACGCCAAATGCCGCCGTATATTCTGCGCCGCACACCTCATCCAGCGTTTCCAGCTTTTTGTAAAAATCCTTTACCTCCGCCAGTTTGCGGTTGTCGCGGTTATCATAGTCGAGAATGCCATGCCAGTAGATTTCCGTTCCCACCGTACAGGTGCGCCAGCGGAAAAAGGAAATATAGTCCGCGCCATGTGCCACACTCTGCATTGCCCAGAGGGTAAGCTGTCCCGGACGCGGCGCCGGTCCTTCCATTCTGGTCGTCCAGCCGTTTGCGCCGGACTGCTGCTCCATAATGCCAAAATGCGGGCAGACAGAGCGGGTCTCCGTCAGCTTTTTCGACCAGTGACGGTCATTTAAATCCTTCGAATTCTGCGGGTCGCAGCCCAGCCCGAAGGCAAAGCTCGGATAAGAATCATAGGTATACACATCCAGACACTCATCCATCATCCGGTGATTGTCCAGATTCCAGAAAATACCGTTCGTGGTGATAAAGTCCGTTTCCTTTTTGTATTTCCGGATAATATCCGCCTGCATACGGCAAAAGCGGATCGTACTCTCAGAAATAAACCGGAAATAATCCAGATGCATATGCGGATTATAGCCCTCATTCAGCAACGGCCGCGGCACGAAAATCTGCTCCCACGCCGTATAGGTCTGGTTCCAGAATACCGTCCCCCACGCCTCATTCAGCGCATCCAGTGTGTGATATTTCTCCTTCAGAAATTTCCGGAAAGCAAGCGAATCCGCTTCAGAATAAAATTCACTTGTTTCGCAGTTCAGCTCGTTATCGATCTGCCAGCCGATGATCGCCGGATGCTTTGCATAATGACTGGCAATTTTCTCAACGATCCTTGCCGATAACTCCTGATACTTCCCGGAATTATAATTATAATGACGCCTCGCTCCATGGCGGTACAACACGCCGTCCTCTCTGCCGTTCAATACCTCCGGATACTTTTCCGTCAGCCATGCCGGAGGCGTTGCCGTTGGCGTTCCAAAGATTACATTCATTTTTTCTTCCTGGCACAAATCCAGAAATTCATCAAAAAAGGTATAATCAAAAAATCCCTCTTCCCGTTCCACCTTGCTCCATGCAAACTCCGCAACACGGACCGTTGAGATTCCCGCCGCCTTCATACGCTGCAGATCTCCGCGCCAGAGATCCTTATCCCAATGTTCCGGGTAATAGCAGGTTCCCATCGTCATTTTGTCCCACTGAAAATTTTGTTTCCTGCGCATAGCTTTTCTCCCTATTTCTAAGTATTGTTTGAATGAAATATCCGTTCTGTGAGCTTTCTCACCCCACAGAGATCAAATATTGTTTTTCTGACATAATCGATCAGACTGCACGAAATATAAATACACAGCGCGATTCCCAGAACACCGGGCACTGCAGCCCACCATGTCCTAAAAGCAAGATTTGCAGATATTCCCTTGATGATATTCTCCCAGATCAGCGGATGCGTATGTATAATATAGACGGAAAACGCCACCGGAGACGCCGTCATAATAATCCTTTTCAGCCACGTTTTCCTGATCTTTACATTTTCAAAAATCAGAAAAAGGCAAAGCGCAGATAAAAAAATCGTCGGCGTCGTGTATCCGGTAAACATCCTGCCAAACCGCGGCTCACCGAACACTTTTCTGGTATGATTTTCTACCACTATTTTAAACGCCCAGGAAAATGCCGTCAATGCAAAATAAACGCAGGCGTACTGATACTTTTTCCATCTTTTAAAGCTGCAGGTGCGGATGCAGGCGCCAAACAGATATAAAATAACCAGCCATACAAAGCTGTAACCGCCCACTAACTGCAAAAAATCTGACTGATTAACCTTCGGCACTGCTGTGACGACACAAAACAGCAAAAACATCACCAGCATCATGCGTCTGCGTTCCTTTTCGTCCAGAGCGTTGACCAGCTTATTCAGATAAGGCATTACGATAAATAATCCGGCATACGCACTGAAATACCAGTAGGTTCCCCAGGAAACCGGAAAAATTGCTTTCCACAGACTGTTTTCCATTAAAAGATCAGGCGCGGCAATCCAGTAAAGAAGTGTAATTCCGGCGGAATAGAAAAAGACATTCAGCCACAGCTCCAGAAGCCGTGCAGGACGATGCCTGCCGGTAATACCGACGTATCCGGACAAAATACCGTAGCAGTCTACCGCACAGTAAGCGCAGGTTTCCAGAAACCAGCAGGCGTAGTATGTGCTCTCATTTCCCTGCATACGCGCCATCGCTCCTCCCGGTGAAAGGACATGCAGATTGACAATTAGGAACATGCATATCATGCGCAGCATATCCAGACCGTAATTTCTTTCTTTTTTCATCATATCGTATATCTTCCCTCTTACTTATTTCAAAAAATATGCTTCACTCACCCTGCGGAAGCTTTTTATGGCTTTTTCATAAACTCTTTCCGGTATAAAAAAAGCACCGACTCAAAGGAATCAGTGCTTTGATCATGAAGCATCGGGGATTCGAACCCCGGACAACTTGATTAAAAGTCAAGTGCTCTA
>NZ_CAJKOX010000047.1 GCF_905201705.1 uncultured Marvinbryantia sp.
TAAGTTAGACCTTCAGATTGATCTTTTTCAATTGCCTTAACTAAATGACATTGGGCGTGAACAGGAACTAATAAAATCATAATAGAAAAGCACAGCAAAAATTCTTGAAAAAGGAGTCAAAATGTAATGCAGACCGAAAATCTGACAGCCAAAGCCCCGCGCCAATCTAATATTGAGTTATTGCGTATTGTTGCCATGATCATGATCATTGCTCATCATTTTGCTTTCCACGGCGGTTTTAAATTTTCAAGCGATACAATTACGGCCACCCGGTTTTGGGTACAATTTCTTCTCATTGGCGGAAAAATCGGTGTTAATATCTTTATGCTCATATCCGGATATTTTCTTGTATCCGCCAAATCGCTGAAAACGAATAAAGTTTTAAAGCTGTGGCTGCAGATATTCACGTATTCCGCCGGTATCTTTATTGTCTTTTCGTTATGCGGAGCTGAAACCTTTGGGATAAAAAAATTAATCAAGGTCTGCTTCCCCATCACGTATTCGCAATGGTGGTTCGCGAGCACCTATTTTATTCTTTATCTTTTATCTCCGTATATCAATAGATTGCTGCATTCATTGAATAAAAAACAGTATCAGCATTTTCTGCTGCTGCTAGGATTCTGCTGGTGTATCATACCGACGCTTACTGCACAGGCTAACCAAAGCAATGACTTACTGTGGTTTGTATTTTTGTATGCTTTTGCAGGATATATAAGATTATTCAAGCCCCAAACCAACATAAAGGGCAGCACATACATATGGATGTCCATTGCTGTTACATTACTGACATTTTTGTCTGCAGTTGTCTCCGATTTCCTGGGAACAAAAATTGAATTCTTCTATAAAAATGCAACAATTTTATACGGTATGCGAAAATTCCCGATTTTTTTAATAGCAGCTATGCTGTTTATCGGTTTTTTAAAAACAGATATCGGATACAAGCCGGTTATCAACACGATTTCCTCGGCAACTTTTGGAGTATATCTGATACATGATAATAAATATATCCGTCCTTTTCTGTGGAAAACGTTATTTAAAAATGCCTCCTATGCAGAAAACAACATATTGATTCCATATTCGCTGCTGGTGATCGCTGCTGTATTCATTGGATGTACCGTTATTGAACTGGCAAGGATTCATATTCTGGAAAAACGCTATACACGGGCACTGGATTCTGCCGCTGATAAAATTGATGAGAAGATAAAAAAATAGAGATACTCATCTGAGTATCTCTTAGCTGGGCTACAAGGATTCGAACCTTGAAATGACGGAGTCAGAGTCCGTTGCCTTACCGTTTGGCGATAGCCCAATGTCACAACACGATGTATTATAGAACAGCTTATCAAAAAAAGCAAGCCCTTTTTTTCATTTTTTTAAATTTTTTTCAACTTTTTTTCAAATGCATGTCCAATCTTTCTGATTTGTGTTATAATAAGCAAGATAAGCTGCAGGCTTTGGCATTGCGGCATATACACTATGTATAAAAGACAGGAGAAACGATCATGAGTACAATGAACATCAGTCTTCTGACTGACCTCTATGAGCTGACCATGATGCAGGGCTATTTTAAGAGCCGCACAAACGAAACAGTTGTTTTTGATATGTTTTACCGTCACAATCCCAGCGACGGCGGCTACGCGATTGCTGCCGGACTGGAGCAGGTGATCGAATATATCAAAAACCTGCGCTTCTCAGAGGAAGATATTGCTTATCTGAGAGGGCTGCATATCTTTGACGCAGATTTTCTCGATTACCTCAGCACCTTCCGCTTCAGCGGCGATATCTACGCTATCCCGGAGGGTACTGTTGTTTTCCCGCGCGAGCCGCTGATCAAGGTGATCGCGCCGATCATGGAAGCGCAGCTCGTGGAAACTGCTATTCTGACGATCATCAACCACCAGTGTCTTATCGCAACAAAGGCATCCCGCGTGGTTTATGCCGCGCAGGGCGACGGCATCATGGAATTCGGACTGCGCCGCGCGCAGGGACCGGACGCCGGCGTGTACGGTGCGCGCGCTGCGATGATCGGCGGATGTATCGGAACCTCCAATGTGCTTGCTGGTCAGCTTTTTGATGTTCCGGTGAAGGGTACACATGCGCATAGCTGGATCATGAGTTTCCCGGATGAATATACTGCTTTTAAGACCTACGCAGACCTCTACCCGAACGCCTGCTGTCTGCTGGTTGACACCTACGACACCTTAAAATCCGGTGTTCCGAACGCCATCCGCGTTTTCCAAGAAATGCGCGATTCTGGTCTTACACTGCAAAATTACGGCATCCGCCTCGACAGCGGCGACCTTGCCTACCTTTCAAAGAAAGCACGTAAAATGCTGGATGCAGCCGGATTTACCGATGCGTACATCTCCGCTTCCAGCGACCTGGACGAGTATCTGATCGACAGCTTAAAAGCACAGGGCTGCCGCATCACCTCCTGGGGCGTCGGCACAAATCTGATCACCTCCAAGGACTGCCCATCCTTCGGCGGCGTATACAAGCTGGCTGCCATCCAGGATGAAAACGGTAATTTTCTTCCAAAGATCAAACTCTCAGACAACACGGAAAAAATTACCAATCCTGGCAACAAAACCATTTACCGCATCTACGAAAAGGATGCTTATAAAGTAAAGGCAGATCTCATCACCCTTGCGGACGAAACCTTCGACGAGTCCGAAGATCTGGTAATCTTCGACCCGATCGAGACCTGGAAGCACACTCGTCTGAAAGCAGGCACCTACACTCTGCGCGAGCTGCTGGTACCGGTATTTAAAAACGGTGAGTGCGTCTACACCTCCCCGAGTGTTATGGAAATCCGTGACATCTGCTTCAAAGAGCTGGATACCCTCTGGGATGAGACGCGCCGTCTGGTTAATCCGCACGAAATGTATGTCGACCTTTCCGATAAGCTCTATGAAACGAAAAAAGACCTGCTTCGCGAAATGAGCAAGGATATGTAAAGTAAAAGCAGCAGGGGCCAATAATCGTTTATGCAGATAATCCGGGCAGATATTTTAAGCGCCTGATTTAGATGCATATTTAACCGGCTCCGGGATAAAAGCTTCCCGGAGCCGCTTATTTTATGCTTCCATCTGTTTTCCCATGAAATTTGCCGCGCATTTTGCCACCACCTGCTCGGTTTCCCCCATCGTGACCTTATCGCTTCTTCCGACCATCACGACGGCGCCGATGGCGTCTCCTTCGCAGATAATCGGGCTGATGACCTGCGGACGCTTTTCCTCGCTGCTGTCAAAAATCTCGATGTACTCCCTGTCTGACATATTGTAAAGCACATTTTCGCGCTCCCCGATCAGGCTCTCCAGCGACCCGCTGATGGGACGTCCCACGTACTCGCGCTTTAAGCCCCCTGCCGCGGCAATAATCTGGTCCTTATCGGTAATGCAGATGCTGTGACCGGTCGTCTGCGCCAGCGACTCGGCGTATTCCTTGGCAAAGCTGCCGAGCTCCCCGATTGGGGAATATTTCTTCAGTATGATTTCTCCTTCCCGGTCGGTAAAAATTTCCAGCGGGTCGGATTCCCTTATTCTTAACGTTTTTCTGATCTCCTTCGGAATGACCACCCTTCCGAGGTCGTCAATCCTGCGGACAATTCCTGTAGCTTTCATATATCTTCCTCCATTGCCATTCGTCTGTGTCTATATTGGTCATGGAGTTAGTATGTGGAAATGCCGCCGATTTATGCATGCTGTTTTCCAAAGCTCCTGTTGTTTGCAGCAGATTTTTGATGAGCTGCAAACTCCATCCAGAACGTCACGCCGTTTTCCTCGTTTTCGGCGCCGCAGCGTCCGCCGTGCTGCTCGACGATTTTTTTCACCATATAAAGCCCAAGCCCGGCGTTGCTGAGCTTAAGATCCTTTTTATAATTTTCCCGACCGCTCTTATAAAAGCTCTGCCAGATGCGTTCCATATCCTCCTCCGGGATCTGCGGTCCTTCGTTGTAAATTTCAATGCGCACAGCGCCGTGTTTTCTGAAGAGTCCGACGCGCATCCATTTTCCCTGCGCGGTGTGCTGGAAAGCGTTCATCATATAATTATTGACCGCCTGCTCCAGATACATACGGTTTCCAAAAACAATACAGTCCTTCTCCAGCTCGCTCTGCAGCTTGATCTTGTTTTTCTTGAAAAGCGCATCGTACTTGAGCATCATATATTCCATCATATCGGAGAGGTTTACTTCACTCATTTCCATCTCTTCCATATGATGATCCATAACCGTGATATCTAAAAGGTTTCCTACCAGATCCGTCATTTTATCAATTTCCTCGCGGATAGAAGAAAAATAGTATTCCCGGTCGATCTCGCTGCCCATACACTGCAGCATCTCCACCTGCCCGGAGATCACTGCCAGCGGCGTCTTCAGCTCATGCGAAATGTTCGCGACAAATTCCTTCTGCGCCTCGTCAATGCTTCCAAAGCCTCCGTCCGCTCCCTCTCCATGTGTACCTGCCGCACGCTCGTTTTCCAGTCCGGCCATTGCTCCTTCCGGCACAAACGCCAGCCTCTGCTGCATCTTTTTCTGCAGCAGAGACCACACCGCACAGATTATGAGAAGCGCCAGTGTCAGATACATGACCGTGTAATTGATCATCTCATGTACCTGATGAACCTCACATCGGATAAACACATAATACGTCTTGCCGTCAGCGTGCAGGAGCGCACGCAAACGGATCACACAGAACGAATTATATTCCCGCGCAGTCAGCGTCGGTTCCTCCTGGAACTCATCTGCACGTGACCTCACATAGCGCTCTATCTGCTGATCGACCGCCTGACTTTTATTCGTATAAACAAGCGCAAAATTCTCATCCGTGATCAGAAACTCCAGCTTATCTGCATTAAAGCTCTGCAGAATCGACGTTTCCTCTTCATCCAGCATCGCCAGATTCATCACGCTGATTTCCTTATATGCATTCTTAAGCACCAGCATTTTCATGCGTGTGTAAATGGGGTACGCCAAAAACGCATAGAGCATTATCACAACTGCCGCTGCCAGCAGCAAAAGAAGTCCCGGATTTTGCCGGAGCCTTTGTTCTCTGTTATTCCTCATAGCCGCCTTCTCCGAATAAATAGCCTACTCCATAAACGGATTTAATATACGTGCATTCCTCTGTCAGCTTTTTGCGGAGCTGCTTCACCAGCGTGTCCACCGTGCGAATATCCCCGACATAATCGTAGCCCCAGACCGCATCAAGAATTTTATTGCGCGCGAGTACAATTCCGCTGTTTTCAATAAAATAAACCAGCAGCTCATATTCTTTGCGGGTCGTCTCGATATAATTCCCCTTCCAGTAAACCTTCTGCGCTTCAAGATTTATGCTGATATCCTGATATTCCAGAACCTTCGCCAGCTTTCCGGAACGCTTTAAGACCGCTTCTATGTGCAGCTTTACCAGCTCCAGCGTGTACGGCTTTGTGATATAATCGTCCGCGCCCTTCTCAAAGCCGCTCATCTGATCCTCCACCGACGACCGCGCCGTCAGCATGATAACCGGAATATTGGAGGTCTTGCGGATTTCCTTTAAAACCTCGTAGCCGCTGATATCCGGCATCATAACGTCCAGCAAAATCAGATCCAGCGTTTTTCGCTCCTTATAAAAAACCGCAAGCGCTTCCCGCCCGTCTGCCGCCCGACAGGTCTCATATCCCTGGAGCCTGAGAAAGTCTCCCATCGTCCTCGCAAGCTTCTGCTCATCCTCTACGATCAAAATCCTGTTTTTCTTCATATATCCTCTCCTCGATTTTGGTTTATTCCCGCGGGCAACGAGCCAAGCAGCCGCACTTGTGCGGATATTTGGCGGTGCTGTGTGCCAGTGGCACACGCTTAGCACCGACCGAAGCGTAGCGTAGATGCCGCGAGGATCAAATACCCCGCTGCTCTGCAGCGTTGCAAACCTGATCCCCTGTTGCTTGCAGCGGGATATTTGATTGTATCGAAAAATTGTGAGAAAAATATGGGATGATGCCGAAACACCATCCCATATAACCTGCTTTTCTTATTCTGCTTCCGTCCCGGTCTCTGCGGTTGTCTCCGCCTCGGTTTCCTCTGCCGCTTCGGTACTTTCCGCTTCCGTCTCGCTCTCTGCAGTTGTCTTTGCTTCGGCGCTTTCCGCTTCCGTCTCAGTCTCTGCAGCTGTTTCCGCTTCGGTTTCCTCTGCCGCTTCAGTGCTTCCCGCTTCCGTCTCGCTCTCTGCGGTTGTCTCAGCTTCGGTGTTTCCCGCTTCCGTCGCTTCTGTCTCCGCCTCCGGTGCATTGAAGCCTACGTTAAAGGTGATCTTCGCCCAAAGCTCTTCGTCGACCTCGTAAACCTCCGGCTCCCAGCCTTCCAGCGTGGTCGTCACCAAATCATTCTCGCGGTCGGTGATGATTTCGGCCTTGCGGTCCTCCGTTGCCTCTTCATCAAAAGTGGATACCATCTGAACAACGTACCAGCCGTTTCCGCTGCTCATCTCCACCGGCTCCGCACAGATTTCCCCATCAGAGAGCGCATCCGCCGCTTCCTTCAGCGCGTCATTCAAGGTAGTGTTGTCGTCGCCGTAGGTGCTGGAGACTACATTTTTCTCCTCATCAACCTCTGCCACGGCGTCCTCCAGTGTCTTGCCGCCGTTTACCGCGTCGATGACATCCTGAGCCTGCTGTTTCACAGCTTCCTTCTCTTCATCCGTCGGATCGACCGTATTTCCATCCTCATCAGTGGTCGACGACGCCGTAAAGCTTACATACTGGATCGATTTCTGCGCCGCCTCCTCATCGGTAACATTTGTGTCGACACCCTTCTTGATCTCCGTCTCCATCTTTTCACGGATCGTGCGCAGCGTCAGCATACGATCTACTGTCTCCGCATCGGCATACATTGCCTTCAGGGTCTTGTCATCGTTTGCTTCAAAGAACGCCTGCGCCGCCTCGTCGATCGCCGCTTCCTCCTCCGCTGTCAGCGCTACACTATACTCGGACGCGTGCTGCTCCATCAGAACCATTTCTTTGATATCTTCCAGGATCTGCTCCTTAATGGTGGTGCCGTAGGCTTCTCCCGTGCCAAAAAGATCCTGCTCCCACATATTGCCATCCCCGAAAAGTCCGCCAAGATACATTTCTGTGTTCGCCTGGTTGTAACGCAGCCAGAATGCCGCCTCGCCAAGTGTGACCTTCGTATCATCCACCGTCATTACCACATCATTTTTATTCACAGAGGAGCAGCCCGTAAGCATTGATGCCGCCAGTGCGGCGCAAAGTCCTGCTGCAATCCATCTTTTTCCAAACCTGTTCATACGTATTCTCCTCGCTTTACCTTCTTTTTTCGAACATGCTATTAAGTAGTATAGCGCGTTTTTACTGATATCGCAACATTTTTTATTGCAAACATCCTGCGATATCTGTAAGAAGTTCTCTTGTCAGCGTCAGCACGTCCGCGTTATCCTTTGCGCTGACGCGCGGCTTTGCATACAGAAAATAAGGTCGCCCCTCCATCACGAATTTTAGCTTTCCGCCGTGCTTTGCAATGCAGGCTTCTATCTTTTTCGGGTCGGCGGGCGTTTTTTCGTACATGACGAATCGGATGTAATCGCCCTTCTGCGTCAGTTCTGCCACATAGGCACTGTGTGCGATCGCCTTCAGATGCGCGATCGCCAGCAGGTTCTGCACAGCCCTCGGCGGCTCCCCAAAGCGGTCCATCAGCTCCTCCAGCATATCGTCGTATTCCTCCTGGTTCCCGATCGTCGCGATCCGTTTGTAAATATCCAGCTTCTGATACTCGTTGCGGATATATTTTTCCGGGATGTAGGCGTCGATGTCCAGATCGATCGTCGTCTCAAAGTTGTCCGCCGGACTCATCTCGCCCTTCAGCGCACGGACAGACTCATTGAGCATCTTGCAGTAAAGATCGTAGCCGATCGCCTCCATGTGCCCGTGCTGCTCCGCGCCAAGCAAGTTGCCCGCTCCGCGGATCTCCAGGTCGCGCATGGCAATTTTGATGCCGCTGCCCAGCTCGGTAAATTCCCGGATGGCGTGCAGCCGCTTTTCCGCCACCTCTTTGAGCATCTTGTTTCTGCGGTACATCAGAAATGCGTATGCCGTCCGGTTTGAACGTCCCACGCGCCCGCGAAGCTGATAGAGCTGGGAAAGCCCCATCGTGTCAGCGTCGTGGATGATCATGGTATTAACGTTCGAAATGTCCAGCCCCGTCTCGATGATGGTGGTAGACACCAGCACGTCGATGTCGCCGTTGATAAAATCGTACATGATGCGCTCCAGCTCGCGCTCCTTCATCTGGCCGTGAGCGAACGCTACATTTGCCTCCGGCAGCAGCTTTGCGATTTTATTTGTCATCTCCACGATAGTATTGACACGGTTATAGACATAGTAAACCTGCCCGCCCCGCGCCAGCTCGCGGCTGATCGCTTCGCGCACCATTTCTTCATTATACTCCATAACATAGGTCTGGATAGCGGTCCGCTCCATCGGCGGCTCCTCCAGCACGCTCATATCACGGATACCGATCAGGCTCATATGCAGCGTGCGCGGGATCGGCGTCGCTGTGAGCGTGAGTACATCCACATTTGTCTTTAACTGTTTGATTTTCTCTTTATGCGTAACGCCGAAGCGCTGTTCCTCGTCGATCACCAGCAGGCCGAGATCCTTGTATTCCACATCCTTTGAGAGCACGCGGTGCGTACCGATCAGGATGTCGACAAGCCCTTTCTTTAAATCCACCAGCGTTTTTTTCTGCTCCGCAGGCGTGCGGAAACGGCACAGCAGATCCACACGCACCGGAAAATCCTTCATGCGCTGCACAAAGGTATTGTAATGCTGCTGCGCGAGAATGGTAGTCGGCACCAGATATACCACCTGCTTGCCCTCCTGCACTGCCTTGAACGCCGCGCGGATCGCGATCTCTGTTTTTCCGAAGCCCACGTCCCCACAGATCAGGCGGTCCATGATCTTCGTACTCTCCATATCGCGCTTGGTCGCCTCGATCGCTGCAAGCTGGTCGTCCGTCTCCTCAAACTCAAACATTTCCTCAAACTCGCGCTGCCAGACGGTGTCCGCCCCGTAGGCAAAACCTTTTTTTTCCTGCCGCTCGGCGTAGAGCGCCACCAGCTCCTTTGCGATGTTCTGCACCGCTGCGCGCACGCGGGTGCGCGTCTTATTCCACTCCTGCGTGCCCAGCTTATTGAGCTTCGGCGTTTTTGCCTCGGAGCCTGCATACTTCTGGATAACATCCGACTGTGTCGCCAGCACGTAAAGATTGCTGCCGCCGCTGTACTCGATCTTCATGTAATCCTTCATGACATGATCTACCTCAATTTTTTCGATACCGCGGTAGATACCAAGTCCATGACTTTCATGCACCACATAATCTCCGACATTCAGATCGGCAAAGCTGGCGATCTTTGTGCCCTCATAGCGCCGCTGCTTTTTGCGCCGTTTCTTTTCTTTTCCAAAAATATCGCTTTCCGTGATCACCGCAAAACGGATCAGCGGATACTCATATCCCTTGTGCGTGTTTCCCCGCGCGAGCAGAATTTCTCCCGGCTGGATCTCCCGGTCCATATCCTCCGTGAAAAAGCTGTTCAGCTCGTGATCGCGCAGATCCTCTGCAAGACGCATGGCGCGCGTGCGTGAGGCGCACAGAAGCGCCACCCGGTAGCCCTCCTTTTTCCAGCGCCCGAGATCCTTCACAAGCTGCTCAAAGCTGCTGTTGTAGGAGCTGATGGAGCGCACGGTCATGTTGTATCTGCCCGTAATGTTCCATTCATCGCGCGGCAGATCCATGATGCAGAGTGCCAGACAATTCCGGCGGTTCAGCTCGCCGATGATCTCCTGCTGTCCGTACAGGATTCCCGTCTGCCCCGGCAGAATGTAGCCCTTCTCCAGACGGCTCTTCATATTCTCGGAAAACTCCTCCTGCACCGCACGCCCTTCCTCGGCAATGCGGTTCGGCTCATCCAGCAAAATCAAAGCGTCCTGTCCGAAATAGTCCAGAAAGGATACCGTCTTTTCATAAAAGTAAGGAATAAATGCTTCCAGCCCGGTGCGCTCCTCAAGCTCCAGCAGACGATCGCAGATTTCCTGCGCCGCCGTCTTAATCCGGTGCGCCTCCTCCGTCTTCATTTCCTCGCGGAAGATTTTTTCCTGTTTTTTGCTTTCTTTTTTGATGCGCTCCGCCGCTTTTGCCGCCTGCGCATCGCTGATAACGATCTCGCTTGCCGGATAGACACGCACAGATTCCAGATTTTCAATAGAGCGCTGGCTCTGGGCGTCAAAGCTGCGGATGGAGTCGATCTCATCTCCCCACAGCTCGATGCGGACGGGATTTTCTTCTGTCAGCGGAAAAATATCCACAATGCCGCCGCGGATAGCAAACTGCCCCGGCGCATCCACCTGCGCCGTCTTTTCGTAGCCCATCTCGACGAGCTGTCCTGAGAGCTTCTCCAGGCTCAGTTCGCTGTCCTGCGCAAATTCCAGCACATGCTCCCGGATACCGGAAAGCGGCAGCACATGCTCCATACACCCCGGAAGGGTTGTGATCACCGTAACCTGCTCTTCCTCTAAAAGCTCCCGCAGAACTGCCATGCGCTGCTGCCCGATCTGGTGGCTGCGGATATCCGCGCTGTAAAACATCAGGTCCCGCGCCGGGTACAGCAGCACCTTCCGGTCGAAAAAGCGGTAGTTTTCGTAGATTTCCTTCGCACGCAGATCGCTGTATGTGATGATCAGCTTCTTCCGGTACGGCTCGCCCACGCAGTACATCAGATGCGATTTCTGCGCCTCGATGCAGCCGGACACCTGCAGGATGCCCCGGTTTTTCTTTAAGCCGGAGCATAGCTGCTCAAACTCCTCCAGATTTTTCAGCGGAGCAGTAAATGCTTTCATTCTGATACCTTCCTGTTATATTCATTCATCGCCGCCTCCACGCCGTCCGTCATCAGACACACAGCGGCATCGGCGGCCCTTTCAAGCGCTTCCTCCACTTTTTTGCGGTCGTCCTCTGCAAAGCGGCTGAGCACGTAATCCGCCAGATCCCAGCCCGCCGGCTTCTCCCCGACACCCACCTTAATGCGCAGAAACTCCTGTCCGCCCAGATGGGAAATGATGCTTTTTATGCCGTTGTGCCCGCCGGCGCTGCCTTTTTCACGGATGCGAAGCTGTCCCGGCGGCAGACTGATATCGTCGTAAATGACAATGAGCTGCGATGTCTCGTCAATTTTATAGAAGTCCGTCAGCGCCCGGATGCTCTCGCCGCTTAAATTCATGTAGGTGAGCGGCTTTACCAGCAGCACGCTCTGTCCTTCGATCCTTCCGCTGCCCGTCAGCGCCCTGCCCTTTGCATTCTCTACTTTTATATTATATTTCTCTGCAAGCACATCTATGGCATCAAATCCCACGTTGTGCCTGGTATGGGCATACTGTCTGCCCGGATTTCCAAGTCCTGCTATGATATACATGTCCCGTTTCCACCGTTTTTACTCTGCGAAATATACGTAATTTTCTTTCCGCGGCGCTGCCTTGGGCGCTTCCATATCAGCATACCCCAGAATGCAGTGTCCGATTCCTTCATAATCGCCCTCAATGCCAAGCGATCTTAAAATTTCTTTGCCCTCCGGGCTTTCAAACTCCTCCTTCGCGCGGTGGATCCAGCAGCTCGCAATGCCCAGCTCGTGCGCCGCCAGCATCAGATTTCCCATCACCAGACTGCCGTCGTAAACGTATGTGGGCCGGCTTTTGTCCGCAAGCACCACCAGCACGACCGGCGCCCCGTAAAACGGATCAGATACGGTTCCCATAACCTCAGCATTCATTTTTGAAAGCTTATCACGCAGCTCTTTATTTGTCACCGCCAGAATGACAGGCGACTGCTTCCCCATGCCGGTGGCTGCATAAGTGCCCGCCTGCACGATCTTCTCAATGATTTCCTTCGGAACCATGTCCGGTTTGTATTTGCGGATACTTCTTCTTGACAGTATAGCATCGATCGTATTGCTCATGATAAATCCTCCTCTCAAACTCGCATTTGCGTATTTATTGTATCATTTATGGTAAAATTTGTGAACCACTGTTCTTTGTTTCTTCTGCTCAATTTTCCACACGAATTTGCGCATAAAAAAAGCGCAGCCGTCACCGCCACTGTTTTCAGCGCGGCAGACGGGCTGCACCCCGCGATCCTGCTAGTTAAAATACACCATCTCTTTAATCTCCTCCGCCGGCTCAATGTGCTGTGCCTTCAGCACCGGGCCGACGCCGCGGTATACGGAGAGATGCGCAAAGTCGATCTTCGCCTGGATCTTCACCCAGGCGCCGTCCTCCGGCTCCGGTTCCTTGCCGCATTTGCAGACATACCCAAGGAAGGTCGTGTCGTCCGCGCAGCAGGTCATCGCCGTGCGCCCCGGCACAAACACGCCGGTCGGGAAGCCGGGATATTTCTTTGCCTGCAGCGTAAATTCCACGATCTTTCCGCGGTACCGCTCCTGATTCTCCATCACATCGACAAACCAGATTCCGTAATCCTCCGGGCGGATTTCAATGACAGGCGCGTTCATATCATAGGGCATCTCGTCGCCGAAAATATTCTCGATCTCGCCCTCTTCGTCCTCGAAGACTACCTCCGCCTGCGGGCTGACCACCTTAACGCTCCGGCGGTAGCCTGCCAGCGGCTTAATGTCCTCGCAGCGGTTGAAAAGCACCAGCTCCGAGCCGCGCACCATTTCCACAAACAGCGGCTTTAAATTCGTCAGGTACATCTGGAAAGTACTTGCGTCCACTGTAGTCAGCTTCTGTTCCATCTCCCAGCCATACGGGAGTTTCAGTTTTTCAAAATCGCTTACCTTCCACATGCCGTTGTATTCCACAACCACGCGCTTCGGGCGATGCTTTTTGTCCAGCATTTTGAGGTAATCTTCTGTCAGCTCCTCCTGCCGCTCCACGCGCTCGATCACTACATGATATTTTTTCAGTTCCTCCGGGTCGTACTCTTCCTCGCCGTCCTCACAGAGAAGCAGCAGCGTCTTGCCGCGGATCTGAAAGTAATCCTGCGACAGCGTAAATTTTAAAAACTGCGTCTTTCCACTGTCCAGAAATCCGGTCATCAGATAAACCATAACACTTGGCTGGTTCATGAAAATCCCTCCGTCCTAAACGCCGAACAGCTCTGCCAGCTTTGCTTCGTTCAAAGCAGAACCGATCACGCAGAGACGACCGGTATATTCCGCCGCGCCGCTGCGCACCTCATGTTCCTCCGGCACCATGTCAAAATAGATCCACTCGCCGTCCGCACCTGCTACCATGCCCTTTGCGCGCAGGATCGTGCCGTAAGCGCTGTCGCTCTCCAGCGTATGCAGGATCCGGTTGATTTCTTCTTTCGTGTACGTTTTGATCGTCTCACATCCCCAGCTTGTGAACACCTCATCCGCATGATGATGTCCGTGATGGTGATGCTCGTGATCGTGGTCATGTCCGCAGCCGCACTCCCCGTCATGATCGTGATGATGCCCGTGGTCATGCTCTTCATGATCGTGATGATGCTCATGGTCATGCTCTTCGTGGTCGTGATGATGCTCATGGTCATGCTCTTCGTGATCATGATGATGCTCATGGTCATGCTCTTCGTGGTCATGATGATGCTCATGGTCATGATCGTGGCCGCAGCAGCACTCCTCGCCGTGCTCATGCACCTCGCCGCACTCCGGGCAGCGAAGCTCGCCAAGCAGCTCTTCCTCCAGAGACTTGCTTCCCTCCATCGTATCCAGCAGCTTTTCGCCGGTCAGACTGGCGATCGGCGTCGTAATGATCGGTGCTTTCGCGTTCAGCGCACGCAGGATCGCAAGGCTCTCCTGCACTTTTTCCGGCTTCGCCTTGTCGGTTCTGCTGAGGATGATCGCACCGGCATATTCAATCTGGTTGCTGAAAAATTCGCCGAAGTTTTTATTATAAATTTTGCACTTTGTGACGTCCACAACCGTCGTGAAGCTGTTCAGCTTCGCGTCGATCTGCTCCTGCACATCCTGCACCGCCTTAATGACATCCGAAAGCTTGCCAACGCCCGACGGCTCGATGAGAATGCGGTCCGGATGGTAGGTATCCACCACTTCCTTTAAGGATTTTCCGAAATCGCCCACCAGCGAGCAGCAGATGCACCCGGAGTTCATCTCCCGGATCTCGATGCCGGATTCCTTCAGAAATCCGCCGTCGATGCCGATCTCTCCAAATTCATTTTCAATCAGTACCACCTGCTCCCCGGAGAACGCCTCCTTCAGCAGCTTTTTAATCAGTGTCGTTTTTCCGGCTCCCAGAAAGCCGGAGATAATATCAATCTTGGTCATAATAACCGCCTCCTTGTTCCCAAATAGTATACTGCCTTTTTCGCAAAACAGCAAGTAAACAGATTATAAAATTTGCTTTCTAACTCATTCTGCTATAGGAAATCCGGATCTTGATATCCTGATTGTAATTGCCGAATCCCTCTCCAAAGAGGGTGAGACCTCCGGTATTTAATGCATCGCCCGGAACCATAAACTTAAAACGCAGCGTGCTCTTGTAGTCGATGTGCAGATGATCGATCGTCACACTGGACACCTTCATTCCATCGATAAAGGTCCCCTTATGATTGATCATCAGCATCTTTAACACGCCGTACTGATTCCAGTTCGGCGGCCACCAGCCCGGCGTAAAGATCCCCCTCACGTCTCCAAAATCGCCGGCGCTCGTCCACATTCCCACCCATTCATCGTTTAAATAGAAAGAGATGTCCGATGGCCAGTCGCAGCTTACGCCCGGCGCCTCCGAGCCGATCTCAAAGGACAGCGTAAGCTGATCGATCCGCGACCCCTCCGGCAAAAGATTTGGAATGATATACTCTACGTACCCCCGGGTAAACCATAAAATCCCCGCATTGATCCGATCCGTATGCGCAAAGTATCTTGGATCGTCCACTTCCCCGATCAGATGCTCCGTCGTGGCAAGACCACAGGTAGGATACGCCTCGTAGTTTGCGTAATGCCCCACTTTTAATTCCGCATTGTATATCTGTCCGCTGTGCTGGTTTTCTTCCGATTCTATCTCAATGAGGATCTTATCCTCTGCTACACTGCACAGTTTCTGATTCCCGTGCGAGCCACGCTCGATTGAAATCTTTACCAGTCCGTTTTCTTCTAATTTCTTGATGTGACTTGTAAGCGCGCCGTTGGTTATTCCCAGACGGACCGCGATCTCGTTCATGCTGAGCTCTTTTTCCTTCAGCAGAAGCTTCAGAATCGCGATCCGGACATCTGAGCCAAGTGCCTTAAATAATTCCAGTCCATCGCCAATATTTTTAACATGCAGCATTTTCCCTTCCCCTTTGCATTGTTCTTCTGAAATACCCGGTTTGTTTTAGATAAAGCCAAACTAATTGAGTCCATTTTACAAGAGTTTTCCCCAAAATGCAATGCCTGTTTCCAAAAATCCTGTCAAAAAAATAGCATTTTTCTGATTTTCGTAATCCCAGCCCCTATACGCGGCAAAATGCCGGAAATATACGCTTTCTTTTTCCAGATGAACCTCCTTCGAAATTTTCTGTTCATTATCCTTATCGTCCAGTTCTACGATCTCCCAGGAGCCGCAGAGTTCTTCCGCCGGAATCTTCTCCAGCGCCTCTCCGGCAAAGGGTTCCGGCCCGAGCGCCGGCCATCCGTCGATCAGAAACATCGGACGCACCATCAGGTAATGCTTTTTAAAACTCAGACGGTTCTCATACTCATCACGGTAACTCTCCGCCATTGCCCCGTCACGGATATGGTGCACGAAAAAATACTGTTTCCGCACCGGATCATAAAACGGCACGCCGTGTCCCGGTCCGCGAAAGCCTCCCCATTTCCATCCGGCATTTTCCGATCCCACACCGGGAGCGCAAGCGTTAAACCGATAGCTGTTTGCGATCTTTTCTCCCATGCTTTCTTCCACAAGATTTTTTCCTTCCCGATCTGTATAGGGTCCGGTCACCGTCCTGCTTCTGCCCACCCGGACATCATAATTATTCCCCAGCCAGCCGTAGGACTGGAACAGATAAAAATACCCAGTCTCCGGCACATAGATCACAGCCGCCCCCTCAGGCCCGTCCAGCTTCGGCGGACGTCCTTTTCTCGAGATACAGGTTCCTAAAGTTTTCGGATCCCCATCCAGAGGAAGCCCGGTGGACGCCTCCAGTTCCTTTATGTAAATCCCCCCGAAGAAGGAACCATATACCAGATAGCAGCGCTCTTTTGCCCGGATGATATGCGGATCAATGGCATTCGGATAGGTGTCGTCCGTTCCCCAGGTGTCTGCCACCACGCCCCGGTTTTCAAAAGGCCCCAGCGGATGCTTTGCCGCTGCCAGCCAGATCCTGGATTCCGAACTGCCAAAGCTTCTGGTTGCAGAATAATACATCCGATACTCGCCTTTCACATACTCGGTAAAAGGAGCCCAGAAATTTGGGGTGGGCGGATACCCGCCGTTATCCCGTCCCTGCGCGATCGCTTTTGTGGAAAGCACACACTTCTCGTAACGAAAGTGCACCAGATCGGCAGAGCTTCGTACCGGGATCCCGATCTCATCCGGCAGTCCGAGCTCCGGTCCGTATGCGTCCGTACAGTAAGAATAATATTTTTTTGTGACAGGATCCCACATCATAGAAGGATCATGGGCTCCTGCAAAAGCGTTTGATTTTATGTGATAGTCATTCAGCCGCAGCAAACCTTCCATGTTTTTCTCCCTTTCTGTTTTGAAAAGGGGCAGCCGTAAAATTTTTCCGCTGCCCCTTTTTCATCTGTTGAATTGTATACTTATTAGCCCTTTACGCCGGTAAGCGCCATCGATTCGATGATGTATCTCTGGAATATGAAAAACAGTACCAGAGTCGGCAGCAGCGACAATACGGAAGCTGCCATGATCAGCGGATAATCACTGTTTACTGCATAGGCAGAATTAAACATACGGATAACTACCTGCAGTGTGTACCACTTATCCTTGGATACGAAGATCGTCGGTGCGAGATAATCATTCCAGATACCCATGAACCACAGGATCGCCTGCGTCATCAGCGCGCCCTTCATCAGCGGAAGGAACACCGCATAGTAAATCTTGAAATAACCGCATCCGTCGATCTTTGCCGCCTCCACCAATGCATCCGGAATGCTGGTCAGGTTCTGCCGCAGGAAGAAGATCATGCTGACATTACCAAACAGACCAGGCAGGATCAGAGGAAGCAGGTTGTTTGTCAGACCCATTCTTGTGAACATTACGTACTGAGGGATCATAACAACGGCAAAGGGAATCATCATCGTTGCCAGAAGTCCCAGGAAGATTCCGTTTTTCCCTTTAAATTTCAGCTTACTGAACGAGAAAGCCGCCAGGGAAGAGGTAAAGCTGCCGACTAACAGCACCGGGATCTCAACGATCAGGGTGTTGCGCACACCTCGCAGGAATTCCGGTTTCGCCAGCACTTCCGAATATTTACCGAATTTCCACGGATTCGGGATCAGGCTAAAGTTCGCGGAAAGTATCTGATTCTTTGTCATGAAAGAAGCAAAAATCATATACACCAGCGGAAATACCATGGCTACCGCGCCAAGGCAAAGCAGGATAAACACGATCACATTCGTCCTGCGTTCTTTCGAGGTCATACCACCCGAAGCTTTTTCATCATTTTTCGCCATTTTCTTTCCACCCCCTACTCAATCGTCTTAACCCATTTATCCTGGCCGACAAAGTTGATCGCTGTTATGATAAAGATGATGATCGCCAGAATGAAGGCCATTGCGGATGCATAACCCATCTGGTTGTTGCCGAACGCCTTATCGTACAGGTAAAATACTACCGTCGCGGCGCTGTAGTTCAGACCGCCGTTCGGAACCATAACGAGTACCTCTACAAATACCTGGAAACCGCCGATAAGACCGGTGATCAGCAGGTAGAAGGTAACAGGGGATACCAGCGGCCAGGTAATATTGCGGAACAGATTCCAGCCGCTCGCGCCATCGATCTTCGCCGCCTCATAGTAGTCTTTGGGGATGCCCTGCAGACCGGACAGATACAGGATAATGGAGGTTCCAAGACCTTTCCATGTCATAAAGATGATCATTGCCACCTTTACCCAGAATTCATCTCCAAGCCAGTTAGGACCATGTTGGCCGGATATCAGCTTTATAATGCTGTTAAGCAGACCGTAATCGTAGTTGAATACCCACATCCAAAGGATAGATACCGCAACCAGTGAAGAAATAACCGGAATATAGTACATGGTACGAAGTACCTTGATGCCTCTGATCTTACGGTTCATACCCATGGCAATGATAATACCGAGGATCATACCGCAGGGAATGCCGAGCATGTAAATAATGGTGTTCAGCAATACCTTCCAGAAACGGTCATCGGTAAAGAGCTTGATATAGTTTCTGAGACCGACGAAGTTGTCCAGCATGTTGTTCATACCAGTCCATTTAGTCAGGCTGGCAATAAACGCGAAGACGATCGGGAACGCCATGAAGATCAAAAAGCCGATAAAAGGCGGAGCCACAAATGCAAGCCCCCAGCAATGCTCTTTAAAAGCTGCTTTACTCATTTTTTTACGTTTCGCTACGTTACCACTCACGAATTTCCACCTCCAATACAGACAAAAACTGCATTTTCATTTTTTATAGAAAGAGAGCCGGCCGCGGACTTATGGCGGCCGGCTGTTCTCCCTCGTCTGATTCTGTTTTATCTGTTTTATCTTATTCTACCATTTCCCATGCTTCATCCAGGAGCTCCTGCATTTCCGGCTGAACTTCTGCAATATACTCTTCTACGGTTACGCTGCCGTTCTTTACGGTATCGAAACCTTCAAAGAATCTATCCAGCCAGCCTGCGCTCGGGGTGTAGGTGGACTCGATAAATCTTACGCCTGCGTTTTCCGTTCCGTTCAGGTAGTTGAAGAATACGTCTACGTTGCTCGGGTACGGAAGCTCGCCGTTTGTAACGGCATCCTTAAATTCGCCCTCTGCCATGGAGGTGATGTTCGGGAGGCGGATGGACTGACCGGTCGTGATACCGGACATTTCTCTGTTTCCATCCTCATCAGCACTCATAAAGTAAGCGAGTTTTGCGGCAAGATCTTTGTTTTCAGAGCTTTCTGCCACACAGTAGCCAACGGTTCCGCACCAGGTCATGGATTTGCCGGTGGAAAGTGTCGGATACAGGCACAGATCCCATTCAAACGGGAAAGTCTCATCATCCATGAAAGCAGCTACATCCCAAGTACCGCATGCATAGAAGGCTTCCTGTCCTGCAAGCCATCTCTGATATACACCAAGGGAAGCATCCTGCTCTACGGTCGGCGTTACCTGATGTACAAGCGTCAGATCTACGAATTTCTGGCATGCTTCGATAAACTCCGGCGTGTCGATGGTTACGGTTCTGTAATCATCGGAAAGGAAGCTTGCGCCGTTTGACCATACATACTGATACAGCATAAAGGCATTTGCTGCACCCATGCCCCACTGATCGATCTCACCGTCGCCGTCCGTATCCTTTGTCAGCTGTTTGCAGACTTCCACGAATTCGTCGTATGTATAGGGGTTGTCCGGATCCGGATAATCCAGTCCTGCTTCGTCAAACAGCTCTTTGTTGTAAGCGTATGCAAATACGGAAGAATCATACGGAAGTCCGTACAGATCGCCGGTACCGGTAGACTCTCCATCGTAGCGATAGTTGTCCAGGATATCCTGCATCATGTCGTCCGTGGAAAGACCTGCTGCTTCCAGGAGCGGAGTCAGGGAGGTGATATAGCCGTTGTCTACGTACTGAGAAACTGTTTCCGGTCCTACGTAGAATACATCCGGCAGATCTCTCGCTGTCATCATACCGGTCAGCGTTGTGTTGTAGTCGTCCTTCGTGGAGAACTGAACCTCAACGGTGCATCCGTTTGCTTCCTCGAACTGCTTGATCATGTTCTGGACGATCGCCTGCTCCTGCTCATTCGCATATACAAACATGCTCAGCTTTGCGCCGTCATCTGCCTGTACCATGGACACGGAACCGCAGGTCATCACTGCTGCCAATCCAAGAACCATAAGTTTTTTACTGCTCATCTTAATATCCTCCTTCTTATTTTGCGTGTGGTTTTCCATGCGCTTTTTGATGATAACAATACTATATCAGAATATTTTAGTTTTGTCTATGATTTTTTACATTTTTCTAAATAAAAAACGATATTTTGTTAGATTTTCATGAAAATGCCAGTTTTATTTTGGTCATTTTTTACAAAAAATTTAAGGAGAATATATTACTTTATATTTTTCTAAAATAAATTTGGTTTGTAATCAAATACCGGAAATCCTTTTTTATCGTAGGTAAGCTTCATCACCATCGCATGGCGATTGATGTCATACAGAGAGTTTCCGGTGATCTTTTCATACTGGCGTGCATGGTACACGCAGTAATCCGTAACGCCATCCTCGCCTTTTACAAAGGAATTGTGACCGGGGCCAAAAATACCTTTCTCAGGATCGGTAGCCAGCACCGGATAGCGCTCCTTCTTCCAGGCATGCGGATCCAGAAGGTCCGCGTCCTCGTCAATGCTCAGCATTCCCATGCAGTAGCAGGCGCCTGTGGAGCTTGCGGAATATGTCATAAATATCTTTCCGCCATGCTTTAAGAAGGCCGGCCCCTCATTTACCCAGAAGTTTACGCGTTCCCAGTCATAGTCCGGCGTCGTAAGAAGCACCTGCGCTGTGGCAAGCTTATAAGGCGACTCCATTCTGGCGATATAGAGGTTGGAGATCTTCTTTCCCTTATTCACCTTTTCCGCCCAGACGAAATATTTTTCCCCTTTATGTTCAAGGATCGTCGCATCCAGAGAGAAATCCCGGAAGCTGAACTTATCCCCGTCCGCCGGCTGGATCATCCCGCGCTCCTCCCAGGGATCGTTCATCGGATCGTTTCCCGTACACTCCAATACGTAGGGACGCAGCTTCCATTTATTACCGACCTCGCTTGCCGCATAATAAATAAACCAGCGGCCGTCCAGATAATGCAGCTCCGGCGCCCAGATATGCAGACTCATCGGCCCGCTCTCGTGCTTTGTCCAGACCGTTTTTTCTTCTGCGTCTTTCAGCCCGGCAATGGTATCGGCATGGCGGATAGCCAGCCGGTCGTATTCCGGTGCGGATCCCATAAAATAATAAGTTCCATCCTGCGCACGGAACACATAAGGATCTGCGCGGCACTCGATCAGCGGCTGATTATATTCCGTAATACAGATTTTCTTTCTATTCATAATCTCATCTTCCTCCTGTTGTTTTATCAGGTAATCCGTTTTATTCTACACTACCTTTTCGGCATATGCAATTACTGTTTTAGTTTTTGTTAAATTACTACACATTTAGCTAAAATTTTTATGTCTTTTTGCACAGGTTTGCTATCGACTTTTCGCACAATGCACGATATAATATACAAAGAACCTGTTCGACAAAAAAATGTAAAAGGAGTTGCCTATGAATATATTTTCGTTTAACAGCTGGCTTTCCAGATTTCTTTATCTGGTAGCGGATATCGTATTGCTTCATATCCTGTGGATCATCTGCAGTCTCCCCATCGTGACGATCGGGGCTTCCACTACCGCCCTTTATTCTTCCTGCATGAAGCGCATCCGGAGAGATGAAGGGTATATCACCGGCAACTTTTTTGGCGCTTTTAAATCCAACTTCCGGCAGTCCACTCTGATCTGGCTTTTGCTTCTGGCAGTCGGCGGCATCCTTTACATGGATCTCTGGATCGGGCTTTCTGTGGAAGGTGTGCTCGGAAAAATCATGCTGGTCAGCTGCTCCATGCTCCTGATCCCGTTTTTCTGCACTGTTCTTTACATTTTCCCGGTGCAGGCAAAATTTGAGAACCGCATTTTAGACAACCTCAAAAATGCATTCCTTATGTCCCTGTCAAATTTTCAGTGGACCCTGTTTCTGGCATTCATTCTTGCTACTTTTGTTCTGCTGACGCTGGTATTTCCGCCCTTTATGGGCTTGATGCTGATCGCGGGAGCCGGCATATTCGGCTACCTTACCTCCTGCGTTTTCGTCTATGTATTCCGGAAATACCTGCCCGACGAGCTGCAGGAAGACGCTATGGCGTCCAGGATAGACCAGGAACAATAATACGGATCGTAAAGATGGCTGAAAGGAATCCTGTTTTTCCTTTCAGCCTTTTTTGCACTTTACTTCATGCTTCCCCAGATACAGGCGTTGTTTCCGCCAATCGCAGAAAAGGTCATCTTCTTTTCCCCTTCGTCGTTGGTCTGCTCGTAGAAAATCCCTTTAAATTCCAGTCCGGTATCCATGGTGATCGTCACGTAATCGTATCCCTTTCCGGAATCCTTCTTGCTCCAGGTTCCCTCAAAGGCTCCTGTTACCGTTCCGTCCTCTTTCAGCTCCAAAGAGCCGGTTTCCAGCATGGAAGGGCTGTTTTCCTTTCCGTGATTGATGTATTCGTAAATTCCCGTCACCGCAGAATCATCGACATTGGCAATGCGCTCATTGCGATTCTCATACACCGCCGTACAGGGCCACGCGTCTTCATTCAGATATTGCTGGCGTACCCGCACCTCATGGTATTCGGAGCCTTCGTTGAACCGCTGATGGAAGATCAGATATCTCTGACCGTCCTCGTCGATCAGCGCCGAATTATGTCCGGCGGATTTGTAGCCCCGCTGACCGTCAAACTGATAATTGCCCATCAGCTTGATACCGTATTTGGAGTTTTCTACCTTGCCGCTGTCCGCCGCGTTATTTCCCGCCGCGTCAAGATATGGACCGTAAATATTCTCAGACCGGAACATACGCATATTGTAGCCGCCGTCCGCGGTAAGACCGCCATACGTCTCATACAGATAATAGTAACCGGCTTCCTCATCGTAAAGGATATACGGGCCCTCGCCGGACTGATGCTTGCTTCCCGCAATGTGCGTGCCGTAATAACGGTCTGTGAAATTGCCGGAAACCTCTTCCTGGGAATCCGTGCCCGGATAGATCACAAGCCCCGTCGTCTCGTCTACCCTGAGGATATAAAGTCCGCCGGACCAGGAGCCGTACACCAGGTACAGATTTCCGTCCTTATCCTCTACCGCCGTTAGATCGATCGCATTGGGAGCATACTTGTAATTGTAAAGCCCGTCTGATCCAAACCATTCTTCACTGATCTCATCGATCCCGCCGTTCGCCGAGCCAAGCTCCAGAAGCTCCGTAAGGTTCAGATAGTCATTATCCCACCTGGTATCGATCTTGCTGTTTTCGTCCACACCGCTTTCTTTGGAAAAGCCGGAATAGATCATCGTGTCCACATACGCATACGGTCCTTCAATCGTCTTTGATACTGCCAGACCAATGCAGGAGCGTTTCCAGGAAGAAGACGCGCTGTAATATAAAAGATACGCGCCCTTGCTCCCATCTTCCCAGACATACCCCGCATCCCAGTGGACATCCGGCGCCCAGATCGCGTAGCCGCCCGTGCAGTCGCCGTCGTTAAAGCCCGCCCACTCGAACGTCTCCGCAAAATTTTCCGTCAGGTTCCCGTATATGGCATTGTCTGTCGGATTCTCGTAATCCTTGCAAAGCTGCTCCCAGTTTACCAGATCCTCTGATTTCGCCGCGGCGAGATGGCTTCCAAATACATAATACGTATCGCCCTCGCGGATGATCGAGGGATCATGTACACTGGCGCGGGAAATCGCGCCCTCGTAAAATGTTTTTTCCCCGCCAGAGGCCGCCGTCCCCTCCGCGTTCTCCGCCGCAGACAGCGATCCGCAGACAGAAGCTGCCAGAACCGCGGCAGATATCATTGCTATCCATACCTTCATTTTCACTTTTTAAACCCTCCCATGTTTGTTTTTACACCAAAATGCCGTCCCGCAGGCGTATGCTTACCATTGCCGATCCACCGCAGGACATTTTCGGACCCTGATCGCCGCGCGAAGCTCCACATAACATCCGCACAGACGGCACATTCCGTTTAAAAGCTGCGCGCACTGTGCGCATTTATGGAGCCGTTCTTCATAAATCTCCTGCTCCACCCTCACGTCATCATCCAGGCTCGCAATATAATTTCTTAGATTTTCAAAATATTCTTTCCCGGACTCCCCGCGAAGCAGGCATTTTCGGCAGACCCGAAGCCCGCCGCTCATGACTGTTTCTTCACGGTCAGATGGACCACAGCGCAGGGCGGGATCTTAAAGGAGAAGCCGTCCTCTTTCGTTTCAATATCCTGAAACGCCTTTACTTTTACACATTCCGGATCCTCAAACGTATTCATCTCATGCATTTCTCCCTGCACCATCTCGCCGGTTACTTTCCATGCCGCCTGATCAAGGATCTGCGTATCCACCGGATACGATTCCGTAAGGGAGGCGTTCGTCACCGTAATATGTATCGTACCATCCTCCGCCATCGATACGGATTCCGTCAGGTTCGGCACCTGATATTCCCCGCAGACGCCGATTTTCTCTGCATCGATAAAGCTGTCCAGAAGCATCGCATCCTGATGATCCTTATACATGTCAAACACATGGTACGTCGGTGTCAGGATCATATCCGCGCCCTCCGTGAGGATCACGGACTGGAGCACATTCACGATCTGCGCCAGATTTGCCATTTTTACGCGGTCGGAATGTTTATTAAAAATATTCAGGGTGATTCCCGCTACCAGTGCATCCCGGATCGTATTCTGCTGATACAGGAAGCCCGGATTGGTACCCGGCTCTACCGTGTACCAGGTTCCCCATTCGTCCACGATCATACCGATCTTTTTCTCCGGATCATAGGAATCCATGATCGCACCGTGACGGCGGATCAGCTCGTCCATATAATACGCTTTGGAGAGCGTTTTGTACCATACTGCATCGTCAAAATCCGTAGCGCTGCCCTTAATTTCCCAGCCTTCCGGATGTACATAATAGTGCAGTGATAATCCGTCCATAAAGCCGTGGAATTTCTCTTCGCAGTGATTAAAACAAGTCTTCAGCACGTCCCTTGTCCACTCATAGTCGTCGACGTTAGCTCCGCAGCAGATCTTCTGGATCGGCTGCTCCTCTTCTCCTTCCGTGTGATAATTGCGCACGTAAGTCTGGTATCTCCGGTATTCGTTGGCATAGAAATCGGGGTTCATATTACCGCCGCATCCCCAGTTTTCATTGCCTACGCCAAAGAAATCAATCTTCCACGGCTCATCATGTCCGTTTTTCCTGCGAAGATCCGCCATCGGAGATACGCCCGGAAACGTAATGTACTCCACCCACTCCGACATTTCCCGCACAGTGCCGCTGCCAAGATTGCCATTTACATAGGTCTCGCAGCCCAGCTGGCGGCAAAGCTCAAAATACTCATGCGTACCGAAGCTGTTGTCCTCCAGAACCCCGCCCCAGTGCGTATTGATCATCTTTTTTCGCTCTTCCTTCGGTCCGATCCCGTCCATCCAGTGATATTCATCCGCAAAGCAGCCGCCCGGCCAGCGCAGTACCGGCACTCTGATCTTTTTCAGCGCTTCCACTACGTCACAGCGCATACCGTTCACGTTGGGGATCAGGGAATCCTCGCCCACGTAAATCCCCTCATAAATACATCTTCCCAAATGCTCGGAAAAATGTCCGTAGATTTCCTTATGAATTTTGCTGACTTTCTTTTTCGGATTAATCATCAATCTAGCCATAACAAACTCCTTCCTGCGCATGTTTCCAAACCGCGCACTGTAATAATCTATGTAATCCTATCGTATACTGAAAGCACAAAAATAGCAACTGTTTTTATTGAATTATTTTATATTTTTTTAAAGATTAAACAAATTTTTCAATAGACTCTTTAAAGTTTCCTAAATCAGATACGTATATTTTATATTTATTTGTAGCATTTTAGTTTATCATAAATAAACATAACAAAAAAAGGGATGCTGCTCTCGCAGCATCCCCGCGCCTGTAAAACCCCTTTACAGCGTCTCTTCATCAGTTTCCTGAGAAGCTTCTTCATATTTTTTCAGAATAAGATTCTGTATTCTGTCACGAGTTCCAGAGTTAATCGGATGTGCAATATCGCGATATTCCCCATCCGTAGCTTTCCTGCTGGGCATTGCAATAAACAGGCCTTTCTCGCCCTCGATCACTTTGATGTCATGAACAACAAATTCATCATCAATTGTAATGGACACAACGGCCTTCATTTTTCCATCCTTTGTTACCTTGCGGACTCTAACGTCTGTGATATTCATAGCCGGTCCTCCTTCCTCATAAATTGTATTTTATGGGCAGAGGTTAGCATTTCAGTCTGTTTTTATCGGTCGGGCTCTGCCCTCTACGGACATCACATGACATACCTTTCGTTCGTTTCCACCACGATCTTCACTTCGCCCTCGCCGACATGGCGGGAATTTGCGCGGATCGTATCATGGCTTTCCACGATGCAGTTTTCAATATACGTATTGTCGCCAATATAAACATCGTTGAGAATAATGGAATTTTTGATCACACAATTTTCTCCGACAAATACTTTCTTAAATAATATGGAATTTTCCACCTTACCGTTTACGATACACCCTGCGGATACCAGGCTGTTTCTCACATCAGCGCCCGGATTGTATTTTGCCGGCGGCATGTCCTCGATCCTGGAGTACACGTCCGGATACTGCCGGAAGAAATAGTCCCGTACCTCGGGTTTCAGGAAGTCCATGTTTGTCTTGTAATAAGCGTCTACCGTAGAGATATTTGCCCAGTACGAATCCATCTTGTATGCATAGATCCGTTTCATATTTTTATAGCGGACTAAAATATCCTTTACGAAATCAAATCTGTCCTCCGACGCCGCCTTCTCGATCAATTCGATGAGCTGACGTCTTCGGATGACGTAAATACCTGCAGAAATGAGATTCCCGACTGCATCGATAGGCTTTTCCT
Source organism: uncultured Marvinbryantia sp. (assembly GCF_905201705.1). Taxonomy (GTDB): domain Bacteria; phylum Bacillota; class Clostridia; order Lachnospirales; family Lachnospiraceae; genus Marvinbryantia. Next base: position 26,930 of record NZ_CAJKOX010000047.1, read on the forward strand.
CAAAGCTCTCGATCCTGCCGTCGTCGTCCATCTTCACGACGCCAAAACGGCTGACGTCGTCTCCCTCAGGTACATCCGTGCAGACCACGGTAATGTCTGCTTTCTTGTCAATATGATACTCCAGCACCTTGCTGTAATCCAGCTTGTAGACGCCGTCGCCGGATGCGATCACCACATACGGCTCATGGCACCTTTTCAGAAAATCCAGATTCTGCGCAAGTGCGTCTGCGGTTCCGCGGAACCAGAAATTGTTTCCTGCCGTGATGGTCGGCGTAAATACAAACAGACCTCCCTGTTTTCTTCCGAAATCCCACCACTTTGAAGAGCTGAGATGTTCGTTTAAGGAGCGGGAATTGTACTGCGTTAAAACAGCTACCTTCTGGATCCCCGAATTAGTCATGCTGCTCAGAGCAAAATCGATACTCCGAAAGCTTCCCGCCACCGGCATGGCCGCAATCGCTCTTTTGTTGGACAGCTCCCGCATTTTCTGGTTGTTGCCGCCTGCTAAAATGATTCCTACTGCTCTCATGCCACATCACCATCCTTAATAATTGATCCGCCGCTCTCCAGCACGCCGTCCGGGTAGTCCTCCGGCGCGGTGTTTCCGGAAATCGCGGTGTTTTTGCCAATCTTTACATCAGCAGGAATGGTACTGTTTTCGCCGATGGTGACAAGACCGCCGGCATACACTGCCGGTTTGTACTTATTGGGCGCTTCCTCTCCGATGCCCATCACGACACCGGAACCGACATTTACATTTTCCGCAATGATCGCGCGATCCACCACCGCGTTTTCCCCGATCACCGTTCCTTTCATAATAATGGAATCCCGGACCACGGCGCCCTTTCCGATCGTAACGCCTGCTCCGATCACCGAGCTTTTTACCTCGCCATAGATTTCGGTGCCGTCGCCGATGATACTGCGTTCAATCTTCGCGTCAGCCGATACATACTGCGGAGGAATGATTTCACTTGAAGTATAGATCTTCCAGAATTCTTCGTAAAGATTGAATTCCGGGATAATGTCGATCAGTTCCATATTGGCTTCCCAGTAGGAGCTTAAAGTCCCCACGTCCTTCCAATATCCGTTGTATTCGTATGCTACCAGTTTTTCACCTTTATCAAAGCAATAGGGTATAACGTGTTTTCCAAAATCACAGCCCGGTACATTTGCGTTGGCGATCAGTGCCTCCCGAAGCACTTCCCATGTGAATATGTAGATTCCCATGGACGCCAGATTACTCTTTGGTTCCTTTGGTTTCTCCTGAAACTCTGTAATATTGCTGTTGTCATCTGTAACAACGACGCCGAAGCGGCTTGCCTCCTCCCACGGGACCGGCATCACCGCGATGCTGACTGCAGCGCCGCTTGCCTTGTGGAAATCCAGCATAACCTCATAATCCATCTTGTAGATGTGGTCGCCGCCAAGGATGAGCACATATTCGGGATGAAACATTTCCATGTAAGTAAGGTTCTGGTAAATGGCGTTTGCAGTGCCTGTGTACCACTCGGTATCCGTACTTTTTTCGTACGGCGGCAGGATGCTCACACCACCGATATTGCGGTCCAGATCCCAGGGAATGCCGATGCCGATATGCGTATTAAGACGCAGCGGCTGGTACTGCGTCAGAACACCTACCGTATCTACCCCGGAATTGATACAGTTGCTTAAGGGGAAGTCGATGATGCGATATTTCCCGCCGAAAGTAACTGCCGGTTTTGCTACTTTGGATGTCAGAACGCCTAAACGGCTGCCCTGACCACCTGCCAGCAGCATGGCAATCATTTCTTTCTTAATCACGTTATCACCTCTTGATGTTATGTTTTAAATGATTATAACACAGCTTTTTAAAATAGTGAACACCTTTTACGCAGTTTTTACAAAAATCACAAAGCAACAGACGCCTTTTTATGAATTTTTCAGTTTACATCGCCTTATTGCGTCGAAAAAGAAAATTTTTTCGTTTATTATTTCCACTTTTGGCAAAGAAAACCTGTCTATTTTTATGGAATACTAATTATTTCTTCCCGCGCACTTTCTTTTTTCCCAAAATTGCGGTATGATGATAGCATACTCATTCAATATAGTCTGCAAATAAAAAGTCAAGCAGAAATTGATGAACTTTGAAAATTTT
>NZ_CAJKOX010000048.1 GCF_905201705.1 uncultured Marvinbryantia sp.
TTGCGAGACCGTCTGCCAAACCTACGGAGGTCGTGGTCTTTCCTTCGCCTGCCGGTGTCGGGTTGATCGCCGTTACAAGGATCAGCTTGCCGTTCTCGGCGTCCGTTTCCTTTAACAGGTTGTAGTCGATCTTTGCTTTATATTTGCCATACTGCTCCAGATATTTCTCATCAATGCCCGCTTTTGCCGCAATCTCGGTAATCGGCTGCATCACTGTCTCCTGTGCAATTTCAATGTCTGATTTGAATCCCATAATGATTTTTCCTCCTGTTATCTTCTGCTGATTTTGGGCAAAAAAATGCTGCGCAAACCAAGAATATCCTGACCGGCCCATCAGAATCTCATGTTTTTACGCAGTAGCGGAAGCGATCATATAACGCGGTAAAACCTTCGTTCACCGGAAGTCTCCCCATCCGATGACACTTTACGTATAAGATCTACTCTACTTTATGATATTCAAGCAGTTCTTTTGCTTTCGTCTAACAGTATACCCATTTTCCCGTTGTTTGTCAAGGATTTATCAAAGATTTTTTTGCAAAAAATTCCGAATATTCTCATTTCGGAACTCCGCCCTTCTAGCTTCCTTTTATGTTCCGATTTCGGAATATATGCGTGACGGAGGCCTTCCTTATATTGCCGTTATGAACCGAACCCCGGAAAAGGTAGACACCTATTTAGAGGGTATCTACAATACAGTAATCGTAAAGGACATCGAAGATCGTCAGGCGCGAAAGAAACCGATCCGGATAAAAGAAAAATCACGGATATTCTCCTGCTGAAGACCCTTGCCAAATATCTGGCCAGTGTGGCCGGAAATCCGGTCTCCATCCGAAGCATTACCGACTATCTGACCTCAAACGGACGAAAAGTTTCACCTAACACGGTGAGCGATTATGTTGAGGCTCTCACAGAATCCTTTATCTTCTATCCGGCAGAGCGTTTTGATATCGTGGGAAAACAGCTTCTGAAAGCGAATCGAAAGTTGTATATTGTAGATCTTGGCTTACGGAACCATATCCTGCCGCGCAGTCAATACGATTTAGGATTTTCGCTGGAGAACATTACTTATTTTGAAATTCTGCGTCGGGGCTACCGTGTTATGATTGGAAAGGTTGGTAATACAGAAGTAGACTTTGTTGCAGAAAAGCAGGGAACCTATACCTATTTTCAGGTTACAGCAGATATGACTGCGCAAGACACCTTCGACCGTGAGCTGAAGCCATTGACAAATATCCGGGACAACTACGAGAAAATCGTTTTGACCGGAGATCGACTCACTGTAGGAAAATACAACGGCATCCAGGTCAAAAACCTGTCCGACTGGCTGTTGGGTTAAGCCGTATCAAAGTGAGTCAGAGCAGGTCAGACCGGAGCAATCGGATAGGGGAGATTTTACCTCCCCTTCCACACCACGCACGACAACTTTGCCTCCGGCTTCCTTCAGACCCCACTTCACAGTGACGCCCTTGCCATTGGCTGCACCCTTCCCACTACCGGGCGGATTCAGGACTTGCACCTGTTGGAAACGTGCGCCGCTAGGCGCACCACAAGAAAAACCCCGGAAAACATTGATTTTCCAGGGTTTTTGAACATTTCGATTGTAAAAATCCAACTGATTAACGCTTGCTGAACTGCGGTGCGCGACGAGCCGCTTTGAGACCGTATTTCTTACGCTCTTTCATACGCGGATCACGTGTAAGGAAGCCTGCTTTCTTAAGCACCGGTCTGTAGTCCGGATCTGCCTGAAGCAGTGCTCTGGAAATACCGTGTCTGATAGCGCCTGCCTGTCCGGTTGTGCCGCCGCCGCGGACATTTACCAGAACATCAAATTTATCTACCGTTTCAGTAGCTACCAGCGGCTGACGAACGATAACCTTCAGCGTTTCCAGACCAAGGTAGTTGTCAATATCTCTTTTATTGATTGTGATTTTGCCGGTTCCCGGTACAAGATATACTCTTGCGATGGATTTTTTTCTTCTTCCGGTTCCATAATATCTTGAATTAGCCAATGTTCTTTACCTCCTGTTTAAAATGTCAGCGTTTCCGGCTTCTGAGCTTCGTGTCCGTGCTCTGCTCCGGTATAAACGTGAAGCTTTGTCATCATCTGTCTGCCGAGCGGTCCTTTCGGAAGCATGCCCTTTACAGCCAGCTCGATCACGCGCTCCGGTTTCTTATTTAACATTTCACGCAGGGTGGTTTCCTTCATACCGCCCACGTACTCGGAATGACGGTAGTAGATCTTCTGATCCAGCTTCTTTCCGGTAACTTTGATATTCTGTGCATTTACGATAATCACATAATCGCCTGTGTCGATATGCGGTGTAAAAATCGGTTTATGTTTTCCTCTTAAAATCTTTGCTACTTCTGATGACAGACGTCCTAATGTATATCCGGTAGCATCAACTACATACCATTTTCTTTCGATTGTCGACGGACTCGCCATAAAACTCTTCATTGGTCTTCCTCCTTGAATATTAAACTGCCTGGCGGTGCTGGAAAGTTACACCGCTGTTATATAGCAAAACGCCGCTACCGGGGCTTTGGCTTGGACGTTTACGCACTTACTCACACTGAGAAATTATATTACACACATTCGTCAATGTCAACCGTTTTTTTTCCAAAAATCGCGGAACAAAAAACGAACAAAAATCAACAAAAATCACGCAAAAATCCTGCCAATATGCTATACTAAAGAAAAGCTCCTGTATTTTTTGCGGAAGCAGGGACAGCTTATGCAAAGCAGTGATATCAGGAGTGCAAAAACACATAATCATGGGAGGATTTTTTATGAAGGACACAAACTGCGGTTACTGTGTCGGCGGCGAGCCGCTGGCGAAATTTGGCATTAAGATCTGCGATCTGGACGTGAGCCAGCTCATTCTTTTCAAGGAGCAAAGCAAACCGGGGCGCTGTATCGTTGCCTACAAGGATCATGTGAGTGAGATCGTGGATATCAGCGAGGACGAGCGCAACCGCTTCTTTGCAGACGTCACAAGAGCAGCGAAAGCGATCCACGCCGCTTTCCACCCGGACAAGCTCAACTACGGCGCTTACGGGGATACCGGCTGCCACCTGCACTTCCATCTCGTGCCAAAGTATAACGGCGGCGACGAATGGGGCGGCGTGTTCCAGATGAACCCGGACAAAAAATATTTAAGCGACGCAGAGTACGAAGAAATGATCGCGAAGATCAAAGCGCACCTGTAGCAGCACAAACATCCGCCGGGATCTCATGTCCCGGCGGTTACACTCTCCAATAATCCATGGCATCCACTTTAAACAGCGCAGATACACCGGCATTTTTTCAGCCTATCTTGTCAGATCCTTCACCCACTTGTATTTTCGGAAATGGAATATCACCCAGGGGATCTTCCCCACCTCATCCAGGCAGGTGCAGGCATAGACTACCAGCGGCGACCAGTGCAGGATAAACGCGCCTGCAAGCGCGAGCGGAATCGCGATCAGCCACATACAGACGATCAGACTGTACATATCAAACAGCGTATCGCCGCCTCCGTCCAGTACCCCGTTTATGACGACGGTATTGATGCAGCGTCCGATCATATATACCCCGATGATCGCCATCATTCCCGCAAGATACTCCCGCGCCTGCGGCGTCAGGATCACCATTTTTACGACAAACGGCGACACGGCAAACACAAGGGCGGCAGACAAAAATCCGATCACATAAGAAATATTTTTCAGCTTTATTCCGTAAGCCTTTCCGCGGTCAAGGCGCCCCGCCCCAAGCTCGTTTCCTACCATGATCCCCGCCGCGCTTCCAATACCGTTGCACATGCAGCAGATCAGATCGCGGACAACCGCTGCCACGGAATTTGCCGCTGCCGCATCCGTCCCCATATGTCCCATGATAGCCGTATAGGATGTAAATCCGATTCCCCAGCACAGGGAACCGCCCATGAGCGGCAGGCACTGTCTCGCAAAATCCTTCATCAGCAGCTTCGGCAGCTTAAAAAATCTGTCAGGCGCCGGACGGATATAGGTGTTCTGCGAGGATACCGCAATGCACAGCACAAGCTCCACAATGCGGGAAATCGTGGTGGCAAGCGCCGCACCCGACGCCTGCATCCTCGGCGCACCCAGCAGTCCGAAAATAAACACCGCGTTCAGACCAATATTTAAGAGCACCGCGCAGGAACTGATAAATGCGCAGGGCTTCACATGCTCTGACACCTTCATGACAGCCAGATAGCACTGGGAAATGCCTGTGAGCAGATACGACCAACCTGCAATGCGCAGATAGGAGCTGCCGATAGAGATCAGCGCGGCATCCGGTGTAAACAAACGCATAAGCAGCCCCGGCGCCAGCTCGCAGGCCAGAAAAAACAGGGCTGAAACAGCGCCGCTGAACCGAAGGATCATGTTAAATATGTTTTCCAGCGTGTATTTATCGCCTTTTCCCCAGTACTGAGCGCCAAGAATAGCCCCCGCTCCTGTGATCGCCGCGACGAACATATTCTGTACAAACTGGATCTGCGTCGCCAGGGAAACTGCCGTCATCTCATTTTGCGCAACCCTCCCCAGCATCAGTGCATCTCCCGCCGCAACCGATGCAAGCATCAGATTCTGCAGCGCGATCGGCAGCGCAAGCCTCGCCAGGGTTTTGTAAAATTGTTTTTTATCAATCTGTATTTCTGTTTTCATGTTCTCCTCCCAAAACGGATTATATCATTCTAACGGCGTCCTGGGAAGATGATATTTTTTCTGCCTAAAAAAATGCCTTGAAAAACCGCCGGAGCCATATGCCCCGGCGGTACTTTTATCTCTTGCAGTTTATTTCCGCGAACACCGAACCAGGCGGATGTGCCCGCACATCCGTTTGGCGACTCCCGCATCTGACGCGCTGCGCGCAGTCCTCCCGGACACGCTGCAGCGCCCTATACCGTATGTCCTTTTGCGATATAGAACGGGAAGGTATCGGTTCCCTTCATTTCCTTACCTGCGGTGATGGTAACATTCTTATCGGTAATAAGATACTCGATGTTTGCGCCTGCCTCGATTACCGTATCCTGCATTAAGATACAATTTTTAACCTTCGCGCCCTTTGCCACCTTAACGCCACGGAACAGGATGCTGTTCTCGATCTCGCCCTCGATGATGCAGCCGTCAGCTACCATCACATTCGTAGCCTTTGCGCCGTTAATGTATCTGGACGGATTATCGTCGCGGATCTTGGTGTAGATCGGCGCTCTGCTGAACAGACCATCCAGGTTGTAGTCGTCGAGAAGCTTCATGTTCTCATCGAAATAGCTCTTCATGCCGCTGATGCGTGCCAGATAGCCCTCGAATTTGTAAGCCTGCACGTTTAATTTTGCAAGCTGCGGAGCAAGGATATCGCGCTCAAAGTATTCCTGTCCGCGCACGAACGCGGTATTTACCAGATCGATGAGCAGCTCACGGTCGATCACATAGATGTTCATGCCGAAGTTCTGAACGCCCGTCTCTCTCGGGTTGATGTACATCTTCGTCACTCTTCCGTTATCGATCGTGTAAGTGTAGTAGAAGCCCTTGTCGTTCGATTTCTGGATGTACTCCGGCAGCTCCTGCTCGTTATATGCAACGGTAATATCCGCGCCGCTTGCGATATGCGCGTCGATCATCGCGTTGAAATCAAAGTTTACGGCAATGTGCGCATCCGCCATTACCACGTATTTTTCCTTCTGCTCACGCAGGAAATCCAGGATAGTCGCAAGCCCGCCTACACGTCCGACAAACGGCTTGGATTCCTTCTCCGCAAACGGCGGGAAAATATGCAGACCGCCATTTTTGCGCACCAGATCCCACTCACGGCCGGAGCCGAGGTGATCCATCAGAGAGTGATAATTGTTGTTTACCAGGATAGAAATATTGTCGATATCACAGTTTGACATGCTTGAAAGCACAAAGTCAATCATACGGTAACGGCTTGCGAAGGGGATGGAAGCCATCAGACGCACATTTACAAGCTCAGGAACCAGCGCGTCATAACTGTTTGGGAAAATAACTCCCAATGCTCTCTTATTTGAATTTAACATTGTTCTTCACCATCCTCTACGTTTTTATTTACCATCGCGTTCGGACCGATCTTTACATTGTTGCCGATCTTAATGCCCGCGCCGACGGTTGCAACTCCGCCTGCGCCGCCCTCCGGCATTGCTCCGACAACCGCATTTTCTCCGATCGTTACGTTTTCTGCAATAATACAGTGTTTTACAACCGCACCGGATTTGATCACGGTGCCGCCCATAACAACCGCATCCTCAACCACTGCGCCTTCCTCTACCTGCACGCCGGCGAAGAGAATAGAGTGCTTTACATTACCTTTGATACGGCAGCCGTCTGTGATCATGGAGTTTTCCACCACTGCCTCGCGGCTGATCTTGTGGCCGGTCATACCGCTGTTGCGGCTGTAGATCTTCCAGTCGTCGTCAAACAGGTTGATGCCGCTGTGCTCCGGATCGAGCACCTCCATGTTTGCTTCCCAAAGAGAGGAAATCGTTCCGACATCTTTCCAGTAGCCGCTGAAATGATATGCGTACATCTTGCGGTTGTCGCGCAGAAGGTTCGGGATAATGTTGTTTCCAAAGTCATTTTCAGAATTCGGATCCGCCTCGTCCTCTGTGAGATATTTCTTTAAGATATCCCAGTTGAAGATGTAGATACCCATGGAAGCCAGGTTTGACTTCGGGTTCTTCGGTTTTTCCTGGAATTCTGTGATCTTGTCGTTTTCGTCTGCAACCATCAGACCGAAACGCGGAGCCTCCTCCCACGGAACCTCCATAACAGCCACGCTGAACTCCGCTCCCTTTTCCTTGTGGAATCTGAGGAAGTCGCTGTAGTCCTGCTTGCAGATCTGGTCGCCGGAAAGAATAATAACATACTCCGGATCGTAACGCTCAATAAAAGAAATATTCTGATAAATTGCGTTTGCCGTGCCCTTGTACCAGTCAGAACCGGAAGCCTGCTGATACGGCGGAAGTACATGCACGCCGCCGTAAAGACGATCGAGATCCCACGGCTGACCGTTTCCTATGTACTCATTTAATACCAGAGGCTGATACTGTGTCAGAATACCAACGGTATCAATCCCGGAATTCACGCAGTTTGACAGCGGAAAATCGATAATACGATATTTTCCGCCGAATGGAACTGCCGGTTTTGCAAGCTTCTGCGTTAACGCGTATAAACGGGAACCCTGTCCGCCAGCAAGAAGCATTGCAATCATTTCTTTTGCCATAACAATTACACCTCTCTTTTTCAATCTATGTTAAAATTGTACCACATATTTTCCCATTGTGGTAGTTTTTTGTGCAAATTTTTTAAATTTTTTTCGGGAATTTTTGCAGATAATCAGATATTATGTAAACGCACCCCTCATTAGAAGGGTGCATCCGCCCACCGCGTGCGTCTAGGGGTTGGTCTTGACCGAATCATTTGCATTTGTGTCGTTATTGTTATTGCGGTTCGTGTCGTTCCGGTTGCCTGTCACATCGTCCACGATATCCTCCGCGCCGTCGATAATGCCATCGCCAACCTCACCGATGCCCTCGCCGATCTCACTCAGCCCATTCTCGTTGTCATAGCCGGCATTGTTTCTGTCCGTGCCGTTCGTTGCACTGTTCACATTCCCGTCGTCGATGGCCGCACCGTCGTTTCCGGCAGTGTTCTCGCCCGCCGCAGTGGTGTTATCCGTCGTTTTCTGGACCGCGCTGCTCTCGCTGGTCCTGTTTTCCGATGTTGCAGAGCTGTTTTCATTTCTGTTGTTCCCGCATCCCGCAAGGATCACGGAAAGAGCAAGTGCCAGCAAAGTTCCCGTTATTCCTTTTACATGCTTCATAGTTTTGTCTCCTTTTCTCGTATTTTGCAGGCTCCAAAGCCGTTCACAATATTTAATATCTCTTCTTTTTTTCATATTATACAGTCCTTTTTTTGAAAAGGCGGCGCGCAAGCTGCTTTCCATCAAATGGAATCAGGGGATATAAATAACTGGTGCCGGAGATGGTGCGGTTGCAGGCGATGCAGAGCACGCAGAAAATGATTCCGGCGATAAATCCCCAGCCTCCGAAAATGCCGGTCAGTACAAGCAGCACGATGCGCATAAACTTTAAGGCATAGCCAAGCTCAAAATTCGACTGCGTATAATTGGCGATCGCAACGAACGCCATATAGAGCATGGTTTCACTGTTGAACCAGCCGGATTTCACCGCAAATTCTCCCACCACGATACCGGCGATCACAGAGAGCGGCGTCGAGAGCGTCTGCGGCGTGTTCACCGCCGCCAGCTTCAGTCCGTCGATCGCAAACTCCAGGATCAGAAGCTGCAGAAGAACCGGCACATGCACGGTGTCCGCCACATTGATAAATTCCAGCCAGGGCGGTATCCACTGCGGATTCTGCATAAACAGAAGCCAGACGGGTGTCAGAAGCAGCGACAGGATCGCGATCACAAAGCGCGAAAAACGCAGATAGCTCCCCGTGAGCGGCGGAAAATAAAAATCGTCCGCGTCCTCCATAATATCAAAAAAGGAGACCGGAAGCAGGATCGCCGTCGGCGCGTTGTCCACCAGGATCGCCACCTTCCCCTCTAAAAGACTGGCGGAGGTGGTGTCCGGGCGCTGCGTGTACTTAAATTTCGGGAACGGGTTGAACCATTTTCGCTTGTAGATCGCCTCCGCAAGGCTCTCCTGGCTCATCGGCAGGGCATCTATCGCAAGCGTCCGGATCCGCTCGCGCAGCTTATCCACCAGCGCCTCGTCCGCACGCCCCTGCATATAGCAGAGTACAATGTTGGTGCGGGAGCTTTCCCCGGCGCTAAGCATTTCCATGGTAAGCTGCGGGCTTCGGATCCTCCGGCGGATCAGCGCGGTGTTGAAGACGAGCGTCTCCACAAAGCCATCCTTGGAACCGCGCAGCGTCTTATCCTTGTCCGGCTCCTCCACGCTGCGCATCGGATAGGAACGGCAGTCGATCGCAAAGCATCTCTCATAGCCGTCGATCAGCAGGCAGACGATGCCGGAGAGAATGTTTGTGATGATCTGCTCCTTCTCCTCCACCATATCCACCTCCACATAGGGGATGTAACTGTGTGAAAGCTCATGACTGCTCTGCGGCAGATCGTCCGGCGTGAGCGAATGAAAAAACTCCAGCAGCTTTTCCATGATATCGTCCTTAATATAGCCCTCGATGAAATAGAGGCAGGCATCCCTGCCGCCCACCGACAGCATCCGGTAAATGATATCAAAATTTTTCGCCACCTGGAGCTTTTCATGAAAATACTGCATATTTTCGTAAAGATCCTCAGAAATGATTTCGTTCATAATAAAAAACTCCTTTGCGGATTATCTGTAACAGTATCCCCAAAGGAGTTTCGTGCTATGCATGAAAGTCAAAGCGATCCGTGACTTTCGTTTATTTTTTCACTATCTTTCATCCCCCATAAAGAACAGCGCCATCGTTCCCGGACCGGAGTGCGCGCCGATCACCGGACCGACCGGATTGATGATAAAGTTTGTAATGCCAAAGCGCTCTTGCACCAGCTTTTTCACATATTCTGCCTCCTCCAGGCAATCGCCGTGGCTGATGAACACGATGTCGTTCTTTCCGGCGAAGCTGCCCTGCTTCTGCTCCATCGCGTCCACCAGCGCCTGCAGCGAGCGTTTTCTTTTGCGCACATTGAAAAGCGGAATCAGCTTTCCTTCATTATTGACGTGCATCACCGGCTTCAGACTGATCATCGTTCCGACGACCGCTGCCGCCCGCGACACGCGTCCGCCGCGGTAAAGATGGAACAGATCATCCACGGTAAAGCTATGGATGATGTGCAGCTTGTTATCCTCGCACCACGCCGCCAGTTCTTCAAGGCCCATGCCTGCTTCCTTCTTTGCAATCGCCTTGTGAACAAGCAGCCCCTCGCCGAGCGACGCACACAGGGAGTCCACCACGATGATCTTTCTGTCCGGATATTCCTCCATCAGCTCCTCCGCCGCGATCCGCGCGCTGTTTGCGCTTCCGCTCAGTCCGCTGGAAAATGCGATGTGAAGAATGTCTTTGCCCTCCTTCAAGATCGGTTCAAAAGAAGCGCGCGCACTTTCCGGGTTTACCTGCGAGGTAGTCGGCATGGAACCGGAGCGCATCTTCGCATAAAAATCCTCCGATGATAATTCCTTGCCTCCGCGGAAATACGTCTCGCCGTCCAGTATGTAGGAAAGCGCCAGCACGTTCAGATCGTGCTGCTGATAGTATTCCTCCGGAAAATCACATGTTGTATCGGTTGAAATTACATAACTCATGGGGATACCTCCTATAAAAAATTTTCTATTCCCTGTTCAGTCTGCTCATGCTTCCGCATAGAATGTACAAAATACATACCCAGAGGACCGCATATGAGTTCCAGAACCAAAATCATTATTATGAAAAAGAGAGAAGTCATCTACACCGCCATCTTTGCCGCGCTCGGCATCACGCTGCTCATCCTGCTGTTTCTGATGTTTCGTCCGCAGAAAGATACATCGCCGCAGACCGCCCGGACATCTGCCTATGTACCGGGCGTGTATTCCACGCCTGTCACATTGAACAATAATGTGATGGATCTGCAGGTGATCGTCGACGCCGACCACATCAACGGCATCCAGCTTGTAACCCTGAGCGAGACCTCCGCAGCCATGTTCCCGCTGATGCAGCCGGCGCTTGATAAGATCGCCGTACAGGTCTGCGAAACACAGTCCACAAAGGATATTTACTACGAGGCTTCCAGTCAGTACACCTCGCAGATGCTGCTGCAGGCGATCGATGCGGCGCTGGAAATCGCGGCGCGCTGAGCGGCATCTTTTCATCCATCTCCTAAACGTTCTCTGCCTGCAGCCGCTCCAGCTCCTGCATCCAGATGCGAACGCAGGCATCGCTCGGCATCCGCAGGTCGCCGCGCGGGGATACCGCCACGCTTCCCACCTTCGGACCGTCCGGCAGGCAGGAGCGCTTAAACTGCTGCGCAAAGAACCGGCGGTAGAAGGTTTTCAGCCATTTCAGAATGGTTTCTTCGTCATAGGTGCCCGCGAACGCCTTTTTCGCAAGGCGGTAAACCTTGGAGGGTTCCTCGGCGCAGCGCAGCATATGATAAAGGAAAAAATCGTGCAGCTCATAAGGTCCGACAAGATCTTCTGTCCGCTGGGAGATCACGCCGTCCTTCGGCGGCAGAAGCTCCGGGCTGACCGGCGTGTCAAGCACATCCAGCAGCACGCCTGCAAGCGCCTCATCGCCGCAGGTGTCCGCGTAATAGCGCACCAGATGACGCACCAGCGTCTTTGGGATGGAGGCGTTGACCGCGTACATGGACATATGGTCGCCGTTGTAGGTCGCCCAGCCAAGCGCCAGCTCGGACAGGTCGCCGGTCCCGATCACCAGTCCTCCGCTCTTGTTCGCGAGATCCATAAGGATCTGCGTGCGCTCGCGTGCCTGACTGTTTTCATAGGTGACGTCGTGCTCGTCGGGATCGTGACCGATATCCTGAAAATGCACCTGCACGGCATTTTTAATGTTGATCTCCTTTAGCGTCGCTCCCAGCTTTTCCGTCAGCTCACAGGCGTTGCGATAGGTGCGGTCGGTCGTGCCGAAGCAGGGCATTGTGACAGAAAGGATCGCGCTTCTGTCCAGTCCGATCATATCCACTGCCTTTGCCGCCACCAGAAGCGCCAGCGTGGAATCCAGCCCGCCGGAAATGCCGATCACCAACGATCTGCAGCCGGTGTGCAGGAGACGCTTTTTTAAGCCGAGCGCCTGGATCGTCAGGATCTCCTCACACCTGCGCGCGCGGTCGCCGCAGTCGTCAGGCACAAAGGGCAGCGGTGCAAACGCGCGCGTAAGAGCCGTCTCCCCGACCTCTAAATGGAAGGGGATTTTTTCGTATGCCGGATTTTCCGCGCATTGGTATGTTGTCATGCGCCTGCGCTCGCTGCGCAGACGGTGGATGTCAAGCTCACTGTAAATAATGCCGTTTGTGAACCGCGGCGACTGCGCCAGCACAGTTCCGTTCTCGGCAATGAGGTTGTGTCCGCCAAAGACAAGGTCGGTCGTCGATTCCCCGTCTCCCGCGCTCGCATAGAGATATCCGCAGATCAGGCGCGCCGACTGGTTGGTGATAAGCGCCTCCCGGTAAATACTCTTCCCGGTATTCTCATCGCTCGCCGAAAGATTTACAAGCACCGTCGCGCCCGCCAGCGCGTGCCGCGTGCTCGGCGGATCGGGCGCCCACAGATCCTCACAGATCTCGGCTGCCACTGTCAGCCCTTCCATTTCCCGGCAGACAAACAAAAGATTTTGTCCGAACGGCACCGGGCTGCCCTCAAATTCCGTCCAGGAAATCGCTCCCTCTCCCGGCGTGAAATGACGCGCCTCGTAAAACTCCGCATAATTCGGCAGGAAGCGCTTCGGCACCAGTCCGAGCAGCCTTCCCCGGCTGACTGCCGCCGCCACATTGTAAAGCTTCTGCTCTTTCTCCCACGGAAGTCCGACAAACACCAGAGCGTCCCACATTCGCGAGGCATCCACAATTTTGCGCAGCCCTTCCTTTGCCGACGCCAGCAGCCGCTCCTGCCAGAAAAGATCGCTGCAGGTATAGCCCGTGATGCCAAGCTCCGGAAATACAATGATTTTCGCCCCGGCGTCCGCCGCTTCTTTCGCCTGCGCGCAGATCTGCGCCGTATTGTATATGCAGTCCGCTACTTTCAGTTCCGGTGTCACCGCCGCCGCCTTCACAAATCCATGCCTCATGGAAGTACCTCCTGTTTCGTTATTTTGCGCGCTGTTATGCCCGGCTCGCGCGTTTATATAATTCCTTCAGCTCCTCAACGGAAAACTCATAATTTGTATTGCAGAAATGACAGTTCACCTCGATCGGCTTTCCCTCATCGATCATCGACTGCAGTTCTTTTTTTCCAACGCTGACAACCGCCTTCGCCACGCGCTCCTTTGAGCAGTTGCAGTGAAACTGCGCCGGCATGGTGTCGGTGATTTCCAATCCCAGATCGCCGAGAAGCTGCTCTAAGATCTGCTCCGGGCTGCTTCCCGCCTCCAGCATCGCGGTGACGCTCGTCACTTCGGCAATTTTTTTCTCCAGAGCGGCGATGACCTCCTCCGCGGCAAACGGCATTAGCTGAATGATAAAGCCGCCCGCCTGACGCACGGTATTCTCACGGTTCATAAGCACGCCAAGCCCGACCGCGGAGGGCACCTGCTCCGAGGTCGCAAAATAATACGTTAGATCCTCGGCGATCTCGCAGGTCTGCAGCATCGTCTGCCCGGAATAAGGCTCCTTTAAGCCCATGTCCTTGATGACCGTCAGAAATCCCGGCCCGACCGCTCCCGCCACATCCAGCTTGCCCTTGCTGTTCGCCGGGATGATAACGTTCGGATTGCCCACATAGCCCTTGACATTTCCGTGGGAATCCGCCGTCACTAAAAGTCCGTTTAAAGGGCCGCCCGCTTTAATCTGCAGCGTCAGAAGATCCTCGTCGCCCTTCATCATGCTGCCCATCATTGCTCCGGCAGTCAAAAGACGCCCAAGCGCCGCCGTCGCCACCGGACTCGTGTTATGCGCGCTGCGCGCCGTCTCCACAAGCTCCCTTGTCGTCGCGGCAAACGCGCGTATCTGGCTGTCCGCCGCCGTTGCTCTTACAATATAATCCTTCACTTTATTTTGTACACTCCCTTGCAACAATATAGATCCGCTCGCTGTCCGCGCGCACTTCCCCGCCCGTATCGGCATCGAATGCCCGCTCAAATTTCAGCCCCGCCTCTTTTAGAAGCCGCCGGATCGTGTCCGGCTCATATGCTCTCTGCAGATGCGATTCCTCCTGTTTGCGGTAGAGACCGTTTTCCTCCTGCAGAAACAGTGTCAGATCATACTCGTTCATCTGCTCGTCTTCATAATAATAGTTTTCCCAGATGTAGCTTGCCTCCTCACGGTTGTCCGCAAGCACGCAGTCGCCCATCACCTCGCGGAAATAAAAGACTGTCTTTAAATCAAAAAGAAAGATGCCGCCGGGATCAAGATAATTATTAACCAGCGAAAAGACTGTTTTTAAATCTTCCTCGCCGGTGATGTAATTCATGGAATCGCAGATACTCACCACCGCGCGCACCGTGCCGTACAGCTCAAATTCGCGCATATCCTGGCACAGATACAGAATATCCGCGCCGGAAACCTCCTTTTTCTGCGCGGCGATCTCCAGCATCTCCACGGAATTATCCACGCCGATCATGTCGTAGCCGTCGGCGGCAAGCAGCTCCGTGAAGGTACCCGTGCCGCAGCCAAGCTCCAGCACAAGCCCGTCACAGATGCCCTCCGCCCGCAGCAGCTCTTTCACGCATGAGTGCCACTCCTCGTAGGGAATCTCGCTCATAAAGAGGTCGTAAACTTTTGCAAAGCTGCTGTAAGCAGTCGTTTCTTTTTCCATCGTATTCTCCTTTATTTTTCCGGATAATCACTCTCCTGCTGCTTTTCCCCTTCATTACATTCAGAAGAAAAATCCCGGAATCACGTAGGAGATCGTCGTCATGATAACGGTTGCCAGGCAGACACCAATGATCACCGCCGGAAACGCTTTCCGGAATTTCATGTCCAGCAGCGCCGCGATCAGCGAACCCGTCCACGCGCCGGTACCCGGAAGCGGAATGCCGACAAACAGCACCAGTCCCCAGAATTCGTACTTTTCAATCTGGTCTTTTTTGCTCATCGCCTTGTTTTCCAGCTTCTCCACCATCGGGCGGAAAACCTTTGTCTTTTTCAGCCAGCTAAAAATCCTCGTGATCAAAAGCAGGATGAACGGCACCGGGATCAGATTTCCGATCACACAGATAGGGATCGCCTTCCACATGTCAATGCCCGCCGCGGAGGAAAAGATCAGCCCGCCGCGCAGCTCCAGAATCGGCACCATGGAAATCACAAATGCCAGGGCCTCTCTCGTGAGGACGCCGCCAAAGGTAGCCGTCATCCAGGATAATAAACTATTCATAAACCTCTCCTTTTATATTCCTTCAGAAATGAAATCAAAGCGTCCATCTGCTCATCCGTGCCAATCGTGATGCGCAGATAATTGTCAATGCGCGGCTTTGCAAAATACCGCACGAAAATATGCTTTTCACGCAGAGCCTCAAACAGCTCCTTCGCCGGATAATCCGGGTGCGTGACGAACAGAAAGTTTGCTTTGGAATCGCCGAACGTAAAGCCAAGCGCTGCCAGCTCTTTTTTCGTGCGCTCTCTCGCTGCAATAATTTTTGCCGTTGTCTCCTTAAAATATGCGTCGTCCTTCAGCGCCTCCGCGCCAAGCGCAAGGCTCGGACGGTTCATCGTGTAGGAGTTGAAGGAGTATTTTGCGTCGTTCAGATATTTGATCAGCCCCCTGCTGCCGAACGCATAGCCGATGCGCAGCCCGGCAAGGGAGCGCGATTTCGAAAAGGTCTGCACAACAAGCAGGTTATCGTATTTTTCAATCAGCTCCAGCGCAGATTTTGCCCCGAAATCTATGTACGCCTCGTCAACGATCACTACCACATCCCGGTTGTGGCAGATGATGTCCTCAATATCCGCCAGCGGAAGCTCCATACCAGTCGGCGCGTTGGGGTTTGGAAACACTACGCCGCCATTTTCTTTGTAGTAGTCCTCTTTTACGATCTCAAACCGGTCGTTCAACGGCTGACACTCGTAGGGAATGTGAAACAGTCCCGCCCACACATCGTAAAAAGAGTATGTAATGTCCGGGAACAGTACCGGCTTTTTGCCGTTGAAGAATGTGAGGAACGCCATCGCCAGCACATCATCTGAGCCGACGCCGACAAACACCTGCTCCTTCGAAAGACGGTAGTAGTTTGCAAGCCCTTCCACCAGCGCATCCGCCGCCGGAGCAGGATACAGGCGCAGCTCTTCGGCGCACAGCTCTTTTATTTTCGCCTGCACGCCCGGCGCGGGCGGATACGGATTTTCATTTGTATTCAGTTTAATCATATCCGCAAAATCCGGCTGCTCCCCCGGGGTATAGGGGATTACCCTGCGGACGTTTGCTTCCCATTTTTTCATAATTTACTCCTCTGTTTTCTGATATCCCATACTTTTTTTCTTTCCAGGTACCCCTGCTCTTCTCTCGCAGTTTTGTCACAGGAATCCATTCGTCCATGTCTGCCACAGACAATAGGCAGATTTTCCTCAGATGTTTTTGCGACGGAATCCAACCGTCTATGTCTGCCGCAGACACGTCGATTTTTTGATTTTGCTGCGCCGCCTATTGGCAGCAATTTTGCCTCCATAGAAGCTGGTCGGCTAAAATTGCTGCCGCTATGCTCGCAAAATCTGCAAAATCTTCCTATCGTCTGCGGCAGACATAGACGGCAGGCTTCCTGTGCAGAATCATTTGCCTATCTTGAGCTTATAAGCCATACTCTTTGGCTAACATGTCAAATTTCGGCAGCGCGCCCACGATAGTCTCGTAGGAGACGCAGTATGCCAGCCGCACGAAGCCCGGGCAGGCAAAGGAAGACCCCGGCACCAGCAGCAGATGATATTTTTTCGCCGCCTCGCAGAAGGCCTTTTCGTCCTCAACCGGGGATTTTACAAACAGGTAGAACGCGCCCTCCGGCTTGATGCAGGAGAAGCCCGCCTCAGTAAGACCCCTGTAGAGCGTTTCGCGGTTGCGGTTGTAATAGTCTACGTCCACCTTCGCGTCCAGGCATTTTGCGATCACGCGCTGAAACAGCGACGGTGCGTTGACGTATCCGAGGATACGGTTCGCCACATTTGCCGCTCCGATGATAAGCGCGCTGTCGTCCGCCTCGTCCGGGATCACCAGATAGCCGATACGCTCGCCCGGCAGGGAGAGCGATTTGCTGAAGGAATACCCGACGATAGTGTTGTGATAATATTTCGTAAGATAAGGCACAAAAACGCCGTCATATGCAAGCTCGCGGTACGGCTCGTCGGAGATCAGATAGATACTGATGCCGAATTCTTTTTCTTTGGCGCAGAGGATTTCCACCATACGCACGATCGTCTCCTCCGAATAAACGACGCCTGTCGGATTGTTCGGCGTGTTGACGATCACCGCCTTAGTCTTCGGCGTGATCATCTGCGCAAATTTTTCCAGATCCGGCTGAAAAGTTGCAGTATCCGGCTCCACCGCTTTCAGAATGCCGTCGTAATTGGAAACATACGAACGATACTCTCCAAAATACGGCGCGAAGGTAAGCACCTCGTCGCCCGGATTTAAGAGCGTCTTAAAAATTACATTCAGACCGCCCGCTGCACCCACCGTCATCAGAATATTTTCTTCGGAAAAGCCGGTGCCAAAGCGCTTATTTAAGGAAGCCGCGATTGCCGCGCGCACGTCCTCATAGCCGGAATTGCTCATATAGCCGTGCACCATCAGCGGATCTTCCTCATTGATAATCTCCTCGATCGCCGTCTTTACCTCCGACGGCGCCGGGACATTCGGGTTGCCGAGACTGAAATCGTAGACATTCTTCGCCCCAAACTGCGCCGCCAGCTCTTTTCCTTCCTCAAACATCGCCCGGATCGCCGAGCTGTTTTTCGTCATCTGTATCATTTTTTCTGAAATCATCGTCTTTTACCTCTCCTTGATAGTAACAGTCCCCTTCTCAACCAGGAACACCGGGTGGTAAGAAAGCTTCGCTCTGCGCAGCCCCTCCTCGCCCAGATCCTCCTCGCGGTTTACATAAGTATACCCTGCTGCCTCGTGGCGCACAAACTCGCGGTTTATCATAGGATATGCGCCATCCACCTCAGAAAATGCCTTTTCAATATGCACGACCATCGTGTCGTCACACACCGGCTCCCCGATGGAAAACGCCACCACCTCGCCGTTTACGCGCAGCAGACCGCCGCGCAGCTCCAGCTCCTTAAACAGCCGCAGGGAATTTAAGGTCACACACATCTCTGCCGACTTTTCCGGGTCCTCCTCGCAGCCGTTCATGCGCCGCCATGCGAGCGCCATCTGGAAGCAGTCCTCCACATTGGAATCGTTGATCGGTTCATACTTCCACTCCGGGTACAGCCGCTCGAATTTGTTAATATGGTTCTTCTTTCCATGATACTTTTTTCCGGAAAGATTTGCAAGCTTTTCCGTCTCATAAACGTAATCCGCCGCGTCGCGGTCGTAGGAAATCTCAAACATGCCCGGATAAAGTTCCTCCAAGCGCGCAAATTTTTCCGGTGTCACCAGTCCGAGGATAAATCTTTGTCCGCGCTCACGGCAGTATTCCAGCAGCGCGTCTATCGCAGGCTTTACGCCCTCCTCTTTTCCCACCGGATAATCGAAAAACACACGGTCCTCCGAGCCGCGGAAAATCAGCATATCCTCCACGATGGCATAATCTACTTTGTAATATACGGACCAGAGATAAATATTGGCAAACGTCATTTCGCAGCTTCTTGTTTTCTGCTGCGCAAGATAACGGTTGATCAGCTCCCGGTCCTTCATTTCCACTTTTTTAAATACAATGTCCATTCTATATCCTTTTCCTTTGCTCCTTCAGATAGGCTCCGCTACTGTTCACTCCGTTCACAGTAACCTTCGCAGATCCATTTAGGCTTCCGCCTCCGACATCCGGTACAGCCGGCTGTAGATTCCGCCCTTTGCCAGCAGCTCCTCATGGGTTCCCTGCTCCTCGATGCCTTTTTCCGTCATCACCAGAATTTTTCCAGCGTTGCGGATGGTCGTCAGCCGGTGCGCGATCACAAACGTGGTGCGCCCCTTCGCCAGCTTTTCCAGCGATTCCTGGATAATCTTTTCGCTCTCATTATCGAGCGCGGAGGTCGCCTCGTCAAAAATAAGTATGGGCGGATTTTTCAAAAATACTCGCGCGATCGAAAGGCGCTGTTTCTGTCCGCCGGAGAGCTTCACGCCGCGCTGTCCGATGTCCGTCTCATAACCGTCCGGCAGCTCCATGATAAACTCGTGGGCGTTCGCCATTTTCGCCGCCGCGATAACCTCCTCGTCGGAGGCGTCCGGTCTGCCGTAGCGGATGTTCTCCATCACATTTTCCGCAAACAGATAGACGTCCTGCTGCACAATGCCAATGTGGTCGCGCAGGCTTTTCAGCTTAATTTGTCGGATGTCGGTGCCGTCCAGCAGAATGCGCCCGCTATCCACATCGTAGAAGCGCGGAATCAGACTGCAGAGCGTCGTCTTTCCGCCGCCGGAGCTTCCGGCGATCGCGATGTATTCCCCGGCATCCACCTTCAGATTAATATGGTTGAGCACCGTCTCCAGATTTTCCTCGTAACGGAAGGTGACATCCTCAAACACGATCTCGCCCTTCACATCAGTAAGCTCGACAGCATCCGGCGCGTCCGCGATATCCGGCTCCACCGCCAGAATCTCCAGGAAACGCTCGTAGCCGCTGTAGCCGTTCTGGAACTGCTCGGTAAAGTTAATCAGCTTCTTTATCGGCTCCGTGCAGTTATTGACGTACAAAAGAAACGTGATCAGATCCGTGCTGTCCATGGAGCCGTCCGAGATCAACACTGCCCCCGCCACGATCACGCCGACCGTGACCAGCGTCGTCAGCGCGCCCAGCCCGGAATTGTAGGCTCCCATATAGCGGTAGCTGATGCGCTTGCTGTCCACGAAGCGCTGATTGCCCTTTCCGAATTTCTCCATTTCCACGTCCTCGTTCGCGAACGATTTCACAACGCGGATGCCGGAGAGGCTGTCCTCAATCTGACTGTTGATATCGGCGATGCGGGCGCGGTTCTCCTTAAACGCGCGCTTCATTTTCCGGTTCAGATAAAAGGCGTAAAGCGCCATCAGCGGCACGAAGGCAAACATCACCAGCGCCAGCGTCGAATTGATGGACATCAGTATGGCGAACGAGCCGACGAATTTCATCAGAGAAATCACGATGTCCTCCGGACCGTGGTGCAGCAGCTCGCTGATATCAAACAAGTCGCTGGTAATACGCGACAGAAGCTGTCCGACCTTCTGGTTATCGTAGAAAGCAAAAGAAAGCTTCTGATAATGTCCGAAAATTTCGTTGCGCATATCGCGCTCGATGGAAGCGCCCATGATGTGTCCGTAATAGCCGATGTAAAAATTGCAAAAACACTCCAGAAGCACCAGAGCGAGCATCAGCGCCGCCAGCTTCAGAATAGCCGGAAGCACCTCCCCCGCCGGGAGAAAAATAACGTTTCCTGTAATATAGCGTACAATCAGGGGGATGACGAGTGTCACGCCAGCCCCCAGAATTGCAAAAAACATATCAGACAGAAACAGTCCCAGATACGGCTTATAATACCGCACTAATTTTTTCCATTTGTGTCGTTCCATATCGGATTACTCCACTACAAGCCCCTGCCTTGTCAGAACGTCGACTACCTGGTTTACATATTGTTCGCAGGTTTTCTGCTCCGGTGCTTCCACCATCACACGCAGCACCGGCTCCGTTCCGCTCTCGCGCACCAGGATGCGTCCCTCGTCGCCGAGCGCTTTTTCCACGGACGCGATCGCTTCCACTACCGCCTCATTCTCGCGCGCCTCCTGCTTATCGAACACGCGCACATTTTTCAGAAGCTGCGGATAAATCGTTACCTCGCCTGCCATCTTGCCAAGGCTCATCTTCTTCTCCGTCATCGCCTCCATAACCATCAGAGAAGTAAGGATGCCGTCGCCGGTGGTGGCGTGCTTGCTGAAGATGATGTGTCCCGACTGCTCGCCGCCCAGGCAGTGCCCGTTTTTCACCATATTTTCGTAAACATATTTGTCGCCGACCTTCGTTTTCTCATACTCGATGCCCTCACGGTCGAGCGCCTTGTAAAGACCGAAATTGGACATAACAGTGGTGACAATGGTATCGTTTTTCAGTTTCCCGTTTTCCTTTAAATACTTTCCGCAGACGTACATAATGAGATCGCCGTCCACCACATTGCCGTTCTCATCGACTGCAATGCAGCGGTCCGCATCGCCGTCATAGGCAAAGCCGACGTCCAGCTTTTTCTCGCGCACCAGCGCCTGCAGCGCTTCGATGTGAGTGGAGCCGCAGTTTGTGTTGATGTTTACGCCGTCCGGCTCGTTGTGGATGACATAGGTCTTTGCGCCAAGCGCGTCAAACACACTCTTTGCGATCGCGGAGGAGCTGCCGTTTGCGCAGTCCAGACCGATGCGGTATTTTTTGAAAGAGCGCGTCGCCAGAGAGATCAGATAGCCAATGTAGCGGTTTCTGCCTGCCACGTAGTCGATGGTTCGTCCGATGTTTTCCTTTGTTGCAAACGGGATTTCCTCCAGCTCGCCGTCAATGTACTGCTCGATCAGATCCTCAACCCCGGCGTCCATCTTGTGACCGCTGCGGTTGATCAGCTTGATGCCGTTGTCGTAGAAAGGATTGTGACTGGCGGAGATCATGATGCCGCAGTCAAACTCCTCCGTGCGCACCACGTAGGACACGCTCGGCGTGGTAGTAACATGCAGCAGATAAGCGTCCGCGCCGGATGCCGTAAGACCTGCTACCAGCGAATACTCGAACATATAGCTGCTTCTTCTGGTATCCTTTCCGATAACGATATTCGCCTTGTGGTCTCTTCCGAAATACCAGCCCAGGAAACGTCCCACTTTGTAGGCGTGCTCGACCGTAAGGTTTACATTTGCTTCTCCGCGAAAGCCGTCGGTTCCAAAATATTTTCCCATAATAAACTCCTTTTAATGAATACGGCGATAGATTACCCTTTGTGCAACCTATCGCCCTTCTTTGCCTAACTATAATTGCTTACACTCTGGACAGATATTCCCCTGTACGGGTGTCGATCTTGATCTTGTCCCCCTGGTTTACAAACAGCGGTACGTAAACCGTCGCGCCTGTCTCTACCACTGCCGGCTTGGTCGCGCCCTGTGCGGTGTCGCCCTTGAAGCCCGGCTCGGTGTCTGTGATCTCCAGCTCTACGAACAGCGGCGGCTCTACCGCGAATACGTTGCCGTTGTAGGAGCAGACCTTTACCATTTCATTTTCTTTGACAAACTTCAGCGCATCGCCGATATCCTCCTGGCTGAGTGCGATCTGATCATAGGTCTCCACGTTCATGAAGTGGAACAGATCTCCATCGGAATACAGATACTGCATATCCACGCGCTCGATACGCGCCTGCGGGAATTTTTCTGTCGGGCGGAAGGTTTTTTCAACAACGCCGCCGTTGATGATGTTTTTCAGTTTTGTTCTGACAAACGCAGCTCCCTTTCCCGGTTTTACATGCTGGAATTCTACAATCTGGTATACATTTCCCTCAATTTCCAGTGTTACGCCATTTCTAAAATCTCCTGCTGATATCATGCAAATTTTCCTCCTTCGATTAACAGGTAGGGAACATACGCATTCCCATAATTAAAAATATTGTATAATAAAACTGTCTGCATTTCAACAGTTTTTTATAATTCAATTAATTCTTTCGGAGAATGCGCCAGATTGCGGCACTTTCCTTCCGTCACCACGACCATATCCTCGATGCGCACGCCGCCGAAGCCCGGCAGATAGATGCCCGGTTCCACCGTCTGGATCATGTTCGGCTGCAGCACCGTCTCGCAGGTTTTGGAAAGGCGCGGCTCCTCGTGGATGTAAAGTCCGACGCTGTGTCCGAGTCCATGTCCGAAATAGTCGCCGTAGCCCGCTTTTGCGATGATATCTCTGGAAACCTTATCCACATCGCAGCCGCGCACGCCGCTTCTGCAGGCGTCAAGCCCGGCAAGCTGCGCCTCCAGCACAATGCCATAGATCTCTTTTTGTTTTTCATTCGCTTTGCCGATCACGACCGTTCTCGTCATATCGGAGCAATAACCGTTGTACACGCAGCCAAAGTCCATGGTCACAAAATCGCCCTTTTCAATCTTTTTGTGGGACGGCATCGCGTGCGGCATCGCGGAATTTACGCCGGAGGCGATGATCGTCTCAAAGCTTAAATTCTCCGCGCCATGCGTTTTCATGAAATATTCCAGCTCCGCAGCCGTCTCCATCTCCGTCATGCCCGGCTTTAACACCTGCAGCATATGGGAAAACGCCATGTCGCCGATTTCCTCCGCCTTCGCCATATATTCCAGCTCCTGCTCTGTCTTGACGCTGCGCAGCAGATCAAGACTGTCACCGAGCGGCGTCGTCAGCCTGCCTTTGCACGCCTCCTGCAGCTTGCTGTAAGAGCTGTAAAGCAGATACTGATCCTCAAAGCCGACCTCCTTAACGCCGTCCTGCTCCATCAGACCGTTTAAGACTTCTCCGTAATTGCGTGCAGCGCCCGGATCTACGATCTCAAAATCCGGAGCCTCTTCCTTCGCCATCGTCGTGTAGCGGGAATCGGTCGCCAGCACGCGGCGGTTCCCGGAAATATAGAGATATCCCGTCGCTCCGCGGAAGCCGCTGATATAGCGCATATTTGCACCGTCCGATACGACTATCGCGTCAATGTTCTTTTCCTTCATCACATCATACACTTTTTCACAAAACATGATCTTCTATCTCCTTTACCGTATCCTCAATATTTTTTTTATCTGTGTCAACCAGAAGCTGCGCCGCTTCCAGATAGCACGCTTCTCTTGCACGCATCAGCGTCTCAATTTTTTCCCGCAGATCGCCGCCCGCAAGCTTTGGCCGCGTGGTGTCGCCCTGCAGCCTTCCGACAAGCGTATCCACCTGCGCCCGCAGGTAAACGACCGTGCCAAGCTCTTTGAGAAGCTTCCTGTTTTCGGAGCGCACCGGCAGTCCGCCTCCCACGGAGATCACCAGACGCTCTTTTTCACTTTGAAGCTGCTTCAGCATATCCGTTTCCAGATCTCGGAAATACGCTTCGCCGTGCTGCGCAAAGATATCGTTGATCTTTTTCTGCTGCTGCGCCTCGATGCGCTCGTCGGTGTCGGCAAAAACAAGCCCCATTTCTTTCGCAAGCGCCTCGCCGACGCTGGTCTTGCCCGCCCCCATAAAACCAATTAAAATAATGTGGTTCATTGCTCTTTCCTCTTTTTCCTCGCGTAAAAGTACAGCACGATCCGCTCCAGGTAACGCTTGAGCACGATCTGGATTTCCTCTTTCGGATGGATCGGCTTTACAAGAATACTTTTGATGCCGGCGCGCCTTGCGCCGTAAACATCGGTAAAAAGCTGATCTCCCACAAACAGCGTGTTCTGCACATTTGTCCCCATGCGCTCCATTGCTTTCCGGTAGCCTTTTACCGAGGGCTTGTGCGCGTCTTCGATGTAATACGCCTGCACCGCCTCCGCAAACGGCTGTACGCGCGGAAGCTGGTTGTTGGAGATCAGACAATACTGAAAGCCTGTCGCGCGCAGCTTTTCAAAAAACTCCACCGCGCGCTCATCCGCCGGAGCGCCGTGCGGCACCAGCGTATTATCGATGTCAAACAGCACGCCGCGGTAGCCCTTTGCGTACCAGTCCTCAAAATCAATGGCGTACGTGGAGTCCACATACTCGTCCGGGTAAAATTTCTCTAACATATTCTACCACCTGTTCCTCTTTAATGTCAAATACCGCCTTGCGTCAGTCAAACAGCGATAGCTGATTTGTCTCCGGCAGGTCTCCCAAAAGCCCCAGATCAGACATCACGTCGATGACGCTCTTTGGCACTTTGGTGCGCTGCCAGAAATCGTCTTTTGACAGGAAGGGGCCGTCTTTTACCGCCTCCACGACCGCCTCCGCCGCCTTGTCGCCAAGACCGTCGATGCTGCACAGGGAGGGCATCAGCTTGCCGTCGATGATCTGGAAGCGGCTGGCGTCCGCCCGGTTGATGTCGATCGGAATAAACTCAAAGCCGCGCGCATACATCTCCTGCACACTCTTCATATCCTTGTAGGTATCCTGCTCTTTTTTCGTCAGCGAATCGTAATTTTTCTTGTATTCCTTCATATGCGCCAGCAGCCGCTCGTGTCCGAGGCACATCAGCTCGTAGTTGAACGCCGACGCGCGGATGCTGAAATACGCCGCATAATAAGCGAGCGGATAGTACACCTTGCAGTAGGCGATGCGGTACGCCATCATAACGTATGCCGCCGCGTGCGCCTTCGGGAACATGTACTTGATCTTCTTGCACGACCAGATATACCAGTCCGGCACATCGTGCTCCTTCATTTCCTTCTCCCACTCCGGCTTCAGGCCCTTGCCCTTTCGCACGCTCTCCATAATGGTGAACGACTGCTCGCTGTCAAGCCCCATGCGGATGAGATACGTCATAATATCGTCACGCGTACAGATCGCGGTGGCGATGGTCGCCTTGCCCTCCTGGATAAGTGTCTGCGCGTTGCCGAGCCACACGTCGGTACCGTGCGACAGCCCGGAAATGCGGACAAGGTCGGAAAAGCTCTGCGGCTTCGTGTCCTGAAGCATCTGGATAACAAAATCCGTTCCAAACTCCGGAATACCCAGAGAACCGAGCGGACACCCCAGGATCTCCTCCGGCGTGACGCCGAGCGCCTCCGTGCTCTGGAACAGCGACATGACGCTCTTATCGTCCAGCGGGATATCCTTTGCGTTCAGCCCGGTCAGATCCTCCAGCATTCGGATCATCGTCGGATCATCGTGTCCGAGAATATCCAGCTTCAAGAGGTTGTGGTCAATAGAGTGATAATCAAAATGTGTCGTGATGATATCCGTCTCCGTGTCGTTCGCCGGATGCTGGATCGGCGTAAAGGAATAAATCTCCTCGCCGTGCGGAAGCACAATGATGCCGCCCGGATGCTGCCCGGTGGTGCGGCGCACGCCCACGCAGCCCTCTACAATACGGTTGATCTCGCAGACGCGCTTGCGCTGCCCGTGCTCCTCATAATATTTCTTCACATAGCCGAACGCCGTCTTATCCGCCAGCGTGCCGACCGTCCCGGCGCGGAAGGTATGCCCCTCGCCGAAGATCACCTCGGTGTAGCGGTGGGCGTTGCCCTGGTAATCGCCGGAGAAGTTCAGGTCAATATCCGGCTCCTTGTTTCCCTTAAAGCCAAGGAACGTCTCGAATGGGATATCAAAGCCCTCCTTGCGCAGAGGCGCCCCGCAGACCGGACAGTTTTTATCCGGCATGTCGCACCCGGCGCGCCCGGCATACGCCTTCACGTCCTCGGAATCAAAATCATAGTAGTGACAATCCTCACAGTAATAGTGCGGACTCAGCGGATTCACCTCCGTGATCCCCGCCATCGTCGCGACGAAGGACGAGCCGACGGAACCGCGCGAGCCAACCAGATAGCCGTCGTCGTTCGATTTCCACACCAGCTTCTGGGCGATGATGTACATAACCGCGAAGCCGTTGGAAATAATGGAATTCAGCTCGCGCTCCAGACGCTCGGTAACGATCGGCGGAAGCTCCTCGCCGTAGATCTCATGCGCACGGTTATAGCAGATGGTACGCAGGGTCTTATCCGAATCGGGGATGACCGGCGGACATTTATCCGGCCGCACTGGCGAGATCTTCTCACACATATCGGCGATCTTATTGGTATTTGTGATGACGACCTCCTCCGCCTTCTCACTGCCGAGGTAGGCGAATTCCTTCAGCATCTCCTCGGTGGTGCGCAGGAACAGCGGCGCCTGCTGGTCGGCGTCCTTAAAGCCCTTGCCCGCCATAATGATGCGGCGGTAGACCTCATCCTCCGGGTTCAGGAAATGAACGTCGCAGGTCGCCACCACCGGCTTGTTAAACTGCTCGCCCAGCCGGACGATCTTCCGGTTCAGCTCCTGCAGATCCGCCTCGGAATTGATGTCGTTGTCCTCGCGCAGCAGAAAGGCGTTGTTCCCGATCGGCTGGATCTCCAGATAATCGTAGAAGTCGACGATCCTGGCAATCTCCGGTTCGCTTTTGCCCTCCAGCACCGCCCGGAACAGCTCGCCCGCTTCGCAGGCGGAACCGACGATCAGCCCCTCGCGATACTGATTTAAGGCGCTCTTCGGAATACGCGGCCGCCGGTTATAATACTGCAGATGCGAAAAAGAAACCAGCCGGTAAAGATTTACCCGCCCGACGTCGTTCTTCGCCAGAATAATCACATGGTACGTCGGCAGCTTCTTGATCTGGTCGAGCGAGGCGCTTCCAAGCTCATTGACCGCATCGAAGTTCTCTGCCCCCTGCAGTTTCAGCATTTCCATAAATTTCAGATAAATACCTGCCGTACACTCGGCGTCGTCCACCGCCCGGTGATGATGCTGAAGCTGCACATGCAGCGCCTTCGCCACCGTGTCCAGTTTAAAACGGTTGAGCTGCGGCAGCAATACGCGGGCAAGCGCCACCGTATCCACGTAGGTAAAATCGCGCCACAATCCCTGCCTTCGCATATTTTCCTCGATAAAGCTGACGTCGAAGGAGGCGTTGTGCGCCGCCAGCACTGCGTCGCCGATGAAATCAAGAAACTTCGGCAGCACCTCCTCGATCGTCGGCGCGTCCATCACCATGTTGTCATTGATGCTGGTGAGCTGCTCGATGCGGAACGGGATCGGCACCTGCGGATTAACAAAGGTCGAAAAGCGGTCGGTAATCTCACCGTTTTCCACCTTCACCGCACCGATCTCGATGATGCGGTTCTGCGTCGGACTGAAGCCCGTCGTCTCCAGGTCGAACACCACGCAGGTGCTCTCAATCACCTGATTTTTTGAATTTGTGACAAGTTTTTGCAGGTCATCGACCAGATAACCCTCCACCCCGTATAACACCTTGAAGGGATGGGAGATTTTCTTTAATTCGTCCTTCGTCACCTCCGGGTGATCCTCCTTGTAAGCGTCCCGGTAAGCGCGGTCAATGTCCTCGATGACGTGATTGGCGTCCGGGAACGCCTGCACCGCCCCGTGATCTGTGATGGCGATCGCCGGATGTCCCCATTTGTACGCCTGCTTCACGATATCCTTCACCTCGGAGACGCCGTCCATATCGCTCATCTTTGTGTGACAGTGCAGCTCCACCCGCTTCTGCGGATAGGTATCCATTCTTCCCACACGGAAATCTGACGCTTTCTTGATACCCGTCACCGAACCGATGCCGAGCTGACTGTCGAAACGGTCAATGTTCGTGACGCCCTTCACCTTGACGAACGCGCCCTTTTTCACCGTCTCGCCGAGCGCCTTTGCCTGCTCCGCCTGCAAAAACAGTTTTACCACGATCGTGTCGGTAAAATCCGTCACCTCCAGGATCATGAGGAATTTTTCATTGCGCAGCTCGCGCATCTCCTGCGCGCGGATCTGCCCACGGATCGCCACCTCGCCCATCTCATGCTCGATGCTGCTGATCGGGATCGGTTCATCCTCAAAGTCTCTTCCATATAAGACGTCCGGGTTGTCCGACTGGCGCAGCGGCCGGCGGTATTCGCCCTTGCGTACAAAGCCGCCGCGTCCGCCGTCCCTGCCGTATTCTCCGCCGCCATGGCAAGCGTCTGCTCCAGATAGACCGCCAGCAC
>NZ_CAJKOX010000049.1 GCF_905201705.1 uncultured Marvinbryantia sp.
CATTGCGACACAGAAATCCATCCTCACGGATTATGTGAAAAAGCAGGGATGGCACATAGCAAAAACGTATGTGGACGATGGTTATTCTGGTACAAATTTCCAAAGACCAAGTTTCCAGAATATGATAAAAGACATTGAAAGCGGTCTGATAAACTGCGTGATTACGAAAGATTTATCCCGTCTGGGGAGAAACTATCTTGATTGTGGGTTATATCTGGAAGTTTTCTTCCCAGAGCATAACGTGAGGTATATAGCGGTCAATGACGGCGTAGATACCTTGAATAAATCTGCTATGGACATCACGCCTTTCCGCAACATTTTAAACGAAATGTATGCCGCTGACATATCTGTTAAGATAAAATCGGCATATCGGGCGAGGTTTCAACAGGGGAAATTCATGGGAACTACCGCCCCTTATGGCTATATCAAAGACCCTGCCGACCACAACCATCTGCTGATAGATGATAAAGTGGCACATGTTGTAAAAGAGATATTCGACCTTGCATTAAAAGGGAATGGAGTTGCCAAAATTTGCAGACATCTTAATAAACAGCATATCCTACGCCCTGCCGCTTATGCGGCGGAGCGTGGCGAAACAGGCTTTGAACGTCATTTTGAGGGGAACGAGGACAAACGCTATATTTGGAGTGGGAACAGCGTGAGGAGCATTTTAAGAAGCCCGATATATGCGGGAAATCTTGTAGGCTACAAACGGATTGCCGCCAATATGAAAAGCAAGAAACGCCCCTCTAAGCTGCCCGAAGAATGGGAAGTGATACCCAATACCCATGAGGGAATAGTCACGCAGGAGGAATTTGATATTGTCCAACAGCTTATTACAAGTCGTAGGCTTCCACAGAACAAGGGAGGATTTGTAAATATTTTTGCAGGCGTTATCAAGTGTGTGGACTGCGGATGTGCTCTGCGGGCAATGAACGTACACAGGAGGAAACGCCCAGAGATTATCGACTGTGTACAGTATTCATGTAATAATTATGCAAGAAACGGAAGAAGCGAGTGTAGTGCCCACAATATAGAAGCAAGGGATTTATTCAATGCCGTTCTTGCCGACATCAACTGTTTTGCGGATATGGCAGTGAATGATGAAAAGGCGGTCAGGGCCATAGAAAAGCGGCTCACGGAAACAGACCAGAGCAGGGCGAAAGCATTAGAGAAAGAACGTAAGAAGCTGAACAAACGCCTTGCGGAACTGGACAGGCTGTTTTCCTCTCTCTACGAGGATAAGGTCATGGAGCGTATTACCGAGCGGAATTTTGAGATGATGTCGGGGAAATACCAGAAAGAGCAGCTTGAAATTGAAGCAAGGCTGAAAGAGGTGACGGAAACTCTTAATGAAAGCTACGAGAAATCACGGGGAATCCGTGACTTCCTCGCCCTTATCCGAAATTATCAAGGCTTAAAAGAACTGGATGCAACAGTTATAAACGCACTCATAGACAAGATACTTGTTTCGGAGCGTGAGAAGATGGCAGACGGAACAGTGAAGCAGGAAATCAAGATTTACTATAAATTCATCGGCTTTGTCGATGAATTACATATCATACCTACAAAACGGTGGGCAGCAATGCCCGCTAAAAATTGTACGGTGTGCGGCGTTGAATATGTCCCGGGCTCTGGTGCATCAAGGTATTGTCCTGCTTGTGCCAAGAAGATACGGAGGGAGAAATCAAACGAGAGCAAACGCAGGAGCAGAGAACAGAAAAGGATAGCATGTATGAACTGTCCGCAAAAAATGACCGACTGATGGAGAACGGGGAGAAGATGGAATTCCTCAACACCCGTATCCCAGTGGAGGATGTGCCCATCTATCTGCGGCTTAATATCCGGGGACGAAGATCCTGGTTCGAGTGGAGCTATGACGGAGAGAGCTATAGTCGCATCGGCATGATCTTCGATACTACAAAATACTCCGATGAATACTGTAAATACGGAGAATTCACCGGAGCGATGGTCGGCATCACCTGTGCCGACAAGGTGCGGCATAAGCAGTGCGCGGATTTTGACTTCTTTGAGTATAAGGCAGAGCTGGGGAAGATGGTGGATTAACCGGAAAAGGGTTGTGCTGAACCGGGAAAAAATGATATGATAAATGTCAGAGAACAATTTCGAAAGGAGCGATTTTGCATGGAACTTTTCATGAGAAAGGACGTCCCTGAGGAGCTGACCTGGGATTTGTCTGCAATTTATGATACGGAAACAGCGCTGGAGGCGGATAAGAAGCGCGTGGACGAGCTCGGCCGTCTTTTGGAGGAGAAATATAAAGGAAAGCTGACGGATGCACAGGCGATCAGCGCCTGCCTGACAGAGACGCAGGAGCTTTATGAGAAGGCGGGGCTGCTTGCAAATTACGCGGAGCTGGCTGTCTCGGTGGATTATTATGACGCGCACAACCAGGCACTCAGTGAAAGCATCAACACGCTGATCGCGGAGGTGTTCAGCCGCATTAGCTTTATCGAGAGCGAGATACTTATGCAGGATGAGCGCACGATCGGGGAGGCGATCGCGCTCGGAAAGGGAAACGCCTGCTATCTGCGCGGTCTGCTCCGCAAAAAGCCGCATCAGCTTGCGCCGGAGACGGAGCGGGTTCTGGCGGCGCTGCAGCCGGTGTTTGGCGCGCCCTACCAGACTTACAATATGGCGAAGCTTGCGGACATGCGGTTTGATCCCTTCCGGGTGGGCGACGAGGAATTTCCGCTTGGATATTCGCTGTTTGAGGATGCTTACGAATATGATCCTCGCACAGAGGTGCGGCGCGCCGCTTTCCGGGCGTTCTCGGATAAGATCCGTCAGTATGAAAATGTGACGGCGGCTGCCTATCAGTCGCAGGTGCAGTCGGAAAAGATCATGGCGAAGCTGCGCGGCTTTGATTCTGTGTTTGACAGCCTGCTGTTTGAGCAGGAGGTCAGCCGCGAGATGTACGACCGCCAGCTCGATTTAATTATGGAAAGGCTGGCGCCGCATATGCGCAGATACGCAAAGCTGCTGCAGAAGGTTTACGGGCTGGAGCGCATGACGTCGGCGGATTTAAAGCTGAGCGTCGATCCCGATTACGTGCCGTCGGTTACGATCGAAGAGTCGAAGGAATATATCGAAAAAGGGCTGGCGATTTTCGGTGAGGATTACGTGGAGATGATACGCACCGCTTACCGCGAGCGCTGGGTGGATTTTGCGCAGAACCAGGGAAAGAGTACGGGCGGCTTCTGCGCAAGCCCGTATGGCTCGCACTCCTTTATCCTTCTGAGCTGGCACAACCAGATGGCGGATGTTTTCACGCTGGCGCATGAGCTTGGACACGCCGGACATTTCAAAGCGTGCAACGGCGCGCAGTCGGTGTATGATGTGGATGTCTCTACTTATTTTGTGGAAGCGCCGTCCACCATGAACGAGCTTTTGATGGCGCATTATCTGCTGAAAACAAATCCGGACAAGCGGTTCCGCCGCTGGGTGCTCGACTGTATGGTTGGAAAGACGTATTATCATAATTTTGTCACACACTTCCTGGAAGCGGTTTATCAGAGAGAGGTTTACCGGCTGATCGATGCGGGCGGAAGCGTGCAGGCGGAGACATTGAACCGCATTATGCGGGAGACCCTGCAGAAATTCTGGGGCGATGCCGTGGAGATCTGCGAGGGCGCGGAGCTGACCTGGATGCGTCAGCCGCACTATTACATGGGGCTTTACTCCTATACCTACAGCGCCGGTCTGACCGTTGCCACGCAGGTATGCAGGCGCATCGAGGAGGAAGGGCAGCCGGCAGTGGACGACTGGAAGCGCGTACTTGCGGCGGGCAGCACAAAATCCCCGGCAGAGCTTGCCAAAATGGCGGGCGTCGATATCACGACCAGCCAGCCGTTCATCGATACCATTGACACCATCGGGGCGATGATCGGAGAGATCTGTCAGCTTACGGAAGAAATCTGAGGAGGACATGCTCATGAAAACATTTCATTATGAACTGGTGAAGGATCCCACCTATTTTTGCGATAACCGGGTGGAGGCGCATTCCGATCACCACTATTACGAAAATGCAGAAAAGATGGAGCAGGGAATCGAGGATTTTCGCTGCAGCTTAAACGGGCTGTGGAAGTTCCATTATGCGAAAAATTATGGAAATACAATTCCGGGATTTGAGGCGGAATCGTACTGCTGTCATTCCTGGGATGATATCCGCGTCCCGGCGCACATCCAGATGGAGGGCTACGATGCGCCGCAGTACGCTAACGTACAGTTTCCGTGGGAAGGACGCGAGGAGATCGGACCGGGCGAGATCCCGACAGAATTTAATCCGGTGGCAAGCTATGTGAAATATTTTGAAGTGCCGGAAAAAATGCAGGGCAGGCGGGTGTTTGTCTCTTTCCAGGGTGCGGAGAGCGGACTGGCGCTCTGGCTGAACGGCAGCTTTGTGGGCTACAGCGAGGACACCTTTACCCCGTCCGAATTTGAGCTGACGCCTTATCTGAAGGAAGGCGAAAACAAGCTGGCGGCGCAGGTATTCAAGTGGACGAGCAGCAGCTGGTGCGAGGACCAGGATTTTTTCCGCTTCTCCGGCATTTACCGGGACGTTTATCTTTATGCGATCCCGGAGGTACATGTGCAGGATCTGAAGGTGCAGACGCTGCTTGACGACAGCTTTACAAACGCGGAGCTGGATATTACCCTAAAGGCGACGAAGGGCGGCAGAGTGCGCGTTACGCTGTCGAAGGACGGCGAGAAGCTGCAGACACTGGAGGAGGCTCTGGAAGAAATCTCTCATTATGTGATGAAGGTGGCTGCGCCGAAGCTCTGGAGCGCAGAGACGCCGGAGCTTTACGATCTGCTGATCGAGGTGACGGACGAAAACGGCGCGTTAAAAGAGGTGATCCCGCAGCGCGTGGGCTTCCGCCGTTTTGAGATGAAGGGCAATATTATGACCTTAAATGGCAGGCGCATTGTCTTTAAGGGCGTGAACCGTCACGAGTTCAGCTCAGTGACCGGACGCTGCGTTTCACGGGAAGAGCTGGTAAAGGATATCGTGACGATGAAGCAGAACAATATTAATGCGATCCGCACCTGTCATTACCCGGATGCGGAAGGCATTTATGATCTGTGCGACGAGTACGGGCTGTATATGATCGCAGAGTGCAACATGGAATCCCACGGAACCTGGGATACGCAGGAGCACAGCACGGAGCGCAATTATGACGCGGTGATACCGGGCGATCATCCGGAGTGGCAGGATATGATGCTCGACCGCGTAAATTCCACCTATCAGAGAGACAAAAATCATCCGGCTATACTGATCTGGTCCTGCGGAAATGAATCGTTTGGCGGCAGGGATATTTTTGAAATGTCTCAGCTTTTCAGAAAGCTTGACCCTACCCGCCTTGTGCATTACGAGGGCGTGCGCAATGACCGCCGCTACAACGACACCAGCGATATGGAAAGCCAGATGTACCCCTCGGTGGAGGACATCAAAGCATTTCTGGCAAAAGACAGCAGCAAGCCGTTCATTTGCTGTGAGTACGCGCACGCGATGGGCAACTCCTGCGGAGCGATGCACAAATATACTGATCTGAGCGATACGGAACCGCTGTATCAGGGCGGCTTTATATGGGATTACATCGATCAGTCGATTTATAAAAAAGACCGCTACGGCAAGGAATATCAGGCATACGGAGGCGATTTTGACGATCATCCGTGCGATTACAATTTCAGCGGAAACGGAATTGTCTACGGCGGAAACCGCGATGCATCCCCGAAGATGCAGGAAGTGAAATTTAACTATCAGAACATTACGGCTAAGGTGGAAAAGGACCGTGTGACGGTGATCAACAGAAATTTGTTTGTAAACACGGCTGACTTTGACTGCGTGGTGCTTCTGGAAAAGGATGGAACGCTGATAAAGACGGCGGCTATGCAGACGGACGCAGAGCCATTATCTGAGAAAACGTATCCGCTGCCGGTTCCGGTGCAGACGCTTCCGGGCGAGTATGCAGTGACGGTATCCTTCCGCTTAAAGAAAGATACGCTCTGGGCAAAGAGCGGTCACGAGGTTGCGTTCGGTCAGGGCGTATACAGAGTGGAGGCTCCGGCAGAGACGAAAAAAAAGGCAAAATTCCGTGTCATCAGATCCGCACACAATTTCGGTGTGAAGGGTGAGAATTTTGACGTACTGTTTTCTTATCTGAACGGCGGCCTGGCATCCTATCGCTACGGCGGCGTGGAGATGATGAAGATGATCCCGCGTCCGAATTTCTGGCGCGCGCCGAACGACAACGACTGCGGAAGCCTGATGCCGATGCGCTATGCGCAGTGGAAGACTGCTTCCATGTATCTGTCGCACAAATATCCGACCGGCGGTCGCTATCCGGGCGCAACGGCTCCTGAAATCAAAGTGACGGAGGAGTACGCGCAGATCACCTATACGTATGTTATGCCGACGACACCGGAGAGCAGGTGCAGGCTGACATATCAGGTGTACGGAGACGGAATGATCCGGACGACGCTTTCCTACGATCCGGTTAAGGAGCTGGGCGACATGCCGGAATTTGGCGTGATGTTCAAATTTGATGCGGACTACGACAATGTAACATGGTACGGCATGGGTCCGGCGGAGACATACGTGGATCGCTGCAGGGGAGCGAAGCTCGGCATCTACAAAAACAAGGTGCAGGATAATATGGCTGCTTACCTCGTGCCGCAGGAGTGCGGAAATAAGGTGGGCGTGCGCTGGGCGACTGTGACCGACCGGAAGGGCAGAGGAATGCTCTTTAGCGGCGACTGCATGGAATTTTCGGCGCTGCCGTACACGCCGCATGAGCTGGAAAACGCGATGCATCCGTTCGAGCTTCCGCAGGTGCACTACACCGTTGTCCGGGTATCCGGTCAGCAGATGGGTGTTGCGGGCGACGATAGCTGGGGCGCAAAGACGCATCCTGAGTATCTGCTGGATGTTACAAAGAAGATGGAATTTACATTTAGTTTTAAAGGAATTTGAGGCTTTCGTTTCCCTGGCGTGAATTTTCTGTGCTCACGTAATTATTTATTGCTGAAAAAAAAGGTTTGTGGTATACTATACTCGACCTACGAATTTATGGAACCGCAATGGTTTCAAAATAAGAAAAGGAGATGGACGAAATGGGATTAGTAACAACTAAGGACATGTTTGCGAAAGCATACAACGGCGGATACGCTATCGGAGCTTTTAACGTAAACAACATGGAAATCGTACAGGGTATCACCGAAGCGGCAGGCGAGCTGAAGAGCCCGGTTATCCTTCAGGTATCCAAAGGAGCACGCGCTTACGCTAACCACACCTATCTTGTAAAACTGGTAGAGGCAGCGGTTGCAGAAAACCCGGATATTCCGATCGCTCTGCATCTGGATCACGGCGACAGCTTCGAGCTTTGCAAGAGCTGTATCGACGGCGGATTCACTTCCGTTATGATCGACGCATCCTCCAAATCTTTTGAGGATAACATCGCGCTCACAAAGCAGGTTGTTGAGTATGCTCACGCACACGGCGTAGTAGTTGAGGCTGAGCTTGGTACTCTGGCAGGCGTTGAGGATGAGGTTGTTGTAGAGTCTGGTCACGAGAGCTATACACGTCCGGAAGAGGTAGAGGAGTTTGTTTCCAGAACAGGCTGCGACTCTCTGGCGATCGCTATTGGTACAAGCCACGGCGCATATAAATTCAAAGCGTCCCAGTGCACACGCAACGAGGATGGCATCCTTGTTCCGCCGCCACTGCGTTTCGACGTTCTTGAAGAGTGCATCAAGCGTCTTCCGGGCTTCCCGATCGTACTGCATGGTTCCTCTTCCGTTCCGCAGGAATTTGTAAAGATGGTAAACGAGTATGGCGGAAATATGCCGGATGCTATCGGTATTCCGGAAGCAGAGCTTCGTCATGCGGCAGAGCTTGCTGTCTGCAAGATCAACATCGACTCCGATATCCGTCTTGCTATGACAGGAAATATCCGCAAGTACTTCGCAGAGCATCCGGATCACTTCGATCCGCGCCAGTATCTGAAACCGGCTCGTCAGGCTGTAAAGGATATGGTTGCTCACAAGATCCAGTACGTACTTGGAAGTGCAGGCAAGGCTTAAAAAGAGGTTTGCGAATAACGTCGGGCAGAGGTTTCTCTGCCCGATTTTACTATGAAAGCCCTGTTTCATAAGGTTTGAAAGGAATGGACGAATGAACAAAGAAGAACGCAGAAAATACTGGCTGCGGATCGGCGCGGGATTTTCGATCCTTGCGCTGGCGATAGCATTTTATTTTTGCATTTTCCGCTTCAACTACCTGGTAAGCGCTCTGCATACTGTAAAAGGGATTATGATGCCGTTCATTTACGGCGGCGTGATGGCATATGCGCTGCGCATGCCGTGCAATTTTTTTGAGAAGCATCTGACGAAGCTTTTTCCGAAAAAGATAAAAAAATGGGCGCCGGCAGCGGCAATCGTTCTGAGCTTTCTGAGTGCGGTTCTGGTCATTTATCTGCTGCTTAGCATGGTCATCCCGCAGATGGTTGTCAGTATTTCCGGCATTATCGCAGATCTGCCGAAGGCGGTGGAGGACGCTTCCGTCTGGCTGGAAAAGACGCTGGAGGATAACGAGGTACTGAAAACCTATGCGGACACGGCGATCGCGAGCATCACCCAGAAGCTGCAGGCATGGGCGAGGGGAGATCTGCTCCCGACGCTGCAGAGCGTGATGAGCGGTTTCACCAGCACGGTCTCGCAGGTGGTGGGCACACTGGTAAATTTAGGGA
Organism: uncultured Marvinbryantia sp.; assembly: GCF_905201705.1. Classification (GTDB taxonomy): domain Bacteria; phylum Bacillota; class Clostridia; order Lachnospirales; family Lachnospiraceae; genus Marvinbryantia. The sequence continues at coordinate 8,772 of NZ_CAJKOX010000049.1, forward strand.
TCGGGATTGTGGTGTGCGTCTATCTTCTGCAGTCGCGCAAGCTCTTTGCGCGCCAGTCAAAGCTGGTGCTGTACGGCTTTGTCAGACCGGTATGGGCGGACCGCATCATGGAAGAAATTAATTATGCGGACCGGATGTTTGTCGGATTTTTCAGCGGAAAAATTCTTGACAGCGCGATCATCGGGCTGCTCTGCTATATATTCTCGCTGATCTTCGGCTTCCCGAATGCGATGCTGGTGAGCGTCATTGTGGGCGTCACAAACATCATCCCCTACTTTGGACCGTATATCGGAGCCGTGCCGTCCGCGCTGCTGATCCTGATGAGCGACCCTGTCAAATGCGTGTGGTTCGTCGTTTTTATCATCATTCTCCAGCAGTTTGACGGAAACATCCTGGGACCGCACCTGCTGGCAAACAGCACCGGACTTTCCGGCTTCTGGGTACTGTTTTCCATCACTGTGTTCGGCGGGCTTTTCGGATTTGTCGGCATTTTGATCGGCGTGCCGGTGTTCGCCGTGATCTACGATATCGTGAAAAAGTTGGTGCTGTATGGGCTGAAGAAGCACGGAAAAATGGATATGCTGAAAAATACATAAAAGTGCATAAAAAAGGAGCTTCCCACTGTGTGCAGAGAAGCTCTTTTTTATGCGCTTTTTTACAGCTCCTGAATTTTTACTGCAGCCTTCCTCTGACGCGTGCGGAAGTCTCCCTGCGGGAGAGGGACGGCTGATAAACGAAATAGTAACATACGATATTCAGCCCCAGTGCGGTGATCACGTCGATGACTGTGTGCTGTTTAAGGAACATCGTTGCCGCTATGATCGCGATGCAAAGAAGCAGCGAGCAGTGTACCACCCACGGGTGCTTTTCGCGCAGCGTGGGACTTCCGGCTACTGCGATATGGACAGCTACGGAGTTGAACACATGTATACTCGGCAGCACGTTGGTCGGTGTGTCGATCGTCCACAGAAAACGCACCATGTCCATGAAAATATTGTCGCGGTGCAGATAGGTGGGACGCAGCGTGTGACCGTTCGGATATACGAGCGAGACAATTAAAAACAGCGTCATGCCGATACCGAGGTTTGTGACCAGTGCCCAATACTGGCTGCGGTCTTTTTCTGCCAGTGCAAACCAGAGCACTCCGGCAGCTATATAGAAAAACCACAGAAAATATGGGACAACAAAATATTCACAGAATGGAATCAGACGATCCCATTTGGATACCAGCAGATGCATGTTGTGAACCGGTCTGTTTTCCACATAGGTAAATACCGCCAGATAAAACAACAGATAAAGAATGACCGGTGCCAGATGACGATAGCTCTCCCACAGCTTTTTTACGGATTTTGATGTCATATAAATCTCCCCATTTTTTATAAAACACATCCATTGCTTACGTGACTCGTTATAGCACGTTTTTGCTGAGAAAACAATAGGGCGGCTGTGATTTTAAGAAAAAATTTAGCCTTATTTATCTTTTATAAAGTTTTCATTCAGAGAGAACTGTGCTATACTAAAAAATAGCAGAGGAGGGTCTGATTATGAAAAAATGGATGAGAAAAGGAGCTGCGATGTTTTTGGCGGCATCCATGCTGTTTACAAATCATATAGTTCTGGCGGAGGAGCTGCAGGATGCACCGGCGGAGCAGGCGGCAGCAGCGGAAGCGCCGACGGAAGTGCTGACCGAGGCACCGACGGAAGCGCCGACTGAGGCACCAACGGAAGCGCCAACGGAGGCACAGACCGAGGCAACGTCGAAAACGCCGGAGCAGACGGAAGAAGAAACGGAAAAAGAGACGAAAACAAACGGAGAGTATACGTGGAAGAAGGACGGCGTGTCCGCAAAAGTGAAGGTGCCGGAGAGCATTACGCTCCCGGAGGATGCCGAGCTTGAGATGGAGCTTGTAAAAACAGAAGACAGTTCCTATGAAAAAGACATTGCGCTGATAGAAAAGGCGGCAAAGGATACTTTCTTCGGAGAATACCGGATTTATGATCTTCACTTTGAAACGTCGGCAGGAGAGAAGATCAGCCTGAAAGAATTTGAAGATGCGTCTGGGCGTTTACCGGATGCGATCGAGGTGGAGCTTACCTTTGAAAGTCCGCTTTTTTCGGGAACGGATTTCCAGACGGAGAAGGTTCAGCTTTTCCATATCCGGGAGATGACGGGGGAGGAGAAGGCAGCGCCGGCCGAAGCATCTGTAGGGATAGACGGACAGAAGGCCGTTCTTCTGGATGCGGATATGACATACACTCCGGCGCAGGACGGGCTGCATTCTGTGAAATTTAAGACGGACGGTTTTTCGGATTTCGTCTTTGCGGCGACTGCACAGGAACCGGAAACCGAGACAGAAACGGAGACGGAAACACAGGCAGAAAACGAAACGGAGACGCAGGCGGGAAACGAAACTGAGACAGAAACACAGGCAGAAACGGAGACGGAAACGGCTCCTGCGACGGAGCCGGCTGAGACAGAGACAAACAGCATTCCGAAGGCTCTGGCACCGGGGAAGAAAACAGCATCGACAGACGAAGAAGAACCGCAAAATACGGAAGATACGAGCAGCTGGCTGACGATTAGCCTGCAGCACAGCGGAGAGACTGCGAATGCGGGGAACGCACAGTATGCGGTGGTTGTTACAGGCAGGAACAGTAAGAGCTTCGACGGTGTAACGGTGCTGGATGAAAAGGATGCACCGATGCCGAAGAGCTCCTATACGATAAAAGAGAACACGCTGACAGTCACGGGAAAAGCCGGGCTGAAGGTGAAGCTTGTGGGGCTTGCCGCCGGGACCTATACAGTGGACGCAGGCGGAAACCACTTCGTGGAGAGCGGCGGTGCGCTTACGCTTGATCTGGCGAAAGAATATACTTCGGTTTACCAGACAAACGGAGCAAATAAGGACGGCACAGTATCGGGACCGCAGATCACAGAAAACGGTCCGGTTTCCATTGAGATCGGAGAGGCATCGACGGATGAAAAAATTCTGTATAACCAGAATGTTGTCATTACCAATGTTTACACGGTCGTAAAGGCAAAGCTGACGGATAAGGAAGAGGGCCATCTGCTGGACGGCGGTTCCTTCCGGCTGACTTTTTCGCAGAACCAGAAGACCTGGAGCAAAGATTATGTTCTTTCGAAGGGCGAGATCACGGTAAAGGGACTTCCGATCGGGCTGGACGGACAGCTCACCTCCGGGGAATACCGCTGGACGGAGCTTGCGGTTCCGGCTGGTTATGTGGCGATGGCGGAGACGCCGAAAGCTATAAAACTGGCAAAACCGGGCACTGAAAAACCGAACGCACACATGGGTACGGCGGAGTTTGCAACACAGCCCACGCAGGTGCAGATGCTTGCAAAGGATACTTCAACGGGAAAGGATTTTGCGAAAGACAGTGTGGAAATGACTGTTGCGGAAAAAGGCGGTACGGAAAACGTCTGGAGCGGCAAAAACGGCGCAGTGCTCACCGGAAAGCTGGAAGCGGGCAAAACCTATACGTTAAAGCAGACGACGCGCCGCAGAGGGTATATTATATCCACAGCCAGCGTGGATTTTACTGTGGCAAACAGCAGTAAGCTGCAGAGCGCGTCTACGGGCAATAAACCGACGGTAGTACAGGCAGGCGCAGTGCTTGCGTCAAATACCGGCAGATATCTGGCGGGCGCGGCGCTGGAAATCCGCGACAGCAGCGGCAAGACGCTGAAGAGCTGGACGAGCGGTTCTGCAGCTGAGGTGATTACCGGAGAGCTTGAGCCGGGAAGCTATACGCTGGTGCAGACAAGATATCCGAACGGTCATTACGCAAAGACGACGCAGACGAATTTCACAGTAGATGAAAAGAATGGAACGGCGAGCGCGGCGATCACAAATGTGACGACTAAGATCTCCATTTCCAGAAAGGCATTTGACAGCGTCGCGAAGGATGCGAGCGGCAAGGATCTGCGCTATATGCTTGCAGGCGCAAGATTGCAGATCCTGGATTCCGCAGGGAATGTGGTGGATGAGTGGACGAGTACGCAGAGCGCTTATCTGTGCGAGGGCAAGCTGAATGTCGGCGAGGTGTACACGCTGGCAGAGGTAAGTACGCCGGACGGCTATGAGCCGGGCAACAGGGGCACCTTCTCTACGGAAGTCGGAAAGAGCGTGGGCAGCACGACGATCAAGATCAGCGACGATGGAAAGATCACGCCGAGCGTTACGATGCAGACCGGAAGGACACGCGGAAAGATCCGTGTGGCAAAGCGTGTTTCCTATAAGGGAACTGCGATCAAGACAAACGGTACCTTCTACTTTGCGCTGTTTACGGATGCGGCGAAAACACAGCGGTTTGCGGACGCAGGCGTGAAAGCGGTGACGCTGACGCAGAACGACATTTATGCAACCGTTGACTTTGACGGACTTCCGGCAGGTACCTACTACGTGGGCGAGACGGATGCGAACGGCAACCTGCTCTCCGCAAGCGGAAATTCACAGAAATTTAGTATTACCTATTCTGTCGGCGAACAGATTCGCCTGAACGCAGGCGGAAGCGCGATCGCGGAGGTGGTAAACAACTTCGCTTCGGCTCCGGAAAATGGCTATTCCGTTGTCTCGCAGGATGAGCTGAAGCAGTCCTACGAGCAGGAATATGCCGGATACGGCGGTTCACAGGCAGCCGCGGCAGAGCTGGCGGCTGGCGCGAATGGCACGCCTGTGCAGACCGGCGACACGACGGCGATCATCCCGTATGTGATAGCGGTGCTTGCTGCACTTATCATTCTGATAGCTGCGGTATTCTTCAGAAAAAAGAAGAAATAAACGCGGGTGAATAGAAAAAATGCCCGGAGCATATGCTGTAAAAAAGCATGGCTCCGGGTAATTTTATGAAGGTATTGATGTTTCTCTCAGCATGTTCGATTCCGCTGGTTATTTTTGTCATCGTGGGATACGGACTTCTTATGGGAAAAAATGTGTATGAGATTTTTGTGAAGGGGGCAGCCGAGGGACTGAAAACAGTTGCGGCGATCTTGCCGACGCTGGTCGGACTGATGGCTGCAGTTGGCATTTTGCGCGCTTCCGGATTCCTCGATCTGCTTTCTGATATTTGCGGGAGGGCTGTCGCGTTTCTCGGTTTTCCGCCGGAGCTGGTGCCGCTGTCAATTATCCGCATGTTTTCTTCGAGCGCGGCCACGGGGCTTGCGCTGGATATCTTTAAAGAGTATGGCCCGGATTCAAGGATGGGGCTGATTACCTCTATTATGATGAGCTGCACGGAAACTGTTTTTTATACGATGAGTGTTTACTTTATGACGGCAAAGGTAAAGAAAACACGCTATACGCTGACCGGAGCGCTGCTTGCCTCTTTTTCCGGAATCGCTGCCAGTATTTTCCTGGCTGATTTACTGTAAATGGACACAGAACGGCGATTCAGGCGTGAGAAAATCCCATTTGCGAAGCGAATTTTAAATGGATTTGCGAAGGCTACCGTGAGCAGAGGGAACAGCAGCGAAAAGTGTCGGCTGTGCGCGAAAAAACACGGTGTTTCCTTTGACAAGCAGCATATGTTATGCTAAAATTGTTACAACTATGTGAATTATATTACCAAAGGGGAAGAACATATAAATAAGAGGTGCATGAAAGTGGACAAATTTGAATACCAGGCAAAGTTAGAAGAGATCAATAAATTAGTAGAAAAAGAGAATTACGAGGAAGCTGCAAAGATTGCAGATACGATAGAATGGAAACGTGTGCGCAGTGTACGTACATTGTGCCTGATCAGTGAGATATATGAGGCGGTTGGAAGAGCGGAGGACAGCAAGGCGATCCTGTACCGCGCGTATCGCCGTTCGCCGGGAAGCAGACAGATTCTTTACCGACTTACAGAAGCATGCGTACAGACGCAGGAATTTGACGATGCAGTGGAGTATTACACAGAGTATGTGAATCTTTCCCCGAACGATAACAGCAAATATATTCTGAAATATGAGATCTACAAGGGACGCGGCTCATCGCTGGAGGAGCAGATCGCGGTTCTGGAGGAGTTAAAGAGCAGAGAGTACACGGAGCAGTGGGCGTATGAGCTTGCAAGGCTGTACGACGAAGCCGGGATGGTCGACAAGTGCGTGGCGGAGTGCGACGACCTTGCGCTCTGGTTCCACAATGGAAAATACGTGGTGGCGGCTCTGGAGCTGAAAAAGAAATATGTGCCGCTCACACCGGAGCAGCAAACCGTTTATGATAATCCGAGCGAGATCGTTGACATGGAGACGAAGGAGCAGGTAGTGGATAAAGCAGTGCCGACGTTGGATGAAGTCATCACGAAAGAACTGCCGAAATCAGAGAAGGATGCGATCGCGGACAGCATTATCATGGATACGGAAAGGCAGATCGCAGCGGCGGTGCAGGCTCCTGTGATGCCGCAGATTCCGGAGGAGCCGGAAGAAAAAGCGCCGGAGATCAGGATGCCGGAACTGAGAATGCCGGTGAACGATATCAACACGATTGATCTGCAGAGCGAGCTCGCAAACAGTATGCGCGAGATTTTATCGGGTATCCGCCCGGCATCATCCACCGATGAGCTGGAGAGCGCACCCACACTGGTGCAGCCGGCAGCTGCAGAGGCAGCGGCGGAGGAAGAAGAGCTTCCGAAGCATGTGAGCATTGATGATATTCTGACAGGCACGGCGGTACAAACGGATGAGCAGAGCGTGCAGCCGCAGCCGCAAAACGTGCCGTCGCAGCAGGAAAAGCCGGTGGTTCGGACCGTTGTAGATACGGCGGCAGGGCAGCAGGAGGGCGAGGGCGTGCAGCCGGTAGTCCGTACAGTTGTGGAAACACCCGTACAGGCGCAAAAGGCAGATCCGATGACAGCGCCGACGATTGATATATCAAGGAAGATCCGACAGGAGATCGGGGATACGTCGATTCGCGCGTATGCGGCGGCAGCTCAGAGAAATGCGGCACGGCAGAGTCAGGAGACTGGATCGCAGGCGGCACCTGCGATGGAGCCAAAGAGCGCGGAGCGTCAGGCGGCACCTGTAATGGAGCCAAAGACTTCGGAGCGCCAGGCGGCACCTGCAATGGAGCCAAAGACTTCGGAGCGCCAGGCGGCACCTGCAATGGAGATAAAGAGCGCGGAGCCGCAGGCTGTTTCTGCACCGGAGCCGCAGAAACCAGAAACATTTGAGCAGCCGGCGGTTTCTCCGGAAGATTATACAAGAGAGGGGCTTGACGAGAAAGAAAAAGCTATGCTCGGTTTCTGGTCGCAGATCAGCGGCATGAATGAGCAGATCAACGACGCAGTGACGCAGATCATACGCGGTGTGATCGCAAATAAAACCTCTTCCAGCGGAAATGTTGTGCTGGTGGGCGATGCCGGAAACGGCAGAACAACGCTGGCAATTTCTCTTGCAAAGATCATCAGCCGCTGCAAAGGGCAGACAAGCGTGAAGGTTGCCAAGATCTACGCGGAAGACCTCAATAAGAAGGATATCGCGGCAACCGTCAATAAAATGGCGGGCGGCGTTCTGATCATTGAGGAAGCGGGAGATTTAAGTGATGAGGCAGTGTCTCAGATGACCATGGCGATGGACTTTAAGACAGACAGCCTGGTGGTTGTTCTGGAGGATGAGCAGCGCTACCTGCAGGATCTGCTGGCGCGCAATGCGGCATTTGCAGAAAAATTCAACGTGACGATAAATGTTCCGATGCTGACGAACGACGAGCTGGTAGATTTCGGCGAGTTTTATGCGCTGGAAAACGGATGCTCTCTGGATGGGTCCGCTGTGGATGCGCTGTATGAGTGCATTGGCGCGATGCAGTCGCCGGAACAGCCGGTGGCGGTTCTGGACGTCAAGGAGATCATGGACAAGGCGATCAAAAATGCCAACCGTTTCGGCGTCGGCAAGCTGACCTCCAGCATTTCCGGCAAGCGCTATGACGAGAACGACCGCGTCATTCTGAAGGGAAAGAATTTCAAAAAAATCAAATAAAAAGGCAGAGAAGATCCATGTATCGCAGCGCTGTGGTACATGGATTTTTTATGCTTGACAAAGAGTATACCGTTCGGTATACTGTAGGCAGAAGTCATATATATATGACAGAAAAGGACATACCTTTTCGGACGAAATGTCCGTGTATGAGCAGCATCTGAGTGACGGTATAAAATGGAAGGTATGATATGGAGAACAGAGAACGGATTTTAGCGTGCGCTCTTGACCTGTTTTATCAGAGGGGGTACGATGCAGTCGGCATCCAGGAAATCTGTCAGCGGGCAGGTGTGACGAAGCCGACGATGTATCATTATTTTGGAAGTAAATATGGGCTGCTGGAAACGCTGCTTGCGCAGAAGCTTGGCGGTTTTTTGGAGATGCTTTCCCATGCAGCGCATTACCGCGTGAGCGTGGAGCAGTCGCTTTACGATTTTGCGTCGGTGATTTTAGACTGCGCCGGTGCAAATTACCGGGCATATCTGCTGATGATGTCCCTCTCCTACTCCGCACGGGAGAATGAAACCTATCAGGCGGTGAAGCCATATATCAACCGTATCCACCAGCTTGCTGTGCAGCTTTTTGATGAGGCGGCACCGGTTCTTGGAAACATGAACGGCAGACAGGAGCAGTTTGCGCTTGGATTTCTCGGACTTTTTAATCACTACATTTTGTTCATGGGAAATCAGAAGGCTCCGGAGCTCGGCATAACAGTGACCGAGGAGACGAAGCGCAGTCTGATCCACCAGTTTATGCACGGCATTAATTCATGATGTAAGGTATCGAAAAGTCATAAAATGACATTATAAACAGTAAACATCACCTGGAGGTTATGACTGAAATGAGTAAATGGTATGAAGAGGCAGTTTTTTATCATATGTATCCGCTTGGAATGACGGGCGCGCCCAAATACAACACACAGGAGGAGGTAACGCACCGCTTTGACGAGCTGGAGGACTGGCTGCCGCATCTGCAGGATATCGGCTGTACGGCAATCTATATCGGTCCGCTGTTCGAATCGACGTCCCATGGATATGATACCAGGGATTACCGGCTGGTGGACAGACGCCTCGGAGATAATGAGGATTTTAAGCAGTTTGTTCAGAAGGCACACGACCTTGGCATCCACGTTGTGGTGGACGGCGTGTTCAACCATACGGGAAGAGAGTTTTTTGCATTTAAGGATATCCAGCAGAACCGCGAGCGTTCTCCGTACTGCAGTTGGTACAAAGGCATCAACTTTGGCTGGAATACGCACTACAACGACGGCTTTGGCTACGAGGCCTGGCGAAACTGCTTTGAGCTTGTCAATCTGAATCTTTACGAGCGGGCGGTGAAGGACTATCTTTTTGACGTTATCCGTTTCTGGATCCATGAGTTTGACATCGACGGTATCCGGCTGGACTGCGCGGACTGCCTGGACTTTGATTTTATGAAGGAAATGCGCTGGATGACGGCGCAGGAGAAGGAAGATTTCTGGCTGATGGGAGAGGTCATCCACGGCGATTATGCGCGCTGGGCGAACGATGACGTGCTGCACTCCGTCACGAATTACGAGCTTCACAAGGGGCTGTATTCCGGGCACAACGACCACAATTATTTTGAGATCGCGCACACCATCCGGCGTGAGTTTGACGAGAACGGCGGCATTTACCGCGGGAGAAAGCTGTATTCCTTTGTGGATAATCACGACGTGGACCGCATTATGTCGAAGCTGAATAATAAAGAGCATATTTTTTCCGTATACACCTTGCTGTATACGCTTCCGGGGATTCCTTCCATTTATTATGGAAGTGAATTTGGCGTCGAGGGAAGAAAGGAAGGTCCAAACGACGACCCGATGCGTCCGCGGCTGCTGGTAGGGGAATGCCTGGAAAACAACCGGCACCCGGAGCTGACCGAATATATACGGATGCTTGGAAAGCTCAGAAAGGACAATGAGGTCCTTGCGGATGGAAAATATCGCGAGCTGTATCTGACCACACGCCAGTACGCGTATGCGAGGATCCTTGGCGAGCGGGCGGTGATCGTTGCCGCAAACAACGACGACGCGCCTGCATGGATGGAGGTTTCGATACCGGTCGGAGCGGATAAGGTGACGGATTTCCTTACCGGGGAAGAAAAAGCGGTGGAAAACGGAAGGATACGCACGGAAGTGCAGCCGGGCAGAGCAGTGATCTATGTGACGAAATAGTCACTATTATATAAAAGGGCAGGGAGAATATTATGGGAACAGCGAAAGAAAAAGAAGAAAATCAGTTCGATATCCGTATTGGCGAGCTTGACCAGTATCTGTTCGGGCAGGGAACGCATTACGATATCTACAAAAAACTCGGCGCGCATCCGACGGTGATCGACGGAAAAAAAGGCGTACATTTTGCAGTGTGGGCGCCGCATGCAGCGAAGGTTCATCTGACCGGAGAATTCTGCGACTGGGTTGAGGATCCGGCGTACGAAATGAAGCGCCTGGAGCCTCTTGGAATCTATGAATTATTTGTGGAAGGCATACAGGTGGGAGCGCAGTACAAATACCTGATCTGCACGCACGACGGACGGAGACTTTACAAGGCAGATCCGTTTGGAAATCATGCGGAGCTGCGTCCGGGTACGGCGTCGAAGGTGGTGGATATCTTCAATATAAAGTGGAGCGATAACACATGGGTGGAGAAGCGCGGGAAGCAGGATATTGATGCGATGCCGATGTCGATCTACGAGGTGCATCCGGGCTCCTGGATGAAGCATGCGCCGACGGATGAAAACCCGGAGGGGTTTTACAACTACCGTGAGTTTGCGCATCATATCACAGACTATGTGAAGGATATGGGCTACACGCATGTGGAGCTGATGGGCATTGCCGAGCATCCGTTTGACGGTTCCTGGGGCTACCAGGTGACGGGCTACTATGCGCCGACGGCGCGTTACGGCACCCCGGAGGACTTTGCGTACATGGTAGATTATTTGCATAAAAACGGAATTGGCATTATTCTGGATTGGGTACCGGCGCACTTCCCGAAGGATGCGTGCGGTCTTGCCGAGTTCGACGGGCAGCCGCTGTTTGAATATGCGGATCCGAGAAAGGGCGATCACCCGGACTGGGGCACCAAAGTATTTGATTTTGGGAAAAATGAGGTGCGCAATTTCTTAATTGCAAACGCGCTTTACTGGGTGGAGCATTTCCACATCGACGGTCTGCGCGTAGACGCCGTGGCTTCTATGCTGTATCTGGATTATGGACGCTCTGATGGACAGTGGGTGCCGAACAAATACGGAGAAAACAAAAATCTGGAGGCGATCGAGTTTTTCCGTCATCTGAACAGCATTGTCCGCAGAAGAAATCCGGGCGTGATGATGATCGCTGAGGAATCGACGGCGTGGCCGCAGGTGACGGGCGAGCCGAAGGACGGCGGTCTTGGCTTCAGCCTGAAATGGAATATGGGCTGGATGCATGATTTTCTTGATTATATGAAGCTCGATCCGTATTTCAGAAGCTATAACCACAACAAGATGACATTCTCCATGACTTATGCGTTCTCGGAGAAGTTCATTCTGGTATTGTCTCATGATGAGGTTGTGCATCTGAAATGTTCCATGATCAATAAGATGCCTGGTCTTTACGACGACAAATTTGCAAACCTGCGGGCAGGCTATGCGTATATGTTTGCGCATCCGGGCAAAAAGCTGCTCTTTATGGGGCAGGAGTTCGCACAGTTCCAGGAGTGGAGCGAGGCGCGGGAGCTTGACTGGTACCTGCTCGGCGAGGAAAAGCACTGCCAGTTGAAGGAGTACGTAAAAGAGCTTCTTCATCTGTACAAAGGCGATCCGGCAATGTATACGCTGGATCAGTCGTGGGATGGCTTTGAATGGATCAACGCGAACGATTCCAGCAGAAGTATTTTCAGCTTTATCCGTCACTCGGCGGACAGAAAGAGCAACCTGCTGTTTGTGATCAACTTTACACCGGTGGCAAGAGACGATTACCAGGTGGGGGTTCCGCAGTCCGGAAATTATAAGCTTGTCCTGAACAGCGACGAGGAGCGCTTCGGCGGAACCGGGCAGGAGCAGCCTGCGACCTTTAAGGCAGTGAAGGGCGAGAGCGACGGACAGCCGTATCATCTGGAGTACAAGCTGCCGCCTTACGGCGTTGCGGTATTTAAATATGCGGAGCGCAAACCGGCAGCAAAGAATGCGACGGCAGAGAAAACTGCAGAAAGTAAACCGGCGGAAAAGAAAACAACGGCGAAGAAAACCGCAGAAAGCAAACCGGCGGAAAAAAAGACGGCGGGACGTAAGCCGCGCGTGAAGAAGGAAAAGTAAATCTGGAAAAATCGTTACTGTTCACGTCGTTCACAGTAATATTCGCAAATCCATTTAAAATTCGCTCCGCGAATGGGATTTGCTCACACCTGTATCACTTTCTTACGGACTTTGCAGTGAATGCAAAGTCCTGAGCTGAACAGTAACGAAAAATCTGCCTGCTGTCTGTGGCAGACATATGACATGAAAACGATATTCTGGCATATACTTATGAAAACGGAAACGTGGAGTAAGTACGTGTCAGAATATCGTCGTTTTATATCGTATATTTATGAATATCAGAGGGGAAGAAAACGGAATAACTGTGGTTACGCGAAGGTGGAGATCCGCAGCGGCGTGTTCCGGCTGCGCCTGCATCTTCAGCCGGTCGGAACGGACAAAGGGGAGCTGCAGGTTTATGGCTTTGTGAGAAAGCCGGGGCATATTTACGGCATTCTGCTTGGCAGCGTGGAAATGAAAAATCATGCATACGATTTTCAGGCAGTCAGCCAGGCGGCAGGTATTGGCGGTTCGGCGTACCCTGTCGGGGAGCTTCGGGGAATCTGGCTGAGAGGCAATGGGGAAAATTACATAACCACCTGGGATGACGAGCCGGTGGAGGTGGATCAGTTTACCGACCGGGAGCTTGAAGAGAGCGCGGAAAGAACACAGGCGGATGGTGCTTTGGTGAATATGGAAAAAACGAAGACGGAGGGTGCTTTGGCGAATGTGGAAAAAACGAAGACGGAGGGTGCTTTGGCGAATGTGGAAAAAGCCCAGGCGGATGGCGCATTGACGGACGTGGAGAAGGCCCAGGCGGGTGAAGCTTTCATTGATGAGGAGGCGCAGGGAAATGATACTCCGGCGGGCGGGGACGCGCGGCGGCAGGAAAGCGGCGAGGGCATACATGCGCAGAGCGTAGCGGGAACAGTGCCGGAGCGGGCGGCCTGGCCGGGAAGCCTTGCCGGGCGCTGGAACAATTTTTTGCAGCATTATCCGCAGATCCGGCCGTTTGCAGATGAGGAAATCACGCAGTGCATCAGCATCGCGCCCAAGGATCTTTCCTTTCTGCCGCGCGAGGAATGGCAGTTTGGAAAAAATCCTTTTTTGAGGCAGGCATTCGCGCAGTATCATCATCTGATGCTGGGCTGTCACGCGAGCGGACGTTTTGTACTTGCGGTGCCGGGAAGCTTCCGGAATATGCAGGAGAAGCATCTTGCGAGGATGTCCGGCTTTCCTTATTATAAAGAGGCGGCATGGATGGGGGCAGCGGATCGCTTGGAGGCAGCAGATCACCTTGAGGCGGCGGAAGAGAGCCTGTGGGCGGCAGGCACCGGAAGCATGGAACCGGAGGGGTACTGGTATCATTTTTTAAATGAAGGTTGTTTGCGGCGATAAACGATAGATGGTGAGATCCGATATAAAATTAATTTATTTTCTGTGCAACAAAACACCGCAAATCAGACACTATATATACGTAAAGGTAATCCATTGGGCATCCCGTAGCTCAGATGCTTCACATGGGTTAATATTTCGAATTCGAAAAGGGATACCACACAAAAAGAGGAAAGCTTATGGATCAACAGATAAAATTAGTAAAACAGGCAAAAAGAGGGGATACGCACGCATTTGCGGAGCTGTACCGCGGCGTGTACCAGGAGCTGTTTCGTTTTGCGCTCTACACGCTGAAAAACAGTCACGATGCGGAGGATGCGGTCAGTGATACGGTAGCGGATGCATGGGCGCAGATCGGTTCTTTGAAGAAAGAAGAATCATTTAAGGCGTGGATTTTTAAAATCCTTTCCAACAAATGCCGCCGCTGTCTGAAGCTGTATACGGAAAAGACAGAAGAGCTGCCGGAGGATCTGTGTGAAGAAAAAGGGGACGCAGATGAGCAGCTGGATGTAAGGGCGGCGTTTGCGCGCCTTGCAGACGAGGAGCGATTGATTTTGTCCATGCATATTTTTGGCGGCTACAGCAGCCGGGAGATCGGCGAGGCGCTGCAGATGAATGACAGTACCGTGCGCTCCAGACAGAAGCGGGCGCTGGAAAAAATGGAAGCCTGGTTAGCATAACGAGGAGGGGAACATGATGGATGAAAAAAATTTAATGGAACAGATCAGACGGTCGGCGGAGAAGGTCGATGTGCCGGAGACGCTCCGCCCGGAAAACATGCAGAAAAAGCTGGAGGACGGAGGAAAGAAAGGGCCAGACAGAAGGAAGCTGCTTACTTTTTCGCAGAAATGTCAGATCGCACTTGCGGAGGCGGCAGTTATCGCGCTGGTATTTTTTGCCGGTCGCAATGTCGGCGTCACGGAGGGACGGCTGACGGACAGCGGGCAGCCGGGGATGACCGCCTCATCTCTGCAGGAGTCGGAAACAGGTGCGGAAGCGGCGCGGTCGACAGAAAGTGACGCCGGAGCCGCCGCAGAAAACGCAGCCGCACAGGATGCCGGAGCAGTCGCAGAAAATGCAGATGCTCAGGATGCCGGAGCAGACGCAGTACAGAAGAAAAGCGCAGAAAACGAAAGCGCTGCAGTACAGAAAGACTCCGCCGGAGACATCGCTCTGCAGGAGGGCATCGCCCCGGTTGAGAGCGAGGAAGTCCTCTATAAGCGGCTCAGAGAATACCAGAGTACGGGAAATGCTTCCTATGCGAAGATGGATATTGCATATGCGACGCAGGAAATGGCAGTGGAGGATTCGGTGGCTATGAACAGCATAGCATCCGCCGCGGATACGGGGGCGGGCGCGGACTTTTCACAGACGAATCTGCGGGAGCTGGGCGTCGACGAGGGCGACATTGTAAAGACAGACGGGAAGTATATTTATATAATGAAACGAAACAGTTCGGTGAAGATCATCAGCGCCAATGGGGAGCAGATGGAGCTGATTCAGACGATCGAACCGGAATCTCTTGATGAATCTGTGCGCGATATGTATATCAGCGGAAATATTCTGAATCTTGTGACGAGCGGCACGAAAAGCAGCATGAAGGAAGATGCATCAGATGTCTATTACACAGAGTATTACGATTACGCAAAAGTAGTCACCTATGATATTTCAAACCCGGAAAACCCAATATTGACAGGAAGCGTGGAGCAGGAGGGCTATTATCACAGCAGCAGGAAGGTGGGGGATTATGTATATCTTTTCACGCAGTTCCAGCCGGTGATCGGTGACACGCAGGAGGACAGCGGTATCATGCCGCTGGTAGATGGCGCGCGCATGGAAGCGGCGGACATTTATGTGCCGGAAGAGCTGCGCAGTACAAGCTACCTGGTGATCGGTTCCGTGAATGTGAATCAGCCGTCGGAAATGACGGCGCATAAGGCGGTGGTGTCCGGTGCAGAGCAGTTTTATGTGAGCGGGCAGAGCATCTACATCTGCTGCCAGGAGTGGAGAGAAGGCACCGGAGATGTCACAAAGATCATGAAGTTTTCCTATGAAAACGGGAATATACGCGGGATCGGCGTTGCCGAGCTGCAGGGCTATCTGAACGATACATTTTCTCTCGATGAGTATGACAATTATCTGCGCGTGGTGGCGACCGACTGGAACAGCGGCGATGAAATTAACGCCCTGTACATCTACAATGCACAGATGGAGCTGGTGGGGAAAATTGCTGACATCGCTCCGGGAGAAACAATCCGTTCCGCAAGATTTTTTGGAGATACCGGATACTTTGTGACCTTTAAGCAGACTGACCCGCTGTTTTCGGTAGATTTGTCGGATCCCGAAAACCCGCAGATCATTGGAGCGCTGAAAGTGACGGGCTTTTCGTCCTACCTGCACTTTTACGGGGAGGACAGGCTTCTCGGCATTGGGTACGAGGCGGATGAAGACACCGGAGCGACGACAGGGATTAAGCTGTCCATGTTTGACATCTCAGATCCTTCCAATGTGACGGAGATCAGCCGCTATGTGATCAAGGGCGCCAGCTACTGCGCGGGGCTTGACAACTATAAAGCGATTCTGGTCAACCCGGAAAAAAATCTGCTTGGCTTTGTATGCGACGATAATTACCTGGTATTTTCCTATGATGAGGAAAAGGGCTTTGAGAACCTTCTCACTTACAATCTCTCCCAGGGGGAACGCCAGCAATCTTACTGGTACGCATACGACGACGTGCGCGGACTTTATATCAATGACAGCTTCTACCTTGCCGCGTCAGATATCATTCGCGCGTTTGATATAACAGAATCGTTCGAACAGAAAGCGAAACTGGAATTCTAAAGTGTGCAAAGGTATTGAAAATGGAGGTGAAAAAGTGTTATACTCCAGATAAAAAGGCAGGGAGGTCAACACAATGACAGAAGAAACAAAAATAACAGAAACACTCACACAGGCGCAGGCGGCTGAGGAAGCGGCAGCGGAAACCGTGCAGACGGTGGAAGAGCCGGCAGCGGAAAAAGCGGAAACGGAAGCTGTACAGGCGACGGAAGGGCCGGCAGCGGAGGCAGAAGCAGCGCCGGAAGCGCCTGTGGAGAGCATGGCGGATTACGAGGCGGAGCTGAACGCTTCTCTCAAACAGATTCATGAGGGCGATGTGCTTACCGGTACGGTAATCGGCGTGACAGACACGGAGGTCACTCTGGATCTGAAATACTACACAGAGGGCGTGATCCGCATTGAGGACTTTACCGACGATCCCAATTTCAACGTAAAGGAAGAGGTTCATATCGGAGACGAAATTTCCGCGACGGTTGTACGAAGAGATGGCGGACAGGGACAGATCATGCTGTCGCGCAAGGAAGCGAACGATGTGCTTGCATGGGACAGGCTGCAGACGCTCATGGAAAAGCAGACGATCATCAAGACAAAGGTAGCAGGCGTGGTAAAAGCAGGCGTAGTTGTGTATGTGGAAGGAATCCGCGGATTTGTTCCGGCATCGAAGCTGTCGCTGAACTATGTGGAGAATCTGGAAGAATGGCTTGGAAAGGATGTTGAGCTGCGCGTCATCAATGTGGACGAGGAGGACAAAAAGCTGGTGCTTTCCGCAAGGGAAATCCTTCGCGAACGCGAGGCTGAGGAGAAAAAGGCGAGAATCTCCAACGTCGAGGTAGGTCTTGTGACAGAGGGGACGGTAGAATCCCTCCAGCCTTACGGTGCGTTTATCAATCTCGGCAACGGGCTGAGCGGTCTGGTGCATGTATCACAGATTTCTGAAAAGCGCATCAAGTCTCCGGCGGCAGTGCTGAAGGTGGGCGATACGGTAAAAGTAAAGGTCATTGCAGTGAAGGACGGCAAGCTGAGCCTCAGCATGAAAGCGCTGCAGGATGTTGCAGCAGAGGAAATCCAGGAGGAAACCATCGAGCTGCCGCAGTCTGAGTCTGTTTCCACAAATCTCGGTTCCTTATTTGCAAAGCTGAAATTGTAAAAAACGCAGGAATGTTCGCCGGACAAAGACACTTGTATGCGCAAGTTGTACATTTGTGAAAAATAATAACTGTAAAAAATAACAAAAAGCAGGAGATATAAAGAAAAAAATTGGAGGAAATTACAATAAATTTATGATACGTTCATAATTTGTTCATATATGCTTGCTACAATATAGACAGTTAAAAAACCACTCCGATTAATAGATAAATTTTTTCATAAGCAGTAGCTTCATATCATCTTCTGAAGCCCCTATCATTTTTTGTACTCTTTTTGGATTCCCAAGAAAACCGTCATCATCAGCTTTCATTCCTAAATGGAAATATAAAGCTTGTGCCGATAATGGCATATCTTGGAAAGCATCACTATCTATGATTTGTGATGTGAACATTCGTCTTTCTGCCAATTTGCCACCTCAATTCAATTGTTTGCATCCTTGCCAAAAACCTTTCTTATTTATGCTTTCTTGTTTGTTTTTGTCCATATATTCAATGTATTTTTCCATTCCGTATCTGTCGATTTTTGCTTTTCGATCACACAAAATTTGACTTATCATATTATCTTGCATGTGAAACGGATAATAAAATCTCTTATATTGTTTATCGCGTGTATAACAATTTTTAATATCCTTACCTATGTTGTACCGATAAGCTAAGTGTTCTTTACCACCATGATCACTGATGCGTATACTATTACATACCCCATAGTCTAATTTTAAATAAATGCTATTTGTTGAATAGGCATCATATTGGTGTA
>NZ_CAJKOX010000050.1 GCF_905201705.1 uncultured Marvinbryantia sp.
GCGACGGCGGCGGCACCGTCATCGCGCGCGGCACGCCGGAGGAGGTGGCGCAGGTCGCTGAGTCCTATACCGGGCAGTATGTGAAGAAATATTTATGATGTCAGCTATTTATATGTCAGCGATACGCGTCCGGCATTGACCGGAGCAGCGCGCAGATGCGCAGCACAGAATGATCCGCGGGCATCATCACACTGCGCGTTTCGCGCGCAGTGAAAAGGCTGTGCCTCTCGGCACAGCCTTTTCAGGAAAGAGAAAAAATTAAATATTTTGAGGGAGTACTTCGCAGCGTGTGGGGGCTGCGAAGTGTGAGTTATGAAATATATTAGCTGTTTGCTAATATGCTGATAGTATATCTAATAAATGTGTTCAAAATATGTTCTCCATCTAAAGAAAATGTGAAATTCCTAAAAAGGGCTTTAAAAAATTTTAAGGGTGTTTTATACTTACTTCAGACAGGATAAAGGGGGATAAAAGATGAACATTTCAGATATCGGAATAGATCTTGGAACGGCCAGTATTCTGGTTTATGTAAGGGGAAAAGGCGTTGTTTTAAAAGAACCGTCTGTGGTTGCTTTTGACAGAGATATGAATAAAATAAAAGCGATCGGTGAGGAAGCGCGTATGATGCTGAGCAGGAGCACCGGAAATATTGTAGCGATCCGTCCGCTGAAAAACGGCATCATCTCGGATTATGCTGTGACGGAGCAGGTGCTGAAATATTTTATCCAGAAGGCGAGCGGAAAGCTTTCTTTTAAAAAGCCGCGCATCAGCATCAATTTGCCGGGCACCGTTACTGAGGTCGAGCGCAAAGCAATTGAGGACGCCACCTATCAGGCGGGCGCGCGGGAGGTTGCGCTTGTGCCGGAGCCGATCGCGGCTGCGATCGGTGCGGAGATCGATATTTCCAGACCGTGCGGAAAAATGGTTATGGATATCGGCGCCGGTACCTGTGATGCAGCAGTTCTCTCACTGGACGGAATCGTGGTAGATACTACGCTGAAGGTGGCAGGAGACGATTTTGACAATGCGATTGTTCACTATGCGCGCACAGCGCATAATCTGATCATCGGAGAGCGGCTTGCAGAAGACATTAAGATCCATGTGGGTACGGCAGTAGAGCGTGCGCAGCAGAAAATAATGGAAGTAAAAGGACGTGATCTGACAACCGGTCTTCCCAAGACCGTACGCGTCAGTTCGGAGGATATCCGCCTGGCACTGCAGGAGCCGCTTGCGCAGATCACAGAGGCGGTACACAGCGTGCTGGAGAAAACGCCGCCGGAGCTTGCGGCGGACATTGTGGAGCGCGGTATTGTGCTGACAGGCGGCGGCTGTCTGCTGGATGGCATGGAGGAGCTGATCGAGGAAAAGACCGGCATCAATACCGTCACAGCGGAAGATCCGATCTCGGCGGTGGCGATCGGGGTTGGACGCTATCCGGAGATCATCTCCGGACGCGCGCGCAGAGAGGATTGAGGAACGCCGGAAGGCGGCATTCAGAATGACGGACAGGACATGCCGGGGAGCGCTCCTCAGACACTGGACAGCAGGTGCGCCGGAAAAAACAGAGGAAGTGAATGGAACAAAGGAATGGAAAAGGTTTCAGGATATGTGGATCATATCATATACCGCAATGAGGACAATGGCTATACGGTGCTGGTCCTGATCTGCGAGGGAGAGGAGATAACCTGTGTCGGGACGCTGCAGTTTGCCAGCGAGGGGGAGCTGATCGAGGCGGAAGGCAGCTATACGGAGCACAGTACCTATGGCAGGCAGTTTCAGATAGCCTCTTATGAATATAAAACGCCGGAGGACGAGCTTTCCATTGAGCGTTACCTTGGCTCGGGAGCGGTGAAGGGTGTCGGGATGGCACTCGCCGCGCGGATCGTGCGCCGTTTTAAGGGCGATACCTTCCGCATCATTGAGGAGGAACCGGAGCGGCTCGCGGAGATCAAGGGCATCAGCGAGCGCAAGGCGCGGGAAATCGCACAGCAGATGGAGGAAAAGCGCGATATGCGTAAGGCGATGCTTTTTCTGCAGCAGTACGGTATTTCCACGACGCTTGCCATGAAAATCTACAATCAGTACGGGGCGTCGCTTTATCAGATCGTGCGGGAAAACCCCTATAAGCTGGCGGATGACATAAACGGCGTCGGCTTTCGGGTTGCCGATGAAATCGCATCCAGAGTGGGTATTCATACCGACTCTGATTTTCGTATAAAAAGCGGGATTTTGTATGTGCTGGCGCAGGCGATGACGGAGGGTCACGTTTATCTGCCGCAGCCGGAGCTGATGCGCCGCGCTTCGGAGCTTCTTGGCGTCTCCCTGGAGACGATGGAGCACTTTCTGCCCGACCTTGCGATCGAGCGGAAGATCATTATAAAAGAGGTACTGACCGGAAATACGGACAGAAGCGGGGAAGAGGAACGGGTTCCGGGAATCTACAGCGCTTCTAATTATTATCTGGAGCTGAATACAGCGAAGATGCTGCATGACCTGAATATTTCTGCGGAAATTTCCGAGGAAGCTGTCCAGCGGCGTCTGGCGCAGATCGAGCAGGAAACCGGAACGAGGCTGGAGGAGCTGCAAAAGGAAGCGGCGGCAGCTGCAGTGAGCCACGGGCTGCTCGTGATCACGGGTGGACCGGGTACCGGAAAAACGACGACGATCAACGCATTGATTCACTATTTTGCCTCCGAGGGACTGCAGATCCTGCTGGCAGCGCCGACCGGAAGAGCGGCAAAGCGCATGACGGAAGCGACCGGCTGCGAAGCGCAGACGATCCACCGGCTGCTGGAGGTTTCGGGCGCGATGGAAGAGTCCTCGGCTCCTATTCGTTTTGAGCGGAATATGCAGAATCCGCTGGAGGCGGATGTCATCATCATCGACGAGATGTCGATGGTGGATATTTTTCTGATGCACGCGCTGCTTAGTGCAGTCACGCCGGGTACGCGGCTGATCATGGTGGGTGACGTCAATCAGCTTCCTTCGGTGGGACCAGGTTGTGTTCTGAAGGATATTATCGAATCGGAGCGCTTTCCGGTCGTGCGGCTGACGAAAATCTTCCGCCAGGCGAGCGAGAGCGATATCGTAGTGAACGCGCACAAGATCAACAGCGGAGAGCATGTTGTGCTTGACAATAAAAGCCGGGATTTTTTCTTCTTAAAGCGCGATGAGGCGAATATCATTATCCGTGTGGTACTGGCGCTTGTGCAGCAGAAGCTTCCGAAATACGTGGAGGCGAAGCCTTATGATATCCAGGTGCTCACGCCGATGCGCAAGGGGCTGCTCGGCGTGGAACGGCTGAACACGATCCTGCAGCAGTACCTCAATCCGCCCGCGCCCGATAAGCGGGAGCGGGAGCACGCCGGCGGCATTTTCCGCGAGGGCGACAAGGTGATGCAGATCAAAAACAATTACCAGGCGGAGTGGGAGGTTCGCGGAAAATACGGCATCGCGGTAGAAAAGGGTGTCGGCATTTTTAACGGCGACATGGGCATTGTCCGGGAGATCAATACATACGCGGAGCAGCTGACGGTGGAGTTCGATGAGGGACGTTTTGTGGATTACTCCTTTAAGCAGTTAGAGGAGCTGGAGCTTGCGTATGCTATCACCATCCACAAGTCGCAGGGAAGCGAGTATCCTGCGGTTGTGATCCCGCTGCTCGCCGGACCGCGGATGCTGATGAACCGCAACCTTCTGTATACGGCGGTGACAAGGGCGCGCAAATGCGTGACGCTGGTCGGCTCTGCCGATGTGTTCTATCAGATGATCGACAACCGTTTCGAACAGAAGCGCTATTCGACGCTTAAGGAGCGCATCTGCGAGTGGAACGAAATGTAGCGCCTGAACGCTATACAGATTATTTTCCTGCCGGGAGAGGATCTGTAAACAGGATGATAAATGAAAATACGGAAAACGACAGACATGTTGCTGTGCCGGATAGATGACCGGGAATTTTTCGAGACGTGGAAACGGGCTGGCAGGCGTGCCGGAGCTGCGGCACTCGATCTGCTCCTGCCGCGCCGATGCGCCATCTGCGGGACGCTGTCAGCAGGCATCTGCGGGGAGTGCAGAAAAAAGCTGCCCTATATCCGGGGAGACGTCTGCTTCTGCTGCGGGCGGCCGCTGGCGGATCCGGATGCGGAATATTGTCCGGCGTGCCGCGCCAAGAAGCATGCTTATACGCAGGGGCGTGCGCTTTATCTTTATACCGATGCGGTGAGAGAATCGCTTCATGCGGTGAAATATCATAACAAGCGGGAATATCTGGAATATTACGCCCGGGAAATGGCGGAACATCTGGCGGAAGCATGGAAAACATGGCAGCCTCAGGTGATGATCCCGATTCCCATGCATCCGTCTGCGTGCAGAAAGCGCGGCTACAATCAGGCGGAGATCCTGGCAAAGGAGCTTGGCAGAATTCTGGGGATTCCGGTGCGGTGCGACGTGCTGAAAAAGGTGCGGAAAACCGCCAGCCAGAAGGAACTGGATTACCGTGCGAGGCAAAGTAATCTGAAGGGAGCGTTTGCAGTAGCGGAGAAATATATGCACAGCAGCAGGCGGGAGGGCGGCCTGCAGGAAATCCCGCGCGGGTCGGAGCGTTGCCTTCCCTGGGAGCGAGTCCTTCTTGTGGATGACATCTACACAACAGGCAGCACGGTGCGTGAGGCGGCTGTAGTGCTGAAGAATGCCGGTATAAAATGTGTATATTTTGTGACAATCTGTGCAGTCCCGGAAAATTCCTGAAAACAGGTTGCGTTAGGGTGTTTGCAAAGAAGGTTTTTCATGTTATACTAGAAACACACGCAAAAATGAGGGGCTGGTATGATATGCCGGATAAAAAACGGATTTATTTAATGACAAAGCTCGCGCTCTTTGAGGAGCAGCATAAAGAACAGCTGGAAGGCGTGCAGGGGTATTTTCGGGGAGATTATATCGGGCGCCATATGATAAAGAACGGGCTGCGTATTACGCTGGCATTCCTGCTTGGACTGGCGGGATGGGGATTATATAATGCGGAGACTTTGATCGTAGATATCACACAGATCGATGTGAAGGCGCTCGGTGCGCGGATCTTATTCCTTTATGCCGTAGTGCTGAGCGTTTTTCTGGTGCTCACCTATGCGATCCAGACGCTGCGCTATGCGCGGGCCAAACAGGATCTTTATCAGTATCGGGAGCTTCTGAAGCAGCTTGAAAAAGCGTACCGTGAGGATGATGAGGCGAAGAGCGATGCGCGCAGGAGGAGAACAGTATGAGATTTTTGCTTACCGTGCGGGAGGCGCTCGGCAGGTTTTATGGAAAATACGATACGGCGATCCGGCTGCTTTTTAAATTTGCAGCAGCCTTTCTGATTTTTCTGTCGATCCGCAATGTGCTCGGACAGACGGCGGCGATCAATCATCCGCTGATCCTGCTGATCCTGGCGGCAGGCTGTATGCTATTGCCGTCAAATACCATCATTCTGGTGGCTGCGGGACTGATTCTGGTACATTTTTACGGGATTTCCCTGGAGGCAGCGCTTGTCGGAGGAGGTATCCTGATCATTGGGCTGCTTGTTTATTTCAGCCTGGCGCCGCAGTCGGCATGGCCGCTTCTTCTGACGGGGCTTGCGCTTGGGCTGAAAATGGGCTGCGTGCCGGCAGTGCTGTTCGGGCTGCTCGGCGGATCGCTTGGCGCGGTTGGCGCAGCATTTGGGGCGCTCTCTTATTACCTGATACAGATCGTGGAAAAAAACGGGGCAAATCTGCAGTCAACTGCTGCTGAGGCGGCGGAGGCAATGGTACAGAAGGCGGCGCAGTTGATTCAGGCAGTGATCAATGAGCGAGAGATGCTGGTGATGGCGGCGGCTCTGGCGGTGGCGCTCCTGGTGGTATATCTTATCCGTATCCAGGCAATAAAATATGCATGGATGGTGGCGTCAGCGGCAGGATGTGCGGCATATCTGGCAGTGCGTGCCGTTGGGGCGGCGGTTTTTGGCGTGCCGCTGGACGCGCTGCAGATATTTGCGGAGATCCTGGTATCGCTGTTCGCCGGATGGATGGCGCAGATAATGCTGTTTCATCTGGATTACAAAAAGACACAGACCGTTCGTTTTGAGGACGATGAATATTATTACTATGTAAAAGCCGTGCCGAAAAAGAAGCTTCACAGAAAGAAGAGAAAACGCAGGGCAGAAGGGAGATAAACGGTGGATACGATCAAGGTGTGGATCAGCAATCATTTCCCATGGCTGAAGGCGCCTGCTATTACAATAGGGATCATTGATATTATAGAGATCATCATCCTTTCCTTTTTAGTATACAGCGTGCTGGTATGGATTAAGCGGAGCAGAGCATGGACGCTTCTGAAGGGAATGCTTCTGGTCGGTTTCTTTATTGCGCTGGCGTATCTGTTCAATATGGATACGCTCACATTTATCATTGAGAAAGGACTGAACATTATCTTCATGGCGGCGCTTGTCATTTTTCAGCCGGAGCTGCGCAGGGTGCTGGAACAGCTGGGGGAAAAGGAATTTTTTTCCAATATTATTCCGGCGGGCACAGTGAAGGAAGTGGTACAGCGCTGCAGTGACCGCACGGTCAATGAAATTGTGCGGGCGTCGCTGGAGATGGCGAAGGTGAAAACCGGCGCGCTGATGGTGATCGAGGAGAACGAAACGCTTGCAGAGTATGAGCGCACGGGCATTGCGATCGACGCTGTAGTGTCCAGCCAGCTTCTGATTAATATTTTTGAACATAATACGCCGCTGCACGACGGAGCAGTTATCATAAAAGGCGATAAGATCGTTTCCGCGACCTGTTATCTGCCGCTGTCGGACAGCCAGAATCTTGGTAAGGAGCTGGGAACGCGGCACCGCGCCGGCGTTGGCGTCAGCGAAGTGACGGATTCCCTCACGATTATCGTATCAGAGGAGACCGGTAAAATCTCCATCGCAAAGAAGGGTGTGCTTACCAGAAACGTGACCGAAGAGATTCTGCGTGCGCAGCTCATTACGCTGCAGAATAAATCGGTAAATTCCCGGAAGCTGATCAGCGGTGGAAAGTTTATTTTCGGGCGCAGAGAAAAGACGGAAGCGGAGAAAGGAAGCAAATAGCATGAGATATAAACTGACGCATAATCTGGGGCTGAAGCTGCTTTCGGTCCTGGCTGCCTGTCTCATCTGGCTGGTCGTCATGGACAGCAACGATCCGGAAAAGCAGCAGGTGTACCGGAATGTCCCGGTAACGATCAAAAACCAGGACACGATTACAAACGCAAATAAAACCTACACGGTGGTTGGCGGTACAGATAAAGTGAGTGTTTATGTGACGGCACGGCGGTCGGTGCGCACAAGGCTGAGCGCTTCAAGCTTTACCGTTCGTGCGGATCTTGAGAACTATAATGAAGCAATCGGTTCGGTTCCGCTGGAGGTCACATGCTCTGATCCGTCGGTATCACAGGAGGATATGCGTATCCAGCCGGCTTCCATGAAGATTAAGATGGAGGATAAGATAGAAGAAACCTTTGGAATCGTAGCGACAACTTCGGGCAATGCGGCGAAAGGCTTTGAGGTGGGCAGCACAACGGTGCTGACAGGAGATACCATCAAAATTGCCGGACCGGAGTCTCTGATCAGCATTATCGGAAAGGTGACGGTTCCGGTGGATGTCACTTACATGTCGGAGGACAGTGTTCAGCAGCTCCCCATCCGCATTGAGGATAAAAATGGCGCGGAGCTGACAGACAGTCAGTGGAGTAACCTGGAGCTGAAAAATATGGACGGCATTGTTCTGAAGGATAATCTTGCGGAGGTGGGTGTCGAGATCTGGCGGATTTACGGGGAGATTGCACTGCAGGCGGAGCTGACCGGGGAACCGGCGTCAGGTTATGAGGTGACGGACGTTACGATTTCTCCGCGTACAGTAAATCTGACAGCGTCGGCGGCTGCGATTGAAAAGCTGGGAAACAGTCTGACGTTGCAGGATACCTTTGACATTTCCGGCGTGTCAGAAAATATAGAGTTTACGGCAGATCTGAGCAACACGCTGAGCCAGTATGAGGATGTGCGGCTGGAGGCGGATGCTTCCCCGGCTGTGACGGTAACGGTGACGATTGACGAGGTGGGGAGCAAAACGAT
The DNA here is from genome assembly GCF_905201705.1 of uncultured Marvinbryantia sp. Classification (GTDB taxonomy): domain Bacteria; phylum Bacillota; class Clostridia; order Lachnospirales; family Lachnospiraceae; genus Marvinbryantia. The sequence continues at coordinate 8,120 of NZ_CAJKOX010000050.1, forward strand.
CGAATTTCCGGTATCTGAGCTGACGCTGAACAATGCGCCTGCCGGAAAGAGACTGATCTTTTCTCCGACAGATAAGCTTGCGATCAATATCCGCTCTACGGAGGAGCATCTGGGCGAGATTGATGTGGAGGATATTAAGGCCGAGATCGATCTTTCGGGATGTCAGGCGAATGGCAGCTATACTCTGCCGGTAACGGTGGAGGTGCCGGAGGGCTGTGAGCTGGGCGCCGAGGTATCTATTGTGGTAAATGTAGAAGAGGAAGAACAGGAAGCGGAAGTAGAGCTTCAGACGGAGGAATAGCTTATGGTAAGCCAGACGTTTGTGATCAGAAATCATGCAGGACTGCATCTGAAGCCGGCGGCAATGCTGTGTACGGAGGCGATCCGATATAAATCGGCCATCACACTGTCCTTTGCAGACACGCAGGTCAATGCCAAGAGCGTGCTCAGTGTGCTCAGCGCGTGCGTGAAGTGCAACGACAGCATTACGATCTCCTGCGACGGACCGGACGAGGGCGAGGCTCTGGAGAACCTTGGCAGGCTGATCATGGATGGTTTGGGAGAATAGAAGAAGAGCTTCTACAGCTAAAGATGGGAAATAAAAAACGGGAGGAAGAGCGGATGCTCTTCCTCCTTGCTTCATATTTATTCGTATTTATTATGGATTTACCCAGATATCGGTCGGATCCTTTCCGACTGTTCCTGCTTTCATTTTCTGGACAGTGGGTTTTCCGAGCGGCATTGCTTCCTTGTCGGAAATAACTACCTTTGTGCCGATTGGACAATTATAGTAGATCCACCTTGCATCGGCAACGCAAAGCCGGATGCATCCGTGGGAGGCTGCCTGACCGAGCTTGTTGAAATCGCTTGCCGCTACGTTGTACTGGTTGCGGGACGTTCCGTTCATTGGTACCGAGTGGAAGAGGTAGTCGCTGAAGTACGTCCCCGGCGGGCAAATGTGGCTGCAATACTGTCCCATTGACGGTCCGTTCAGCGTCCACCATTTGTAGTGCGTCCGGATATAGAAGGTACCGGTCGGGGTGGCGTTGTTCAGACCAACAGAGCATGCCATAGCCTTTACCGGGGTATTGCCGTCGTAGATGGTGACTACATTATTTTTCCTGTTTACACGGATCGTCATATTTCCGCTTGGCGTGTAGGTGACATAGCCTTTTGTGCCGAAGTTGTAGGACTTGCCGTTGATAGTCTTCTTGCCGAAAACCTGCGCTCCCTTGTTTTTCGGATCGTAGTAGTAGCGCTTTGTGCCGACAACGACCCAGCCGGTCTGCTGCACGCCGGAATAGTTGAAATAATAATATTTTCCGTCGATCTTATATCTGCCGTTCGTGCAGGCGCGCCCTTTATTTTTCTGATTGAAATAGTAGCGCTGCCCCTTGTACGTTCTCCAGCCGTATACCATTTTGGCGGTCTTGATATGGAAGCAGTAGTAATAATCGCCGATCTTCTGTATGCCGGAGACGCGGTGCGCGTTTTTATCGAAATAGTAGGTGGCGCCGTCGATGGTGTATGCAGCGCCGTGATACGCTCTGCCTCTTCCATTAAAATAGTAGTAATATTTGCCAATGTGTTTCCAGGTGCGCTTGACGGCACGGCCGCTCGCGGTACTGACCTGACCTTTGGCATTTACCTTGACAGGGGTAAAATAATAGTATTTTTTGTTGTACTGCTGCAGTCCGGTCCGCAGATAACCTTTGCTGGTGCCGTAATAGGTCTGCCCCTTCCAGGTGCCGAAATCGGTGAGGAGACGACCGTCCGCCTGACTGAGATAAAGCTTCTTCGTGCTTTTCACATAGGTGAGCCGATTCTTTACCAGCCGTCCTTTGGAGTCAAACAGGAACAGACCGGTCTTACCGTCCTTTTTCAAAGAGCGTGGACCGCCCGTTACCTTTACTCCCTTGCTGTTGTAATAATAGGTGTATCCGCCGGTAGTTACCCATTTGTTTTTGGGGGTCGCAGCCGAAGCCGCCGCCGACAGGGCGAACACCATACAAAACAGCAGAAACAGGGATACAAAGAACTGTTTCTTTTTCATGTTGTATTCACTCCCTCATAAATAATTGTAACATTTGTGTTAACTAAATTTTAACATATTCAAGTGTTGTTAGCAAGCGGAAAAACAGGAACAATTCTTAAAAAAATCTTTAGATAAACTCCTGTAAAATTCTTGTGCTTGATAAAATGGGACATTTCCTGTACAATAGGAACAATAAACAGGTAAAGGAAACTATGAATATGAAGATAGAAATCGGTGCCTGCCTGCTGGCAATTCTGCTGCTGCTTTTTCTGTACTGGTGTTTCGGAAGAGTCTTATTTCTTGCCGTGAAGGGAGAGGCAAATGCGGGAATGACCCTGCTGGCGGGGGTTTTTGTTTATCACAGTCTCTTTCAGCTGGAGGCGCTGCCGCTGATCCTTTGCAAGCAGCATTTGTCGCTGCTTTCCCTGCTCTGGGGCATTACAACGGGGGCAGTGCTTGTGTGCTGGCTTCTCCTGGAACGAAAGAGGGGAAGATTTGCACACGGAGATGGCCGGCCGGGCGCGGCATATCAGAGGCGTGAATGTGCGGGCAGGAGGGGTATATATTTTCTGATATACGCCGCGATGATCCTGGCAGTTGCCGTGCAGATGTATTACATTATAACAAATGATTATCTGGGCTGGGATACGGCTGCTTATGTGGGGACGATCGGAAACAGTGTCACCACGGATACTATGTACAGATACGTTGGGGAAAACGGGAAAAAGGCGTATTTTCTGGATTTCCGATATGCGCTGTCGTCTTTTTATATGCATGCAGCGGTATGGTGCAGGCTTCTGCAGGTGCGCGTGATCTATTATGCAAAGATCGTCCAGGGCGGACTGCTGGCAGTGCTGGCTAATATGGTAATTTTTGAGATCGGGCGTTTCTTGTTTTCGGGAGAGCGCTACCGGCAGCGCCTGACCGAAAGACAGGTGCCTGCCTGTGCGGCAGGAATGGTGATCGCGGCGGTGATCTTAAACTTTTTTTATCAGAGCATTTTTACGACGTCGGAATTTTTGCTAAACCGCGCACTGGAGGCGAAGGCGTACTGCGCGAATCTTCTCCTGCCGTTCCTGTTTCTGCTCTGTCTGATGCTCTGGCGGGACAGCGGCAAAAAGGAGACGAAGCTGATGTTGTTTATCACGGCGCTTGGGAGTGTTCCCGTATCCATGAGTGCGCTGGTGACGGCGCCGGCTCTGATCACGGTAATGATGGTTCCGGTGCTGATACGCGAAAAAAAATGGCGGCAGGCGGGCTTTTATCTGTCCTGCATGATCCCGAATGCGGTTTACCTTGTGGTTTATCTGTTATATAATATGAAAATAATCAGAATAGGAATATAATATATGGACGGAGTGACAAATGTTATTGAGGTATTTCGCAGGTACAACGGTGAAACATGGTTTTTCCCGTTATTTCTTGCGGTAATCGCATGGCTGCTTGTGCGGGCGGACAAAAGAAACCGGCGCAGTGCGCTGCTGACGATCGCGGCGGCATGCCTGTTTGTCTTTAATCAGGCAGTCTTTTTGCTGGCGGGAAAGGCGATAGGAACGGAAACCTATTACCGTTTTCTGTGGATGATACCAGTGATACCAATGCTGGGCTATGCGGCCGTAGATATTATTATCATGCAGAAAAACATGATCCGCAAAATTGCGGCGGCAGCAGTTGTGATGGCGGTGATCGCGCTGGCGGGAGTCCCCTATATAGGAAGCGGCAGCTTTGTAAAACTCGGACAGGTGAGCTATATAAACAGGGAATCGGCGGATATCTGTGAGATTATCAGTGAAGATAAAGAGAAAAAGCGGCCGAAGGTAGCGTGTGATTCCGATCTGGTCCGCTCCCTGCGTCTGCAGGATCCGACCATCTGTAATGTAATTTCGCGTACGACTTATCGGTTTGACGGCGAGCTGGAGCTGAACACGAATTCGCGTATCGTACAGCATCGTATGCTGACCCTGGTGGAGGGCGGAAAGCTGAAAATCTCCACACACATCCTGCAGAGGACGCTTGCGCGGTCAAAAGCGGATTATCTCGTTATTAAAACAGAATATAATACGGATGAGCGGCTCCTGGCAGCAGGCTGCTGGATAGTCGGGCGGACGGATTCTTTCACGGTTTACAGAGTGAAGTGATTGCCAGTTACTGTTCACGTTGTTCACAGTAACATTCGCAAATCCATTTAAAATTCGCTCCGCGAATGGGATTTGCTCACACCTGTATCACTTTCTTACGGACTTTGCCCACAGGACTAGCTGCGCGTCGCAGTGAATGCAAAGTCCTGACCTGAACAGTAACGATTGCCAGCTGTTTGAAGTTGTATTTTGCAGAAAAATGTTGTAGAATGTGACTTGATGTAAAAATAAGCAGACGAAAAAGGAAAATAGAGGGAGTCGATATGGGAAAAAGAGAACATTATAAGAGAATCATTATGTTTTTAGCCTCCGTATTGATACTTGCGCTGGAAACCGCGATTTTTGCGGTTGTCTGGTTTAAATGCTTCGCGAGAACGGAGACGATCGGCAGGGGGTTTGTGCGCGGCAATTATGTTATCATCGGACAGTATGCGCTGATGCTGTATCTATTTTTCCGTATTTACGGAGGCTTTAAGGTCGGATATCTGCGTGTGTTTGAGGTTTTGTTTTCACAGATCCTGTCGATTGTGTGCGTAAACATCATCACATACCTGCAGATGGCGCTGATCGGACGCTGGAAATTTGGAACAAATGTGGTTCCGTTCTTCTATATGACTGCGATCGATCTGGTGATCGTCGTTATATGGGTGGTTGGAATGCGCTGGGTGTACGCACGGATCTATCCTCCGCGCAGGATGCTGCTGGTATACGGCAAGCGAAATCCGCGCGATCTGGTAAAGAAGATCTCCTCGCGCGAGGATAAGTATAATATCTGCGAGCAGGTTCACCTGTCCCGCGGAGAAGAATATATAAAAAAGAAGATTGATGAATACCCGGCGGTGATCCTGGCGGATATGCCTTCCCATGAACGGAACGTGCTGCTCAAATATTGCTTTGAGAAGGATATTCGCTGCTACAGCATTCCGAAGCTGTCAGATATCCTGCTGAGAAATTCAGACGATATCCATCTGTTTGATACCACCTTGCTGCTGTCCCGCAACCGCAGACTGACGGCGGAGCAGCTTTTTGTAAAGCGCGCCATGGATATTGTATTCTCACTGATCGGACTGGTTCTGGCGTCACCGGTTATGCTGATCATTGCGGCGCTTATCAAGGCTTATGACGGAGGCCCGGTGTTCTATAAGCAGCCGCGTCTGACCAGAGATAAAAAGGTGTTTTATATTCTGAAATTCCGCAGCATGAAGGTGGAGTCGGAGGTATCCGGCGCCCGGCTCGCCTGCAAGGAAGACGATCGTATCACGCCAGTGGGAAGAGTCATCCGCAACATTCATTTTGATGAGCTTCCGCAGATCTTCAATATATTAAAGGGTGATATGTCGCTTGTGGGACCGCGCCCGGAGCGCCCGGAGATCGCGGAGCAGTACCGGAGGGAGATACCGGAATTTGATTACCGTCTGAAGGTGAAGGCGGGGCTTACCGGTTATGCGCAGGTCTATGGAAAATACAATACGACGCCGTATGACAAGCTGAAGCTTGACCTCACCTATATTGAGACGTACTCAGTGCTGCAGGATATCAAGCTTCTGATGCTTACCTTCAAGATCCTTTTTCAGAAGGAAAACACGGAGGGGGTAGAGCCGTGGCAGGTGACGGCAGCGACGAAGGAAAATGAAAAGGAAAACGATAACGATAAATTTTAATTACCAGCAGGACAATGGAGGCGTATTATGGACGGACCGCTTGTTTCTGTCGTGATACCGGCATACAATTGTGCCGGTACGATCCGGCAGGCAGTGGAATCGGCGCTCGCACAGGACGTTGATTTGGAGATCATAGTGATCGATGATTGCTCAAAGGACGGACTGGCGCGTGTGATGGACGACTACGCGCATAGCCCTGTGGTTTTTTATGTGAAGAATGAAAAAAATTGCGGGGCAGCGGAGAGCAGAAACCGCGGCGTTTCGCTTGCGCGCGGAAAATATACGGCGTTTCTGGACGCGGATGACTGGTGGGAAGCGGGCAAACTGAAAAAGCAGCTCGCCAGAATGCAGGAGAGCGGCTGCGTACTGTGCGGGACGGCACGGGAGCTTGTGCGTCCGGACGGCATGCGGACCGGAAAGGTGATCCCGGTAAAAGAGCGCATCAGCTACCGGAATCTTCTTGGGCAAAACAGTATTAACTGCTCCTCCGTGCTGGCGCTTACGGAGGTCCTGCGCGAATTCCCGATGGAGCATGAGGAAGCGCATGAGGATTATCTGACATGGCTGCGCATCCTGCAGAAGTATCAGACGGCGTGCGCGGTAAACGAGCCGCTGCTGAAATACCGTCTCAGTAATACCGGAAAATCCGGCAGCAAGGCGAAATCAGCAAGGATGACCTTCCAGGTGTACCGCCTTCTGGGGTTCGGATTTTTAAAGTCCGCAGCGTGCTTTGTCAGCTACGCGCTGCACGGGATTTTGAAATATGCGGGTTTCTGGGTAGATTCTTTGCGGCGGATGTGATAATATGATACCAGGAGAAAATCGGATGAAGGATTTTTTGAAAATTGTCTATTCTTATGCGCTGATGGTGTTTCTTTTTCCGCTGCGGCTGTTTCCTGTGAAAAAAGACAGGCTTGTGTTTGCGGGGCTGACCGGCGGGGATGCTTACGAATATAGCTGCAATCCGAAGTATATCTGCGAGCACATCCGCAGGGAATACCCGGGAAGGTTTGCACTTTACTGGGTTGTGGCGGATCCGAAGCGCTATCAGGGAAAAGAGGGTGCGGACATCACATTTCTGAAGCATTACAGTCTGCGCTCCTTCTATTATTTAATGACGGCGAAGGTGATCGTGACGAGCGGATCCTACGCGCCGTGGTTTCCGTTTCGGAAACAGCAGTATCTGATCAACACCTGGCACGGCGGCGGCGCTTATAAGCGTCTGAAGGATAACTACGAGGATGCAAACAGGCTGCAGCGCAAAAAGCTGGCATTCTGCGCGGAGAATATCAGTTTGTTTCTGTCCACCTGCAAACGGGCGACGGACTATCTTTTTCGCGGGGCGTTTCATTATCAGGGAGAGATCCTGGAGTGCGGGATGCCGCGCAACGATAGTCTGGTGACGGGAGATACAGATAAGCCGGCAGTAAGGGTGCGGGCATATTACGGTATTCCGCAGGAAGATAAGCTGGTGCTCTATGCGCCTACCTACCGCACGCCCTCGCAGAGGATCGTGCTGGACGGAGACGCTCTTCTGAAAACGCTGGAGCGGGACGGCACGAAATGGCACATATTGTTCCGTGCTCATCGCTATCAGAACGGCGGGGCGTCCATCTGCGTGACAGGAAGCGGCATTCTGCAGGCGGGCGATTACCCGGATATGCAGGAGCTTTTGTGTGCGGCGGATATGATGATCACAGATTACTCTTCAGCCGTATGGGATTATTCTTTCCTATACCGGCCCTGTTTTTTGTTTGTGCCGGATCTGAAAGAGTATCTGGAAAAAACGGGATTCTATACGGATATTCATCAGTGGCCGTTCGCGAGGGCGAAGGATCAGAAGGAACTGGAGAGCGAGATTATAAATTATGATGCGGAGGCCGCCAGAGAAGATATCCGGCGGCATCACCGCGAGATGGGAAGCTGCGAGAGCGGACATGCATGTGAGTGTGTGACGGAGCGCATACTGGAAGTATGTAAATGAAAAAGGAGACAAAACGGACGATGGGAAGCAATGTATATGGCGTAGTGCTTGCGGGCGGGATCGGCAGCCGCATGGGCAATATTGAAAAGCCGAAGCAGTTTATGGAGATCGGCGGAAAGCCGATTATCGTTCATACGATCGAGAAATTTGTGGTAAATCCTACTTTTGAGCGGATTATTGTGCTTTCACCGCGGCAGTGGATGAATTACACGCAGGACGTCATTCGCAGGTATATCCCGATGAACAGTCGGATAGATGTGATCCAGGGCGGGGAGACGCGCAATGAGACGATCATGAACTCTATCCGTCATATTGAGAAAAATTATGGGCTGGATGAGGATACGGTGATCGTTACGCACGATTCCGTGCGGCCGTTTGTCACGCACCGGATCCTGGAAGATAATATCCGCTATGCAAAGGAGATGGGAGCCTGCGATACGGTGATCCCGGCGACGGATACGATCGTGGAAAGTGCGGATAATAAACAGATCACCAGTATCCCGAACCGCTCGAAAATGTATCAGGGGCAGACGCCGCAGAGCTTTCGCGCGAAAAAGCTGCGGGATGTTTATATGGCGCTGACGGAGGAGGAAAAGGCAATTCTTACGGACGCCTGCAAGATCCTGGTCCTGAAGGGAGAGCCGGTGTACCTGGTAGAGGGGGAAGTATTCAACATCAAGATCACGTATCCGCATGATCTGCGCGTGGCGGAGTCTTTGTTAGGAGGAAACTGATATGCTAAATACTGTTTATCAGCTAAAGGCTGCCAGACAGTTTGAGGTCGTATTTAAAAATATTGAGCTGGATGACCGGCATGTGCTGGTGCGCCCGACGCATCTGTCCATCTGTCACGCCGACCAGCGCTACTATCAGGGAACGCGCCCGGAGGCGGTGCTGCGCGCAAAGCTGCCGATGGCGCTGATCCACGAGGGGATCGGAAGGGTGGTCTACGACCCGACCGGCAGCTTTCGGATCGGGGATGAGGTGGTCATGATCCCGAACCATCCGTGTGAGACAGATCCGGTGATCGCGGAGAATTATCTGCGGTCGACGAAATTCTGCGGAAGCAGTAAGGACGGCTTTATGCAGGAGTATGTTTCTCTGCTGCCGGACCGAGTGGTATTGCTCCCGGAGGGGATCGACAAGATCACCGCGGCATTCACAGAGATCGTGACGGTGAGCTATCATGCCGTCCGGCGCTTTCTGCGCTTTTCGCATGAGAGGCGCGATACGATCGGCGTCTGGGGGGATGGCAATCTTGGCTACATCACATCACTTCTGCTGAAAAAAATGCTGCCGGGCTCAAAGGTGTATATTTTCGGCGTCAACCGCAATAAGCTGAGCGATTTTTCCTTTGCGGACGATACCTTTCTTGTCTCGCAGATACCGGAAGGACTGCAGGTAGATCATGCATTTGAGTGTGTGGGAAGCAGCGCCTCCGCGAAGGCGATCGACCAGATCATCGACCGCATCCGTCCGGAGGGGACGGTCAGCCTGCTGGGAGTCAGCGAGGATCCGGTGCCGATCAACACTAGGATGGTTCTGGAGAAGGGGCTGCGTTTCTTTGGAAACAGCCGCAGCGGCAGAGCGGATTATGAGGGGCTGATGAAGCTCTATGAAGAGAATCCGGACATTCCGTTTTATCTGGAGAACATCGTCGGCACACAGATGAAGGTGAACAGCATTCAGGATATTGTGAAAGCATTTGAGGCGGACATCCACAAGATGATCGGAAAAACGATTATGATCTGGAACGAATAGAGGACTTTCTATGAAGAAAATACTGATCCGGGCGCATATGTCGCCCTTTGATAACTGGGACGCGCAAAGCGTGCTGCGGGATGATAAGATCGGCACAAATGCCGGTAATATGATTTTTATTAACAGTATTATGCGTGCACTGATGACGGAGGATGTGCAGATCGACGTTTTTAATACCAGACGCGATCTGACGGATGAAAATGTCAGGCGCATCAATGCGGAGTACAGCTGTGTAATATTTCCGTTTGCAAATGCCTTTCGGCCTTCCTTTCAGTGGGAGCTCCAGACCATCACGAAGTTTATCAAAAAACTGAAGGTTCCCTGTATTGTGATCGGCGTGGGCATTTCGGCGACCTTTGCAAATCCGTTAAAAGAAAAAAATTCCTTTGATGAGACGGTGAAGGAATTTGTCAAAGCGATTCTCGATAAATCGGCGGTGGTTGGAACGCGCGGGGAGGAAACCTCGGCATATCTGACACGTCTTGGTTTTCGGGAGGGGAAGCATCACCGGGTGATCGGCTGTCCGTCGATGTTCTGGAACGGTGATAAGCTGCCGGAAATCAGGAAGAAGGAGCTTAACGGAAAATCGTCGGTGAGCGTAAACTGGAAGATCGACCTTCCGGAGCCGATTCACGCATTTATGCGCAGCAATGTAAAGCAGTTTGAGGATTTCACTTATGTGCCTCAGATCACGGACGAGATCAGACTGATGTATTACGGAACGCCGTTCCCGGAAGGAAAATATAAAAAGATCACTGAAGGGTACCCGGCGCAGTCGTGTCATCCCTGGTACATGCAGGACAAGGCGCGCGCCTTTGTGAACGTCCAGTCGTGGGTCGGATATCTGCGCGAAAAGGATTTTTCGTTCGGCAGCCGTATTCACGGAAACATTGCGGCGCTGCTTGCCGGAACGCCGGCTTATGTGATCGTGTCGGATTACCGTATCTCGGAGCTGGTGCGCTATCACAATATCCCGCATATCAATTATCAGGATTTAAAAGAAGAGGACAATATATTTACGCTTTATGACAAAGCGGATTATACGCGCCTGTATGACGGTCACAGGGAGCGTTTTGAGAATTACAGGGGCTTTTTGGAGGAAAACGGACTTGCACATACGTTTGACATGGGAGCGGACGAGACACGCCCCTACGACAGAAAGTTGCAGGAGCTGTCTCTGCAGCCGGCGCTGCAGCCCTTTTTCTCTGTCCCTGCACAGGAGCAGGCGCGCAGGCTTTCGGAGGCGTGGCAGGACAGAGAAATGCTAAGAAAGCAGTATGAAGAGGTGAAATCACTGGAAATGCTGCTGAAGCTCCGGCGGATGGATACGTATGTGAAATGGATTTTAAAGAAACTAGGCAGAAATAAGTAGAGGAATCGTTATGAAGTTGGTAAAGAAGGTTGTGCATGGCATTAGCTGGCGGGTGGCTGTGTTTTTCAGAAGATTGCTGGCGCGTTGCTATAATACTGCGACACAGAAGATATTGTACCCGCTCAGTTACCGGAAGTACAGCAGGGAAGCGGTGCAGAAAGATAAGATCGTGTTCCTGGAAATCCGTATGATGGAGCTGACAGACAATTTTCAGCGTATTTACGACGCGCTCCAGAGAGAGGGAAAGTATCGGTTTACGGTGTGCTGCATAGGCAGTGAGCTGGCGTCCCGCGGCCAGCAATGTAAAAACAGTCTTGCAGCGCTGAAGGAGATCGCCACCGCCAGATATGTATTCATTAATGACTCATCCTCTCTGATCAGCTGCATTCCGCTGCGGCCGGAGACAAAGGTCATCCAGACCTGGCATGCCTGCGGGGCATTCAAACGCTTTGGATTCAGCACGGCGCAGAAGCAGTTCGGCGGCTCCTATAAGCAGCTGATGCGCTTCCCTCTTCACAAAAATTTTTCGCTGGTGACGGTCAGCAGCCCGGAGGTGATCTGGGCGTATGCCGAGGCCTTTCACATGGAAGACCGCAAGGAGGATATTGTGGCGACAGGTATTAGCCGCACCGATGTGTTTTACGATCAGGCGGCGATCGCAGCGGCTTACGAAAAAATTCATCGTCTGGTTCCTGCGAGCAGGGATAAAAAAGTCATTCTCTATGCGCCGACCTACCGCGGGCGTGTGGCAAAGGCGTATTCCCCGGAAGAAATGGATCTGGAGCAGATGCATGAGGCACTTGGGGAGGAATATGTGCTGGTATTCAAGCATCACCCATTTGTGAAGAACCGTCCGGTTGTGCCGGAGAGCTTAAAGGACTTTGCAATCGATCTGACTGCGGATATGACGATCGAGGAGCTGCTGATGGTGAGCGACGTATGCATATCCGACTATTCCTCGCTGGTGTTTGAGTACTCTCTTTTTGAGCGCCCGATGCTGTTCTTCGCATATGATCTGGAGGAATATTACGATTGGCGCGGGTTCTACTACGATTACGCAGAGATGACGCCCGGTCCGACTTGCAAAACGACAGAAGAAATGATAGACTATATAAAAAATCTGGATACCAGATTTGACAGGCAGAAAGTGGTTGACTTTAAAAATAAATTTATGAGCGCGTGTGACGGACATGCGACAGAGCGGATCTTGGAATTACTATAGATGAAAATGGGAAGAAGCTTCCGGTTAGTATACAAAAATAAAAATGGAGAGAAAGAATATGGGTTTGGACAAAAAATTAACAGTTGTTATCAGCTTGATATCGGAAGGTTCGTTGCAGAACACGTTGGAAAGCATTTTTCGGAAGAATCCGGAAATTGCCAGTCAAACAGAAGCGATAATCTTGGATTTTGTTAATTCTGAAGAAAGCAGATGTGAGTGCCGTAAAGCTTTAGAAAACTTTTCAGATTGCGAAGTTATTTTAAAGGAGGCAAATAGACATCGGGCAGTACATTATAATGAGGAAGCACTGTCTGCGAAAGGAAAAAATATTGCGTTTATTAGTGCAGGAGAAATGTATACGGATGGGGCTGTTCAAAAAGCAGTAAAAATGTTTGAAGAAAAACAGGTGGATGTTGTCAGCGTGCGTCCGGTTTTTATCGATATGCAAGGCAATACCATAAATTATGCGATTGCTCCGCAAAAAACAAAACGAATGAATGTTTTTAATGAAACGAAAAATATGCAGTTTCAGTTGAAGGGTTATTTTTTTAAGAGGGATATCTTTCAGACGATTCAGTTTCAAGAGGATATGGGGATAGAATTTCCATATATTTTTTTGATGAAGCTGTTTTTGAAAAAACCAGAGTATTTTTTCCTGGCAAATGATTGTTTGAAATATTATATTGGTGAGGAAGATGACTTCTCAACAAATCTTTATCAGTATCAGATGGAATGGTATAGCTGGTCTGTGAGACATGTGCTGACTCCTTTTGTGCGGGATTACGGTGGAGAAACATATGAACAGAGACGTTTTGTGATGGCATGTGTGTTGTATTTGATGTATGCAAAATTTCATTGCAATTCAAACGACAGAAACAAGAATATGCTTGATCGGGAACAGCTCTCAGAGTTTTTAAAAAACTGTCAAGAGCTGTTAATGTATATTGATGAAGACATTATTTTACAGAAAATAACAATTGGAACCTATAACATTCCAAGATCCCTAAAGTTCTTCTTTATAAGGCTGAAAACAGAAAAACTTGGCGTACCATATCGTATCATTGATATGGGGTCGGACTTTGCCGTTAAAATCAACAGACCTGAAAAATTGGGTGGGGTTATAAACGAGTTTGAAAAACTTAGTACGATAAAAAAGATTAGTAGAGAGACAGTTTTAGTACATGCGATCAATCTGAGAAACTCCTGTTTAGAAATAGATGCGGTAACAACGCTTTCTGATTTCTTAGATGCAGATCAGATTCAGATTTTTGCTGAAATTGATGGGCAAAGAATTGATATTACACCGACGCAGGCTTACCCTCTGCTAAAATGCTTTGGTGTAACATATGCACGTAAATTCCCTTTCCATATCAGCATACCATTAGATAAGGAAAAGCGGAAACAACAGATTACATTTTATCTGATAGTAAATGGCAGAAAATGCAAACTGGGTCTTTCCTTTCCAAAGGCGGCAGGGAGACTGTCAAACGCTATCCCGGGACATGGTTATTGGGAATATGCGCCAAACTGTATTTTATACAGGTATCAAGGCTCTTTATGGACTTTGAAAACCACTGCGTTACGGAAGCTGGTGCGTGAGCTGAAGCTTTGCCGGGAAATTATGAAAAAATGTGTTGATAAGAAGACAGCACATGATGCGGTAAAACTGAGAGTTTTGTACCATTTGGCAAAACCATTTTATAAAAACAAAAGAATTTGGCTGACATTTGATAAGATTTATAAGGCAGGAGATAATGGAGAATATATGTACCATTATCTGCATGAACACCAGAAAAACATCAAAATCTTTTATGTTATTCAAAAAGACAGCCCGGATTATGAAAGGATGAAAGCAAACGGAGAAAATATACTGATTCATGAATCACTGAAGTGTCAATTAATGGCGCTTTTGTCAGAAACTGTTTTGGCCACGCATGCTACTATTATTTCGTATTGTGGGCTGCCTAAGAAAATACAGCCTTATATAAGAGATCTTTTCAATGCAGAGCTGGTATGTATTCAGCATGGACTGACTATTCAGAAGATTGCTCAATATCAGGGAAGAACATTTGACAACACAAACTTTTATTGCTGCGCTTCAAAATATGAAGTTCAGAATATTATGCACCCGATATATGATTATCGCAAAAGTGATATTTCGCTTGTGGGAATGGCAAGGTATGACGGTCTGAAAAATAATGACCAGAAGCAGATTCTGATAACACCAACGTGGCGGCGAGACGTTGTAAACAGCGGAATTGCGTATGTAAAAAAGACCCATAATACGCACTTTAAAGATAGCGAGTATTATCGCATTTACAATGGCTTAATTAATGACGCAAAGCTGATTTCCTGCGCAAAAGAGTGTGGGTATCGGATTATTTATCTTCTGCATCCGGCAATGAGCGCGCAATCGGTAGATTATGAACGAAATGATTATGTTCAGATCGTGGAGGCAACCGGGAATATGAGCTATGAAAAAATACTAACAGAATCCAGTCTCATGGTTACAGATTATTCGGGTGTACAGTTTGATTTTGCGTATATGAGAAAGCCGATTCTTTATTATCATCCAGATACGCTTCCGCCGCATTATGAAGCAGGGGGATTGATTTATGAGACAATGGGGTTTGGCCCTATATGTCAAAATCATGAGGAAATCGTGGAGAATCTTTGCGAATACATGAAAAATCAATGTAAGATGAAGGAAATGTATGTAAAACGTGCGGACGACTTTTTTGCATATGATGATTTTGAAAATTGTCATAGAATATATGAGGCAGTAGAAAACTATATGGATGAAACTAAAAGGGGAAAAATGAATGGATACTGCTAAGAAAAGAGATTATTTTTTTGATAATGCCAAGTTTTTGCTGATAATGTTGGTAGTGCTGGCACATGGTATTTCTCAATTAAAAAGCTACTCAAGAATAGCAACTATGCTATGGTATATAATAAACACCTTTCATATGCCAACCTTTATTTTTATATCGGGGTATTTTGCAAAAAGCTACGTGAAAGATGACAGATTTAATATACAAAAGCCTTTTACGTATTTGATGTTATATGTTTTTTCGCAGATAGCAGTGACGGCTTTTGAAGTCCTGGTATTGAAAGAGAAGATAGACTACAGTTTTTTTAAAGCAAGAAGTTCACTTTGGTTTTTACAAGGTCTTGTAGCGTGGCATATTTTGTTGCCGTATTATGCAAAATTGAAAAGAGGGTTTGTAATTCCTTTTGCATTTTTGTGCGGTCTGTTGGTGGGATACGATAGAGCGGCAGACGGGACATTTGCGCTGCAGCGTGTAATGGTTCATTTTCCGTTTTTCCTATTGGGTTATTACAGCACAAAAGAGAATATTGAAAAGTTATTGAATAAAAAAGGAATCAAGCTTGCGGCAGCATTGGTGTTTATTGGATTCGCAATGATTGCGTACAAGTACGCAAAAATGATTCCGGGCAGGATTCTTGAATGCAGCTATAATTATTTTGCGATTGATAACATTGGAATTTCTTCCGTTTATTTATACTGGATCGCAAGGGCGCTGTTTTACGTGTCTGCTATATTGCTTGGAGGAGCATTTCTTGTATGGGTGCCCAGAAAACAAACATTTTTTACAAAATTTGGAAGCAGAACACTTCAGGTATATATTCTGCATCGCTTCTGGTATTTGGCCTGGCTGAAATATGAGTGGTGGAGAATGTTTACTTCTGATATAGGAAAAATTGTGCTGGTGATATTGCTCGTTGCATTTACATTTTTGCTGTCTTTAAAAATCTTTGAATATCCGTTTAAGTGGGTGATGGGAATAAAAATTGCTCCTATTTTGAAGAAAGAAAAATAAAAAACAGGGTAAGGCTTTTCGAAGACCTTACCCTGTATATTATGATGAAACCTTTCGAAGTTGGAAACTGTCAACCATACGTTTGAACATTTCACTCAAATCTACAGTCGCGTTCCAGCCGAGACTGCGGAGTTTTGAACTGTCCAATGCGATGATCATTTCTGGATTGTAGCCATATGAGGATATTTCGCTCGGAGTATCAAAGCACACAGAAATTCCGCTGTCTGGGAAAATATCACATACCAACTGAGCCATTTCACGAATGGAGCACTTTGTATTTTCGTTTGTCACATTATAAGCCTGTCCGGGAATTCCGCGTAAAAGGATATAAAACAGAGCAGCAATAGCGTCTTTGGTATAGCAATAGGTACGTACCGTGTTGCCTGCCGTATGAAGCGTGATATTTTTGTGCTCTATCGCACAGCGTGCAAATTCCGCAAATACTCTTCCGTCGTTGTAGTCGACTCCTGCACCAAAGGTTTGAGAAAGCCGTGCAATTTTAACAGGAATGTCATATTCAGAGGCGTATGAAACACAAAGACATTCCACCATACGTTTTCCCTCGGAATAACTGCTTCTTACTTGAAGAGGATCAATATACCCATAGGAATCTTCTTTAATGGAACCGGCATCTTTGTCAGGGATGCCATATACCTCCAGTGAGGAAAGATAAAGAAAACCTTTTACATGTTTATTTCTTGCAAAGTCGAGGATGTTTTTGGTACCGTCGATAGCTGTTGTAATGGTTTCCACGGGCCTTTCAACAAAAAATTTAGAACTGGTAGCACTGGCGCCGTGTATAATGTAATCGACTTCTTTGTCATAGCGGATGGTATCGTTAACGTCGCCGATAACTAACTGGAAATTACGATGTTCAAGTAAATTGCCAAAAAGCTTTTCTGCTTTTTTTATATCGCGTGCGAAAGCTAAAATTGTTATATTTGTGCCGACAAGCCGATTCGCACAGGCAAGCATTTTAACGATCTGCGAACCTATCAGACCTGTAGAACCTGTGATAAAAACAGTGGAATTTTTCAAATCATCTAATGGCAGAATCCGAACCAGTTCTTCAAGATCCTGCTGCAAAACAGAATCAACCGGGCTTTCTAAGACAGAAGTAGTCATGATATAATCTCCTTATTTTAATTTTGACTGTTTTTTCAGAGCTTCATTAATGCGGGCTTTGTTTCTTCCGGTCAGACCGAGTCCAAAAGCCTGTTCATTTTCCTGGTATTGTAAAAGCGCACGGAACATATATACATCTTCTGGAGTAGTAACCTTAATATTTCCCCGATTTCCAGAAATCATATGTGCCTCAATACCCTGACTTTTAATGATGGTGCATGCGTCTACCATATTTTCATAGCGTGTCGGTCGTGCGCGTACAGTGTCATGTGCTGCAATGATATCCTTTAAATAAAAGCTTTGCGGAGCCTGCGCTGCATACGTACTTTTGCGGTAGGGTACAGAATCAACGGATGTACCGTCTTCACTGATTAAAATGGTTTCAAAACAGGGAGTGGAAGTAATTGCATTTCCAAATTCTTTCACGCCGCTGATGTTGGCAGAAATAGTATCATAGGAGACAAAAGGACGCACACCATCGTGAATTAGTACGATGGAGTCGGGAGCATTTTCTGATTCGGCTTTTTTTAACGCGTTGTAAATGGTATCCTGTGCGGTTTCGCCGCCCGGAAGAATACAACGTACCTTGCTGATGTGATATTCTTCAACAAGCTCTTCCATATAATCGATATAGTCCTCTAATACGGCAAGATAAATTCGGTCAATGTCTTCATGATATTCGAAAAGCTGTAGTGTGTGTATAATGACAGGCTTTCCGTTTATTTCCAAAAATTGTTTCGGGACACCGGTACCCATACGGATGCCGCTTCCGCCTGCAAATATGATGGCAATATTCATAAGTAGCCCTCCTGAAGTATTGTGTGAATAACTTTAGTTTATTCTAGCATAATGCGCAGAAAAATACAATTTTAAACAAAGGTAAAAATCTTACGAGTGTAAATTCTTTTTTGCATTTCAGAGTATCCTTCCGTCTTTCTTTGTTCAGTCCAGCCCGTATTCTTTCAAAAGTTCTTGATAATAAACTGGATCGGAGGCAATACGTTCCAGATCAGCGATACGTCCATCCTGCACCAGGAGAAGAGCAAGCTGGGTAGCAGCTTTTTGCGCATCTGCAGAGCCTTTGGAATAGCCTTCAGCGGAACCTTTGGAATAGCCTTCAGCGGAACCTTTGGAATAGCCTTCAGCAGAACCTCTGGAATAGCCTTCAGCAGAGCCTTTGCTGTAACCCTCCGCAATACCTTCATTTCT
>NZ_CAJKOX010000051.1 GCF_905201705.1 uncultured Marvinbryantia sp.
AGTTGTTTTTCATTTTTTCCCTTTGGGGAATGCCTCGGCTTTCTCTTAGGAGGCGGTCGCTCTATCCAACTGAGCTATAGCGACATTTCAACCAATGAAAACAGACATGTTTTCATCGGTTTCGTAATATATCTATTTTACATTCTTTTAAGTTTCAGTGCAACCCTTTTTTCCGGTTTATTACATTATTTTTATTTTTTATTAACGCCATCCCGCAGGCTTACATCACACAAAGTTAATGTTGCCCTGCAGCCAGATTTCTCCCTTAAAGCGGCGTCCGACATCCGGGTCTCCCAGAAGATCCGCCTCGTTGATGCAGACGTCCATAGACATGTTATTGCACTGCAGGTTCATTTGATAGATGTATTCCTTTGTCCGCTTGTTTCTTATCTTTTCAACCGACTGGATTTCGCCCATAATCTGATAACGGTCGCATTCCATGCCGGATGGCATAAAGAAAGTTTCCACGATACTGAACACATCCTCATTCATGATACGGCGAGACACCATGTTATACATATCCATGTCTTCCATTGTCAGACTCTCAATCGCATTTTCATCGCCGTTTCTGGCAGCCGCAATCAAATGGCTGCGTGTGCTCGTCGCTTCCATGTCGAGTAATGCCTGATCCGGGCTTTTTTTCACAGGAAGAAGAATTTTTCCTTCGGAAGCAAGCGCCGTAAAGGAAACATTCACATGACCGTTTTTCATGCTGCTCTGCATCGCTTCCTTCTGATACCTGGCGGCATTTGCAACATAAAATATAATTGTCGTGCCAATTCTGGTATCTTCACACACACCGGCAAAGGAATCCTTTCCCGTGTGCTTTTCTACCGTAAGATCAGCATAGCTGCTGATAGTATCCGTTTTGAAATATGGAAAATAATAATCCATATGGAACCCGTTTTCATCCATCTCACCACAGACAACGATCCCGCAATGCGGCGCAAATTCCTTCACGTATTCCACAAACGCGTTGCCGTTTTCCAGACGAACGGCATTTCGGGTATCACAGGAAGCACAGACCTCCTTTACCAGGTCGTCTGTGTGTTTCCTGTTGATAAGATTTCCAAAGCCAATGGAACGCATAAAACTGTGCATAATCTTTCCTCAATGTTTCGGTACGATTTTTTCGGTTCCGCCCATATACATCTGAAGCACTTTCGGAATGTTTACACTTCCGTCCTCATTCAGATTATTCTCCAAAAATGCGATCAGCATACGCGGCGGAGCAACAACAGTGTTATTCAGTGTGTGCGCAAGATACTTCTTTCCGTCGGCGCCCTTTACGCGAATACCGAGACGGCGCGCCTGCGCATCGCCAAGGTTGGAGCAGCTTCCCACCTCAAAGTATTTTTTCTGACGCGGTGACCATGCTTCAACGTCACAGGATTTTACCTTCAGATCCGCCAGATCGCCGGAACAGCATTCCAGCGTGCGCACCGGGATATCCAGTGAGCGGAACAGATCAACCGTATTCTGCCAGAGCTTATCATACCACATCATGCTGTCCTCCGGCTTGCAGACAACGATCATCTCCTGCTTTTCAAACTGATGGATACGGTAAACACCGCGCTCCTCAATGCCATGCGCTCCCTTTTCCTTGCGGAAGCACGGGGAATAGCTTGTAAGTGTCTTCGGCAGTTCTGCCTCCGGTGTGATCGTATCAATAAACTTTCCGATCATGGAATGCTCGCTTGTTCCGATCAGATACAGATCCTCACCCTCGATCTTATACATCATGGATTCCATCTCAGCAAAGCTCATAACGCCGGTCACCACATTGCTGCGGATCATAAACGGCGGAACGCAGTAGGTAAAACCTCTGTCAATCATAAAATCTCTCGCATAGGAAATAACAGCAGAATGGATTCTTGCAATATCGCCCATCAGATAGTAAAATCCGTTTCCTGCCACCTTTCCGGCCGCATCCATATCAATGCCGTCAAAACGTTCCATAATCTCTGTGTGATATGGAATTTCAAAATCCGGTACAACCGGTTCGCCAAATTTTTCAATTTCCACATTTTCGCTGTCATCTTTTCCAATCGGAACAGACGGGTCGATGATATTCGGGATAACCATCATAATTCTTCTGATGTTCTCTTCTACTTCCTTTTCCTCCTGGGAAAGCGCTTCCACCTGATCTGCCTGTGCAGCAACCTGTTTCTTGATTTCTTCCGCTTCCTCTCTCTTTCCCTGACCCATCAATACGCCAATTTGTTTGGAAAGCTTATTGCGGTTTGCGCGCAGCGCCTCCACCTCATTTTTAATCTCGCGGTTTCTTTTATCAAGCGCAATTACTTCATCCACCATTGGCAGTTTTTGATCCTGGAATTTATTGCGGATATTCTGCTTTACAATCTCCGGATTCTCTCTCAAAAATTTAATGTCTAACATTTTCTCTGCTCCTTATCTGTTTACATAATTTTAAACTTGCATCACTATCTGATTAACATCATTTATAATTAACATAACTATCTGATTAACATAATATTTCCAGTTTGCACCGTTTTAATCGACGTATTGATTTACTGCCTGCCGCAGCGCCTCTTTTTCTTCTTCACCAAGAACGATATAGGATTCACCCTTTACAATTTCCTTAATATACGTATAACAGCCTTCTCTGCTATGAATCGCATTCAGCACAAATCCGCTGTTTTCCTGATCCAGCATGGCAAGCGCAAAGCTCAGCTTTCCACCCATCTCTTTAAATGCATCATATTTTACTATTGCCGTTTTATTGAGCGTATGGAGCTGAATTTTTTTCAATTGACGAATTTCTTCCATATGATTCTTACTGGATTCCAGCAGCATATCAATATCGTTAATATTACGTAAAATGGTTTTTTCCAGGGAAATACCGTCTTTCCCCTTCATAAAGCTTTTGTATTTCTTCATAAAACGATTCAATTTAAATGAATTTTTTATCTGAAGAACCAAAAGAATAATGATCATGATCATCATCAGAATAATAATTATCCCTGGATCAATAATCAGATTGTTCAGAATTGAATTCTCCATAATCTGTTCTCCTTTTTATGCTTTTAGTGACTCCATCATTTCCACAATTCGCTCCAGCTCCTCGTTCGAATAATATTCAATCGTAATTTTTCCTCTATTGTTTGCCTTATGATCTACTGTAACCTTTGTTCCGAGAATCGCCTTAATTTTTTCCTCAATATTCTTATATATAAAGCTGTTCGCAGGTTCTTCCTTCGGTTTTTCAGGTTTTTTATTTTGCAGAAGCTTTACAAGCTTTTCCGTATCGCGCACGCTCATCTTTTCATCAAAAATCTTAACCGCAGCTGCATACTGTTCTTCTTTATTTTCAAGAGCGAGCAGGGCACGTGCATGACCGGTAGAAAGCATATCGTCGATCACCATCTGTTGAACTCGGTCGTCCAATTTTAAAAGCCGGAGTGAATTTGTAACCGTTGTGCGGCTCTTGGAAACCTTTTCTGCAATTTCATCCTGTTTTAACTGAAATTCTTCTAAAAGCCGTTTAAATGCCAAAGCTTCCTCGATCGGATTCAGATCCTCTCTCTGAATATTTTCAATCAGAGATATTTCCATAACCTCCTGTGGATTATATTCTTTAATGATCACGGGAATTTTTTTTATGCCAGCCTTCTTTGCGGCACGCCACCGACGTTCGCCGGCAATTATCTCATAGTGATCCCCTTTTTTTTGTACAACCAGTGGTTGTATTATTCCAAACTGCTTTATGGACTCCGAAAGCTCCAAAAGGGCATCTTCATCGAAATTTTTTCGTGGCTGCTGTCTGTTTGGCTCTACTTCAGAAATTTTCAGCTCCTGTACCCCGTCTTTTTTCTGTGTTTTTTCTGAATATTCATTTTCTTCTCGCGGTGGTATTGTTTTTTTTGAGCCGGAGGGAATCAAAGCATCCAGACCTTTTCCCAAACCTGTTTTTTTCACTGCCATTCTTCTTCTCCTCTATGTATTACTTCCTCCGCTAATAATCGATAGCTTTCTGCACCTGCAGATTTTGAATCATATAATGTAATTGGCATCCCGTGGCTTGGTGCCTCCGCCAAACGGACATTTCTCGGAATAATTGTTTTATAAATTGTCTGGTGAAGATTGCTCTTCACATTCTCCACAACCTGCAGAGAAAGATTTGTGCGCGCATCATACATTGTAAACACAACTCCTTCTATCTCCAAATTAGGATTCAGACGTTCCTGGACAAGATTAATTGTATGGATCAACTGTGAAAGTCCTTCCAATGCATAATATTCGCATTGAATCGGAACTAAAACCGTATCAGCTGCACACATAGCATTGATTGTCAAAACATTCAATGAGGGTGGACAATCAATGATTATATAATCATATTGATCTCGCACAGCTTCCAGACCTCTTTGCAGAATAAATTCTTTTTCTTCTTCTCCAATCAGCTCTATTTCAGCAGCTGCAAGATTAATATTTGAAGCAAGTAAATCTAAATTATCTACAACACTCTTTTGCAGACATTCTTCCAATTTAACTTCTCCAAGAAGCAGCTCATATGCAGTTTTTTCAGTTGCATCCTTGTCTACTCCCAGACCGCTCGTCATATTTCCCTGCGGATCCATATCAATCGCAAGAACTTTTTTTCCTGTTTCTGCAAGACAAGCTGACAGATTAATTGCGGTGGTAGTCTTTCCAACACCACCCTTCTGATTGGCAACTACAATTACTCGTCCCATAATTAATTATCCCCTTTTTAATACAGCTAAAATGCTATAAAAGAGTATAGCACACTTTCCACTATAAATCTATATCCTAATTCAATGTTTCACGTGAAACTTTTATTAACCAATGCCATGATGCCAGATTTAAAAGGTCTAAAACCGTATGAATTTGCTTATAAGTGGATATACGATATACGACATTGAAGCCCGTCCTGATATAAAAATAAGATAGATATTCAACATGTATGCGAAATTGGTAACTACTCAGTTCAGTAAATCCATATTGAACCTGCGAAGCAGGAATTTCACCTAATAAGCATTTTAGCCGCGAAGCGGTGCTGGAAACTTGAAAAGGCGACGAGTTCGCATATGAGTGAAGAGCTGAGCTGTAAATAACAAATATTTAACAAGTCGCTGGTATTCAGTGACATCCGTTTAATGTGGATCGGTTTAATATGTATTGAAGCTATGCGGAGTTTTAGAAATGAGTAATGCGAAATCTTAACAGACCAGCTACGTGTCGCAATCCACAAGCATCAAAATTTGACTTTTTGATACCAGCATCATAACATATTTGTAAGTAATAACCGTTACTGTTGCCAGCTTCAAATACTCGCTGCGACGCAAAAATAGTCCTGTGATTTTGAAGCGTGAGAACGTGATTCAAGCTTAAGTAAATCCCATTTTCCATTCGAAAAGGAATTTTTTAAATGAATTTGCGAAGAATAACTATGAACAGAATATACAATAATCAGTAACTCCAACTGGATTTTTGGATAAAATATGGCGCTTGCATCTCCGTCATTTTTCGTTTATACTTATAGTATAGCTGTTTATTACACATTAAAAGAGGGGGGATGTTTCACGTGAAACATAGATTTAAAAAATTGATGAAACTGGCTGTATGGGTGTCTGTTGCTATGTACCTTGCCAATAAATTTGTAGAATCTTCCGCTGCATTTCGCCATTTATTGAAAATAAAGAAAGAAAATTTTTATAACTGGCGTCACGGAAAAATATATTACACAAAAACCGGAAGCGGTACTCCGCTCCTTTTGATTCATGATCTTCATCCGGCTTCTTCACAACAAGAATGGTCAAAAGTGATTGAACCATTAGCAAAAAATCACACAGTTTATGCCATCGACTTACTGGGCTGCGGACGTTCTGATAAACCAAATATGACCTCTTACTGCAGCTATTTATATGTTCAGCTTATTAATGACTTTATCCATGACGTGATAAAGGAAAAAACAGATATCTACGCAACAGGAAAATCCGGCTCCTTTGTCATACTTGCTGCGAATCTGCACGATGATATTATTAATGAAATTACACTTGTAAATCCGGAAAGCTTTGGTAAACTTGCCGTACTCCCTGATATTCGTTCTAAAATTGTAAAAACGGCATTGCATCTGCCGCTTTTTGGTACTTTTCTTTACTATCAGCTTGTAAGCCAGGCACAGATTGAATATCAATTTACAGAAAAATATTTTTATAATCCCTTCCATCTGGAGGATAAAACAATTTTCACGTACTACGAGGCAGCACATCTCTCCCGTGGTGGCGGAAGACATTTACTGGCAGCAATTTCCGGCAATTACATGAATTTTGATATTCGGTATGCTTTTTCAAAGCTAAGCAACCCTATCCACATTCTTTCAGGAAAAGAACTTCCGGATGTTGAAAAAATAGTCAAAAGCTATCAGAAAGCAAATTCTCATGTTACTTTCTCGTTTGTGGACAAAACAAAAATGCTCCCACAATTAGAAGCACCGAAAGTATTTTTGAATTGTATTAACTAGAAAAATGATTTTTCCTTTTTCCATGAATATATAGACAAATATAAACCATATATTCAAAAAATCCACATATTCTTCTTATTTCA
This sequence comes from uncultured Marvinbryantia sp., assembly GCF_905201705.1. Taxonomy (GTDB): domain Bacteria; phylum Bacillota; class Clostridia; order Lachnospirales; family Lachnospiraceae; genus Marvinbryantia. The sequence continues at coordinate 6,586 of NZ_CAJKOX010000051.1, forward strand.
GGGAAGAATATGTGGATTTCTTTTATAAAATGACTCTTTTACAAAATGATTTTTTATAAAATGGGTTACTATTCCGCACAGGAGAAAAACCTATACTCCATAAAATACAGAATTTTACAAAGGCTCTCTCGACGGAAGCCCTGCTTTGCGTGGATATTTATTGGGCGTATGCTTTTCTTTGCGGATAACCACCAGTGCTCTTTCTCCGGCGTCTGTCAACATAAATTTACTTACATACTCCACTTTTCCACCTAAAAGCGATATTGCTCTCTTTGCATTTTCCAGTTCCTCTTCTACCTTTCCGGATTTATAGGAAACAAATAAACAGTTCTTCCTTGTATATGGTAAACAATATTCGCTGAGTGACGAAAGGTTTGCAACCGCTCTGGAAACACAGAGGTCAAATTGCTCTCTATACTCTGCCTGTCTCGCAAAATCTTCCGCTCTTCCGTGAATTGCAGAAATATCCTCAAGTCCAAGCTCATTTATCACATGGTTTAGAAATTTGACTCTTTTCCCCAGAGAATCAAGTAAAACCACCTTCAAATGTGGATAACTTATTTTTAACGGGATTCCGGGAAAGCCGGCGCCTGTACCGATATCCATTACCGTGTGGATATCTTCCATTTTTACAGCCTTCACAATTGACAGACTATCAAGAAAATGTTTCTTCAAAACCTCTTCGTGCTCCGTAATTGCGGTCAGATTCATAAACGAATTCCATTCTGTCAAAAGCTCATAATATTTTTCAAACTGCAGGAACTGCTTTTCCGATAGATCAATTCCCATTTCACGGCAATCTCCTGCAAATTCCTCTATTCTATATATCGACATCAGTCACCCAACTTTCTCTTCGCATTTTCAGACAAAAAATTATTCTCTCTCTTTTCCCGCCTTCAAATATATCAACAATACCGATATATCTGCCGGTGATACGCCGGAAATCCGCGACGCCTGTCCAAGCGATAATGGCCTAAACATTTCAAGCTTCTGCTGTGCCTCGATCCGTAGTCCATGTATTTCCCGATAATCAATATTTTCCGGTATTTTTTTATTCTCCAGCTTTTTAAAATGCTCCACCTGCTTTAATTGACGGGTAATATAACCATCATATTTTATGTTTATATTTACCTGATCAGCCACCCCGCGCAAAAGCCGCGGACGGTCCGGATCCAAAGCAGCGAGCAGTTCATAATCAAGCTCCGGTCTGCGGATCAGTTCCCCAAGGGTTGTCCCTGTCTTTAACGGTGTGCTTCCACATTTCTCTAAAAATTTCTGTACGTTATCCACAGCGCCGATTTTCAGATTTTCCACACGTTTTATTTCTTCTTCAATTTGTTTTTTCTTGTCTAATAGAATATTGTATACAGTATCCGAAATTAATCCTATTTCATGCCCAAGCGGCGTTAATCTCAGATCAGCGTTATCCTGCCTGAGAAGAAGCCGATATTCCGACCGTGACGTCATCATGCGGTAAGGCTCTTTGTTTTCCTTTGTAACCAGATCATCGATCAAAACACCGATATAGGATTCTGAACGATCGAAAATTATCTGCTCTCTTCCCAGCGTTTTTAAAGCCGCATTAATCCCCGCCGCCAGTCCCTGTGCGGCTGCCTCCTCGTACCCGGAGCTGCCGTTAAACTGCCCGCCGCTAAACAGACCGGAAATTTTCTTAAACTCCAGTGTAGGCGAAAGCTGCCTGGCGTCGATACAGTCGTACTCGATCGCATAGGCATTGCGGACGATCTCCGCATTTTCCAGCCCCGGCACTGAGCGGTACATTGCCACCTGCACATCCTCCGGCAGAGAGCTGGACATTCCACCCACATACATTTCATTTGTGTAGCGTCCTTCCGGTTCAATAAACACCTGATGTCTGTTTTTATCAGAAAATTTAACTACTTTATCCTCAATAGACGGACAATATCGTGGTCCTGTTCCCTCTATCATTCCGGAATAAAGTGGCGAACGGTCAAGATTTTCCCGTATAATCTCATGTGTTTTCTCATTCGTGTAGGTCAGCCAGCAGGAAATCTGATCAATCTGCACTTCCGCCGGATCTGTGGAAAACGAAAACGGCACCACTTTCTCGTCGCCAAGCTGTTCCTCCATCTTCGAAAAATCAATCGTTCGGCCGTCAATGCGCGCAGGCGTTCCCGTCTTAAAACGGTACATTTCAATACCGTTTGCTTTTAAGGAATCCGTCAGATGATTTGCAGCCTGCAGACCATTCGGTCCTGTGTAATTGCTCACATCTCCGTAAATACAGCGCGCTTTCAGATAGGTTCCTGTACAGAGAATACATGCCTTGCAATAATAAACAGCGCCGGAAAATGTTTTTATCCCCTTCAGCACGCCGTTTTCCACAATAATTTCCGTGACCTCCGCCTGCTTTATCGTCAGATGCTCTGTATTTTCCAGTGTTTTCCGCATCTGATAGCTGTAATCCTTTTTATCCGCCTGAGCGCGCAGAGAATGTACCGCCGGTCCCTTCGATTTATTCAGCATTTTCGACTGGATAAAAGTCTTATCGATATTTTTCCCCATCTCACCGCCGAGCGCGTCAATTTCCCGTACCAGATGTCCCTTTGAACTTCCGCCAATGTTCGGGTTGCATGGCATAAGCGCAATACTATCCACACTCACAGTAAACATGGTCGTCTCCAGACCAAGCCGGGCACAGGCAAGCGACGCCTCACACCCTGCATGTCCTGCTCCAACCACAACAATATCCGTATATACTTCGATGTTTTTCATTTTCCGTCTCTCCACATACAAACCTTAACCGGCACTAAGCAAATATCACTGGCGCCCGGTACCCTGGCATCATTTACTTTCCCATACAAAATCTTCCGAAAATCTCATTGATCAGATCCTCGCCGACAGATTCCCCGGTAATATTTCCAAGCTCCTCATAAGCGCTCATCAGATCAATGGAAAAGAAATCCTCCGGCATCTGCATACAAATGCTTTCCTCCACCCTTTCAATACTTTCCAGGGCCGCCTCCAGAGCTGCCTTCTGCCGCAGATTGGTGATGTAAACCTCATCGTTAAAAGAAAGATTACCCTCATAAAACATTTCTTTAATCGTATTTTCCAGAAGATCGATCCCGGATTCTTCCTTTGCAGAAACCGGGATCACCGGCTTATCGAGAATTTTCTTTATATCTTTCTCTGATGTGACAGCCTTAAGATCCATCTTATTCAGTAAGACAATCACCTTTTTATCACGGATTTTATCCATGATCCGAAGATCGTTCTCATCCAGACGGGCAGCCGCATCTGCAACATATAAAATTAAATCTGCGTCCTCTGCATACGAAAGTGCTTTTTCGACACCGATTTTTTCCACCTTATCCTGCGTATCGCGGATACCTGCTGTATCGACTACCTGCAGGCTGATACCGTGGATCTGTATTTCCTCCTCCAGCGTATCTCTGGTTGTCCCGGCAATATCCGTCACGATCGCACGCTCTTCTCCCAGAAGAACATTCAGGAGGGACGATTTTCCGGCATTTGGCTTTCCTACGATCACAGTTTTGATGCCCTCACGGATGCGCTTTCCATTTTCCGAAGAAGCGATCAGAGCCTCCATCTCCTGCTTTATCCCGCTTATCTTATCCTTCAGTCTCTCCGGATATCCATCCAGACTGATATGCTCCGGGTCGTCCAGCGCCGATTCAATAAACGCAACCTCATACAAAATCTCTTCCCGCAGCGCCCGGATTACCTTTAAAACAGAACCCTTTAACTGACTGACAGAGCTTTTCAACGCGTACTCATTTTTTGCCTGGATGACGTCGATGACTGCCTCCGCCTGCGAGAGGTCGATCCTTCCATTTAAAAATGCCCGCCTGGTAAACTCGCCCGGTTCCGCCAGTCTCGCTCCTGATTTCACGGCAAGCTCCAGAATCCGTTTCATTGCATAGACGCCGCCATGACAATTGATCTCCACCGTATCCTCCGCGGTAAAGCTCCTCGGCGCACGCATCAGCATCACAAGCACCTCATCTATCACCTCATCTCCATCGGCAATAAAACCGTACTGAATGGTGTGCGTTGGCATTTCAGACAGGCGCTTTTCTGATTTTGCGCGGTACATTCTGTCTGCAACCGCAAACGCCTCCGGTCCGCTGATGCGCACGATTCCAATGCCGGAGCTGGTCATACCGGTGGAAATCGCCGCTATTGTATCCCTTTCCATAGATATACCTCTTACAAATATTCCTTTTTTTCCATAATGCCTCCGGATCTTCCTCTCTCTGCTCTTTCAAAATCCGAAACACATACCTTTTACCCCGGCACTATACACACAAGGGATGCATTCTTGCACGCCCGTTTTCCGGCAGACAGGAACACATCCCCTTTCTTTTGAATTATAGATTGAAATGCCCGGAATCCTTATGCTTTATCCCGGTTATTGTTTCTCTTTAATGTCACAACAACCTTACGGTAAGGCTCTTCTCCTTCGCTGTGCGTCGTCACATACGGATCGTTCTGAAGCGCAGAGTGAATGATCCTTCTCTCATACGGATTCATCGGCTCCAAAAATACCGGTCTTCTGGTTCTCTTTACCTTAAAGGCAATGTTTTTCGCGAGACTTTCCAGCGTTTCTTTTCTGCGGCTGCGGTAGTTTTCCGTATCCACCTTCACGCGCGTATAACCGGATCTTCCCTTGTTTACCACAAGACTTGTAAGATACTGAAGAGAATCCAGCGTCTGTCCGCGTTTTCCGATCAGGACGCCCATCTCGTCGCCGGACAGCTCCACATTCAGTACCTCATCTGCATAATCCGTCTCCACGCCAACTTCCATGTCGATGGAAGCAAAGACATCCCTGAGGAATTTTTCTGCCTTTGCTTTTACCTCCTCCTGCTCCTCCAAAGTAAGTACAGCTACCTTGCGTTCATGTCTTTCTTCTCTCTCGATATCTTCATGGACAGGAGCGGAAACCTTCGGTTCTGCAACAGGCACTTCCACCTTTACATCGGCCTTTTCTTCTCTCTTTTCCTCTTTCTTCTCTGCTTTGAATTCTTTTTTCGTTTCCTTAAATTCTTTCTTTGACTCCTTAAAGTCTTTCTTATATTCCTTCTTTTCTCTCTTAAATTCCCGTTTTTCCGCTTTTTTCGGTGCTTCTGTGATATCTTCCTTTAAGATATCCTCCACGGCAACCTTCTTTCTTGCGCGAATAATTGCTTTCTTTCCGCCAAAGCCGAAGAAACCGGTTGTTCCTTCTTCGATTACTTCATACTCAATATTATCACGAAAGGTCTCTAATTGAAGGGATGCTTCGAGAATTGCATCCTGCACGGTTTTTGCAGTTACAGTAATAAAATCCATGATAAAAACCTCCCTCTACTTCTTCTTTTTCATGTTCTTTTCATTGTATTGCTCTACCATTCGCGCTTTCGCAGCAATACTGCCCGGTTTTGCAGAAGTATTGTTATAATACTCTGTCGATTTTTTGATATTTTCCAGCCGTTTATCGTTCTTTGCCTTTACAGCTTCCTCGTCTTCCACGACCGGATTTTTCATGTTTCTAAGGCTTGCTTTTGCCTGCCCGCTGATGCGGTCCGGCGGAAGTCCCTGTTTTGCACGCTTGGCGTTATACTTTTCCAGATTCTTCTTTATAAGCTCATCCACATCAAGCTTCTCCACCTGTTTGTTTACAATAACCTGGATAATGCAGCGCACCACCGAACCTGCAACCCAGTAGATACCGATACCTACGGAAAACGTGAAGCAGAAGAATACGGACATCAGCGGCATAATCGTGTTCATCGTTTTCAGAGAGCTTGTCATTGCGTTTTCTTCAGTCGCCTTGTCATTATTATTCTGCTGGGGCATCAGCTTTGTGCTCAAAAACTGTGTAAGACCTGCCAGAATGGGAATTGCAAGCGCAACAATAATCGCCAGAATATCCTTTTCATCCCACCCGGTCCGGATGATGGACATCGGAGAATCCGCGATATTGATTCCAAGGAAATAGTTAATGTGTCTTACGTTTTCCGCTGTGCTGTTTATAAGGTCCGCTATACTTGGGAATTTGTCAGCAAGCTCCGTCCAGTTTGCCGGTGTGAAATTATAGAGCACATCTATAATCGTATCTGCCACAAAACCGGATTTTTCAAAATCCACTCTTCCCTGCGTAGCGTACTGCGTCAGAAATTCCTGCGCGCCGCTCGTAGTAAGCAGCTTGTTTACAAGCTCGGTGTAGATATTATATACGCTGCTGATATATCCGGGAATCTTCCAGATAACCTGGTACATGGCAAGCAGAATCGGAAACTGGATAAGCAGAGGCAGACACTGTCCGGACATGGAAATGCCGTATTTTGCATAAAGCGCCTGCTGTTCCTCATACATCTTCATCTGGGATGCCTGGTCGGTCTTGTTTTTATATTTCTTCTGCAGAGCCTGGATTTCCGGATTTGCAACCTGCATCATTTTCGATGATTTCTGTGTTTTAATCGTTATCGGAAGCAGAAGCAGATTGACGAGTGCGGTAAACAGGATGATACAGATACCGATATTCTGCACGCCCAACGCCCCGTCCAGAAACAAATAAATACCGTTCATTATAAAACCAAGCAGGGTTGCAAACGGTCCTATAATAAATGCATTACTTTTTGTAAGTAACATATTTTTCAATCTTTTTTCCTCCTAAAAGACAAAAATTCCTCCGGAACAAGGTCTATTCCTCCATGTGAAAAAGGATTACATCTTAAAATCCTCCACCCTGCAAGGATGCTCCCTTTGATCGCCCCGTGCTTCTGGATCGCCTCCAGACCATACTGGGAACAGGTAGGATAATAAGGACAGTGCACTCTCTTTAAGGGAGACAAATACTTTTGATACAAACGAATCAGCCAGATTAATATTGTTTTCATATCTCTTCCATTTTTTCTGTAATCAGCACTTTATGCAGTTTTCCGAGATGCAGCAGCGCGCTCTCTATCTCACGATAACCCTTTTCCTTTGCCGCCGGTCTTACAATTACAACAAAATCGAATCCGCCCTGAAAAGCAGATTCATTCAGACGATAACTTTCTCTTACCAGTCTTGTCATGCGATGTCTAACTACGCTGTTCCCCACTTTTTTGCTTACAGATATTCCCAGGCGGTTCCTGGTTCCAGCATTCTGTAACGCATACATAATTAAATATTTGTTTGCATATGATTTACCCTGGCGGTAAACTTTCTGAAAATCCCGGTTCTTTTTTAATGATTCTGAAAATACCATACTATTTTCCCAAATGAATGAAATGCGCCCGAAATGGGTTCGGGCGCCATCATCCTGTTTTCATTTACGCGGATAATACTTTTCTTCCTTTTGCTCTTCTTGCAGAAAGAACCTTTCTTCCACTTGCTGTTTTCATTCTTGCACGGAAACCGTGAACCTTGGATCTGGATCTTTTCTTCGGCTGAAATGTCATTTTCATAACTTACTGCACCTCCTTTTTATTACCACTTCTCTATACAGATCGGTACTTTTTTCTTTCGGGGTAGGTTTAAACATCACATCAATTATATTCATTAAAAAGCCGATAGTCAAGCAAAATATGCGGTTTTTGCGATAAACTTACCCACACAGTTGTCCCTCTTTACCAACATAAAGTGTAAAACTTTTTTGGTTGACGTAATGTTATCCACATTTGGTTGATAAGTTGTTGATAACTTCTGGATTATCTGTGTAAATCTGGTGATTACTTTGTCAGATTACGCTATTTACGCTCTTTTTTCATGTGTATAGACTTTTCTACTTATGCACATCAGACGCCTTTATGTGAAGTTTATGTGTATATATTATGTTAATCTTCTATATCCTCCAAAAACTTTTGATTGCGAAAACTGTAAATTTGGTTTAATATTAACATAGAGTTTTTGTGTTCAGAAGGAGATTTTTCATGAATATTATCGAGGAAAACTGGGAGGAGATCTTAGAACGTGTTCAGACCGAGCATGAAATGACCTATGTTTCGTTTGATACATGGCTGAAACCTCTGAAAGTGTACAGCTTTGAAAACAATACCGTTTCTATTTTAGTAGCTTCTTCGCAGCAGATGTACTTAAAGTATATTAATAAGAAGTATCTTCTTCCTATTAAAGTGGCGATCGCGGAAGTTACCGGGCTTGACTGCAATATAGAATTCATTCTGCCGGAGGACGCGGACAGGATGGAGGCAGATAAACAGGATTCCCAGAAGATGAATGTGAATGTGGATAAAGCAAATTTAAATCCACGTTATACATTCGATACGTTTGTTGTGGGAAAAAATAACAACTTTGCCCATGCAGCTTCGCTCGCTGTCGCCGAATCTCCCGGAGAAATCTATAATCCTCTTTTTATTTACGGAGGCGTGGGACTTGGAAAAACACATCTGATGCATTCCATTGCCCACTTTATATTAGAAAGAAATCCCGACACAAAAGTTCTCTACGTGACGAGTGAGACTTTTACGAATGAAGTAATCGAAAACATCCGAAGCGGAAACAACACGGCGATGTCCAAGTTCCGCGAAAAATACCGCAGCATTGATGTACTGTTAATAGATGATATTCAGTTTATCATCGGAAAAGAATCCACACAGGAAGAATTTTTCCACACATTCAATGATCTCCACAGCTCCGGTAAGCAGATTATCATTTCATCCGATAAACCGCCGAAAGAGATGTCCACACTGGAAGAGCGCTTAAAGTCGCGTTTTGAGTGGGGTCTGATCGCGGATATTTCCTCGCCGGACTACGAAACCCGTATGGCGATCCTTCGAAAACGTGAAGAGCTCGACGGTTACCGCATCGACGATGAAGTGATCCAGTATATCGCTACCAATATAAAATCAAACATCCGTGAGCTTGAGGGTGCTCTGAACATCGTCGTCGCATTCGGAAACCTCAATAAGCGCAAGATCGATCTGGAATCTGCGAAGGAAGCTTTAAAGAATATTATCTCACCCGATGAGAAACGCGTCATCACGCCGGAATTAATTATCAACACGATTTGCGAACATTTCCACATTTCGCGTGAAGATCTCACCGGAAGCAAGCGAAACTCCGAAATCGTCTTTCCGAGACAGATCGCTATGTACCTCTGCAGGGAAATGACGCAGACGCAGTTCAAGGAAATCGGCAAAATTATGGGCGGGAAGGACCATTCCACAGTCATTCACGGCTACGACAAGATTGCCTATGAAGTAAAAAATAACGAAAATACAAAAAATACCATCAACATCCTGATAAAGAAAATTAACCCGTAACCGAAAAAAGAGCTGTTCATAAACATGAATTCACACGCACAACACGCTTTTCTTTCGGTTACACACACAGTTATACATTGCGTTTTTCCTTTATTTACGGGACGCGAGAGGGTTATTCACAAATCCACAGCCCCTATTATTACGTCTTCTAATCTTTTAAATATATTAACGTACTGCGTCGGGCCGGGGCAGTTGGCAGAAAGGAGCTTATCGATGAAAATCGTTTGTCAGAAATCTGAATTACTAAAAAGCGTAAATATTGTCATGAAGGCAGTACCTTCAAAAACCACTATGCCGATTCTGGAATGTATTCTGATCGACGCCACAAAAGGAGAAATAAAATTTACCACCAACGATATGGAGCTTGGCATTGAGACTATCGTAAACGGAAGTATCCTGGAGAAAGGAAAAATCGCTTTGGATGCAAGGCTTTTTTCTGAGATCATCCGTAAGCTTCCGGAAAATGAAGTCACAATTACTTCCGACGAAAAGCTGCAGGCTACCATTACCTGTGAAAAAGCACAATTTTCTATCTCCGGAAAAGACGGAGAAGATTATCCGTATCTGCCTTTCGTAGAAAAAGATAACTCCATTTGTATCTCTCAGTTTACACTGAAAGAAGTAATAAAACAGACTATTTTTTCGATTGCCCAGAATGAAAATAATCGGATGATGACAGGTGAACTTTTTGAGATCAATGAAAATATATTAAAAGTGGTTTCCTTAGACGGACACCGTATCTCTATCCGAAAGATCGAGCTAAAAGAAAATTATGAAAAGAAAAAAATCGTTGTTCCCGGAAAAACACTCATTGAGATCAGCAAGATCCTTTCCGGGGAAACAGAAGATATGGTAAACATTTATTTTACCAAAAATCATATTTTGTTTGAATTTGACGACACGATCGCCGTATCCAGACTGATCGAAGGAGAGTACTTCCGCATCGAACAAATGCTCTCCAGTGATTATGAAACAAAAATAAAAATAAATAAAAAAGAACTGTTAAACTGTATCGACAGGGCAACACTGTTGATAAAAGAAGGAGACAAAAAACCGATCATTATCGGAATCGACGATACCAGTATGGAATTAAAGATCAATTCCCAGATCGGCTCCATGAACGAACAGATTCTGATCAACAAAGAAGGAAAGGATATCCTGATCGGGTTCAACCCCCGCTTCCTCATGGATGCGCTTCGCGTTATCGACGACGAAACTATCACGATTTATCTGGTAAATCCGAAAGCGCCGTGCTTCATCAAGGACGATACAGAAAGCTATATCTATCTGATCCTGCCGGTTAATTTCAATGCATAATTATGCATCACATAAATACGTTACACAAACAAGGAGATGTTATCATGGAAATTATCAAGCTCCGGAAAGATTATATTAAGCTGGGACAGGCATTGAAGGCTGCCGGTCTTGTGGATTCTGGTGTGGAAGCAAAATTTGCTGTACAGGACGGTCTTGTGAAGGTAAACGGCGAGACGGAATACCAGCGCGGAAAAAAATTATATGACGGCGACACTGTCGTATTTGAAGGAAACGAGATAAAGATTACAAAGTAAGAGGCAGCTATGATCGTTGAGTCTATTGAGCTGGAGAAATTCCGCAATTACAAATCACTAAAGCTGAGATTCGACAGCGGGACAAATATTTTTTACGGCGACAACGCGCAGGGAAAAACAAATATTCTGGAGTCTGTTTATTTGTGCGGGACAACAAAATCGCATAAGGGCAGCAAGGACAGGGAGATCATTCAGTTTCAGGAGGATGAATCACACCTTCGCATGAGAGTGAGGAGAAACGAAAGCCCGATTGAGATAGACATGCATCTGAAACGGAACAAGCCAAAGGGGATTGCAATCAACGGCGTTCCCATCCGCAAGGCGAGCGAGCTGTTTGGGATCGCAAATTTTGTATTCTTTTCCCCGGAGGATCTGAATATCATAAAAGATGGTCCTTCTGTCCGCAGACATTTTATCGACATGGAACTTTGCCAGCTCCACAAGGTATATCTTCATCATCTCTCAAATTACAACAAGGTGGTGAACCAGCGGAACAAGCTCTTAAAAGAATACAGCTTCCGCACAGATATCATGGATACTTTAGATATCTGGGACATCCAGATGGCAGAGTACGGAAAAAAAGTAATTGAGGAGCGGAGAGCTTTTATCCGGCAGCTAAACGACATTATTGTTTTGATCCACAAAAATTTGACCGGGAACAAAGAGCACCTGCAGATCACCTACGAGGAAAATGTATCCGCAGAGGCGTTTGCGGATACGCTTTCGCGAAACAGAGAGAAGGATCTGCGGATGAAAATGTCTATGACCGGACCGCACCGGGATGACATCTGCTTTCTGGTGGACGGTGTGGATATCCGCAGATTCGGCTCGCAGGGGCAGCAGCGCACAGCGGCGCTCTCATTAAAACTCTCAGAAATAGAGCTTGTAAAGCAGGAAATCGGGGATACGCCGATCCTGCTTTTGGATGACGTATTATCGGAGCTTGACAGCAGCCGTCAGAAATATCTTTTAGATGGGATACACGATATACAGACATTTATCACCTGTACCGGGCTGGATGATTTTGTCCAGAACCGGTTTCACATAAATAAAGTTTTCCACGTAGTGGAAGGACAGGTCTATTAAATAATTTTTTAAATACATTTTTGCATCATCTGTGAAGGAACTGGAAAGAAGGAGGAAAATATGGGAACAGAAGTAAATCAGGAATATGGAGCCGATCAGATCCAGATTCTGGAGGGGCTTGAAGCTGTCCGCAAAAGACCAGGTATGTACATCGGAAGCACATCACTTCGTGGTCTTCATCATCTGGTTTATGAGATTGTGGATAACTCCATCGACGAAGCACTTGCAGGATTCTGTGACACGGTAGATGTGACGATTAATGAAGACAATTCCATCACGGTTATTGACAACGGCCGTGGTATTCCTGTCGGCATCAATCACAAGGCCGGGATTCCGGCGGTGGAAGTCGTATTTACCATCCTTCATGCAGGCGGAAAATTTGGCGGCGGGGGCTATAAGGTGTCCGGCGGACTTCACGGAGTGGGCGCTTCCGTTGTAAATGCGCTCTCTGAATGGCTGGAGGTCACGATCTACAAGGAGGGAAAGGTTTACCGCCAGCGTTATGAGCGCGGTCATGCGACCGATAAGCTGAAGGTGATCGGAGACTGCGATCCGGAAAAAAGCGGGACGACCGTTTCGTTCCTTCCGGACAAGGAGATCTTCGAGGAAACTGTTTTTGATTTTAATACCTTAAAGCAGCGTCTGCGCGAGATGGCATTTCTCACAAAGAATGTGAAAATTATTCTGCGGGACAAAAGAGGAGAGGAGCCGCTTGAACGCGTGTTTCACTATGAAGGCGGCATCAAGGAATTTGTCACTTACTTAAACAAGGGAAAAACGCCGCTCTACCAGGACATCATTTATTGCGAAGGAACGAAGGATAATATTTACGTGGAAGTTGCCATGCAGCACAATGATTCCTATACGGAGGGCTCCTACAGCTTTGTAAATAATATCACGACGCCGGAGGGAGGTACCCACCTTACCGGCTTTAAGAACGCGCTCACAAAAACCTTTAATACGTATGCGAAATTAAATAAACTGATTAAAGAAACCGAGAGTCTTTCCGGTGAAGATATCCGCGAGGGTATGACGGCGATCGTCAGTATCAAGATAGAGGAACCGCAGTTTGAGGGACAGACGAAGCAGAAGCTTGGCAACAGTGAAGCGCGCGGAGCGGTGGACAGCGTTGTTTCCGAGCAGCTTATGATTTATCTGGAGCAGCATCCGCAGGCGGCGAAACTGATCCTTGATAAGTCGATCATGGCACAGCGTGCACGTGAGGCGGCCAGAAAGGCGCGCGACCTCACCAGAAGAAAATCGGCGCTCGACGGGCTTTCTCTGCCGGGCAAGCTGGCAGACTGCTCGGACAAGAATCCGGCGAACTGCGAGATTTATATTGTTGAGGGAGATTCCGCAGGCGGTTCCGCAAAGGAGGCGCGCAGCCGTGCGACGCAGGCGATCCTGCCGCTGCGCGGAAAAATCCTTAATGTGGAAAAAGCAAGACTTGACCGTATCTACGCGAACGCGGAGATCAAGGCGATGATCACGGCTTTCGGCACCGGAATCCATGAGGATTTCGATATCACCAAGCTGCGCTACCATAAAATCATTATCATGACCGATGCCGATGTAGACGGCGCGCATATCAGTACGCTGCTTTTGACGTTTTTGTATCGGTTTATGCCGGATCTGATCAAGGGAGGTTATGTGTATCTTGCACAGCCGCCGCTTTACAAGCTGGAAAAAAATAAAAAGGTGTGGTATGCGTACAGCGACGATGAGCTGGATGCGATCTTAAAAGAGGTCGGGCGCGACCAGAATAATAAAATCCAGCGCTACAAAGGTCTGGGAGAGATGGATGCGGAGCAGCTCTGGGAGACGACCATGGACCCGGAGAAGCGAGTGCTCCTTCGCGTGACGATGGACGAGGAAACATCGTCGGAGCTGGACCTCACCTTCACGACGCTTATGGGCGACCAGGTGGAGCCGCGCCGCGAGTTTATTGAGGAAAATGCGGTTTACGCGCAGAATCTTGATATTTAGGAGGAAAAATCGTGGAAGATAATATTTTTGATAAAGTACATGAAGTCGATTTAAAAAAGACCATGGAACAATCTTACATCGAGTATGCCATGAGCGTAATCGCTTCCCGTGCCCTCCCGGATGTGAGAGACGGTCTGAAACCGGTACAGCGGCGTGTGCTGTACTCGATGATCGAGCTGAACAACGGTCCTGACAAGCCGCACAGAAAATGCGCGCGTATCGTCGGCGATACGATGGGTAAATATCACCCGCATGGAGACAGCTCTATTTACGGAGCGCTTGTCAATATGGCGCAGCCGTGGTCGACGAGATATCCGCTTGTGGACGGTCACGGAAACTTTGGCTCCGTGGACGGCGACGGCGCAGCTGCCATGCGATATACAGAGGCGCGTCTGAGCAAGATTTCCATGGAGATGCTTGCGGATATCAACAAGGATACCGTAGATTTTAAGCCGAACTTTGATGAGACGGAGAAAGAGCCGGTCGTGCTGCCGTCCAGATTTCCGAATCTCCTGGTGAACGGTACCTCCGGTATCGCCGTCGGCATGGCGACGAATATTCCGCCGCACAATCTGCGCGAGGTCATTGCGGCTGTCGTCAAAATCATTGATAACCGCATCGAGGAGGACCGGGAGACGAAAATCGAGGAAATTCTGAAGATTATCAAGGGACCGGATTTCCCGACGGGGGCCCAGATTCTCGGCACCAGGGGAATCGAGGAGGCTTACCGCACCGGGCGCGGAAAGATCCGCGTGCGCGCCGTCACAAATATCGAGACGCTGCCGAACGGCAAGAGCCGCATTATCGTGACGGAGCTTCCCTATCTGGTAAACAAGGCAAGGATGATCGAGAAGATCGCGGACCTTGTGAAGGAGAAAAAAATAGACGGCATCACAGCGCTCACGGATGAATCCAGCCGCGAGGGTATGCGCATCAACATCGAGCTTCGCCGTGATGTAAATGCGAATGTCATCTTAAATCAGCTTTATAAGCACACGCAGCTTCAGGATACCTTCGGCGTGATCATGCTCGCCGTGGTGAGCAAGGGCAACGATATTCTGCAGCCGAAGGTGTTAAACCTTCTGGAAATGCTTGATTATTATATTAAGCATCAGGAGGACGTCGTTACAAGAAGAACGAAATATGAATTAAACAAGGCCGAGGAGCGCGCCCATATTTTGCAGGGCTTACTGATCGCGCTTGACAATATTGATGAGGTGATCAGGATTATTCGCGGTTCGCGCAGCACGCAGATCGCGAAGGAATCTCTGATGGCGCGCTTTGAACTGACGGATGCGCAGGCTCAGGCAATCGTGGATATGCGTCTGCGCACGCTGACCGGTTTGGAGCGCGAGCGTCTGGAGGCAGAGTATGCGGAGCTGATGAAGCGCATCGGAGAGTTGAAGGCGATTCTTGCGGATGAAAAGCTTCTGCTTGGCGTGATCAAAAAAGAGATTACCGAGATCAGTGATAAATACGGCGACGACCGCAGAACCTCGATCGGATTTGACGCGTTTGATTTTACGGTGGAGGATCTGATCCCGGAGGAAAATGTCGTTATTACGATGACCAGACTTGGCTATATCAAGCGGATGACGCCGGATAATTTCAAGAGTCAGAACCGCGGCGGTAAGGGCATTAAGGGAATGCAGACGATTGATGAGGATAACATTGAGGAGCTGTTTATGACTTCGACGCACGAATATCTGATGTTCTTTACAAACCTCGGAAAGGTGTACCGTCTGAAGGCATACGAGATCCCGGAGGCGGGACGGACAGCGCGCGGAACGGCGATCATCAATCTTCTGCAGCTTGCGCCGGATGAAAAGATCACGGCGGTGATCCCGATTAAAGAATACAATGAAGATCACTATCTGTTTATGGCGACAAAGAAGGGCCTTGTGAAAAAGACGCCGATCATTGATTATGCGAACGTTCGCAAGACGGGACTTGCCGCGATCAGCCTGCGTGAGGATGACGAGCTGATTGAAGTAAAATTCACAGACAATCATAAAGACATCCTTCTGGTGACAAGCTATGGACAGTGCATCCGTTTCCATGAGACGGACGTGCGCAGTACCGGACGCGTCTCGATGGGCGTCATTGGCATTAATCTGCTGGACGGCGACGAGGTAGTCAGTATGCAGCTTGACTGTCAGGGAGAATATATGCTGATCGTTTCTGAGAATGGCATGGGCAAGCTGACGGAGATGGAAGAGTTTAAGGTACAGAACCGCGGCGGCAAAGGTGTGAAGTGCTACAAGATCCTGGAAAAGACCGGCAATGTTATTAATGCAAAGGCAGTGAATTATGACAGTGAGATCATGATCATAAACACCGAGGGAATTATTATCCAGATGTCGTGCAGCGATATTTCGGTTCTGAACAGGATCACCTCCGGTGTGAAGCTTATGAATCTGGAAAAGGACGTACAGGTTGCCAGCATTACAAAAGTAAGAGAATCCTAAAGGAGCGAATTTTATGAAATTACGCAGGATTGCAGCGGTATGGACCTCGAAGCTTGTTGCAAGAATCTGTAAGATGCTTGGAAAACAGGGTGTGACCTGGGCGGG
Source organism: uncultured Marvinbryantia sp. (assembly GCF_905201705.1). Classification (GTDB taxonomy): domain Bacteria; phylum Bacillota; class Clostridia; order Lachnospirales; family Lachnospiraceae; genus Marvinbryantia. The sequence goes on from NZ_CAJKOX010000051.1 coordinate 23,059, forward strand.
AAAGATCGCTCTGATGATAGACCCGAAGATTTTAACGGAACTTGCGGGCGACGTAAAGGAGAAAATTTACGTTGTCTGCGGCACGAACGGAAAAACAACCACAAATAACCTGCTCTGCTCGACGCTGGAGGCGCAGGGGAAAAAAGTGGTTTGCAACCATACCGGTTCCAATATGCTTAACGGATGCGTGGCGTCTTTTGTGCTCAGTACCGGATGGAATGGAAGGCTGGACGCGGATTACGCCTGCATTGAGGTGGACGAAGCGTCCGCGCTTCGCATTTTCCCGCATTTTAAGCCGGATTTTATGGTACTTACAAATCTTTTCCGTGATCAGCTTGACCGTTACGGGGAAATTGATATCACGATGAATCTTGTACGAGATGCTATGAAGCTTGCGCCGGATATGAAGATCATCGTAAACGCAGACGATGCGCTTTCTGTTTTTGTGACGCAGGAGAGCGGAAATCCATATGTGACTTATGGAATCGGTGAGAAGGTTTTTGAGGAATCCATCAATGAGATAAAAGAGGGGCGCTTCTGCAAGAAATGCGGAGCAAAGATGGAATATAATTTTTATCATTTCAGTCAGCTTGGCGATTATTACTGCAGCGCCTGCGATTTTAAGCGCCCGGAGATCAAATATAATGCTTCAGAGATAGAGACGGGGGATCATCTTGCCTTTTGTGTGGATAACCGCCGCATAAAAGCAAACTATCGTGGATTTTATAATATCTACAATATTCTTGCATCCTACGCCGCGGCACGGGAAGCGGGGCTTTTGCTTGAAAATTTCCAGAAGGTGCTGGATGCGTATAATCCAGAAAACGGGCGCAACGAGCATTTTTCGATAGACGGTACGGAGATCATACTGAACCTGGCAAAAAATCCGGCGGGCTTCAACCAGAATATTTCAGCGGTGATGGAGGATAAGACGCTGAAGGATATTATTATTCTGATCAATGACAACGATCAGGACGGCACGGATGTGTCCTGGCTGTGGGATGTGGATTTCGACCGCTTCCAGTCGGATAATATCAATTCGATCGTGGTGAGCGGCATCCGCTGCCAGGATATGCGCCTTCGTCTGAAATATGTGGATATCCCGGCAAATCTGGAGCAGGATGTGGAAAAGGCAATCCGGGAGCGGATCGCAAACGGATGTAAGAATCTCTATGTACTGGTGAACTACACCGGACTTTACAGTACACACAACATTCTGAAAAGGATGGAGGAAGCGTCATGAAACTGACCATTGGACATTTATATCCGGACTTTCTGAATCTGTACGGCGACAGGGGAAATATCCAGTGTCTGAAAAAACGCTGCCAGTGGCGCGGCATTGAGGCGGAGGTACTGGCTTTTGAAAATGATGACGAAATAGATTTTTCAAAGCTGGATATTATTCTTCTCGGCGGCGGTTCGGACAGAGAGCAGATGCTGGTCTGCGAGAAGCTGAAAAAAATTAAGGATAATTTCCGCGCCTATGTGGAGGACGGCGGCGTTGTGATCGCTGTCTGCGGCGGATACCAGCTTCTCGGAAATTATTATGCGACAAAGGACGGCAGGATCGAGGGGCTTGGCATCGTGGACATGGATACCGAGCAGGGCGCCGGATACCGTCTGATCGACAATATCGTTCTGGAAAGCGAGCTGTTTTCCATGCCGGTGGTCGGTTTTGAAAATCATGGCGGGAGAACAGATATCAAAAACAACAGACCGTTTGGTAAGGTGATCTATGGAAGCGGAAATAACGGGGAAAGCGGCTATGAGGGCGTCGTATATAAAAATGTGATCGGCACCTATATTCACGGACCGCTGCTTCCGAAAAATCCGCAGGTTGCGGATTACTTGATTGAGCGCGCACTGGAAAGAAAATATCACAAAAAGATAGAACTGCAGCCTCTGGAGGATAAGGAAGAAAAGGAAGCGAATGCTTACATTTACAACCGCTTTAAGGGGAAGGTGAGCAAACCGCAGAATCAGGAGCAGCTCGTTTAGAGGAGAGAATAAAATGAGACGTATTATCGTTATGGTACTTAGAAACCTTCTTTTTGTGCCCTGGTATGCAATTCAGCTTCTGCTTTATTCGCGGGAGAGCGACAGGCATACGGAAGAAGAAAGATTTGCGCTTCTTAAAAAAATCACGATACACGCGAATAAGGGCGGAAGCGTGCAAATTCAGTCGGATGGACAGGAGAAGCTTCCCGAAAAGAACGGATTTATTTTTTATCCGAACCACCAGGGAATGTACGATGTGCTTTCTATGATCGAGAGCTGTGACAGACCTTTTTCTGTTGTTATGAAACAGGAAGTAAAAAACGTTCCTTTTCTGATACAGATCAGAAAAATCATGAAGGCGCAGTGTATGGACAGGAGTGATATCAAACAGTCTCTGAAGGTAATACTGGAGGTGGCGAAGGAAGTGTCTGAGGGAAGAAACTATGTGATTTTCCCCGAGGGGACGCGTTCCCATAATGGAAATAAGCTTCTGGAATTTAAGGGAGGCAGCTTTAAGGCGGCAACGAAGGCAAAGTGTCCGATCGTTCCGGTGGCGCTTTTAAATTCCTATGTGCCCTTCGATTCTCATACCATAAAGCCAGTCACGGTGCAGGTGCATTATCTGCAGCCTCTGTACTACGAAGAGTATAAAGATTTGAAGACGACAGAGATCGCAGCAATCGTGAAGCAGAGAATTGAAGAAAAAATCGCGGAATGCGAGAAGGCGTCAGCGTAAATCTAGTTTAGAAAAACTGAGTTTCTACTATATATAGTATGCAGGAAAGGCGGAGAAAAAAATCCCAAATTTCCTGCAAATTTTTTAAAATTTGTGGTTGACAAACCTGGAGTGCTTTAGTATAATAACCTATGCGTCACGGAAATGACGTAAAAATTGAATATATTATCGCTCGAAACTATAAATTCAGAGTCATGGAGAAATACTCAAGAGGCTGAAGAGGCGCCCCTGCTAAGGGTGTAGGTCGTTCACGCGGCGCGAGGGTTCAAATCCCTCTTTCTCCGTTATGATTTACTGAAAAGCTGATCATAACAGCCACGAAAAAAAGATTTAAAAAAATCAAAAAAAGTGGTTGACAAATGAAAAAGCCTGTGATAATATATAAAAGCTGTCGCGAAGAGCGACAACAAAAAAGAAAGAAGCACCTTGATAACTGAACAGTGATACAACCTTGAAAGATTCT
>NZ_CAJKOX010000052.1 GCF_905201705.1 uncultured Marvinbryantia sp.
ATGAATACATGTTCAACCGGGCATTCCGGGAATACGTAAACAGATACGCCGCAGATCGCGGAATCACGCCGGAGCAGGCACTGGAACGCACAGAGGTGCAGCAGGCTGCAAGGTTTTATTCGGAGGTGTGAGATGGAGAAGATAAGGATTGCCAGACTAAGTGATTTACGCAAGGGTGATATCATCATACTGCGGCATAAGATACCGGTAAATGCAGCACTAAAAGAAGAGGACGGAAAGCAGAGAAAATATAAGGTTTTGTCGGTGAACAAAGACTATGCGCTATGCGAAAGCCTGAATGGGTATCCGCATAAAGCTCTGCCAGATGCGGGAAAAGAAGGCGAAAATATACAGATAGCAGCTACGCCGGGAGGGAGGGGATACCGATGGAAATGACGAGAGACAAACTAAAGCAATACCGGGCGCTGAAGAAAGAGATAGCCAGCCTTGATAAGGCAATAGACAAGCTGCAGGACCGGGCGATTGACATACCGACTGTGATCGGCAAGGTAAAGGGTTCCAGTCATGACTTTCCGTACATAGAGGAGCATTTCAGTGTCCAGATGGATGAGCCGAGAGAAGCAGATATGATCTCAAGGCGCATGCAGATCAGACAGCAGCGGAAGGAGGAATGCGAGAAGCTTGCGCTGGAGATCGAGCAGTTTGTCAGAGAGATCCCGGACAGTACGGACCGGCAGATAATTGAGATGGTGTTTCTGGAGGGAATGCGATTGCAGGATGCAGGGGAGAATGTTGGTTATACCAAAGGGAGAGTGTCACAGAAAATTAGTGCAATTCTGAAAGATTAAACCAATTAAACAAAAATCTGTGTTATACTTATACTGTAAAAGTTTGAGAGACGGGGAGCCATGATCCTGTCTCTTTTCTTTTGCATCTTTCTCCCTCATAGTTTTCTTATTTTGGGGCGCCCTGTAGAAATATGGGGCGCTTTTTAAGAAGGGAAAATGGATTAAATCAAGTAGTAGAAAGGAACGCTATGGATACAGTTAAAATATCAATCGACCATATTACCCCATACGACAGGAACGCCAAGAAGCATACTCATGAGCAGATTGAACAGATAAAGGAATCCATCCGGAAGTTTGGCTTAACTCGTCCGCTAGGTGTTTGGGGATATCAGAATATTCTGGTATATGGACATGGTACATTTCTGGCATTAAAAGAACTTGGTGTATCCGAGGTTCCATGTGTCCGTTTGGATCACCTGTCTGATGAGGAACGAAGGGCTTATACTTTGGTGGATAATCAGACTACACTCAGTACTTCGTGGGAGAATCAACTGCTGAAAGAAGAACTGGCAGGAATTTTTGATATTGATATGTCTGTATTTGATTTTGATATGCCAGATGTCCTTGATGATAGCATTAAACAGAATGAGCAGAGCGAAGATGATGGATATTACGGGGATGAACGGGAACGCACGGCAAACGCTTATAATATGCTTGAATTTGATGAATCGGCATGCAGGGGATATTATCAGATGCCCTTTCTGGAACCATGTGGCTGCATTCCGAACGATATAATATCGTTTAATTATATGCTGTCTGCAAAAAATAAAGATGTTGGAATACATTTTTACATTGACGATTACCAATTTGAGAGAGTCTGGATAAGCCCGCAGATATATATAGAGAAGATGAGGGATTTTCAATGTGTTTTTACACCGGATTTTTCTTTATACACGGAAATGCCGATTGCTATGAAAATATGGAATATTTACCGGAGCCGGCTGATCGGACAGATGTGCCAGCGTGCGGGATTAAATGTTATTCCGACGGTGAGCTGGTGTGAAGAAAAGACCTTTGATTTCTGCTTTGATGGACTGCCGGAAAACAGTGTATTATCGATCAGTACTATTGGAGTGAAGCAGAACAAGGAAGCATTTTCTCTTTGGAAAGCCGGAGTTGATGAAATAATCCGGCACCTGCATCCACAGGTATTACTAATATATGGCGGTAAAGTAGATTATGATTATGGGGATGTAAGGACGGTTTATTATAAAAATCATGTTACGGACAGAATGAGTGGTGATGCATAAGGGGAGGAAGAGGAAGTTCGTTTTATTTAAGTTACCAGGGAAAAAATGGTGGGTCTGGCAGAGCTTCCAGCAATGGTACAAACGTTTCGCAAATGAAAGATAAGATTCAAATATTGCCACCCAAAGTTATTAACGATAAACTTGCATCTGAAGCACTCATGCAAATAAACCAAATAAAAGACAACAATTCCAGTGTTAAAATTTATCGGGCGACCATTGGAAACAGTATAAACCGAAATGATTGGATATTTTTGTCAAGAGCACAGGCTGAAAGATGGACAAGAACAGCTCTTGGCACACCCAAACCTGGGGTGAAGGTGATTGAAAGTACAGTGCAGGCAAAAGATGTTGATTGGACAGGCAAAAATCTTGAATTCGTTTATAAGGGGAAGCGACAAAAGAGGAATTCTAAAAAGTAGGTGAATTATAAGGGGAGGACGTGGCGCGAGATTCGGGATGAGCGATAAAGGACATGCATACGGGGATGGATATAAGACTGTGTTGCGGTACGGGAATGTGAAATTTGTAAGAGGAAATTTTGCTGATGGTACAGCGCCATTTGAAACGGAGACAAAAGGACGGGTTTATGTTTCCGTCAATAGCAAAGACCAGTTAAAAACAATAGCATATTATGATGCGGAAGGAAGACGCAGGAAATCCATTGATTTAGGGCATCCGCACAAGAAGATGCAGCCGCATGCTCATCATGGATATGTTCACAACGAAAATGATGGCAAAAAAGGTGCGAGTAATTTGACGACCGAAGAAAAGAAAATGGTTGAAAGAGTAAAGAAACTATGGCATAATTATCTTAACAGTTAGGAGTGACAGGGTAGCACGGGTTGATAGACCAAGACTCGGTTCGATTCCGGGCGGACTGTTAAGGGATTGCAGAAATGCGGTCCCATTTTTATTTTGAAAGGATAGGAGTGTGGCTATCAAGGGCAAAAGGAAAATATGAATACTGGCTGACTGAAGATGGTCTGATACTTCTTTCTGCATGGGCAAGAGACGGTGCAACAGATGAAGACATTGCGAAGAATATAGGAATAGCTCCTGCAACATTGTACGAATGGAAGAAGCGATTCCCGGAGATTTCGGAGGCCCTAAAAAAGAATAAGGAACTTGCTGATATTGTAATTGAAAACGAGTTGTATGAATCGTGCAAGGGCCGTACAGTGACGATAAAGAAGCCGATTAAGGTAAAGAAAGTACGAGTTACAGAAAAAGGCGAGCGATTCGAAACTGAGGTTATAGAATACGCAGACGAGGAAGTGCATATTCCCCCTAATACCACGGCGCAGATATTCTGGCTTAAAAACAGAAGACCGGATCGGTGGAGAGACAAGCCAGAGGAAAAGAAAACTGATAGTGTACAGGAACTGCTTAAAGGCATACAGACTATGGCGGATATTATCAGAAAACCTGTCCCGGACAGAAACATAGAGGACTTTGAGAAATGAATCAACCATCGCCTTTTACAGAAAATCAGATCAAATATGCAAAGCGCTGCCTGCATTCATGGTTCAATGTTGCTGAAGGCGGAAAGCGAGGCAGCAAGAATGTGCTGCAGACATGGATTTTCTGTAGTCTGCTGGAAACACATCAGAACCGCATTCATCTGATCGGCGGGGTTTCCACCGCAACGGCACGTCTGAACATCCTTGACTGTGACGGTTTTGGTCTGCTGAATTTCTTCGAAGGAAGATGCCGAGCAGGAAAATACCAGAACCGCGACTGTGTATATGTCCAGACAAAAACTGGGGAAAAGATTGTTCTGATATCCGGTGGCGGCAAGGATGGAGACGAAAAGCTGATAAAAGGTAATACGTACGGAATGGCGTACATTACAGAAGCAAATGAGTGTCATCCCAATTTTATCAAAGAGGTTTTTGACCGCACTCTTTCCAGCAGCGACAGAAAAGTCTTCCACGATCTTAACCCCAAAGCTCCGTCAAACTGGTATTATGTGGATATTCTGGATTATCACGAGAAAATGCAAAAAGAAGATCCAGAGTATGGGTACAATTACGGGCATTTTACCATTGCTGATAATATGTCAATCAGTAACGAGAAGCTGCGTGAGATATTGCGGACCTATGACAAAGGCACGGTCTGGTACAAGCGCGATATTCTTGGCAACCGGACGGCGGCAGAGGGGCTGATATTTAAATATTTTGCTGATAACAGCAAGCCGTATATCTGGCGGGAAAGCGATTTATTCGACCAGAATGGTGTTTTAAAGTTTCGGTTCATGATGATTACCATTGGGATTGATTTTGGCGGTAATAAGTCACGTACAACGTTCTATGCGACAGGATTTCTTCCGGGCTTCTCAAAACTAATCGTATTGGACGAGGACAAGCTTCCGATTTGCGAGGAAGTAAATACGAAAATGATTCAGGCAGAATTTCTGGAGTTCTTCCGGAGAGTGGAAGCGAAATATGGGTATATCTGCGAGTGTTTCGGGGATAATGCGGCATCTACTCTGATATATGATCTGACGCAGACCGTATACGAGAATCATCTCCAGACCACAATGAACGGCTGTGACAAAGATACCATACTGAACAGGATCCGTCTGGTGGATAATCTTTTGCGGAGCGGAAGGCTTTATATTCTTGATATCTGCACAGGCCTCATAAAAGCGATATCGGAACTCAAATGGGATGATGAAAAGGAAGATGAGGTAGAGGATCTGAATATCGGTTCCATCAATGATTACTGGGATGGATTTAATTATTCATTCACGCATTATATGGAACGATTATCGATTACGTATTGACGGAAACAGGCGGTGATTTAAAGGAATCTGATAGGTGCTATAAAGGGGTGGTTTCAAAGGCTGTTTAAAACAAATATAAACGAAGCATTCAAAATCGATGCTATACGCTCTCCCGATATGGAGAATGCGATCCAGAAATGGATGAATATCGCTGCGGGCAGACCGCCCTGGATCCGTGAAAAGGAATTTATTCGGACAATCAGCTTTTCGAATACTATGGCGCGGGAGCTGGCTGGGCTGGTGACGCAGAACATTGATATTAAGCTGGATACTGCATATGCCGGCGGAAATGCGCCTTTCCTACAGGCAGCCTTAGACAGCTCTTTCCTGGAAAAAGCACAGGATATCATGGAGAAAGTGATACGATATGGCGGCATAATGGCGAAATGGAATGGTAAAAGCATTGAATATCTGACACCAGACCGTTTTGCCGTTACAGAGGCGGATGGTGACGGGCATATTACTGCGGCATTGTTTTATTCGTACTATACTGAAGGGCGGAAGTACTATACAAGAGCAGAATGGCACCGGTTTGAAGGAGCAACAGAAGACGGGCAAAGCGTTTATAAAATATCAAACAAAGCCTTTGTTTCCGACACGGAAGATACCCTTGGAAGCGAGGTGCCGCTTTCACGAACAAAATGGAGAGACATCCAACCGGAAACAAGAATCGAAGGGCTGGAAAGACCGTTGTTTGCATACCTTAAAAACCAGTACAGCAACGTGATCGATCCGGACAGTCCTCTGGGTGTTTCGAGCTTTGCCGAGTGTACGGAAGAGCTGCGATGGCTTGACATCGCGATGTCCACCCTGGGAGTGGAAACAGAACAGTCAAAACCGACAATGTTCGTAGATGAAGACACTATTATGTTTGCAAGAAACGCCGGAATCGAAATCCCGGATTTTATCATGGGGCTGAGAAGGGGCGTGAAAGCGGAAAACACTGTACAGCAGTGGACGCCGGCGCTCCAGACGCAGGCACGGATAGACGGGATAAATTTTTATCTGTCTATTCTTTCCTACAAGGCAGGGTTTGATCCGGGCTATTTTGTGTTTAATGGGCAGTCTATAAGCATTGCTACGGCGACGCAGGTGGAAGCGACGGAGCGCCGGACGGTAAATACTGTATTATCATACCGGAATCTTCTAGATCGCCCTAACAGCAACGGTGATGGGCGAACCGGGTTTGTCCACGAGATAGTGCATATTATCGACACAATGGCAGTCATGTCGGGCACGACGGCGCCGGGTGACTATGGAAACTATGAATTATACTGCGATTTTGCCGATATTACGGCAAATGAACAGGAAGACAAGATGTTTGACTACCAGTTGGCGAACGCCGGTTATATGTCAAAAGCGCGCTTTCTGGTGCGGCGCCTGGGTTTGACGGAGGACGAAGCACTGGCAATGGTGGCAGAGGCAGCAGAAGAACAAAAGAAACTAAATAAGAACCAGGGAGGGTTATTCGGTGAGGAATAGAGAGATGATAGGACACATTAACGATCTGGATGCGATTATCGTTGAAGAACAGAAAAGGCCGGCGGCGGAGCGGGTTTTTAATGGCAGAGCATTCCTGCTGATGATGAGAAATTACCGCTCTCTGCTGGAGGAATATAAGGCAAATTATGAAAAGGATCTGCAGGCGCTGAGAGACAAATTCTATACGAGGAAAGAAGCGGATGTGACGGTTCCGGCAGATGAGGCAGCAGGCACAAAGGAGCATGTGGAAAAACGCGAAATCGAGGTCCTGAAGCCGGATTGTACGCAGGAGCAGTATGATAAGGAGCTGAGTGAACTGCTGGATCTGGAAACGCGAAAGATCCAGATTTCAAGAATTAAAGCAGATGATCTGGTGGATGTAAAAGATTTCAGAATTGCGCTGGCACTGGATTTCATGGTGGAGTGATGCAGAAGGAAAATAAATACTACGGTTGGCGGTATCACAATCCAGATTGATACAAAGCGGATTAACGGAAATATACGGGAAGCGCAAGGGCTTTTAAACCAACAGATTGTAGCAGATTCAGATCCGTATGTACCGTTTTCGCAAGGTGGGCTGCGTGGCAGTGTAAGATATCCGGATGGAATTTATGGCGGCGAGATTGAATACGATTCCCCATATGCGCATTACCAGTATATGGGCGAGGTATATGGTCCAAATATCCCAGAGAAGGATGCGGAGGGCAATATTACTGGCTGGTGGTCTCCGCCGGTGAAAAATCCGACAGGGAGACCTTTGGCATATCATACTGCAGGAACCGGCTCGCATTGGTTTGAGACTGCAAAAGCGGCGCACGGTAAGGAATGGATCGATTTGGTGAAACGGACTGCTGAAAAGGGGTAATGAAATGCTTCCACCGGATTATTTTACAGGAAAAGAAGACAGGCTTATTGCGATATATCAAAAATGGCAGGATTATGTGATGAAGGATATCGCAAGGCGGCTTTTATCTGCAGGGCAGATGACCGGCACGGCTGACAGGCTGCTCTGGAAGATGCAGCAGGCGGGAATGCACCGGGAGATTATCCTGAAGAAGCTGTCAGAGCTTACTGGAATGACAACGAAAGAACTGAAAGCGCTTTTGCAGGATGCGGCGCTGGCTTCGTGGCAGGATGAAGCGGACATGCTGGGCCAGGTAGGCATTGTACTGACGGATCCGCTTGAAAATCCACGTGTGATTGAAGCTATGGATGCCGAATATAAAAAATCTCTGGCGGAGCTTGAGAACCTCACGAGAACCACAATGGATAAAACACAGCAGGATTTGATTAGCCTGCTGGATGATGCAGAGATGCGTGTATCCGCGGGGACGCAGAGCTATAACATGGCAATCTGCCAGGTATTGGACGAATACGCAGGGAAGGGCATTAAAGTGCAATATCCAACCGGCACAGAGCTTACACTTGAAGCTGCGGTAAGGATGTGTGTAGTTACCTCCGTGAACCAGACGGCAGCGCAGATCACAAATCAGTATGTGGTTGAAACAGGCAGCAACTATGTTCTGTTTAGCGCGCATCCGGGAGCGAGAACAGCCCGGGACGGACAGCCGGCATATGCTGGACATGATACCTGGCAGGGACGCGCATTTTCCATCAGGGGGAGTGAACCGGGATATCCGAACCTGCTGGAATCCACCGGATACGATATCGATCCTGTTACCGGGCAGGGGACGGTGGTTGATCCGCTGGGCGCGCATGGATATAACTGCAGGCATTCCCACCGCGTATGGGATAAACGCCTAAAGAATCCCTGGAGGGATGAAAACGGGAATTTGGTTCTGGGGAGCGGCGAAGCCTTGACAGCAGAAGAGAATGAAAAACGCTATAAACTTCAGCAGAAGCAGAGGGCAATGGAACGCGGAATCCGCAAGACAAAGCGTGAACTTCTGATGAAGCAGCATGAGATTAATGGAATTGCGGAGACTGATGTGCGGGCTATCCTGCAGGAGGATTACAATAAGCTGACTGCCAGACTGGTAAAGCAGAATAAAGCATACAACGATTTCTGTAAGGAAAATAATCTGCAGCCGGATTATGTAAGGGCAAAGGTAGCTGATTTCGGAAGAAGGCAGCGGGCAGATGCCGATGCCGGGGCAAAGAGAATGAAGGCAAAATAGGTGCGATTACCGTATATGGCAGTATTCCAATTTGTGGGAATTGATGGTATAATGAGGAAAATGCTGAGGGAGGATTTTACAGATGAAAAGATATTTGAGAGCATTGTTTTTTGTGGGAATTGTTATGAGTATGATTGCTTCATGCCAGACATTTGCTGCAGAGGATGCGGAGTATGAAACAAAGGAACTGGGCAATATTTCTTTTGAGTATCCGGCAGGAATGACGCAAGATGTCGAAGAAGATGATGATATAATAGCCTGGTATGGAGAAAGTGAAGATTGTAATTTCAGTGTAAATGTATTCAAGCTTGATATAGATTTTGAAGAGTATGATATGGTTCTGTCTACTCAAAATGGAATTATGGAATCCTTTGATAGTGCATACACGCAGTACGAAATTGTTAACGATGAAGATTTGTGTGATGGCGATAAGATTGCCTGGAGAAAAACAGCAATAACAGATGAGTATGGTGATGAAATAACAGATGCAGTTTACTATGTTTTTGACGGAGTGAACTATATTGCTGTTAGAATGCAATCTTTTAGCACATATCAGAGTGAGACTACGGCTAAAAATTTAAACGTGATGAATCACATTATAGATACATTAAGTGCGGATGATAATATAAGTAATGCTGTAATATATTTTCGAGATTGCGAATGGGATTCTACTGTTGAAGATGTTATGGAGAAAGAGATAACATCGGATATGATAGAGGGAATAGATTATTATTATGAAGACGATGTCTTGACAATAATAGATGGAAGTGTCGCAGGTTATGATTGCTATACCTATTTTGCTTTTAATGAGCAAGGAAAATTTGTTAGAGGCATGTATTCGCTTAAAGAAGAGCATTCTAACCAGAGCGATTATTATCAAGATTATGTTGATTTGGTAGAGCTGTATGTTGAAAAATATGGGGATGATTATGAGGAAGCAGCAATCTGGAAGGATGAAACTTTCAAGAACGATATACAAAATTGGGGACACGCTGTATCTGTTGGAGATGTTAAATTTGGCACCATGTGGACAGATGAAAATGGAACAACAATAGTAATGGCTCTTGCAGGTGATAATTACGAAATCTCAACATCAATAGCGTATACGTCTGCGAAATATGAATCAAAGAAAAATACCGATGGAATATAAGTTAATCTTAGCGGCAGATTTCCTGCCGCTATATTTATGAAAATAATGCTTGACAAAAACGAACATATGTTCTATAATGCGAATAAATGTAACATAACCGTATCCGGTACTATTATTTTGTTGAAATATGGTGTATTATGGAAACAAATAAGAGAAATGTGCCGGGAGGATATGGAAATGTCAGAAAGAAATGTAAAATTTCAATATTTTGGTCTGGTTAGACAGGAAAAGGAGGGAAATCGATGGACAGGTAAGGGAAAGTTAAATATAAGTGTTTGGATGGACAAATTAGATAAAAGACAATTATTGAATTCAACAATTGACTTGGGGGACGTAAAAGCGAGTCTTGATAAAGTGGAATGGTTCAAAGATTTTGATGTATGGGTTTTCAGATTTATGAAATTGAGAGAGGATAATATTCCCTCGATTGTAAAAGAAAATCAAGAAGCGGAAGCAATTACATTGGGTGATGACGAATATATTGGCGAGGGGCTGCATATGCTATACGATTGCAACACGGGAATCGCAATGGTGCAGGTAAACAGATTTTCTCTCGGTTTAAAAAGGCTGGAGGACTTTCTTACTAGCATTTGGAATGTGGAAAAAGAAAGAATAAAATTGCGCCCTATAATAGATCAGATTGAATTTGACCGAGACGCGCGAAGAAAGTATAAAGCGATAGAGATTAGTTTTGCCAATATTAGTCATGTAGAAGAGGAAGGAAAACGTTCTTTGGGAGCCATTATGAATTCTTTTAGACGTTTTTATGGGGTTGCGGGAAATATAAAAATTAGCTTTGGAAGAACCAAGGGTGATACTTTAAACATTGATGAGATTAACGAGGTTGTGGAAGATGCAATGACAGATAAGTCTGTTGTAGGACTGAAGCTGCATATAAAAGATGATGATGATAGACCGGTTGAAGTCATAGATTTGTTTGACAATATTTGCAAAGATATAATTACATTTAATTTGGCAGCAAAAACAACACTGAATTATGACTATGCTGCTAAATATATGATAAGGTATTATGAGTACAGGAAGGAACATATATTAGGGCTAATAGCGCCTAAAAAGTAGGAGAAAGCAGTGGTAATGTGAAAAGAAAATATACAGTTGGATATATATTAGAGAGAGCGTATCCATATATAATAGCATTTATTACAATGATATTTTGCTGGAAAACTGAATTTATTATAATGAGGGACAATGGGTATACAGATTTAATTGATGGTCTGGTGACATTAGACTCAATTATTATAGGCTTTCTAGGAGCTATTATGCCAGTTGTCCTTAGTATGAAGAATGAATCAAAATTCGTCAAATATGTATTTGAGAAAGATACTGATAATTTGTTTCGTAAGTACCTTAAAATAACGGTATTGCTGGGAATAGTAAATGTTGTAACATCTCTAGCAATGTATGTTAGGGCTACTATACCGGAAAAATGGCAGATATCATTTTATTATTTATGGATGTTTATAACAATAGCATTTTTAGCGACAACGTATAGAAGTATGTCCCATATGATTACATTAATTTTTATGGAGGATAAACATGATACAGAGGTATCTTGTTTAGAGATTGAAGATGGAATTGGGATATCAAACGACCGAGACATTGAATTAAAAGAAAAATATAGGAGTGAGAAAGAATAGCGGCAGATTTCCTGCCGCTACTTTTATGAAAATAATGCTTGACTGGTTACTAGTAACATGATAAAATGTTACGTGTAACAGGGAGGTGGTAATAATCACTCAACGAAGCAGAGCTGGTTACATGAAATCAAGAAGAGAGAATTTGCGAACATTTAGTGCGGAAGTGAATAAAGAAAAAATGGAAGCATTAGAGAGAAAGTTATCGCAAAAGAATTTGTCAAAAAAGGAATGGCTTGACTCTAAAATTGATGAAGAAATCAGCGAATAAAAGAAACGGACATTCGCCGTACCCTGAGAAAGTAATTGCGAATGTCCAACCCCAAAATAGAGGTATAAATATTATAGCACTGTACCTCTGTTTTGGCAAATTGAAAAATGGAGGATTTTGAAATGCAATACAAAAACATTGTAAACGAAGAACTGAGAATAGCTGCAATCAACATTGCTGATTTAACGCTCGAATATGTATCAGCTTTTTTAAGGCAATGGAATGATGATTCCAAAATCGGCAGCCTAACACTGTATTATGACCGGAAAGAAGATTACCTGGTATTGAATAGGGATAATGAACACTATGAGATATATCTTGAATTGGCGGAGGCACTGTTAGGACCGGTAGCAGATACGGAAAGAGGACGTGAACTGCTGAAAGAGTTTCCATACAGTATAAGGGAAGCGGTAGAGGTTCTTAAAGATTGCAGGCAAAGCAGAAAAGCAGAAAAAGAGCTGAAAATATTAAGCCATCAACCATGCACTGGTTTTGAAAATATCCGTGTTCGGAAAGTGCTTGAGGGTATTGCGCAGAGAGATTATTCGCAACAGGCTCTTTTAATACATGAAGCGTATAATTACGGGATTATGCAAGGTAAACGTGCGGAACGAGCCAGAAGGAAAGCGAGGGTAGCGGTATGAGTAAAACTGTAAACGAATCTCTTAACAAAGAATACCGTCAGAAAACTGTAGAATTTCTGGACATGATAGTGGATACCAGATTTTTATGTTGCATTTATACGATTGCATTCAGATATCTTGAAAAGAGGGGGCTGGTATCATGAATGAGTTGAAAATTTTTGACAATGAAGAATTTGGGGAAATTAGAACTGTACTTGTTGATGGTGAACCGTGGTTTGTTGGAAAGGATGTTGCTTCGGCACTTGGATACGCGAAACCTGCCGATGCGATTGGAAAAAGAGTGGATTTAGAAGATAGAGGTATCTCCAAAATGGAGACACCTTCTGGAAGACAGGATATGGTTATTATCAATGAATCCGGTCTGTATTCTTTGATATTCAGCAGCAAGCTGGAATCCGCAAAGCGGTTTAAGCATTGGGTGACTTCTGAAGTGCTTCCATCAATAAGGAAAACGGGAGAATACGCCATGAATGATGTTGCCGCGGAGAAAATCCCGGTTGGCGAAGTAGCCAATCTTGCAAACGTCATGGACAGGGTAGCGGTAAGACAGAACCTTGCTCCACACCGGATTGCCGCGAATTTAAAGGCAATCTTCGAGCAGTTTGGCATCCGGCTGACAGATGATTTTGTGAAGGTGCCGGAATATGAACAAATGAAACTTACAATCGAATAACAGAGATATGACATTCACTAAGGACTAAGCGGAGTCAACCTGTAAGGCATTCTTACGGGCTGGCTCTTTTTGCTTGGCGGATTGGTGCAAAAGGCAGCACAGCGGTCTCCTTAGCCGCAGCACAGGGTTCGAATCCCTGGTCCGCAATTACCCCGCCTGGTGGTCTAATCCAGGCAGAATCCATACCTGCGGCGGCAGGTCAATAAACACGACCAGGAGGAAAAGAATATGCAGAAACTTATTGAAACACTGAAACAGTTCGGTATTGAAGTACCGGAGGACAAGCAGGCTGAAGTGAGAAAAGCCCTGTCAAAGCATTACAAAAATGCTGCTGAACACGAAAAGGCGGTCTCGAAACTTGAAGGAGAACGGGACACCTGGAAGGAAAAGGCGGAAACAGCGGAAAGCACACTGCAGAAATTCGAGGGCATTGATCCCGAACAGATCCAGACAGAAATTAATAACTGGAAACAGAAAGCAGAGACTGCTGAAAACAATGCTAAAGCACAGATCCGGCAGCGCGACCAGCGTGATTTTCTGAAGGCGGAATTTGACAGACTCGGTATCACGTCAGAGAGAACGCGCAGATCTCTGATGGCAGACATCATGGGCGACGACGGACTGAAATGGAAAGATGGCAAATTCATGGGCTTGTCTGATTATCTGGAGACAGAAAATGCGAAGGATCATTTTTACCAGACCCAGGAAGAAAAAGAGTTGGAAGCAAAGCAGCAGCAGGCAACCGGAAGGGTTCCTAAATTTACAGAGCCATCAAATGGTAAACAGGGAAAACAGCCGGATAATAACCCGGCACCGACAATTTTTTAAACGAAAGGATGATGAATAATGGCTGTTGAATCACTGAACATTACAAAGCTGAAAGATCTCGCAGGAACAGAAGAGGGAAAACTTCTTCTGGCAGAAGAACTGAAGGGGATTATCAAAAACGTATCACGGAAAACGATCTCCAGTATTTTTAAGAATACACTGCTTTCGGGAAATCCGGATGCTGGCACCTTGAGTGCAAGAAGATATGCTTCCGCGCAGTCAAAGCAGTATGGCACAGCAAGGGCAGCGGGAAAAAGTGATGCAGGGAAAGCGCTCCCGGTATCTGTGGATATCAACATTGACAGGGAGATTTTCGAGGAATATGAAGAGAAGGATATTTCTCTGAACGGTATTCCGGGATTGCTGGCAGAACGTAAGGTAGCAATTGAAGGTGCGATGATAAGGGAACTGGACGAAAAGTTTTTCGAAGTTGCGGTTGATGATACCACTGGTGGAACGGCTCTGACACCGACAGGTACTACTGTGAAAGAAAGACTGTCCGAGCTGGTACTCGCCCTCCATACAACAAAGAACGATTTTGTGGATGGAGTCGAAAAGAATGATATCCATGTAGCATTGTCGCCGACAGCATACGAGGGGATGCGTGATTACATCGATACCAAAGCAAACGCCAACGTGCAGACAGATATCGAGGAATTCGGAAGATTCCATGGTGTATGGGTGTATTCCAATAACCACCAGCCGGAAGGGATTGAGATGATCGCAATGTGTAAAGGCTCCATTGCCGAGCCGGTAAAAGCGAGCACATACCGTGCTGAGAAAATCCCGTTTTCCGACGCGTACAATGTCGGACTCCCGTATTATTACGGTTGCAAACCTGTCATGCCGGATTTGATCTACTATATCAAGGAGGCTTCCGGGGCAGGTGGTTCCGGCGCGAGTGGAACAGGCGGCAATGAATCTGTGGAAGGAGGAAACAGTTGATGACAGTAAGAGATAATGCAGGGAGGATTCTCACAAGTGGGAATCCCGTAATCTGCAATATGTGGAAAAAGGCTGGGTATGAAGTTATCAAGTCAAAGAAAAATGCTGGCAGGGAGAAGTAGCCAAAACCGGAGCAGGGGAGGATGTATATGGCACTTGTTGATTCTGTGTTTTATGAAGACAAATATGGCGGCAATGCTATAGATGATGAACTTTTCGACCGTCTGTACCGCAAGGCAGAAAACATACTGAATCGTATGACATTTGGTCGCATATGTGCTGTGGATGGCGTGTACGGGCAGAGAATTCTGTATTGTACGCACGAAGAATTTGAAGCATTTACAGAGGAGGAACTGGCTGCATTGAAATATGGGATGTGCAGCCTGATGGAGGCAGTGATGAAACTGGAGAATGCAGAGCAGCAGGCTCTTGCGGGAAATTCCAGCAGTGCAAATGTGAAAAGCCGTTCATCCGGAGGAGAATCCGTCAGCTATGAGAGCCGGAAGACTGCTTATGACGAAGCATTGACAAGCAGTACGAAGAGGGAAGAACTGTTCCGGGATGCTCTTATGGAATATATGCAGCCATGCATATTCCGGCATAATCCATTTTATGCAGGAAGCAGGTGATTAATATGTCTGATCCGTTTTACAACAAAACCGTTACGGTCTGGAACCGGTATGTGGATGGCATATGGGAAAAAGAAACCTGGCTCCCGACTGTGATAGGAAATGTCCGGCTGCTGGTATCGCGCGGCAACAATATCCAGAACAGCGGAAATTCGGCAGCCGACAGTGCGAGACTGCATATCAGTAATGAAATGAGCATTCCTGCAAAGCCTTACCTGCCTGCGGAAGCATGGGGTGCGCTGCCGCTGGATGAAAAGAAAAAGTATTTCACGCTGGACAGTGGGAATGAGAGCTTTTTTATTGAAGGTGACATGTCCAGTGTAAACGCGGAAGTTTATGGTGATGGATTCTTTTCATTCATGAAAGAAAATTATTCAAACTGCTTTAAAATCACCAGTGTAGACAGATTTGAAATCATACCGCACTTTGAAGTGTGGGGAAAGTAGGTGTGTATGCCGGAGGAATCAAAACCGTTATCTTCGAAAGAGTATGATGCTATCGGGCAGGGGTTATTTGAAAAGATCAGTGCATTTAAAAACCTTCCAGCAGGAGTGAAAATGGATTACCAGTCGCTTGATGGAATCAATCATATCAGTTTTATAACGATGCCGGGCGGCAAATACACAAAAGAATATGTCACTGGCGGCTTTGAAGCGCAACTCCCGTTCCAGATATGTTATAAGCTGGCAGCCACAGGGAATAGCCAGATGCTGGCGGCTGAGAAGGTAGTGGACGGTATCGCGGATTATCTGGAAGAAAATCCGGACATAAGTCTGAGCGGAGGCAGGGAGATAACAGAAATCGTAATGAATTCTGTTACATACCGGAGCAGGGCAGAGGATGATGGCAGTATGGTGTTTGTCAGAAATGGAACCGTAAAATACGAGAAATTATAAATTGTTAAGAAAGGATGATGAAAAATGGCTGGAGAAACAGGGAAGATACTCAGAGGACAGAGAGCGAAATGGATTTCCTTTGACGGGACAGACTGGACGCTGATCGGTGTCCGTATGGATTCTGAATCCACAAATATGAATCCGGATGTAACCAATGGAAAAGACGTAACCGGCGCGCCGTATATCGACCACAATGGATTTGCGCCAGAATCGGATATTGACTACAAGCCCAGAAAGGAAGATTCTATTTATCCGCAGATCCAGAAAATTACAAATGAACTGCTGAAAGATGAGGAAAACTGTACATTTAAAATGATTGTTGCAACGCTGGATATTGAGGTAAAGGATACCGGCGTGAAGTCGGCGTCAGGGACGGGATATCAGGTTGATGTACTCTGTGTCCCGCAGGAGGATGGCGGCGACACATCCGGGTATACGATTCCGGTAAATTTCTACGAGAATGGTACCCGCGTGCAGGGAACAGTAACTGTCGAAAACAAAAAACCGACATTTACACCGGCAGGCTCCGGAAGTACGGGAGCCTGAACGAATATCGCAACGACACTGGTCTAGTATAAACGGGGTGATCCTTCGGGATCCATCCCGTTTCTGGAAGGGATGGTAAAAATATGTCATATTCAATAGGCAAAAAAGTCAGCAGCCAGCTGATAAAGGTGGAGCTGAATGAATACGGGGATTACATACTGATCAATCCGGGAGATTACACGCTTTCAAAGCGGTTCAGCGAGCTAATCCAGTGGATGGAGGACAAGCAGGCGGAACTTGGGAAACTGGCTTCCGAAATGAATGAGAAATACAAAGATACACCGATGATATCAGCTGACAAAGAAGGCAACGCCAGCGTGGATACAGAGCAGCTGTCCCTGTATGTAAAAATCAAGAACGAGCTGTATGAAGAATGCCAGCGCCGCATCGGCGGCTTGTTCGGGCAGGACGTGCTGAAAAAGTATTTCCGGGCACTTTATGAAATTAATCCGGATTTTGTCCCGGATGAAGAATGTATCATGGATTTTCTGGAAGAGATATCCCCGGTATTGCAGACTATCTACCAGGAAAGGGCCAGACAGATCAACCAGAAATATGGGAAGAACCGGAAACAGGGAGTAAAGAGAAGTGATATCCCATGATTAATGTGCTGGTGGACACTCTTCCTACGGAATGGAAGGCACCGGACGGCAGCGCATATGCGATTGATACGGATTTTCGCATCGGTATCCAGCTGTGCCTGCTCCAGGAAGACACGGAACTTACGAAGCGCGAAAAAGCAGTCATGATGATGGAGCTTTTATTTACTGATGCTATACCGGGAAATGCGCAGGATGTAGGGGAATGCGTAACTTTTTTTCTTAATGGCTGGTTTCATGACAAAGAAAGCGGGGAAAAAGCAAATAAGCGTCTGATGGATTTTAACGTGGACCAATGGAGGATATATAGTGCATTCCTGGCGCAGTACCGGATTGATTTAGATACCGTTGGATATCTGCATTTTTGGAAATTCATGGGGTTGCTATCTTCCCTGGAGGAATGTTCGTATACGCGGGTTATTAGCATACGGCAGCGCAAGTTCAGACCGAAGATGGATTCTGAAGAAAGAAAGCAGCTTAAAAAAGCCAAGGAAGTGTATGAACTCCCTGTGCTGCGCTCAGCCGAGGAGCAGGAGATGGACGCAGATATCTATGATTTCCTTGGGGGAACCGTAAGTGGGGATGAACAGCGGCGAATAACTGAATTTGAAAAATATGCTGATGCGGAAGATGATGAGGAGTATTGATTTGCAGGAAAAGGGCGGTGAGTGATCAAGGTCGGCAGGCTATGACGGAAGCATACGTATAAATACAAAAATCGAGACGAAGGCGGCGGAAAAGCAGGTTCTCAATCTTGAAAAACAAATGGAGAAATCTGCGCGAAAGATTGATGCGCTGAAAAAGAAGATGGCCGAGCTGGAGACTACTGAAATGCCTCAGAAAGCCGTTGATCGGTATGAGAGTTCCATTCAGAAAGCGCAGAAAAAGGTTGATTCGCTTCTTCAGAAAATGAAGGAGGTAGCCGACAAGGAGATCATATCTCCCAAATGGAATAAAATCTCTGAAGAAATTGACGAGATAATCCCAAGATTAGAAGAACTCCGGCAGAAGAAAAAACAGGCGATAGCATGGACTGGTTCAGAGACATCAGCAGAGGCTTTTATGCCGGGGGTTTTTAAGGAACTGCAGGAACTGGAAGAAAAATATGCCCGTCTGAACGAAGCGAGAAATAAATTAGAAGCATCCGGACGCGCCTTTAAAACCGGCGCTGATACAGAAGAATACAGGGATTTACAGAAGCAGCTGGATCTGGCGCGTGGACAGCTTAAAGCAGCCCAGACAAATTATGATGAAGAAAAGGCGCTATTCCAGGAGACTTTAAAAAATAAACATGCGAATGCTGCAGCGGAACTGTCGAGAGAACAGGAAGAATTAAATGGTCTTACAAGCCGGTACCAGGCTTTACAGCGCCAGATTTCCGGTGCTGCGCGTCTCGAAACTCTTGCAAGTGGATTTGGGAAAATTGTCAGCGCTGCGCAGAATGCATTCGCAAAAATCAGTAGCACTGCAGGAACGGTTGTGAAAGCGGTTAAAGGCATTGGCTCTGGATTGCAGAGCGTGGCAAAGGGTTTTGCAAACCTTGCAAAATTCGGCGCAAAGGCAGTAATGACGCTTTCTGGTCTGGGTTCTGTGGCAAAAGGGATAAGCAGCAGTATTTCGGGGTTGGGAAAAAGAATATTTGACCTTGCAAAATCAGCGCTGATTTTTAATGTCCTAAGTGCGGGATTTCGTCAGGTAACTTCCGGTATTGGCTCTGCTTTTGAAACATACCTGGGGTATGATGCAGGACTGAAAAGCGCAATCAATGGTCTCCGCGCGCAGTTATCTGCGTTGCAGGGCAGCCTCGCGTCAGCTTTTGCACCGGTTGTATCGGCAGTTGTGCCCTATTTGTCCACGCTTATCAGCTGGGTCACAACAGCAGCAAATGCAGTTGCTCAGTTTATTGCCGTACTTACCGGACATAGTTCCTACAAAAAAGCCGTTGCAAACGTCGGGGCAGTGGGTGCTGCAGCTGACGGGGCGGCGGGAAGTCTCGGGGATGCCACAAAAGCCGCGGAGGAACTGGAAAAAGCCCTTGGGAATTATGACGAGCTGAAAGTGATCGACCAGCCAAAGGATTCTTCTGGAGGAGGCTCTGGTGGCGGAGGCGGTGGTGGAGCTGGCGGTGCCGGGGATATCACATATGAGGATGTCGAAATTGCATCGGCTGTTTCTGATTTCGCGGAGAAAGTCAAAGAAGCGTGGATGAATTCCGACTTTACAGAAGTTGGCGGAATCATCGGGCAGAAACTGAATGAGGCGCTTGAAGCTATCCCGTGGGATGGCATCCAGGCAACCGCGCAGAAAATCGGTAAATCCCTGGCGACTCTGATCAACGGCTTTGTGGAAACGGCCGGTCTTGGTGAGATGGTCGGAAAGACTGTAGGTGAGGCAATCAATACTGGCATTCTCGGAGTTGAATCATTTACCGGGAATCTCCATTTCGACAGTATCGGGCAGTTTGTTGCCAATGGGATAAACGGGGCGCTGACGACAATCAAATGGGACAATCTCACCAGTGTTGCGAATAACCTTGGCAGCGGTCTGGCAAGCGCGTTGAATAAGGTCATGACGGTGGATACCTTCTCGAATATCGGAAAATCCTTCGCAAACGCAGTGAATACAGTGATATCCGGGGCGTATTCGTTTGTAAGCAGCGCTGACTGGAAGGGCTGGGGAAACGCAATTGCTTCCAGTGTGAACAACTTTTTCTCCGGATTCGACTGGAAAAAAGCAGGGCTGACGTTTTCGAATGCCGCAAAAGGGATGCTGGATACATTGTGTTCTGCTGTAAAGGGAATCAGCTGGAGTGCTGTCGGAACTGATATTGCAGATGCATTAAAAACGGTAGACTGGGGAGGTCTCCTGCAGTCAGCAGCCGATCTGATCTGTAGTACATTTAGCGGATTGTTAGATTTTGCAGGTGCAGTAATAACACGTTTAGGGGGCAGCGAATGGGATAATTATATGCTGGATGTGAAAAATGTTACAAAAGAGCTTTCAGATGCCAATACGGCAATTGAAAACCGGATTCAAAAAGCGTCAGAATGGTCTCAGGCTGGAGATGAGTATGATTATGCGAAAAAACTGGCAGATGAATATTTTACTCTGGCAGGAAAGGAAAATCTTACTAATGCCGAGAAAAACAGGATGAAGGAACTGGCTGGCGAGCTGAAGGATACGATCCCGCAGCTGGAGACATATTACAACACTGAGACAGGACTGCTGGACATTACCAGAGATTCTGTTAATAACTTAATTGAATCATTAAAAGCAAAAGCCAGAACAGAAGCAGCACAGGATGCTTTGAAGGAACTGTATTCTGCGCAGATGGATGCAAAGAAGTCAATGGATGAGACGAAGGAAGCGCTCGGACCGTTGCAGCAGGAATATGAAAATCTGAGTAAAAAGTATGAGTATTACAATGAATTGGAGCAGACTGCGATAAAAAACGGCGAACTGCTTGCTGATGGTAATACAGAGTATTCCAGTGCCCTAAACAGTGTTCGGGGAGAAATGTTGAGAGTTGAAGGGCAGATGAAACCTCTTAATGAAGAATACGAAAGAGCTAACCAGGCGTATGAAGATGCGCAGACAGAAATAGATGCCGTTACGGGATATTTGGTTACATATTCCTCGCAGGCTGATACAGCATCCCAAAAAACAGATAACTTGGCGAAGAAGTTTGAGAACTTATCAAAAGAATCACAGGTAACCATCTCCCTGTCAATGCAGGGGCTGGATGTGTCTAAACAGGCGAAGTTAGATGTCATTGCAGAAGTGACTGGTGTGGATGCGAGCAAGCTTCCCTATTCCGAAAAGGGCATTGATGATATGTATGCGAATATTGTCGAGGCTTATGCGAAGCAGGGAGTGACAGTAGAAACTCCAGTAACGACGACAAAGATTTTGCCGAATGGACAAGTATTGAGTACAGGGGTAAAGGCAACGGTGATTTCCGCAAATGGGAAAACGATGAATGTCGGAATGAAGGCGTCGGCAATATCCGCGAATGGGAAAATAGTAACAGCCGGGGTAAAGTCAAAAGCTATATCTGCGAATGGAAAAACAGTAACGGCCGGAGTAAAGTCAAAATCTATATCTGCCAACGGTAAAAAAGTAACAGCGACTGTTAAGGCCAACCGTATCGTAAAAGCTGTAAGAAGCTTGACACTGGGTGGCGTGACGGCGAGTATTACAAATGTGGTGAAAGGCGGGTATCTTGTCCTGTCAGGAATTGTAGGCGCGATAACGAGCATATTCCGGAGAGAAGCAGGGGGAGTATATAATGGGGGCATCTGGAAGGATCTTCCGCAGAAAGCATCAGGCGGAATTTTTAATCATGGTATATGGGGGAATATCCCGGCATATGCATCCGGTGGCAGCCCTCATGGGACTATGTTTGTCGCAGGCGAAGCTGGTCCTGAAATTGTAGGACATGTTGGTGGCAGGACGGAAGTACTGAATAAATCACAGCTTGCAAGTACGATGTACAGTGCAGTGCTGTCTGCTATGAGCGAAGCGGTCAGTAGTCTGGGGGCAGCAATCCTTCAGCACATGACGGAACGCACCAATATGATGATCGTCAATTTGGGAAATATTCTCGATGCGATATATGCTGCTGGAAATATGCCGTCACTGCAACAGTTGCAGTTTGCCAGCGGCGCTGCAATGAACTATACGGTACCCGATACAAATGTAATAAACGCAGCACAAGGCGCAGTATCATACGAAGGCTCTGCAATTGATTATGACAAACTGGCCGGAGCTGTGGCAAGCCGTATCAGTAACAACAGCAGTTATCAATTCATAGCACAGCTGAACGGCAGGACAATATTTGACGAAACAGTGCGCCAGAATCAGTTGTACATAAAACAGACAGGAACCAGTGCATTTGAGAGGTGATACAGGATGGCAGCAACGGACTGGGCGGGGTACCTCCTGAAGTTTGGTACAGTGGAGGTTCCCCTATCGTATATCAAGATGGATGAAGGGAATGAGCAGACGCCAAACCAGCGGGAAGAGATAAAGGCAGAACGAGATGATTATACCAGGAAGCTCACGCGTGTAACAGCTGACGGAATGATTACAAAGCAATCTTTTGTGTTCCGGTCCATGAACATCCGGGAACGCCGGGCGCTTAAAAATGTGATGAAATCTGGGCTGGTAGATGAGAAGCAGAGAAAGTACCATGTAACATACTGGAATGACGAGAACCTGCGCTACGAGGAAGGGGATGTGTATATTCCTGACATTACTTTTAAGCGCAAGGAAGCAAATGATAAGACACTAATTTACCATGAATTTACAATGACTCTGATTGGATACGAAACGAGCAAGGCGGTGAGCTAAAGGGATGTAAGGCTGAAAGAAATATTACTGGAGGGCGCGGCAAGACAGATTTGTGTGCGTTTTCCAAACGGGGAATATGATGAAATAGTATCCGGCATTATTTCTGGCAGTGCGTCTCTGGAGCGGACGCTGTGCGCATCGTCTGATCTGAACTTTGGGGAATGTAATGCCTCCGGGTTCGGTATTGAGATTTCAGATATCGCTGATATATCCGGATTAAAAATCCAGGCATATGTAAAAATTCCGGGATATGAGAACGAAGTTGTTATTTTTACTGGGTATGTAAATTCTGCGAAAATGCAGCCGGAGCACGCAACCAGAAAGATCGAGGCGTATGATGATTTGCATCACCATGCGGATGACAACGTATCAGAATGGTATGACGGGATGTTTACCAGGTCGAATAAGCCGGAGTACAAAGGCGTATGGAGCGCTGCGGTGCGATATGTTGCAAATGATACCGTACATTACAATGGAGGATATTACAGGTATTTTTGTGGAACATCGGATCAGTTTTTGGTAACGAATTCTGATGAAGATGGAAATGAGATTACCACTACATATAATGCCGCAGATTACTGCATAGGAAAAACACCGGAGCAGCTGCTGGAAGATGAGCATGGGTGCAATTATATTGAGAAGCTGGAAGTCTATAATCCGTATAATTATGGTTCTGTAACGGTTAAAGAATTCCGAGACTCACTGTTTGCCCATGTAGGCATACCGCAGGAGAATGTTACGCTCATTAATGATGCTGTCCAGATCACGAAAACGCTGGAAAGCACAGAGTTGCATTTTTCGGACTGCGTGAAGGCAATATGTCAGATCAACGCTGTGTTTGGACATATCTCGGAAACGGGAGTATTCCAGTACATCGCCCTGCAGGACAGTGCAGAGGATTTCTCTGGCAATTATAAGGCAACAGCTACAACATACGAAGAATTTTCCACCAAGCGGATAGATTCTGTGCGCTTATATGGCAATTCGGGAGATGTGATGACTGTATACGGCGGCGGGAAAAATTATTGGAGTATCAGCAATAATTTTCTGCTGTATTCGTTGCCGGAAGATGTGCTGGTCGGGATTGCAAAGCAGCTGTATAACGCTGTAAGTGGCATTTCTTATACCCCGGCATCTCTCAGTGCGTTGCTATCAATCTTCCCGGTTGCACTTGGAAGCAGGCTTACTTTTACGACGCACACGGGCGAGCAGGTTGCTTCGTATGTTCTGAAAGATATTTTGTCGGGAGCGCAGCTTACAGATCAGACGGTTTCTGCCGGCGGAAATGAAGTTAGAAGTACGGCGCTGTCCGTGACGGATACGCTTGGCATAATTGAATCCAGAACGAATGCGATTATTGAGCAGGTATATGAAAAGATTACTGCTGACAGCGCCGAAATTAAGGTAGTTTCTGGCAATCTGGCAAACTATAAAACAGTGGTTGCTGAAAAAATCCAGGCGGTAGATGCCGAAATTACAAATATCCGGTCAACAAATATTACGGTGGAAAATCTGGAGGCAAGAGTTGCGGAGTTGGGATATTTGTCTGCGGAAACAGCGGATTTGAAATATGCAACAGTAGGGGAACTGACTGCTGTAAACGCAGAGATAGATGCGTTACGGGCAGGCTCAATTACGACGGATTATCTGGAGGCTCATTATGCAGCTATAGACCTTGCTAATATTGCTGCCGGAACGATCAAAACGGCAATGATTGATACTGGTGCAATACAGTCAGCTCAAATTGCTGATGGATCTATTACGGATGCCAAAATTGTGGAACTGACCGCAAATAAAATCACGGCAGGCACGTTATCTGTTGAACGTCTTGAAATAAGGGGCAGCGCAAACAGTATTGTATATGCACTGAATAATATCACCGGCGCATTGCAAGCACAGAATGTAGATACGCTTAACGGAGAAATACTGACACCCAGAACGATTACTGCCGATAAAATTGTGGCGAATTCCATTACTGGAAATGAAATAGCTGCAAAAACCATTACAGCGAATAATATAGTTGCGAATAGCATTACCGGCGATGAAATACAGGCGAATACAATAGATACAATACACATGAAAGCGGATTGTATCACCGCTGACAAAATCAACATAACTGACCTGTTTGCCCAGGACATCACCGCAACAGGCACCATCCGGGGTGCAAACCTTGTCGGTGCAACCGGGAGCTTTTCGGGAAGTGTTACGGCTACAGATGGTTATATCGGAG
>NZ_CAJKOX010000053.1 GCF_905201705.1 uncultured Marvinbryantia sp.
ATGGGTAATTCCTTACTGGCTGTAAGGGGTATTAACCATAAATACATTGTAGTAGGAGGAAGAGAAAATGAACAAGAACAAATCACTGGCGGTTGTGATCGGAACGGTCGTTCTGGTCCTGCTGCTGGGTTTCACCACGATCGTCGGTTTCGGACCGACAGGCACGGGCGCGGCAAGAAATATCCTGCTCGGGCTTGATCTGTCCGGCGGCGTCAGCATTACCTACCGCGCGGTCGGCGAGGAAACGCCGTCTGCGGAAGACATGAGCGATACCATCTACAAGCTGCAGCAGCGTGTCGCAGGCTACAGCACGGAGGCGCAGGTTTACCAGGAAGGCTCTGACCGTATCAACATCGAGATCCCGGGTGTATCGGATGCGAACGCGATCCTGGAGGAGCTTGGAAAGCCGGGTTCCCTTACCTTCCAGCTTGAGGACGGCACGGTCGTGCTGGACGGTACCGACGTGAAAACGGCAAGTGCAGGCACTGCGCCGGATGAGATGGGCAACAGCCAGAATGTGGTAGAGCTGGTTCTTACCGATGAGGGCAGCACAAAGTTTGCCGAGGCTACCAGCGAGAATATTGGCAACATTATTTATATTGTTTATGATGATGCGGTGATCAGCAGTCCGGTCGTGCAGACAGCGATCACAGGCGGTACGGCACAGATCAGCGGTATGGCGGATCATGAGGAGGCGGAAAAGCTGGCGTCCTCCATCCGTATCGGATCTCTGTCTATCGAACTGGAAGAGCTTCGCTCAAACGTTGTCGGCGCTCAGCTTGGACAGAAAGCGATCTCCACCAGCCTTATGGCAGGTCTGATCGGTCTGATCCTGGTGATTTTGTTCATGGCGGTCGTTTATCGCGTGCCGGGTATTGTGGCGGGCGTATCTCTGCTGATCTACACAGGACTTGATCTTTTATGCTTAAATGCATTTGACCTCACGCTTACCCTTTCCGGTATTGCCGGTATCATCCTTTCTATCGGTATGGCAGTGGATGCAAATGTCATCATCTACGCGCGTATCCGCGAGGAGATTACGGCCGGCGTATCGGTGAAGGCGGCGATCAAGACCGGTTTCCAGAAGGCGCTTTCCGCAATTCTGGACGGAAATATCACGACCCTCATTGCAGCGGCAGTGTTGGCGTGGAAGGGCACCGGCACCATCCAGGGCTTTGCTCAGACGCTGGCGCTTGGTATCGTGCTTTCCATGTTTACGGCGTGCGTGATCTCCCGCCTGATCATGACGGCAGTATATACGCTGGGTGTGCAGGATGAGAAGTATTATGGAAGAGCAAAGGAAGTAAAGCCGATCGACTTTGTCGGCAAGAGAAAGATTTTCTTTATTATCTCTCTGGTACTCGTGCTTTCCGGTCCGGCAGCAATGCTGATCCACAAGGGCAGCGAGGGTAAGATCTTAAACTACAGTCTGGAGTTTATGGGCGGTACGGCGACGACCGTTACCTTTAACGAGGACTACAGCATCGAGGAACTGGAAGAACAGGTGCAGCCGGTAGTAGAGGGCGTCACTGGCGACGCGAACATCCAGATGCAGAAGGTGACCGGCGGCAATCAGGTTATCATTAAGACGAGGGAGCTTACCGTTGATGAGCGTCAGGAAATGGAAGAAAAGCTGGTTTCCGATTTCGCAGTGGACGAGACGCTGATCTCCACGGAGAGTATTTCTTCTACGATCAGCGGAGAGATGAAGAGCGACGCTATCGTGGCGGTTATCATCGCGACCATCCTTATGCTGCTGTACATCTGGTTCCGCTTTAAAGATATCCGTTTTGCGACCAGCGCTGTTATCGCGCTGCTGCACGACGTGTTCGTGGTACTTGCCTGCTATGCCATTGTATGGATCAGCGTCGGCAATACCTTTATCGCATGTATGCTGACGATCGTGGGTTATTCCATCAACGCGACCATCGTTATTTTCGACCGTATCCGTGAAAATCTGCACGGTATGAAGAAAAAGGACACGATCGCGGACGTTGTGAACCTCAGTATCACGCAGACGCTCACCAGAAGTATCTACACCTCCATTACCACGTTTATCATGGTTGCGGTGCTGTATATACTTGGCGTCAGCTCCATCCGCGAGTTTGCGCTTCCGCTGATGGTCGGCATCGTTTGCGGCGGATATTCCTCCGTCTGCATCACCGGGCCGCTGTGGTATGTCATGAAAACAAAGATTAAGAGCAAACAATAGAGCTTGGGGACCGTGAAGAGCGGTCCCTTTTTTACAAAGATCAATATAGAAGGAAGATACATATGGAAAAATGGGTGGTTGCCGCCAAGCGCGCGGATTTTGGTGCGATCGCGAAAAAGTTTGGCATTGATCAGGTAACGGCGCGGCTGATCCGCAACCGGGATATCATCGGGGACGCCGCCATCGAGGAATACTTAAACGGAAGCCTTTTAAATCTTCACAGCGCGCATCTGATGAAGGATTGTGAAAAAGCAGTGGAGCTTTTGACGGACAGGATCGATGCGCAGAAAAAGATCCGTATTATCGGGGATTATGATATCGACGGAGTATGCGCGACCTATATCCTATACCGGGCACTTTTGCTCTGCGGGGCGAATGTGGATTACGATCTGCCGGACCGCATTCTGGACGGCTACGGGCTGAATCAGAATCTGATCGACCTCGCAAACGACGAGGGCGTGGATACGATATTGACGTGCGACAACGGAATAGCGGCCGTGGAGCAGGTCGCCTATGCGCGCAGTCTTGGCATGACGGTAATCGTGACGGATCACCACGAGCCGGGAGCGGTGCTGCCGGATGCGGACGCGCTGATAAATCCGCATCAGAAGGAATGTCCGTATCCCTACAAAAATCTCTGCGGGGCGGCGGTGGCGTATAAGCTGGTAACGGTGCTCTACGAGGCGATGGGCATCCCACAGGAGGAGAGCGAAAAGCTGGTGGAGTTTGCGGCGTTTGCAACGGTCGGGGATGTGATGGACCTCACCGGCGAGAACCGCATTCTCGTAAAGGAAGGGCTGCTGCAGCTCAACAATACCTCAAATCTGGGGTTTCAGGCGCTTATCCGCGTGAACGGTCTGCAGGATAAGGAAATCACAGCCTATCACATTGGATTTGTGCTCGGACCCTGTCTGAATGCCGGCGGACGCCTGGACACGGCGAAGAAATCGCTGGCGCTGCTGCTGGCGGAGTCGGAGACGGAAGCGACGGAGCTGGCTGAGGAGCTGCTGGAACTGAACGGGCGGCGCAAAGAAATGACGCTGGAGGGATACGAGCAGGCGGTGGAGCTGATCGAGACAAGCTCCATGAAGGAGGATAAGGTGCTGGTCGTCTATCTGCCGGGCTGTCACGAAAGCCTTGCCGGGATTATTGCCGGGCGGCTGCGGGAGCGCTACTATCGCCCGACGATCGTGCTGACGCAGGGCGAGCATGAGGTGAAGGGCTCCGGGCGGTCGATCGAAAGCTATTCCATGTTTGAGGAGCTGCAGAAATGCGGCGACCTCTTCTTAAAATTTGGCGGACATCCGATGGCGGCGGGCTGCTCGCTGAAAAAAGAAAACGTGGATAAGCTGCGCAGGCGGCTGAATGAACAGACGACGCTCACGCAGGACGATCTGACAGAGAAGATCGTGATCGATGTGCCGATGCCGCTGGATTATATTTCCGAGCGGCTGATCGGAGAGCTTTCCTATCTGGAGCCGTTCGGGAAGGGAAACAGCAAGCCGGTGTTCGCGGAAAAAAATCTCGCTGTCTGCAGCGCAAGAGTGGTCGGACAGAGCGGGCGCGTGGTGCGTATGCGGGTGGCGAACGCCGCCGGGACGATGATGGACGCCGTTTACTTTGGTGACGCGAAGGTTTTCCGTGAATACATCGAAGAAAAATACGGATGTGCAGAGACGGAGAAGCTGTTTCAGGGGCGGAAAAACGCAGTGCATCTTTCGGTAATCTACTATCCGTCCATCAACGAGTACAATGGACTGCGCAGTATTCAGATCGTGGTGCAAAGTTATCAGTAGAGGGGGCAGCTCCGGAAGTATAAAGCCGGATACTGCCTGCGCAGGCATATATTAATCAGAAAATCAGTTGACATTCCACCTTGTGGAGGGTATATAACAGGGGAAAAGGAAGGGGGATTTGTTGTGAGAGGGAAATGGAAATTGGCAGGATTGCTGCTTTGTATGGCGCTTTGTCTGTTGCCGGCGGCAGCGGGAAGGGCTGCGCTTCTGCCGCAGCCGGATGCGGAGAGTCTGAAGGAGGATGCTCTGCAGGTGGCGGAGGATATGCAGGCGGGAAATTTTTCCGCGGTGACGGAAAAATTCAGCGCAGAGATGGCGGCGGCGCTCGATGAAAAGTCGCTGGAGAGCAGCTGGAATTCTGTGGTTGCTGTTCTGGGAGATTTTATAGAAACGCTTTCCGTGGAAACCTATGAAAGAGACGCGTATTTTTGCGTGGATATTCTGGAACACTATGAAAATAACGGTCTGAAGCTGCATATTGTCTACGACGCGCAGGGGAAAATTGCCGGAATGCAGATCACCTACGCGGATGTGGAGCCTTATCTGGAGACGGAGGTGCAGTCAGGAGAAGAAGAGCTGTCTTATACCGAGGAAGAGGTGACGGTGACAGCGGATGAGCGCGTTCCGCTTGGCGGCACGCTGACCTTGCCCAGGGATACGGAAAAGCCGCCGGTCGTGATCCTCGTGCATGGCTCCGGTTCCTCCGACCGCGATGAGAATATCAATGGAAATAAGCCGTTTGCCGATATCGCGCACGGGCTTGCGGCGCGCGGCATTGCAGTGCTGCGTTACGACAAGCGTTACTATACGTATCCGGATTGTCCGGACGTCGGCTCGGCGGAAATGGTCACGCTGCGCGAGGAGACGCTTGATGACGTCGATGCGGCGATCAAGCTGATGCAGGAGGATGCGCGCGTGGACGGCAGCCGGATTTTTGTGCTCGGACATTCGCTCGGCGGCTGCTTAAGCCCGGCAATCGCCGCAGAGCATCCGCAGCTTGCCGGGATCATTTCTATGGCAGGCAGTCTGCGTCCGCTCTGGGAGATTGTCTACGATCAGAACCAGGAGGCGATCGCGGCGGCAAATGAGGGCGAGCTGACGGACGAAGAGCAGGCACAGCTTGCGGAAGCGGCGGAGCAGGTGGAGACCTCCGTGAAGGTTCTGCGCGAGGAACTGGAGTCTCAACCGGATGACGAGCTGCTGCTCGGCATCCCGGTACGGTACTGGAAGTCGAATAAAGAATACTGCGGAGAAAATTTTATCGACCAGGTGGAAATGCCGGTTCTCATCCTGCAGGGCGACGCCGATTTCCAGGTGTACCCGGAAAAAGACTACGTGCTCTGGCAGGAGATGCTTGCGGGCAGAGATAACGCGGTATTCCATCTGTACGAAGGGCTGAATCACCTGATGATGCCTACGCAGGGAAAGCGCGACATCACAGAATATTCTGTGAAAGGTCACGTGGATGAGCAGGTAATTGACGATATTGCAGAATTCATAATGGATGTGGTTGGATGAGACAGTTGTTTCGCCGGAAAGAAGGCGAACGGAGGAAAGACTGCGGCAGAAAAAATGCGGCGGACGGAAAAAAACGGAAACGACATGTAAAAAAACGGGTGATCGTTGCTATTATATTGTGCTATCTTCTCGGCGGAGCGATCCTTCCGTTTGCCTATCAGCCACCGGTATCGGAAAAAACGACAGCAGAATTTTCTTCGGCGGATTTTTACGGAGACGGATATTCCGGGGAGCGCGCGAAGGTAATTTCCCAGAACGGGGAGGCGCTTGAGGAACGCATCCGCCTGATCGCGCAGGCAGAGGATGAGATTATCCTCTCCACACTGGAATTTGATGCGGACATCAGCGGAAAGCAGGTGCTGGCGGCACTTCTTGACGCTGCGGAACGGGGCGTAAAGGTATCTGTCCTTCTGGACGGTTTTTCCTACTGGACGCAGGTGTGGAGAAATCCTTATTTCCTTGCGCTCGCGCAGTCGGAGCAGGCAGAGATCCGCGTTTATAATACCGTGAATCTTCTGTGCCCCTGGACGGCGATGGGCAGACTGCATGACAAATATCTGATCGCGGATGATTTTGCATACATTCTGGGCGGGCGCAACACTTACGATTACTTTCTCGGCGACCAGCCGGGCTATAAAAATTATGACTGGGATGTGCTGATTTATGAGGACGCCGGAAGCGTCGGTCAGAATACCTCCCTTCATCAGGTGCGCGATTATTTCGAAAAGGTGTGGGACAGCAGGGACTGCCGCACATTTGGTGAAAGCTGGACGCTGACGACGGGCTCAAAGATATCCGCCGCCTGCGAAGAACTGCATCAGCTTTATCAGACGATGCAAAAGGAGCATGCCGACTGGTTTGAGACGCCGGACTATATGGCAGAAACGCTGCCGGTGCAGAATATCCGCCTGGTGTCCAACCCGACGCATATCTTTTCCAAAGAGCCGGTCGTGTACTACACGATCACGGAGTTAATGAAGCAGGCAAAAGAGCAGGTTGTGTTCCATACGCCTTACATTGTCTGCAACGACTGGATGCTGGAGCGTCTGCGTGAGGTCTGCAGCGGGACGGCAGAGGTGCAGATGATGACAAATTCCATCGCTAACAATGGAAATCCGTTCGGAGCGATGGATTACAAGAAAAATAAGGGCAGGATCCTGGGGACCGGCGTGCAGATCATGGAATATGACGGCGGCATTTCCTATCACGGAAAATGCTTTGTCATCGACGACCGGCTATCGGCGATCGGTTCCTTCAACTGGGACATGCGCAGCGCCTATCTCGACACGGAGCTGATGCTGGTGATCGACAGCGAGCCGGTGAACGAGGCTCTGCGGGAGGCGATGGGGCAGTATGAAAAGGACGCCCTCCGGGTAATTGATGAGAAAAACTATGATTTGCCGGAGGGCAGGGAGCCGCAGAAGATCAGCAGACAGCGCGATCTGCGCATCAGGGTGCTGGGACCGCTTGTCGGCTGGGCGCGCTTTCTGATGTAGCTTTTTTGCTGCATAAGCCCCGATTCTTTTGTGGGCGGGCAGCTTTTAGTCCTGATGATTTTTCTCAAGCAGCTTTGAAAAACCGATCACGGCGACAAACAGCACGCCGGCTACCGGCCAGATGATCCAGCTTTTCTCCCAGTTATTCCTGTAAAAGCTGACGGCGAGATAGATCGCCGTGACGCTGCACCAGTAGATGGAGCTGATCGTCTCGTTGCGTTTGCTCTGCGCCCGTTTTTCCGGGGAGAAATCACCCGCCTGCAGAAGCTGCTGGTAGCTCTCGTGGATCATGCCGTTTTTTACCAGAATATATACAGCGATCGAGATGAGCGCGAGCAGGAGGCAGAGGCAGGAGATCAGCGTCATATCGGAGGCGCCGAAACCGCCCGCCAGCATCAGCGGAACAATTCCGAGAATGATGAGGAGAACGCCGCACACGATGCCGTTTGTGTAGGTTCCGGAGAATTTTTCCATGCGGTCATTGACGATGCCCTCCACCCCATACTCTGCGTGAAAGCAATGCTCCGTGATATGCTTGTAATGTTCATGCTTCATTCCGTTTTTAATAAAAAGCGGGAGGGCGGCTGCGATCATAATAAGAAGGATCGCGACGCCAAGACCGCCGGCTATGTCCTCCGTGATGTGCCCGCTGCCCGTCTCAGAGAGACCGCCGAGCAGCAGAAGCGCGACAGGCGAGAGTATGCAGATGGAAACGCCGAGGGCGATCTGCTTTGACGCCGTCTGCACGTCAGAAAGGAAACGGTTTGCTTCCTCCACCGATACGTGCGGCAGGTCATCCATCGGTTCGCCTGCGTCGTACTGGATTTCATTGCAGTCGATCTCATCCTTTACAAGATAGTCGAGCGTCACACCGAAGATCTGGCTGAGGGCAAGCAGCTTGTCGAGATCGGGGATGGACTGACCGCCCTCCCATTTCGAGACGGACTGCCGTGAGACGGAGAGCCGCTGCGCAAGCTCCTCCTGCGACCAGCCGTTCTTTTTTCTGAGATTCATTATTTTTTCCGCTAAAATCATACAATATCCTCTTTTCTTTTAGTTACGAAGCGCTCTCGTTTATGCTTTTACTATAGCAGACGGGGCGGTTGCAGTCAATCAAGCGGACCGGAAAATCTGTCAACCGGCAGTTGCAGGGCTGCTGTTTACAGCAGCCTTCGCAAATCCATTTAAAATTCGCTATCGCTCCTTGTTGAAAGAAATCTTTCATGATATGATAAAAAAGAATTCTTTTCACAAAACAGACATATTTCTATGATATCTTCATTTTTAAATGAATGAATTGTGTAATGGAGGTCTTTGTTATGGATAAATTAAAGATTTTGGTTGTGGATGATGAGAGCAGGATGCGTAAGCTGGTGAAAGATTTCCTGGTGAAGAAAGACTTTACGGTGCTGGAGGCGGAGGACGGCGCGCAGGCAGTCGACATCTTTTTCGCCACGAAGGATATCGCGCTGGTAATTCTGGACGTCATGATGCCGAAGATGGACGGCTGGCAGGTCTGCCGGGAGATCCGCGGCATGTCGAATGTGCCGATCATCATGCTGACGGCGCGCGCGGATGAGCGGGACGAGCTGCTTGGCTTTGAGCTGGGCGTGGACGAATATATTTCCAAGCCGTTCAGCCCGAAGATCCTGGTGGCGCGCGTGGAGGCGATCCTGCGCAGGAGCAACGCGCTGGCATCGGATAAGGTGCTAACGGCGGGCAAGATCAGCCTGGACAAAGCGGCGCACGTCGTAAAGGCGGACGGGGAAAATGTTGATCTGAGCTACAAGGAATTTGAGCTTCTGAGTTATTTTATGGAAAATCAGGGCATTGCGCTCTCGCGTGAAAAGATTTTAAACAGCGTTTGGAACTATGATTATTTCGGGGATGCGCGCACCATTGACACTCACGTGAAAAAGCTGCGCAGCAAGCTGGGAGCGCAGGGAGATTACATAAAGACCATCTGGGGTATGGGCTATAAATTCGAGGTGGAATAAGAGATGAAGCACTCGATCAGAACACAGCTTATCATCAGCTTTGCCGGATTGATTGCGGTGATGCTTGCATTATACCTGCTGATCAACAACCTGTTTCTGGAAAACTTTTACATCAGTCAGAAGGAAACGGATTTGATCGAGATTTACAATGCGATCAACAGTGTGGAGGATTATGCCGATTACCAGGGCGACGCCTTTGACACGGACTTTCGCCGCATCAGCGGGACGAACAATGTCAGCCTGGTGATCCTGTATGTCGATACAAACGGAAGCGCCTGGGCGGTTTATCAAAGCAAAGAAGATAAGGTCATGTTCGCGCGCATCCAGGGATATCTGTATGGCTTTAATCTGCAGGACGACGAGCGCGACGTGCTGCTGCAGACGGATTCCTACCGGATCCAGAAATTTAAGGATTCCGCGGATTCCACCGAATATCTGGAGGCGTGGGGACGGCTTGATAACGGCTGTTACCTGCTGATGCGCATACCGCTGCAGTCGATCGTGGAAAACGTAAAGATTTCCAATCAGTTTACCTTATATATTATCCTTGCCGCCACGCTGCTGAGCATTTTCTTTGTATGGTGGATTTCCAAACGGATCTCAGAGCCTATCCGGGAGCTTACCATTTTATCCCGGCGGATGGCAAACCTGGAATTTGACGCCAAATATACCAGCGGCGGAAAGAATGAGATCGGGGAGCTTGGCAAGAATTTTAATCATATGTCGGAGACGCTGGAGCGGACGATCTCTGAGCTGAAAACGGCGAACAATGAGCTGCAGAAGGACATCGAGAAGAAAACGCAGATCGACGAGATGCGCAAGGAATTTCTTTCAAACGTATCGCATGAGCTGAAAACGCCGATCGCGCTCATCCAGGGGTACGCAGAGGGACTCAAGGAGTGCATTAACGACGATGAGCAGAGCCGGGAGTTTTATTGTGAGGTCATTATGGACGAGGCCTCCAAAATGAACAATATGGTCAAGAAGCTGCTCAGCCTCAATCAGCTCGAATTTGGAAACGATGTGGTCAACATGGTGCGCTTCAACCTGACGGAGCTTCTCGGCGGCGTTGTGCAGTCCACGCATATTCTGGCGGAGCAGAAAAATGTTACGGTTGTGTTTGCGGAGACGGCGCCTCTGTATGTATGGGGCGATGAATTTAAGCTGGAGGAGGTTGTCACCAATTACGTCAGCAATGCGCTCAACCATGTGAACGAGGGCGGAAGGATCGAGGTAAGGACAGAACGGCAGGGCGATAAGGTGCGCACGAGCGTCTTTAATACCGGCAGTCATATACCGGAGGACGAGCTTGAGAAGGTCTGGATCAAATTTTATAAGGTGGACAAGGCGCGGACCAGAGAGTACGGCGGGAGCGGCATCGGACTTTCCATTGTGAAGGCGATCATGGAATCCATGCATCAGCAGTACGGCGTTTATAACAGCGCGGATGGCGTCTGCTTCTGGTTTGAGCTGGATTGCAGCAAAGGAGAGTAAATGGAGAGAATACGGGAGGCAATTAAAAATGCCGACGCGGTGCTGATCGGTGTCGGCGATGAATTTACACAGAGAAAAGCAGAAAAAGAGCAGATCATCCGCGCTTATAATAAAGTGGCGGAGCTGATCGAAGGAAAGCCGTGGTTTGCGGTAACGGTAAACACCGATGATCTGATCTACGAATCGAAGCTGAATGAATTTTTTATCGTCGCACCCTGCGGAAGCGAGGCAGCGGGCAATGTGGTGACGATGGAGAACTACGATGAATCGGCATACCTTCCGCAGTGGCAGTTTTACCGGAACTGGCTTGCCTCGACCATCGGGAAAAAGCTCTGTATTCTGGAGCTTGGCGTGGGCCTTTCCTACCCGTCCGTCATAAGGCTGCCGTTTGAGCGGACGGCGCTTTTCAATCAGAAGGCGGTGCTGGTGCGCATCCACAGCAAGCTGGCGCAGGCGCCGGAGGAGCTTGCGGGGCGCAGCATCTGCATTCCGGAGGAGCCGGTTGATTATCTGAACCGCAAAGAGCCGTCTTTGGGTGAGTAAGATTATTTTTCATAAAAATGACGAAAAACAATTGTAATTCTCTTGATGTATGGTATACTATTCACAAAAGAACTCATACAGGAGGGTACATATGGAATCCAGAGTCATCAGAATACCATCAAAGTCAAACAGCAACGTGGTGCTTCGGGTCATCCCCGGACATTTTGTAACCAATCACTCCCATATCAATTATTATGTGGATATGACCTTTTTAAAGGCGCGTAAGAGCGAAGCGGAGGGCGCAGCAAAGATCCTCGCGCGCAATTACGAGACGACTACATACATTGATACGATCGTCTGCATGGACGGCTGCGAGATCATCGGAGCATATCTGGCAGAGCAGCTTACCAGAAACGGCATCATGTCCATTAACTCCCATCAGACCATGTACGTTGTTTCACCGGAGATCCACACCGGCGGGCAGCTTATTTTCCGGGATAATATGCAGGGCATGATCAAAGACAAGCATGTACTGCTGATGCTTGCCACGGCATCTACCGGTATCACCATCAAGCGTGCGGTAGAATGTATCCGCTACTACGGAGGCATTGTGGAGGGCGCAGCGGCGCTGTTCAGCGCAACGCAAGAGGTAGACGGGGTGAAGGTAAGCTCGCTGTTTACCGACGAGGATATTCCCGACTACAAAATGTACCATGCGACAGAGTGCCCGATGTGCAGAGCAAAACAGAAGCTGGATGCAATTGTAAATAGTTACGGATATTCCCGCATGTAAAGCGTTGTAAGTTAAAAAAAAATGTGTTAAACTAAGGGAGTGCAGACAAAATGCACTCCCTTGTGCGTTTCCTGATATTCGTAAAAATTTCTTCATACGAATTATTTACGAATTATCTGCGTAATGACGTGTAACGAGATGTGATAAAATATAACAAGAATGGGCGATGTTCTCAAAGAAGATTTATGGAATAAGTCCTGAAAATACCCGGTTATGGGAGGAAAATGACATGATCGCGATTATCGACTACGATGCCGGCAACTTAAAAAGCGTATATAAGGCGCTGCAGTTTCTTGGAAAGGAAGCCTGCGTCACCAGGGATGCAAAGGAGATCTTGCGGGCGGACAAGGTGATCCTGCCCGGCGTCGGTTCCTTTGGGGACGCGATGGGGCGGCTGAATGAATATGACCTTGTGCCGGTCATCCGCGAAGTGACCGCGCAGAAAAAGCCGTTTCTTGGCATCTGCCTGGGGCTGCAGCTTCTGTTTGAGCGCAGCGAGGAATCTCCGGGGGTGGCGGGGCTTGGTATTTTGCCGGGCGAGATATTGCGTATACCGGAGACGGAGGGCTTAAAGGTGCCGCATATCGGCTGGAATTCTTTAACGTTCGACCATCCGGGGCGTCTGTTTGCGGGGCTTAAGGAGGAGACATACGTCTATTTTGTCCATTC
Source organism: uncultured Marvinbryantia sp. (assembly GCF_905201705.1). Taxonomy (GTDB): domain Bacteria; phylum Bacillota; class Clostridia; order Lachnospirales; family Lachnospiraceae; genus Marvinbryantia. The sequence goes on from NZ_CAJKOX010000053.1 coordinate 12,459, forward strand.
CTACTATCTGAAAGCGCGCGAGGCGGAGATTGTGACCGCTTCCACGGAGTACGGCGTACACATTCACGCCTCCGTGGAGAAGGACAACGTATTTGCCTGCCAGTTCCACCCGGAGAAGAGCAGTCGTGCGGGACTTCAGATCTTGAAAAATTTCACGGAGCTTGGGGAGGAATAGCGATGTTTACAAAGAGGATCATCCCCTGTCTGGATGTACATAACGGAAGGGTAGTTAAGGGCGTTAATTTTGTGAACCTGCGGGACGCGGGCGACCCGGTGGAGATTGCGGCGGCTTACGACAGGGCGGGCGCGGATGAGCTTGTTTTCCTTGATATCACGGCGTCCTCGGATGAACGCAAAACCGTGGTCGATATGGTGCGGCGTGTTGCCGAGCGCGTGTTTATCCCCTTTACGGTGGGCGGCGGCATCCGCACCGTTGAGGATTTTAAAATACTGTTAAGGGAAGGAGCCGACAAGATTTCCATCAATTCCTCCGCGATCAACCGCCCGGAGCTGATCAGCGAGGCGGCGGATAAATTCGGCAGTCAGTGCGTGGTGGTTGCGATCGACGCCAGACGCCGGGAGGATGGGAGTGGCTGGAATATCTATAAAAACGGCGGCAGGATCGACGTAGGAATCGACGCTGTCGAGTGGGCCGAGAAGGTCTGCCGCATGGGAGCGGGCGAAATACTGCTCACCAGCATGGACTGCGACGGCACGAAGGCGGGCTATGATATTGCACTCACGCGCGCGATCGCGGACGCTGTCCCGGTGCCGGTGATCGCCTCCGGCGGCGCAGGAACGATGGAACATTTTTACGATGCGCTGACGGCAGGAGGCGCGGACGCGGCGCTTGCCGCTTCGCTGTTTCATTATAAAGAATTGGAAATACAGGAAGTGAAGAGATATCTGCAAAGCAGAAAGGTCTCTGTCAGAATGTGAGGAGAAAAACTATGCCACCGATTTCAAACGACTGGCTTACTCCGCTGAAGCCGGAGTTTTCCAAGCCATATTATAAAAAGCTGTATCAGACCGTGAACGAGGAATACCGCACGCACCTTATCTTTCCGCCTGCGGATGATATTTTCAACGCTTTTGCGTTTACGCCGCTCTCGGAGGTGAAGGCGGTTATTCTGGGTCAGGACCCGTACCACGGCGACGGACAGGCGCACGGACTCTGCTTTTCCGTCAAGCCGGACGTCGAGATCCCGCCGTCGCTCGTGAATATCTACAAGGAGCTGCAGGACGACTGTGGCTGTTATATCCCGAATAACGGATATCTGACGAAGTGGGCAAAGCAGGGGGTGCTTCTGCTAAATACGGTTCTGACCGTGCGGGCGCACCAGGCAAATTCCCACCGCGGCATCGGATGGGAGGAGTTTACCGATGCGGCGATCCGCATCTTAAATGATCAGGACCGCCCGATCGTGTTTATTCTGTGGGGAAGACCGGCGCAGATGAAAAAAGCGATGCTGAATAATCCGAAGCATCTGATCCTGGAGGCGCCGCATCCCAGTCCGCTTTCCGCTTACCGGGGCTTTTTCGGGAGCCGGCCGTTCAGCCGGACAAATAAATTCCTGCAGCAGCACGGCATAGAGCCGATCGACTGGCAGATAGAGAATGTATAGTAACAGGACAGCCTGGCTGAACTGCTGCAACGTATAGAGGAGGAGAGATACCATGGGGAGAAAATGGTTTGACAAAATACTGTTTGTGCTGGTGATCGCGGCAAGTATCGTGTTCACGCTGTTTGTCGGCAGAGGCTCGCTCGACATGATGATCTACAATTTTGCTTTTCTCGCGCTGATGATCGTGATCTGCATCGTGGGTATGGCGCTTGGATTCCGGAAAATGTCCGGCCTGGAGCAGGCTTTCGACCGGGCGGCAGAAGAGATCGACAACACATTTAATGTGGTGGATTCCATAGAAGGATCTCCTGCGTCGCTGCCGGAGGAGCTTTTTGAGCATGAGGAGCTGGATGAGCGCTATCAGGAGTTTACCGCCTTTATCCGAAAGAGCCAGAGCGGTATCGGCGATATTGAGGATTACATTAACGACACCGAGGTGGACAGCATCTTTGGAAAACGGCTGATCGATCTGATCCCGGATGTGCTGACGAGCCTTGGTATCCTCGGTACCTTTATCGGGCTGGTGTTTGGTCTGAAAAACTTTGAGCCTTCGAACTATGAGGCGATGACGGCCTCCGTATCGTCCCTGGTAAACGGTATTAAGGTTGCTTTCCTCACGTCCATTTACGGTCTGTCGCTGTCGCTGGTGTTCGGCTACGGCACAAAGGCGGCCTACAGCGATCTGATGAACAGCCTGCAGCGTTTTCTGGATAAATTCCATCATTACGTGATCCCGTCGGCGGAGGCGGAGGCGCGCAATATCATGGTAAATTACCAGAGCGAGCAGACCGAGGCGATCGAAAAAATGACGGAGCAGTTTTCCGAGCATCTGGCAAACAGCTTCGAGAAGGTGATCACGCCTTCCTTCCGCAAGATGAATCAGTCGATGGATATTCTCACAGAGACGATGGCCAAAGGGCAGGAGGAGCTTTTGAGTGGGCTTCTGGAGGATTTCCTGAAGAAGATGCGTTCTTCCTTTCAGCTTCAGTTTGACAATTTCAACGAGGCTTTGGATGAGCTGACGAAGGCGCAGAATGCTCTGGCGGAGAATACGAAAAATCTCTACCGCGATATGGCGCAGGAGCTGCGCACGACCTTCGAGAATGAGAACACGAACATGCAGGGTATGGTGCGCGAGATGGGCGCGATGCATAAGGAATATCTGACGAGCGCGCAGCAGACGATGGACATGAACCAGCAGTATGCGGAGACGCTGAACCAGAATTACCGCCAGGTGGTGTCGTATCTGCAGGATGCGGAGCAGAGCTCGGCGAAATTCTGGGTGGCGTGCAACCAGGCAATGCAGAAATATGTCAGCGCGGCGAGCGTCAGCGTGGAGGGCTTCGCGGCGGCGAGCCAGCACAACAGCAATCTCTACGAGGCGAACGAACGGCTGGTGGAGAGCTACAACGAGCGGATGCAGGAGTTTGTACAGTATCAGAAGCTGACGGCAAAGACGATGGAACAGGTGCAGAATCTCCTGTACAATATCGTTACCTCGCCGGAAGCCGGGCAGCGCACGAGCATCCGCAATATGGCGGTGAACAACAGCAACCGCGACCTGCTGCTTGATATCCAGAAAACGCTGCAGGAACAGGGCGAGCGCCAGGAGGAGCTGCTTGAGACGATGGTTGCCTACATGAAGGAAAGCAGCCGCAGGAAGGGAAGAGGTATTTTCCGGGGCGATAAGTAATCTGGAGGGTATTTATGAGAAAACGCAGAGAAAAGGAAAACAGCGGTTTCAATGTATGGCGTTCTTATTCCGATATGATGGCGGGTATTTTGCTGCTTTTTGTGCTGATCATGTGCGTCTCGCTTTTTCAGGCGCAGGTGAATTATGAGGCGAGCATAAAGGAGCGCGATGAAAAGCTGTATTTGCAGGATGAATATACAAAGAAAATCATGAGCCAGGAGGATCAGATGGCAAACCAGCAGGATCAGCTTGCCTCACAGAAGGATCAGCTCGCATCGCAGGACGAGCTGCTTGCCGCGCAGAAGGCGCAGCTCGACGCGCTGGCAGCACAGCTTGACGAGCAGCAGAGCCAGCTTGATGCACAGAGTGCTACGCTTGAGAGCCAGCAGAGCGCGCTGGATGAAAAGACCACGCAGCTTGCAGATCAGCAGGCGCGCATCGACAAGATCATCGGAGTGAAAGCGGACGTGATCGAGGCTCTGAAGCAGGAGTTTGCCAATAACAACATCAGCGTTGAGATCGACGAGACGAACGGCTCCCTTGTCATGGATTCCAGTGTCCTCTTCGACTACGACGAGACGGAGCTGACACCGGAGGGGCAGGAGGTGCTCGGCAATGTCCTGCCGATCTACTGCAGCGTGCTGATGCAGGAGGAATACTTCCCGTACCTTGCGGAGATCATCATCGACGGCTACACGGACAGCAGCGGCGGTTACGAGTACAATCTGGAGCTTTCCCAGCGCCGTTCCCTGGCAGTGGCGGAGTATCTGCTCAGCATCTGTCAGAGCTTCCTGGATGCCGACGATCAGCAATCACTGAAAGAAAAGCTGACGGTCAACGGGCATTCCAGCAGCAACCTCGTACTCGATGAGAATGGCAACGAGGACGCCGACGCCTCCCGCCGCGTGGAAGTAAAATTCCGCCTGAAGGACGAGGAGATGATCGAGGAATTGCGGTCGATTCTGGACAATTAAAAATGAATAATCTGCAAGACATATGCCCGCGGGATATCCTGCGGGTATCCTTTTGTTTCCATTCATCCGAAGGGGCTGCCGGAGGAAGGTCCTGTAGCTTTTAATACAGAATTTGCAGCATTCTTTCTCTCCACAGACAGATGGTTTTTCGCGAAACATTAATAATTTATCGATAAACGATAAAAATATATTGACAAACAATAATTCCTGCAATATAATAGTATCATCAGAACCGGGAATGATACTATCATAATACGGGAGGTTTTTATATGAAGTGCTTAAATAAGGTTACTATGATCGGAGCAAAAATCCTGGAGATCCTGCACTGGTTTACAACGGCGATCATGCTTGTCATTGCAGCAGGGTGTCTGTTTATGAGGGAGCGGCTGGCAGATTTTCTTACAGCAGGGGTTGTCTCGCAGGGGACGGAGCTGACATCATACGGGTTTGAAATCACAGCCGTTCAGGCGGATGGTACGCTGGATATGACGGCGGTGCTGTTCTTTGCGGTGACGGCAGTGATCTGCCTGTCACTGATGGCGATGGTCTACCGCAATGTTTATCTGATCGTGCGCACGGCAGCTGGGACGACCTCATTTGCCAGGGAAGCCACACCATTTCAGAAAGACACCATCCGCATGGTGCGTGAGATTGGCATTTTTTTGATTTCACAGTCGGCTGTCTGCCTGGTGATGAGCATCATTGCACGGCTCTTTATCGGCGTTGAGGTGGCGGAGCTGAGCGTCAATCTGGACAGCTTGCTGATGGGTGTTGTGGCGCTTTCGCTCTCGCAGATCTTTGCCTACGGTACACAGCTTCAGGAAGATGTGGATGGACTTTTGTGAGGAGGAACTATGGGGAAAATCATATTGAGACTGGACCGCATGATGGCAGACCGGAAAATATCGCTGAATGAGCTGGCGGAGAAGGTGGGTATTTCCAATGTCAACCTTTCCAAGCTCAAAAACAATCGGGTGACGGCGATCCGCTTTTCTACGCTGGAGGCGATCTGCGAGGTGCTCGACTGCCAGCCGGGAGACATTCTGGAATACGAAAAAGATGATCGGGATTCATAGCGCCGAGGTGCGACCCGGAAAAGAAAAATTATTTCGATTGGCTGAATAAAGATTTTTGCAGATTGTCTTGCGGTTTCTGCTGATTTCGCATATAATAGAAGTGAGCCGGAAGGCAAAGATATGGTGCGAGGGCAGCACCTTAAAAAGAAGTCCTGGAAGAAGTAAGACCTCGTCGTAAGACGGGGGCTGATTTTATAGATGCGGCAGGTATATGGTTATTTTAAAATTTTGTTCATCCTGTTCTATGATAAGGTTTCCGTGATGCTTCTGTACAATCACTTGGCAGCTTTTCAGACCTATATTTTATGCCTTCCGCCGGCTGATATTACTTGTGATATCATATGTGATGATTTTAATTGAACTGTGCAAATGATGAAAGATTCACGAAACCGGAAAAGGAAAGGAGCGGCAAAATCTATGAAACAATTTAAATTTATGGGATTTTTAATGTTTATTGGAATGATTTTTTACATGGCATTGCCAGTATGTGCCGAGGATGTTTTGAGTAATGAAGAAATTCATGAAACGAAAATTACCGTGAAAAATAAACTGGGAGAAAATGTTGATGTCTGGTTTGCAAATGAAAATACCGGCGCAACATATGGTGACGTACAGAATATTGTAAATATGGATACTAACCTGGATGCGTTGTCAATTACGATTTATGAAGTTAAAGGGGGAGACAAGGTTACAGATTCTTATCCGGAATCAAGTATAAGAGCATGGAACCCGCCGCCAATAGGAAGTATGCATTATATGGTGTCAGATCTCATGGAGGCTCATATAAAGAAGCTGTCAAATATCTTTCTTAAGTATAGATAAAAAAAGGGATAATTAATGGACATTGCAGTATTGCGGGTCGAAAGAGATGGAACATTAGCATAGGGATATTTTGCTGGGAAATACGCTTTTGATTAAGGAAAAGAGGGAATTGCCATGAAATTGCGCTATGTCCGGCGGACAGGCCGGATCCTGATTGTAATTGGAATTCTATTTATGATTATCGGAGTGAATACATCGGAAGCAGTTCAGATTTTTTTCGGTATCGCCGGACTGATAATAAATATAATCGGATTATTGGTGTTCCAATTCTTCTGGAAGTGTCCGTATTGTCACATGCACTTGCCCTCTCAGGGGTCTGTCGGAATGGAATTTTGCCCATTCTGCGGAAACGACCTGGAATTATAGATATTCCCTGTACTTTGCACAGACAAGGTACAGGGGATTTTTTATAGATGCGGCAGATGCTTTCTGTAGCGCCGCAGTTCCTGCTCACTGACATCAGAAATAATCCGTTCAAGCGTTTTCAGAAGCTTTTCTTTATCCTCCGGCAGTCTGCCTCTGAGCTGGAATGCATTGGAGGCTCCCATTGCAGCGAAATACGTTTCAATATGCAGGTTTTCAATCAGAGTGTGAAGCTCCCGATATTTTTCCAGCTCTCCTTCCTCCTGCCAGTTTCCATTCCGGATTTCCCGATAAAGCACAGAATCGGGATAAATGGTCAGCATGTTAGGTCCGACCAGAAACGGATGCAGTTGATTGAAGATTTTTGCGGTGGCTTTTGCACCGGATTCGCCGTTCCCTTTTCCGGAAATACCGGTCAGATAGAAGAAACCGTAGGAGATATCAGCCTGCTCCAGCCTTCTGCACTGCGTAAGAATGTCTCTGGCGGTATAGCCCTTCTGCATAAAGGACAGCGCCGCGTCGTCTCCGGTTTCTGCCCCGATGGTCAGCCTATTATAGCCCGCCTGTCTGAGCAGCGTAAGCTCTTCGTCCGTCTTTTTTACGGAATCCGTTATGCGGGCAAAGCAGCCGATGGATTCGACGGAGGGCAGATATTTTCGTATGAGTTCTGCGATTTCCAGCAGCTTATCTGTTTTCAGAACAAACGGGTTGGCGCCCGTCAGAAAAACCCGCCGGATCGGTTCTGGACCGGATTTCCCCGAAAGAATATTCAGCATTTTTGAATGAGGATTTGTGCGAAGAATCTGTGCTTCCAGCAAATCGCTTTCGATGTCCTTCAGGGGAGACATCCGGAATTTAAACGGCAAATCACTGTACAGCGTACAGAATTTGCAGTTGTGGTGCGTGCAGCCTGCCGTCACCTCCAGAAGAAGCGAATCCGCCTCATAGGGAGGACGCCAGATCGTTCCAGTATAATGCATAAAATCACCTCACATAGATGGATTATGTGCAGGCAACGGGAAACCTGCACACGACTGTCCCGTTGGGGATATTATAACAGGGTACAGCAAAAAGAAAAGTACGGTACTTTTTTGCAGTACCTTTTTCATCCGGAAAAATGTGTTATACTGATGAAAAAGGGAGGATGAGGCATATGAGAAAATCAGAGGCGGCGGCAGAGCGGTGCAAAACGATTTCCGCTATGCAGAAAATGCTGGGCGGGAAATATAAAATCGAGCTGCTCTGGTATATCGGAAAATGCGATGTAAGGAGATTCGGACAGCTTCGCCGTCAGATTGGAGAGATTACGGAAAGCTCGCTGACGAAACAGCTCCGTGAGCTGGAGGCGGAAGGCTTTATCGTCCGCACCGACTTCCATGAGATGCCGCCGCATGTCGAATACAGTCTGACAGACCTGGGAGAGAGCTTTTTATCTGTTCTTGACTATATGAAAGAATGGGGCGATAAAAATCTGAATATTTTTCAAAAAAAAGGAATAAAAAATATAAAATAAGAAAAAAGAATTGCAATAAAGAAGGCGGGTGTGTTAAAATATAATCTATGGAGGAAGAAAGCTATGGAGAGTATCGTAAGGTTGGCTTCGCTGAAAATTTCGAATATTAAAAATGTAAAAAACGGACAGATTATGATGCCAAATGCCTGTCGGAAACAGTTATCCTACAAAAATGCTGAAGTATTGGGCATATATGGTCAGAATGGTTCTGGAAAAACGGCTATAATTGATGCGCTGTATTATTTACAGGAAATTATGACTGGCAGGACGGTTGAAGAGGAAGCGGCAGATTATATCGATGTAAATGATAATCGGGCGGAGATTTCTGCAGATTTTTATATTTTTATAGAAGAGACCATTTATGAGGTAAATTACAGGGTTATTTTGCAGAGAGATGGAAAGCGGGCAGAAATTGTTCGGGAAACTATGAGCTGTGCCATAAATAAAGGTAATTCCAGAAGTAATAAAACAGTATTTATGGATTTTCAGCGCGCAGACAGAGAAAATATATTTCTTCCGAAAAAGAGACTGGATGAGGTTGTGGAAGCCAATACAGAAAACAAAACGGACCTTATCGTAGCAAGAAAGATGGCAGAGAAGGGTAATTATTCTTATATTTTCGGAGAAAGCAGCAGAGAAATTTTCTGCCGCATATACGAAAATAATTTCAAACCTTATTCAGAGGTAATAAGGGCATTGTTCCGGTTTGCGTTAAAGGATTTGTTTGTCATCCGCAATGCACATTCCGGAATGATTTCCGCCAATTTTTTGCTGCCGGTGGCATTTCGGATTGAACAGAATGAAATTGGAATGAAAGGAGATTTGGCTGTTCCGCTGACAGAGCCGGTTGTTCTAAATGAAGAAAGAAAAAAAATCCTGGATACCATTGTTGAGCAGATTAATATGGTTTTGTTCACTATTATTCCGGGAATGAGGATAGATATTTATAATTACGGAAAACAGTTGATGGATTCCGGCGAAGACGGATATCGAGTGGAGCTTGTTTCTGTCAGAGAAAACATGCCTCCGATTCCAATCCGGATGGAATCAGAAGGAATTATTAAAATTATTTCTATTTTGAATGTTTTGATTCAGGCATTTGGTGACGCTTCAGTTTGTCTGGCGATTGATGAACTGGATGCGGGCATTTTTGAATATATGCTCGGAGAATTGCTTGACATTTTCAATAAAAGCGCAAAAGGGCAGTTGATATTTACTTCTCATAATTTACGTGCGCTGGAGATGCTGGATAAAGACAGTATTATGTTTTCCACAGCAAATCCGGACAGAAGATATATCAGGATGAAGAACATAAAAGCGTCAAACAATCTCAGGGATATGTATCTCAGGGGAATTACACTGGGAGGCCAGGATGAAGTAATTTATGAGGAAACGGACAGTCTGAGAATTGCACGTGCCTTCAGAAAGGCAGGAAGGACAATACTGCATGATTGAGAAGAAAGTTGTTGCGTTCATCGTGGAAGGTCCAAGCGATGAAGCAGCGCTTGGGACTATTATGAAAGAATATTTTTCCAGCAATGAGGTGCAATTTGTTGTTGTGCATGGGGATATTACTCTGAAGGATTATGTCTCCACAGATAAGATTCTGACAAAAATAAATGAACAGATTGAAAATATAAAAAGTAAATATCGGTATCATCAGGATGACTTCATAAAGATTATTCATATTGCAGACACTGATGGTGTGTATATTCAGAGCACAGATATAAAAAAAGCAGATATAGAAGAAATACGGTACTATAAAGAATGTATTGAAGCTCCTGATGTAAGTGCAATTATAGACCGCAACAGGCGAAAAGGTGCCGTTTTATTTAAACTGAGAAAGACCGGAAAAATAAATGGCATTCCTTATCGGATTTATTTTAATTCCTGTAATTTGGAGCATGTATTGTATAATTCTAAGGGAAAGTAAGATGCCTCAATAAAAGAAAAACCAGCAAAAAACT
>NZ_CAJKOX010000054.1 GCF_905201705.1 uncultured Marvinbryantia sp.
TCCTGAAGTGTATTCAGACCTTCATCAACTTCAAAAATGACATCACCGCCGCGTCCACCGTCTCCGCCGTCCGGTCCGCCATTTGGCACATACAATTCTCTGCGGAAGCTGACGTGTCCGTCTCCGCCTTTTCCTGAACGGATGATAATTTTTGCTCTGTCTGCAAACATAGTAACCTCTCTTTCAAGATGAGTAGTCTTTTTTACACGAATCCTATGAGAAAAAAGGGGTTCAAACCATGCGATTTGAACCCCGAACAATTTATTCTACCGGAAGGACAGAAACCTGTTTCTTGTCGCGTCCTTTTCTCTGGAATCTTACGATGCCGTCAGCCGTTGCAAACAGTGTATCATCACCGCCGCGTCCTACATTTAAGCCCGGATGAATCTTTGTTCCGCGCTGTCTGTAAAGAATGTTGCCAGCCTTTACAAACTGTCCGTCTGCTCTCTTCGCACCTAATCTCTTGGACTCGGAATCTCTGCCGTTCTTTGTGGAACCGACACCCTTTTTATGAGCGAAGATCTGAAGGTTCATATTTAACATGTCCTACACCTCCTTGAATGTAAGTCTGATATACTCATTACCGTATGTTTGTTGAATATCCTGCAATCCGGAAATCATAGAATCCAGCAGAAGCGCCGTCCGCTCAGAGACGCTGCCCTTTAAGCTGCAGTGGATAGCCCCATCTTCTGAAGAAGCGGTGACATCGTCCCCGGTAAATCGCTCGATCGAATTGACCGCGTTTACCGTGAGTGCGGAAACCGCTGCACAGATAATGTCGTATCCTTCCTCTGCATAACCGGCATGTCCCTCGCAGGAAAAACCTCTGTATGTGCCGGATTCTTTATAAACGGTTATTTTGATCATAAAGATTAACCGTTGATCTTTTCAATCTTAACCTGTGTGTACTGCTGTCTGTGACCGTTTTTCTTGTGGTAACCGGTTTTTCTCTTGTACTTGTAAACGATTACCTTTTTCGCCTTGCCGTTCTTGACAACGCTTGCAGTAACGGTTGCGCCTGCTACGTCAGCGCCTACTTTCAGTCCGTCGTTGCTGACTGCAAGTACCTGATCAAATGTAACAGTTTCACCAGCTTCAACACCAAGCTTCTCTACGTTAATGATATCGCCCTCGGCTACTTTGTACTGTTTACCACCTGTTGCAATAATTGCGTACATATGGCACCTCCTATTATCATTACTCGCTAAATTCGGTGGTTATTTGCATAACACTTAAACCTCTTTACGCGGCATACGTTAGTATCTTAGCATACGAGCGCCCGTCCGTCAAGCAGTTTTTCCGGTATTTGAAACATAATTTTGATACCTTTTTCACCGCATCATCTCCGCAAGCGGTTTCTGCACGCGCCTGCGCGTGACCTCGGCAAGACCGAGCTTCGTGATGTCGACGACGCACGCCTTCACCGGATCTTTCTGAAGCTCGGCGTCGAGCGCTGCGAGGAGCTGCTGCTCGTCCTCTTTGCTGTCCATATTGATAAAATCAATCAGAATGATCCCCGAAAGATTGCGCAGCCGTATCTGGCGCGCCGCCTCGCGCGCCGCTTCCAGATTGATTTTGCGAAAGGTATCCGCCGCTTTTTTCCCGCGCCCGCATTTTCCGGTGTTCACGTCGATCACCGTCAGCGCCTCTGTCGGCTGGATAACAAGATATGCACCGGATTTCAGCCACACGCGCTCCCGCAGCGCCTCGTCGAACGCGGATTCCAGCGAATACAGCTTGTACAGCGGCAGCAGGCGGTCCTCATAGAAGGAAAGCTTTGTAAGATCTTCCGGCATGTTTTCCGAAAGGTATTCCTGCAGCCTTTCGTACAGCTTTACATCGTCCGTGATGATCTCCCCGCACTCCGACTGGCGGATATCCTTTAAATGCACGAGCCACGCCGCCGGACTGCGGTAAAGGCAGCTCCGGCAGGTGCGGTGCTGCGCCGCCCTGCAAAGAGCCTCAAAGCGCTCTGCGAGCGCCAGCGCTTCCCGGCAGATTTCTTCCGGGGACGCTTCCGCCGCATTGGTGCGGAGTATCCAGCCAAATTTTCCTGTCGGAAACGACTCTGAGAGAGCAAGCAGCCGCTCCCGTTCTTTTTTAGATACTTTCGCAGAAACGCCGGTCTGCAGCTTTCCGGAGGTCAGCACCAGATATTTTCCAGGTAAGGAAATGTTCGCTGTCACCGTCGGCGCTTTTGTTTTTACACTCTCCCGCGCGATCTGCACAAGCAGCTCATCCTGCGCCACCAGGTGCGCCGAATTCATTTTGTTTGTAAAGATCGGCTCCGCGTTCTCGGAAAGCGGCAGATAACAGGGGATTCCCTCTTCGATCTCCACGAACGCCGCCTGGATATTCTTAACGACATTCTGTACCTTCCCAATATAAATATTCCCGAGCAGCGACTCCTGCGTCTCCCGCTCAAAGGAAAGCTCTGCAGCCTTTCCGTCATGGTACAGCGCAGTGGCAATCCCGTCCCGAAACCTTGTGATGATCAGTTTACCCTTCAATGTCACAGCCCAGATCCTCCAGGGGAACAAGTTTGCGTTCCCCTTCCCCGATATCAGCATACAGCTCGTCGCGATTCACCAGCAGCGCAAACTCCGGCATTTCCCATCCGAGAAATCCGGCAAACGCTGTCAGCACCAGCTCCGGCTTTAAGTTTGCCGCGCTTCCGGCTGCAAGCTGCATACGGATTTTCCCATCCTGGCATTCGCTATGGTAAATCATCGGGCGGATATCCTCTTCCTTCTCACTCTTCTTTGTTTTTTTGCAGACGACGATCTGCTCCTGCGCAAGGAACGCTTCCCAGGATGCCTGCCATCCCTGCGGCGGCTCGCAGCCCTCGCGGAATGCCACCGTAAAATCAGCGGCGGCAACAAGCGACATCGCTTTGGACGCCTTTCCGTCCTCTATCCGGCGGAAGCCCGTCACATGGACGCCCTCCACCATCACGCTGTTCAGACGCTCCAGCGCCTCCCGTGTGGAAATCGGCGTTTTGATCTCGATATCCACATACTCGCTGTCGCTTGTCATTCCCACGCCGAGCGGCAGGGCGAATGACATCACCATGTGCGGGCTGAACCCTTCCGTAAACGCAATGTCGATCTCCGCGCGGCGCAGCACCTTCTGGAAAAAGCGCATCATATCGAGATGTCCGATGAATTTCATCGCACCGTGCTTGGAAAATTTAATTCTTATCTTCAAAACAGACACCTCCCCCATAGCAGGCTGCTCCGCATCCGGCACATTTGCTGCGGCAGTTTTCCGTTACTTTTTCCTCGTGCGCACGCTGCCACTCGCGCTTTAAAAACGCCTTGCTCACGCCGATATTGATGAAATCCCACGGCAGGATCTCTTCGGTATCGCGCTCGCGCACCGTATAAAAGGCCGGATCGACGCCGGTATGTTCATATGCCTGCTCCCAGTATTCCCTGTGAAAGGTCTCCGTCCAGGCGTCGTAGAGCGCGCCGTTTTTGTAGGCGTCCAGAATAACCGCGCCCACGCGGCGGTCGCCGCGCGCCAGGAGACCTTCCAGCACGGTCACATCCGCCTCGTGCCAGTTGTAGCGGATACTCCTGTAATTTTTCTGTTCCTTCATCTCATGATTGACCGTGCGGGCGCTGCCAAGGAAAGCGTCTCTGGTGTACATCGGCGCCCACTGGAACGGCGTAAACGGCTTCGGCACGAAAAAGGATGTGCTGACCGTAATCTGGCATTTTCCGTTGCGCTTTTCCTTCGGGACCTCGTAGTAGCGCTCGGCAATTTTCTCAGCCAGATGGGCGATCGCCTTGCGGTCCTCATCCGTCTCCGTCGGCAGTCCGAGCATGAAATACAGCTTGACCTTGTTCCAGCCGCCCTCGAAAGCCTGTCCGGCGCCGTTCAGAATAACTTCCTCCGTCAGACCCTTGTTGATAACGTCGCGCAGACGCTGGGAGCCTGCCTCCGGCGCAAAGGTAAGACTGCTCTTGCGCACATCCTGCACCTTGCTCATAACGTCGAGCGAGAAAGCGTCAATGCGCAGCGACGGCAGGGAAATATTGATGCCGCGACGGCGGCACTCATCGATCAGATAGGTGACCAGCTCCTCCAGCTGGGAATAATCGCTGGAGCTTAAAGAACTGAGAGAAATCTCCTCATGACCGGTGTTTTTCAGCATCGCCTCCGCTGTTTTTTTGAGCATTTCCACGTCGCGCTCTCTGGTCGGACGGTAAAGCATCCCCGCCTGGCAGAAACGGCAGCCGCGGATGCACCCGCGCTGGATCTCCAGCACCACGCGGTCCTGCGTCGCCTTGATAAAGGGCACCACCGGCGCCTGCGGATACACCGATTCCGTCACATTCATGACGATCTGTTTTTCCACTGTCTCCGGCACCCCCGGCGTATTCGGCGCAAACGAAGCAATGGTGCCGTCTTCCTTATAAGTGACATCGTAAAGGGACGGCACGTAGATGCCCGGCACCGAAGCCGCGGCGATCAGAAATTCCCGGCGGCTCTTTCCGGCAACGCGGTATTCCTTATAAAGATCAAGCAGCGCGTCATAGACTGTCTCGCCCTCGCCGATATAAAACATATCAAAAAAATCCGCCAGCGGCTCCGGATTATAGGCGCAGGGTCCTCCGCCGATCACCAGGGGACAGTCCTCCCCGCGCTCTGCCGCCAGCAGCGGAATCTGGCTCAGCTCCAGAACCTGCAGGATATTGGTGTAGCACATCTCATACTGGATCGTAATGCCCAGAAAATCAAACTCCTTTATCGGGTCCTGCGATTCCAGCGCAAACAGCGGGATATTTTTCTCTCTCATGATTTTGTCGAGATCCGTCCATGGCGAGTACACACGCTCGCACCAGACGTCCTCGCGGCGGTTAAACATGTCGTAGAGGATCTGGATGCCAAGGTGTGACATCCCGATCTCGTAGACGTCCGGAAAGCACATTGCAAAGCGCACCTGCATGTCCTTTTTGTCCTTCATCACCGCGTTTACCTCGTTGCCGATATAGCGGGCAGGCTTTTCGATTTTCAGTAATATTTCATCATTTAAAGCGAGTTTTCGCATAAATCTCCTTTCGTTTTTGTGCAGTATATATACTTCTATTCTTCTTGAACAGCACACCAATCCACACTATTGTAAGCTTTTGGCGAAAGGAATTCAAGCAAATCTTTTTCTAATCCCTCTGTCCTCTCAACAGTTTCATCTGCCCCTTTATGACACCCGCATCCCGAAGCGCAGGAAATTGCTTTACCTGCTCTGCTTTACAGCCTGTATCCTTTAGATTTTGAACCAGATTTTCGTATTCGCCATTTCCGTTAAATGTCTGCGGCTTTAACAGCGATTTAATACCCACTCTTCATAAGCCAGTCCTCCTTTCTTTAGTCTCTGTAATCCATCTGTAAGCATTTCTTTCGGACAGGCGACATTCATCCTCAAAAACCCTGCGCCGCTTTTCCCATATTGCCTGCCTTCCGATACATAAAGCCCTGTGGTGTTCCGCAAATACCATGCAAGCTCTGTGGCGCCTCCCAAAAGTTCCCTGCAATCCAGCCACATAAGGTACGTTGCTTCTGACGCGACCGGCTTTATTTCCCCGATATTTTCTTCTATGAAGGCTTTCGCATACTGTTTATTTTCTTCCAGATATTCTCTCAGAGCATCCAGCCACGGGGCTCCTTTTGTAAATGCCGCCACCGCCGCCTGCACTGCAAACGCATTTGGCTCTGCCACCTCGTCTGTATTGACTGCGCGGTACATTTTACTTTGCAGCCCCTCATTTGGGACAAAAACTGCCGCCGTCTGAAGCCCTGCCAGATTAAACGTTTTTGTGGGCGCTATACAGGTAATACTGATTTCCCGGCAGTCCTCTGAAACCGATGCAAACGGGACATACTCCTTCCCCGGCGCAGTCAGGTCACAGTGAATTTCATCAGAAAGAACGATCACATGATGCTTCCTGCACAGTCTGCCGATTCTTGCAAGGGTTTCCCTGCTCCAGATCTTTCCCACCGGATTATGCGGATTGCAGAGGATCATCATGGTGGTCTGTGGGTCTGCCAGATCCTTTTCCAGCTTTTCAAAATCAATCTCATATGCTCCGTCTTCATACCTTAGAGGGCTTTCCAGTACGGTTCTTCCATTATTGACAATTGAATTGAAAAAGATATTGTAAACCGGCGTCTGCACCAGAATCTTTTCGCCCGGCGTTGTCAGCTTTCTCACTGCGCTCGAAATAGCAGGTACCACGCCGGTCACAAACATCAGCCACTCTTTCTCGATCTGAAAATGATGGCGCTTACTCCACCAGTCCTGATATGCCTGATACCACTCATCCGGTATAACAGAATATCCGAAAACGCCATGCTCTGCCCGCTCTGTAATCGCTTTTCTGATCTCAGGGGCAGTCTGAAAATCCATATCTGCCACCCACATGGGAAGCTCCCCATCCTTCACATCCCATTTCATGGAATTGCTGTTTTTTCTGTCGATTATTTCATCAAAGTCATACTTCATTTCTGAACATCTCCTTTTATGATTCTCTGGTTTACCCTGCCTGCTTTATACATTCCCGTTTTCCGGTATCGTCCTCCCGGCAAACGATTCTTATCTTATTTACATCCACCTTATCTTTCTCCAGCGTCAGCTCTCCAATATGATCTGCCTGAATCGTTCCTGCTGTGGGATTTAAAACACTTTCGATTCCGCCCACGATCTGCGCGTCTACCGTGGAATACTCGAAGGCAAGGGTAGTATTTAACAGGCGGCAGTTTTTCATCACCAGATTGTCGATGTAGCACATCCCCTGCAGGCTTTCAATGGTACAATTGACGAGCGTCAGATTCTTTGCGTTCCATCCCAGGTATTCACCGCAGATATAAGAATCATACACGGTCACATTTTCGCTGTTCCAAAAGGCGTCTTTGGACAACAGCCTTGCACTGTGAATTTCCACATTTTGGGCACCGTCAAAAGAGTAGTTGCCTGCCAGACGGAAATTCCGAATCACTATGTTCCGGCTGTTCATGGCAAAATAATCGCCCTTCGCCATCACATCCTCCAGTTCCACTCCATCGCAGTTCCAAAGTGTCTCCGCCGCATTCGGCAGATCTACATGGGAAAGCTTCACACGGCGGCACCGACGGAAATTCTTCGGCGCTTCAATCAGAGAATATTCCACTGTAATATCCTCCGTATACCAGACACCTGCTCTTCCCATTTCCAGCCAGGAACAATCTTTTGCATAAATGTTCTTCGCATACCACAAAGGATATTTCCACTGGAACATACTCCCATAAAGCTCAATATCCCGGCTCTCCTTCAGCGGAGATTCTCCATCCGCAAAAATAGTATCGTAAATTTTAAGATTCTGTCCGCCGAATAAGGCTCTTTCTCCTGTCAGTCTCTGCTGCCGGATCTCCCTGTTTTTTTCTGCATTCATTGTCTCATCTCTCCTTTATTTCTATGTTTTCAATTGTCTTTCCTATGGTTAATTATAAATCATGCCTCTTTATATATCCAATACTTATGAAAAATACTGATTAATGCTTACTAAGCATACTTCTGCAAGCCTCAGCATAACTAAAAGGCATAAAGAACCATCGATGCTCTTCATGCCTCCGGTATGTACTTTTCAAAATATCGAATTATAATCAGTTCTTTGCTTCTGCTTCCAGGGCTTTCCATGCACCGGTCACTTTTGTATCTGTCATTTTATCTGCCCAAACAGCCAGCCCATGATCTCCTCATCGAAGGCAAATTGTCCGCCGCCTCCATGCTGGTTGCTGATTCCACGTTCTGTGAAATACGAACCATCTTTGATGTCAAGTACCAGAAGCTGCTCTATTTCTTCCTCTGAAAGTCCCTGTTCCAGATACCGATCCCGCAGTGCCTCATAGTCTTCTCTTGTCGGTTCGGAACCATAGTATTCATCATCCTCACCGATAGCCAGGTAAACAGGCAGACGGTTCTCCACCACCGGGGCATAATCCCCATCCCATCTGGAGCTGCAGTGCAGATATGCAGTGAACAGTTCCGGGGCCTTTTCCAATACCAGTGACATCGTTTCACCGCCGCCGGAATAGCCGTTAGCATAAACCCGATTGGTATCTATGTTGTATTTTTCCAGAAGATAGCGGGTCAGTGCTATGGTCTGATCTGCCGACGTCTCGCCCCAATCTTCAAGCTGCGGTGCAGCAATGATCATATTTTCATTGTATTTCTGCGCCTCAAAGGCAAATTCCTCTGCTTTCAGATTCACACCCATCCCCTGAAAATACAGTCCTTCATATCCCGGCAGTGTGACAAACAGGGCATACGGCTCACTTCCATCATAGCTTTCCGGGATATAAATGTGGTAATGGATATCTCCATCATTTTTCGAATGGAGCACATTGTCCATCAAAAATCCGCGGTATTCTTCGGTCCCCGCCGTAACAAGCCGGGAAGTTTCTGACGGAGCAAATGTGTCCTGCTCCTGAGCCTTCGCACGCCCGCAGGCAATTGCGGAAACTGCCAGAAGCAGCGCCATCATCCCGGCTAAAATTTTAGTTCCATTCATGTTTGCCTTCCTCCTGCAGTCCATTGGCCGCTATAATTTGTGCTGAAAGGATTTTTTGTTTCCTTGCTTTCAAATACATTTTAGATGATGGCTCCGGAAAAGTACAATGCCGATTTGTCAAAGCACTATAATCTGTGCGCATACTGTATCTCATTTTTGAATTGAACAGAAAAAGGACAGCAGAGAAAAATCGGGCAGAGACAGGTAATTCCCATCTCTGCCCGACTATAGATTTTCTGACAAAGTCCGGCGTTTCTCCGTTTCAGGAGAAGCCTGCGCTCCTTTGTTCTACCAGGTTAATTCCAGATACAGATCCTTGTACTGCTTCGCGGAATTATCCCAGGAGAAGTTTTTGTCCATATCTCTCTGAACCATCTCATCCCAGCACCAGCGGTTTGTGAAGTACAGTGTCTTCGCGCGGTTAATTGCATCCAGCAGCAGACCGGCGTCGTAGTTGTCGAAGGTGAAGCCGTTTCCTGTGTTTGTAAACATATTGTACGGCTCTACCGTATCCTTCAGTCCGCCCGTCTCGCGCACGATCGGCACAGTGCCATAATGCATTGCAATGAGCTGCGTCAGACCGCACGGCTCAAACTGTGACGGTACCAGGAAAGCATCCGCACCCGCATAAATCCTGTGCGCTCTCGTCTCATCGTACATGATATTCGAGCAGACATTTCCCTTATACGCATTTTCGTAGTAGCGGAAGGAATCCTCGTACATCGCGTCGCCGGTTCCGAGAACAACGATCTGCGTGTGCTCATCCATGATCTGCGGGATGATCGCATTGATCAGGTCGAGTCCCTTCTGGTTTGTCAGGCGGGAGATCAGACCGATCACGAATTTATGGTCATCCTGCTCAAGTCCAAGCTCCTCCTGCAGTCTGCGCTTGTTCTCTTTTTTCTTCTCCAGCACGTTTGTGATGTCATAATTTACATACAGTCTGTCGTCGGTCGCTGTGTTCCAGATATCGTAGTCGATACCGTTGACAATGCCTCTGAGCTTGCCGGAGTGATATCTTAAATGCGCATCCAGATTTTCCCCGTAGTACGGCGTCTGGATCTCCCAGGCATAGGTGTTGCTTACGGTCGTGATGATGTTGGAGTAGGTCAGACCGCCTTTCATCATGTTTGCATCCTGGTAGCCCTCCTTGAGCGCATCCTTATTGAACACATAATCCGGCAGACCGGACCAGTAGCGGATCGTCGGGATGTTGTAAACGCCCTGGAAACGCAGGTTGTGAATAGTGAGGATGGTCTTTGCGGAAGACAGCTTCGAGGTCTCAAACAGGGTTCTTAAATATACCGGTACCAGAGCCGCCTGCCAGTCGTGACAGTGGATAATGTTCGGCGTCCAGTCCATGTAGTTAAGCACTGCCAGTGCCGCTTTTGCAAAGAAGCAGTATTTCGGAATATCGTCAACCAGGTTCGTGTACGGATTTCCGCTGCTGAAAAACTCTTCATTGTCGATGAAGTCATATACCACGCCGTCCCAGACATATTCCATGATTCCCACATAGAATGATCTGCCGTCCGCGCAGAGATCCATCTCAAAGGAACCGCGGTACACCATCTTTTCCTGATACTTCCACGGAATACATTTGTAGCGCGGAAGGATTACCTTCACATCGCAGTTCTGTTTCACAAGCGCCTTCGGAAGCGCATACATAACGTCGCCAAGACCGCCGGTCTTTACAAACGGATAGCACTCCGAGCCGATAAACGCAATACTTCTGCGCGGCGTGGTGTATACCTCGTAGGTCGGCTCCTCCACGGCTTTTGCTTCTTCCACGACCGGTTCTGTTTTCGGCTCCTCAGCCTTCACTTCCTCAACCAGTTCTGCTTTCGGCTCCTGAGCCTTCACTTCCTCAACCGGCTCTGCTTTCGGCTCCTCAGCCTTCACTTCCTTAACCGGCTCTGCTTTCGGCTCCTCGGCTTTCACTTCCTTAACCGGCTCTGCTTTCGGTTCCTCAGCCTTCACTTCCTTAACCGGCTCTGCTTTCGGTTCCTCGACCTTTACTTCCTCTGCGGCAGCCGCAGCTTTGGTCTTTCTTGTTCTGGTCGTCTTTGCAGGCTTTTCCTTCGGCTCCGCTGCTTTCGCAGTCTTCGCCGCTCTCTTTGCCTTCGGCTTTTCTTCCTTTGCCGGCTCTTCCGCCTTCACTTCCGGTTCAGCCTTTACCGCCTCCGCTTTCGTTTCTTCTGCTTTCGGTACCTCCACCTTGGCAGCCTTCGTTGTCTTTGCGGCTTTCTTCTTTGGTTCTTCCGTTTTAGCTGTTGTTTTTACAGCCTTCTCTTTCGGTTCTTCCGCCTTAGCTGTTGTTTTCACAGCCTTTTCCTTCGGTTCTTCCGCTTTTGCTGTTGTTTTCACAGCCTTTTCCTTCGGCTCTTCCGCTTTTGCTGTTGTTTTCACAGCCTTTTCCTTCGGCTCTTCCGCTTTTGCTGTTGTTTTCACAACCTTCTCTTTCGGTTCTTCCGCTTTTGCTGTTGTTTTCGCAGCCTTTTCCTTCGGCTCTTCCGCTTCCTCTGCTGCTTTTGCAGCTTTCGCAGTCTTTGTTGCTCTCTTCGCTTTCGGCTTTTCTTCCTTTACAGGTTCCGTCTTTGCTTCTTCCTTCTTTGTTTCTTCCGTCTTTCCTTCTGCAGCCTTCGGCTCTTTTACAGGCTTCTCAGCTGCCGGGGTTTCCTTTGCAGTAGCTTTTGCTTCTTTTGCTTCCACTGCAGCAGTTTCCACCGGAGTTTCCGGTGTGGCCGCCGATGCTGTTGCTTTCTTTCTTGCCATATAGCACCTCCAAAATAATCTATCTTCGTTTTCTTAATTTTAGTATTCAATAATGTGGGTCAGAAGTAATTGTATCACAAATATTACCCAAAGGCAAATAGGAGAATGCAAAATGATTCAAAAAAGAACTGCCGTATTACACAGCAGTTCTCGCTTTTCTTAATATAAAAATTCCTTTACGCCCGGAATGCTTCCTTATACACGCCCGTGATGATATTCACGCATGTCTCCAGCCCGAGCGCCCCGCTGTCCAGGGCAAGATGATAATTGGCGGCATTTCCCCATTCCATATCGGTGTAGTGCTGATAATATGCCCTTCTCCGCTCGTCCTTATCCTTCAGACGCTTTTCCGGCGTTTCCTCGCGCTCGCCATACACCTCGACGATGCGCTTTGCGCGGAATGCCATGTCCGCGTGGATAAACACCGGCAGCACGCACGCCTTATCCCTCAGGATGTAGTCGGCGCACCTGCCGACGATCACGCACGGTTCCTTCCTGGCAAGCTCCAGAATAATCTGCTGCTGTTTCTGCCACAGATGATCCTGCATGGACATGCCCTTTGTGTCGCGCGCGGCAAAAGCGTTTACAAACCTGCTCCTGTGCGAAGCGTACTCGCCCTGCTCTTTGATGTACTCCGCGTCAAATCCTGTCTCCCGCGCGATCTTTTCAATGATCTCGTAATCGTAGCAGGGAATTCCAAGCTTCTGCGCTGTTTCTTTTCCAATGGTTCGTCCGCCGCTGCCAAATTCACGGCTGATCGTGATAATTTTACTGCTCATAGCTCCTTTCCTCCTTCTCTTTTTTGTTTTTGCATTTTTTCTCATCCGTTCGCTTCGCCGGCAGTGAGCGCCTGCTCAGGTGCTTCATTAAGCTCCCGGTAGGTGCGCCGGATCACGATTGCTGCAATAATAAAAGTCAGAATATCCGCTGCCGGGAAGGAATACAGCAGACCGTCCAGCCCGAAAAAGATCGGGAGAATAATCGGCAGCGCCACGCCCAGAATAATCTCACGCGTCAGAGAAATAATAGTGGACTGCACTGCTTTTCCAAGCGCCTGCAGGTAGATAAACGTACCTTTATTCAGCATCGCCAACGGCATCATGCACAGATAAATGCGGAAACTCTTCACGGCAAATTCTGTATAGTAAGCGCTTTCATTGGCCGCGCCGAAAATACCGATGAGCTGCTTCGGGAACAGCTCCACGATCAGCAGTGCAATCAATCCAAGCACAAATTCACCTGTCAGCAGATAGGTAAAGAGCTGCTTTGCGCGGTCCTTTCTCTTTGCACCGATATTATAGCCGACCACCGGGATACAGCCTGCCGCCATGCCGATCGCAACGGAGATCGCGATCTGGAAAAATTTCATGACAATGCCGAGCACTGCCAGCGGAATCTGCGCGTACTCCGCCTGGGAAAAGACCGGATCGAGCGCGCCGTATTTTGTACACATATTCTGCACCGCCGCCATGGACACCACCAGCGATGCCTGTGCAAGAAAGCTGGTAATGCCAAGCACAAGAAATTTCTTTATCAGTCTGCCCTGCAGTGAAAAACTGCTCTTTTCCAGCTTCACCGCCTTCATGTGGCACAGATACCAGATGGACAGTCCCGCCGTGAGTATCTGGCCGGCAACCGTCGCGACCGCCGCGCCCGTCATGCCCATGTGCAGCGGATAGATCAGAATCGGGTCGAGGATAATGTTGACGACCGCGCCGGACACCGTAGCGATCATTGCAAATTTGGGGCTTCCGTCAGAACGGATGATTGGATTTGCCGCCTGCCCGAACATATAAAACGGTACACCGAGCGCGATCCAGAAGAAATACTCCTTCGCGTTCACATAGGTCTGCTCATTTACCTTGCCGCCGAAAAAAGTCAGGATCGGCTCCATCGCGATCAGATAGACCGCCGTCAGGATAATGCTGGCGCCGACGCAAAGGATAATTGCATTTCCAATGCTTTGATGAGCGTCCTTCCTGCGGTTCGCACCAAGACTGATGCTGACGAAAGCACAGCAGCCGTCGCCGATCATCACCGCGATTGCAAGCGCCACTACTGTCAGCGGGAATACTACGGTGTTCGCCGCGTTTCCGTAGGAGCCGAGATAATCGGCATTTGCGATAAAGATCTGGTCCACGATGTTATACAGAGCTGCCACCAGCAGGGAAATAATGCAGGGAATCGCGTATTTCCGCATCAGCGTCCCGATTTTTTCTGTTTCCAGAAAAGCGTTTGATTTTTGTTCCATAATGTTCTCCTCCTTACAAAAAAAGTGTGCGGCACATTTGAGCTGGATTTACGCCCTGCTCAGGCCACACACTGCTTTTAAAATGGTTATTACAAAAATAACGAGCGGTATAAACTGGATTTACGCAGTTACGCCACTCGTTACTGTTATTTTACTGATTTTGGCCAGACTTGTCAAATGGATTTTTCAAAAAATCTACCTGTGCGACAGTTCCTCGGCGATATCCTCCCAGCTCACGCCGCGCTCCGCCATCAGCACCATCATATGATAAAGGAAATCGCTGATTTCGTACTTGATTTCCTCCGGGTTCGGATTTTTGGCAGCGATGACAATCTCCGTCGCCTCTTCGCCCAGCTTTTTGAGGATCTTGTCAATGCCCTTGTCAAAGAGGTAATTGGTGTAGGAGCCCTCCTTCGGATTTTTCTTGCGATCCTGGATCACGCCCATGACATCCTCAAGCACTGTCTCTGTGCTGCGGTACGCCGACTGCGGCGGCACCACGTCGCGGTAAAAACAGCTCGTGTTGCCGGTGTGGCAGGCAGCTCCCACCTGCAGAACCCTTGCGAGCAGCGTGTCGTTGTCACAGTCCAGGGAAATCTGCTTTACAAACTGATAATGCCCGGATGTCTCCCCCTTCAGCCACAGCTCTTGGCGGCTTCTGCTGAAATACGTCATCCGTCCTGTGATCAGCGTCTGCTGAAACGCCTCCTCGTTCATATAGGCAAGCATCAGCACCTGCTTTGTCCGGTAGTCCTGCACGATCACCGGAACCAGCCCGTCCGCATTTGTCTTCAGGTCGCTCCAGGAAAACGCGCTTTCCAGAGACTGCACACAGATGCCAAGCTCCGTAAGGCTTCTGCGCAGACTCACAAAATCCAGCTCAGACGCAGCGCACGTAGAAATGCCCGCCACTTTGTCAAGTTTTAAAAGTGCGCCGATACGCTCCGGCTGCATATCAGAAAATACCGGTATCGTCGCCAGAGGCATACTCTTTACCGCCTCATAAATATGACGGTTATCGCCGAACAGCAGCGCCACCGACGCAAATTCCTTTAAATGCTCGCTGCTTCTCGTGATTGCAGCAAAATCATCAATACAAATGCCGATTTTTTCTTTTCCAAAGCGCCTGGAGACCTCCTCAAGCATATCAGCGTTGCTCTGCTTCGACATATTCAGAAACGCACAGCCGCATCCGGCATACAGCATCTTTTTAACATCCTCCGCGCGGTTCATATGACCGCCGCCGATCAGCGGAATATCCACGGCCCGGCTGATTTTACGGATAACGTCCAGGTTTGCCTCATGCTCCGCATCGCTGTCCGAAAGGTCAAAGATAATCAGTCCGTCCGCTCCGTTTTTTTCGTAAAGACGCGCGATCTGCACAGCGTCCCCGTCATCAAACAGCCGGCTGTTTTTCAGACTTGTGACTGCTTTTTCGTTTTTCAGAAAAATATGGGTAAATAATTTCTTATTCTTCATATCCATTTCCTCGTATGCTTTCTATAAAGTACCTTTGGTCGACAATACCCCGGCGATACGGTCGTCTGTCATGGTCGCCATGTCGAGCGCTTTCGCAAACGCCTTAAACGCGCACTCCGCGATGTGGTGATTGTTCACCCCGGAAAGCTGCTTAAAGTGCAGGTTCATCCCGGCGGAATAGGAAACCGCATAAAAAAATTCCCGCACCATCTCCGTGTCCATGTCGCCTATTTTTTCCACGGTAAAAGTAAGGTCCGATTCCAGATACGGTCTGCCCGACAGATCCACCGCGCAGAGCACAAGCGCGTCGTCCATCGGAAGGATCACGTGACCAAATCTGCGGATCCCCTCCTTGTCGCCGACCGCCTTTTTGATTGCCTCGCCGAGCACGATCCCGGTGTCCTCGATGGTGTGGTGGGAATCCACCTCCACATCCCCGCGAATCTTTGCATTCAGGTCGAATAAACCATGTCTGGCAAATCCGTTCAGCATATGATCCAGGAAAGGAATCCCGGAATCCACGCTGCACGCTCCGCTCCCGTCAATGTTTAAGGTCAGTCTGATACTTGTCTCCTTTGTCTCTCTCTGCACTACCGCTATTCTGTCCGGCATAGGCTCTTCCTCCAGTCCTTCCTGGAATTTTCATATTCCATTTCTATAGGGACATTATAATCACAAACGCACCCCTTGTCAAACGCAATCGGCGCTTCAATGATCCTCCAAAATTCCATTGGAGTAGTTACCCAAATTATTTAAAAATCCCTTAATTTTTCAAAATAATCTATACAACTTTTTTGCTCTGTGCTATACTGCAAAAGAAAGAGAACATATTCGAAAGGAGAATATTATGAGCAAAAAATTTCTTGCAACAGTATTAGCATTTAGCGTATGCAGCGTTCCGTTTGCTGCATATGCAGAGGATGTCACCGCAGACTCTCTGCTGGAGGCATCGCAGGAGGCTGGCAAAAACGTATCCTCCATGTCACTTACTATGGGACTCAACATGGACGCCGGGCTGGAGATCTCCACCGACGGCGCCGCTGCATCCTCCTTTGGCATTGCGATGACCGGCGATTTTGATGTAAAGACCATCGTCGACCCGATGCAGATGGAAATGACCGGCACCTACGACGTCTCCGTTCTTGGACAGGCGATCACGATGGACATGGATATGTACATGATCGTTTCTGAAGATGGAAATACCGTTGATACTTACGCAAAGGTAATCACGGGCGGTGAGGATTCCGGCTGGGAGCATCAGCGCACCGATATGTCAGAGCTTCTGGATATGTTCGGCGTAAGCAGCATGGATGATCTGCAGAGCATGGATCTGCAGGACATTCTTCCGGACGACGTGGAGATCAACTGGGATATGACAGAGAATGACAGCAGCTACACACTGTCCACAGCTCTGATGTTCAGCCAGTTTATGCCGTTGATCGAATCATCGCTTGAAGCTGCCGGTGAAACCCTGGATGAGGAAAGCTTAAGCATAGTGGAAGCGCTTATGGACAGCCTGGGAATGAACCTCTCCTACACGATCGACAAGGAATCCAGTCTGCCGCTTTCCATGCACATGGACTTCAATAACTCCGACCTGTCTGTATTCGACTCGCTGGTTACTGCTATGATGGCTGAGTCCATGTCCACAGAAGAGGGCGTTGATTCCTCCGACATGCAGTGCAGGCTGATCCTGAACGATCTGTCTGTTGATGCAGGCTATACCTACGATGACGTGACTGAGATCACCGTTCCGGCAGATGCGCTCGCAACGGAAGCTGTCGATCCGACCGAGGAGCTGCAGGGTGTGCTGGATGAAGCGCTGGAAGCTGCATCCGAGGCAGAATCAGAATCATAAAACAACAATAAAATAACATTTCTGCTGAATTTTGAAGGCTGCCGCGTAAATGCGGCAGCCCTTTTTCTGCTCTCATTCTGCTATTTTTCAAACCTCACATGGATGGAATTTGCATGAGCCGTGAGCTGTTCCGCTTTTGCGAAGGTTTCAATATCCTCGTGAACCGCCTCCAGCGCTTCCCGTGAGTAATACACAATACTGGATTTTTTTACAAAATCATCGACGTTCAGCGGCGAGAAAAATCTTGCCGTTCCGTTTGTCGGCAGCACATGGTTCGGACCGGCAAAGTAATCGCCAAGCGGCTCGCTGCTGTACGGTCCGATAAAGATCGCCCCGGCGTTGCGGATTTTTGTCATCACCTCAAAGGGATTCTCCGTCATGATCTCCAGATGCTCCGAGGCGATATCGTTGGCCGCCTCAATCGCCGTCTCCAGACTGTCCGTCACCAGAATGTAGCCAAAGTTATCAAGCGATTTCTGAATGATTTCCTTTCGGGAAAGAACGGAGACAAACTGCTCCACCTGCGCGGACACCTTTTCGGCAAGCTGCCGGCTTGTCGTGATCAGGATCGCGGACGCCATCTCGTCGTGCTCTGCCTGCGAGAGCAGATCCGCTGCCACATAGCGCGGATCGGCGTTTTCATCGGCAAGTACAAGGATTTCGCTCGGTCCCGCGATAGAATCAATATTTACAAAGCCGTAAACGGCCTTTTTTGCGAGCGCCACATAGATATTGCCCGGTCCCACGATCTTGTCGACCTTTGGAATAGACGCTGTTCCGAAAGCAAGCGCCGCGATTGCCTGGGCGCCGCCCACTTTATAGACCTCATCCGCTCCGGCTTCCTTTGCGGCAACCAGCGTTGTCGGATTGACCTTCCCTTCTGCATTGCAGGGCGTTGTCATGATAATTTTTTCTACGCCGGCCACCTTTGCCGGAACAATATTCATCAGCACGGAGGACGGATAGACCGCTTTCCCGCCCGGCACATAAACGCCCACGCGCGCCAGCGCTGTTATTTTCTGTCCGAGCAGCGTTCCGTCCGGCTTGCTGTCAAACCAGCTATAACGCTTCTGCTTTTCATGATAGGCGCGGATATTCACCAGTGCCTTTCGAATGACGGAAAGAAGCTGCTCATCCACCTCGCGATACGCCTGAGCGACCTCCTCCTTTGTCACGCGGATATTTTCCGCCGTGATATCGGCGCGGTCAAACTGCTTAGTGTAAGCAAACACCGCCTCATCTCCGCGCGCGCGGACATTCTCCACGATTTCCGCCACGCGCCCCTCATATTCCCCGTAATTCTGCGGGCTGCGCTTTAACAGATTCTCCAGAAGATTCTGCTTGCTCTCCTCTGTCAATGTAACGATTTTCATCCTGCCACCTCTTCTACAATGCTTCCTTCAGCGCGTTCAATATTTTCGTGATGCGTGCGCTCTCCATCTGCATACTGACGCGGTTCACGACCACGCGCGCGGAGAGCGGGCATACCTCCTCCAGAACCTCCAGACCGTTTTCCCGAAGCGTGGAGCCGGTCTCCACGATATCGACGATCACCTCGGAAAGTCCGACAAGCGGCGCCAGCTCGATAGAGCCGTTCAGCTTGATGATCTCAACGGTCTGATGCTTCTTATTGTAAAAATACTCTTTTGCAATATGCGGATATTTCGTCGCCACCCGGATCTGCTCCTGGTGCTGCAGAAGCTCCTTCGCCCGCGCCGGTCCGCACACACACATCCGGCATTTTCCAAAGCCGAGATCCAACACCTCGTAAAGCTTGCGCCCCTCCTCGTCGATGGTATCCTTTCCGACCACCCCGATATCAGCGGCTCCGTATTCTACATAAGTCGGCACATCCGGTCCCTTTGCCAGGAAAAATTTCAGTTTATATTCTTCGTTCGTGAAAATCAGCTTTCTGGTGTCGGGATCCTTCATCTCCTCGCAGGTGATCCCGCATTTCTCCAGAAGCGCCAGCGTCTGTCTGGCAAGCCGTCCCTTGGTGAGGGCAAATGTAAGATATCTCATACGCGTTCCTCCAGCTTCAGCACAGCAGCCTTCCCTTCTGCGCGGAGCGTCTGTGCCTGTTTGATCGCTGCCTCCTGCTCTGAGGGCGTATAGCGGATTTCCACCGGCGGCTCCCCAGGCTCCGGCATGATATTCTGACGGCTCAGTGCCGCAAGCAGCTCATCCGCCACCACCACAAATCCGATGGACGGCGCATCTTTTCCAAAATGTGCGAGCAGATTGTCGTAGCGTCCGCCTTTCACCACCGCGTCTCCTGTCCCGAAGGTATAACCGCGGAAGAAAATGCCGGTATAATAATTATAGCGGCTCAGCATACTGAAATCAAAGCTGACATACCGCGTCACGCCGTAGTATTCCAGGATCCGATGGATCTCCTTCAGACGCACGACCGCGCGATCCGCCCCTTCATTGCAGGCAAGCGCATGTGCCCGGTCAAGAATTTCCACAGAACCGTACAGCGACGGGAGCGAAAGCAGCGCTTTCTTCTGCCGCTCTTCTATCTCCATGCCGGACAACAGGCTCTCCACCCCGAACAGATTGCGGTTTGAGATGAAATCCTTCAGCTCGCCCTCCGTCTCCTCCGGAATATCCATGTCCTTTATAATGCTCTTAAAGTATTCTACCTGTCCGATGCTGATCTGAAACTCCTCCAGACCGGCTTTTTTCAGACAGTCCACCACCATTGCAATGATCTCTGCGTCCGCCTGCGCGTTATCCGCGCCGATCATTTCCGCGCCGATGTGCGTGTTCTCCTTTAAGCGCCCCTGGTAGCTGGAATGGTTTATGAAGGTTTTTCCCTCGTAGCAGAGGCGCAGCACGTCCTCTTTTCCGTCAAAATATTTGGATACCGCCCGCGCAATGGACGGCGTGATATCCGGGCGCAGCACCAGCGTGTTGCCCTCCCGGTCAAAAAATTTGTACAGCTCGCGCGAGGGAATCGTACCAACGTCGCTCCCGAACACATCGAAAAACTCAAAGGTCGGCGTCTCGATATCCTGGCAGCCGTAGGACTTCAGCACATCGTGCAGGTCTTTTTGCAGGCGCAGCTTGCGCTCGCATTCCCCGTTATAGATATCGCGGACTCCCTCCGGCGTATGTAATAATCTCTGGTTCATAAGTCTCTCCATATCGTTCCATTTGCAGCAGAAGTTTGCTGCATCATTGCGCACTGCTGTCTGTTTCGCTTTACCATGGTGCAGTGCTAATTCGTGAAATCACCTGTTTATTATACTACAGAAAGGCAGATTGTCAATCCCTTTTCAATAAATCCTTCTGCAGCCCCTCCAGATAGGGAACAAGCACACCGTGACCGCGGTGCAGCAGGTACTCCCGGTCAAGCTCCTCGTAGCGGAAGCTCTTGCGCCCGCCCGCCTCTCTGCGGTCCCAGAACTTTTTGACATCTGTAAAGGGCAGATAAAAGATCTCATCCCGTCCGGTATAATAGATAATTAAGAAGGAGACGCCGCCCTGCTTCTCGAAATTTTCCATAAAGCGCATCTGATGCGGATGGATATTCTGGAGAGCGAACGTGTCTGTCGTACACTCCTTGGCGTCAAAGCAGACGGGAACGCCCTGCACGCAGCCGATATAGTCCACCGTGCTTTTCTGGTCAAAATACGCCAGCGTGATGTGGCGGTTTTCCTTATCAATTTTGATGGGGGTGATCGGCGTCGGTATCTTCTGGATCAGCGCAAGCCCTTTTTCCAGATAAGCCTCGTTTGACCGGTTGATCAGATCCTCCAGAAGAGAACCGCGCAGTCCCCGCGAATTCCAGGTTGCCATTTTCTTCCTCCATATCGTTCATATCGCAGCCCGCATCCGTCAGGATCCTCTGAAAATCCTCTGGCAGCGGTGCGGTAAATTCCTGCCCGGAGAGGTGCGAAAGCGTCCCCGTCAGTTCCGGGAATTTCATCTGATAGGCATGAAGGAGCTGCCGGTGCAGGTGATATTTCTTCTGATACCAGGTGTTCTTACGGTTATCGCCGTATTTTTCATCCCCGATGATCGGAAGGATATAATTATTTATGAGAGAAACATTTCCATCATACGTAGATAATGCCCAATTGTCCTTCCCATACAGGGCAACGTATTCTGCCAGAAGATCCTTCATGGTTTTACACTGCGGGATTATCATGGATCCCATTTCTTCTTTATACTCGATTTCTTTCTTGCGTTTCTTTGCCTCTGCCTTTGTAGCATAAGTTTCCCATTTCTGCTTCCGTTTCCCGTCTGCATCAGTATAGGAATAGATCACATTAAATTTTCCATTTCGTTCTCTGATCGATGCCATAATCTAACAGCCCCTTTCTGTATTTCTCTTTTCCAGCCATGCTTCAAATTCTTTTCGTTTGATCCGAACATGGTTCCTTATTTTTACAACCGGAAAATATCCTTTTGTGTACCAGACATTTATCATGGACCGGCTGACCTTTGCCATAAAGGCTGCTTCATCTATAGTAAGATACTGCAGATTGCCATTCCTTCCTCGTTCCCCGGTCTGTTCCAGTTTCTTTCTCCGATAATTCGCCAGTGCCACATTTTCTTCCATTGCCAGTTCTTCATAATCGTTCGCCGGATCCAGATGATATTCATCCTGCGCGTCCAGAAACTTCTGAAAGCTTTCCTTCGTGATTCTTTTTCGATCAGCAATCGTGACGAACTCAAAGAAATGCTGATACTTTTGACTATTCAGAATGCCATATACCTGATTTCTGGTGATTCCCAGCTGTCTGCCCATTTCCGGCATAGTGAGAGTTGCGGCCTCCATTTCCGCGTCCCTCTTTTTATCCTCCTTCGTGCGGTATCTGGACTGACCGTCATACCATTTCTGAAATGCAGCTTTTGGTACTCGTTTCCAGTAGTCCACAATCAGGACTTCGATATTATTCCGCTTGATCAGGTCATAAACGACACCATCCGTAAGCTCCAGCATTTTTGCAACTTCCGGAACAGAATAAGACCATTCTTTCAATTCCTTTCCCGGTTCTTCTCCGGTGACTTTATGATATTTAATCTGATTGGCATACCACTTTTCAAAACTCTCAATATTGACCCGCATCTTCCCGGCAATCTCTTTGGTCTCAAAAAAGTTTTTATGTACCAGCCAATACCGATCTGTCTTTTTAAGCCCCAGGAGCTCGCCCATCTCAGAAACACTCATCCACTTCTTTTTCGCAGAAGACAGTCTCTTGTATGGGCTG
>NZ_CAJKOX010000055.1 GCF_905201705.1 uncultured Marvinbryantia sp.
ATGGGTAATTCCTTACTGGCTGTAAGGGGTATTAACCATAAATACATTGTAGTAGAAGGAGGAGACAGACATGAGCAAATTTCAGAAAGGGTTTTTGACAGGTGCGGCGACGGCGGCGCACCAGGTAGAGGGAAACAATATCCACAGCGATTATTGGGCAATGGAGCATATGCAGTACTCCAGCTTTGCAGAGCCGTCTCTGGAGGCGGTGGACCATTATCACCGCTACGAGGAGGATATCAAAATGATGGCGGAGGCGGGGCTGAATGCCTATCGTTTTTCTATCGAGTGGGCGCGGATTGAGCCGGTGCAGGGGCAGTATGACGAGGCGGAGATCGGACATTACCGCAGGGTGCTGGAGTGCTGCAGGGAAAATGGCATCGAGCCGTTTGTGACGCTCATGCATTTCACCTCCCCCAAATGGCTGATCGAAAAAGGCGGTTGGGAAAATGAGGAGACGATCGGGCTGTTTGCCAACTACTGCCGTTATGTAGTAGAAAAGCTCGGCAGTTATATGCATTATGTCTGCACCATCAACGAGGCGAATATGGGACTGCAGATCGCGGCGATCTCCGATCGCTTCAAAAAGCAGATGATGGCAAGAATGCAGCAGGCAAATTCCGTTAAGGAGGCTGCTAAAGATGTAGAGGGCAGCGTGCAGGTTGGCCTGAACATGCAGAAGATGATGGAAAATATGCAGAAGCAGAGCACGGAAAATATGGAGGTGTTCGGCACGGCGACGCCGCAGGTGTTTGTGAGCGCGAGAACGCCGGAGGGCGATCTGCTGGTGGTGCGGGCGCACCAGGCGGCCAAAAAAGCGATCAAGGAAGTCAATCCGAAGCTGCAGGTCGGCATTACGCTTTCCCTGCATGATATCCAGGCAAAGGAGGGCGGCGAGAAAAACGCTGCGAAAGAGTGGGAATCGGAATTTTCGCACTATGTTCCGTACATAAAAGACGATGATTTCTTTGGGCTGCAGAATTACACGCGCTCCGTTTATGACGCCGACGGCATCTGCGCGGCGCCGGAGGGCGCTCCTCTTACGCAGATGGATTATGAGATATATCCGCAGGCGCTGGAAAACTGCATCCGCAGGGTGGCAAAGGAGCTGGATATTCCGATCATCGTAACGGAAAACGGAATTGCGGTGGAGGACGATGCGCTGCGCGTGGATTTTATCGGAAAAGCGACCGACGGCGTGGCGGCGTGCATCCGCGACGGCATCCCTGTAAAGGGCTATATGTACTGGTCTTTGATGGATAATTTTGAGTGGCAGAAGGGCTACAGCATGACGTTCGGGCTGATCTCTGTGAACCGTGAAACACAGGAGAGAATGGCGAAGCCAAGCCTTGCATATCTGGGAAGCCTGCAGGAGGAAGCGCGATGAAATATTATTGTAATCCAATCAATGTGCCTTACCGCTATCAGTTTAATATGGATCCGCGCCAGCACGGAAAGCTTCAGATCGACCGCGAGGGTGCCGATCCGACCATGATCGCGTTTAAGGGGAAATATTATATCTTTGCGTCCATGAATTTAAGCGTGTGGGTGTCGGAGGATATGGTAAACTGGCAGGCGCACAGACTGCCGGAGAACCTGCCGCTTTACGATTATGCGCCGGATGCGCGCGTGTGCGGGGAATATGTGTATTTCTGCGCATCGAAAAAGGGCGAGAACTGTAATTATTACCGGACGAGGGATATCTTAAACGGACCTTATGAGGAAATAAAGGGAACCTTTGATTTCTGGGATCCGAATCTGTTTTTTGACGACGACGGAAAAATTTATTTTTACTGGGGCTGCTCGAATATCACGCCCGTCTGGGGCGTCGAGCTGGAGCCGGAGACGATGCTTCCGAAAACAGAGCACGTAGAATTGCTGTCCGGGGACGGTTTTGCGCGCGGCTATGAGCGGATGGGCGTGGACAACTGCGAGTTTCCGCGCAGCGAGGAAGAGGTGGAGCAGATGTTCCGGGGCTTTGTGAAGCAGGGTGGTATACCAGTGGAACAGCTTCCGCAGCAGTATCTTCCGCAGATACGCGGGATGTTTACCAGACGTCCGTTTATCGAGGGACCATGGATGGACAGGCATGACGGAAAATATTATCTGCAGTACGCCTGCCCGGGCACGGAGTACAATGTGTACGCGGATGGCGTTTATGTGGCGGATTCGCCTCTCGGTCCGTTTAAGCTGGCGAAAAATAATCCGTTTTCCTATCATCCGGGCGGCTATATGCCTGGCGCGGGACATGGCTCCACGATGCGGGACCTGCAGGGAAACCTCTGGCACGCTTCTACTATGCGCATCAGCGTGAACCATCAGTTTGAGCGCCGCGTGGGTATCTGGCGTGCTGGTTTTGACGCGGACGGCGAGCTGTTCTGCAATCAGAATTACGGGGAC
The DNA here is from genome assembly GCF_905201705.1 of uncultured Marvinbryantia sp. Classification (GTDB taxonomy): domain Bacteria; phylum Bacillota; class Clostridia; order Lachnospirales; family Lachnospiraceae; genus Marvinbryantia. The sequence continues at coordinate 2,401 of NZ_CAJKOX010000055.1, forward strand.
TGGCCGGTTGCCGTGGACGAGGGCTGTACCGATCCATGGCAGGAGCCGCAGTGGTACCTGCTCAATTATGGATGTCCGGCAATGGCTTCTTCGGAGGCGGAGGGAAAGGGTGCGGATAAGGCGGTCAACGAGGATGCAAAAAGCTGGTGGCGTGCAGGCAGCGCTGACAGCGGACAGTGGCTGCAGATTGATCTGACAAGGGTGATGGACGTGCGTGCGATCCAGATTAATTTTGCTGACGATGCGCTCCCAATCGATCCGCCGGGAGAAATTCGCGGAACGCTCACGCAGCCGCGCTATATCGAGGAGCGCGACCTGCGCACGCGCTGGCTGCTGGAGGGCTCCGCAGACGGAAAGGAATACTTTGTGATTGAGGATAAGTCGCAGGCGGTAAGCGACCTTCCGCACGACTTTATTGTCCGCGAGGAGGGAATCGCCGTAAGATACATCCGCCTGACGATCCTGGAAATCCCTTATCATGTGACGCCGTGCATTTCCGGGCTGCGCGTATTTGGCACTGGCGGCGGGGAAAAGCCGCAGGCGCCGGAATTTTCGGTAAAAAGAAGCGCGGACGGTCTGGATATCCTCGCAAAGATCGAAGGCAGGGCGGACGCTGTCGGCTACAATATTCTCTGGGGACATCAAAAAGAAAAGCTGTATCACAGTTATCAGATTTACCGGGAGGCAGCAGACGTGCAGGAAAAACGCGACGCGGTCATCGAGAAGCGGATCGGCGCGCTGGTAAAGGAGCAGGAGTATTTTGTCCGCGTGGATGCCTACAATGAAAACGGCATTACGAGAGGGGAGACGGTGAAGCTATGAGAGCGGTAAACCTGCGAACGGAGCATATGGTAAATCCGATCGGCATTGATATTGTGCGCCCGTATCTGTCGTGGAACTGCGAGGGCGGCAGAAAGCAAACGGCGTATGAGATCGAGGCGGTCTGCGGCGGACGGCTTCTGTGGAGCAGCGGGAGGGTGCCTTCGGACGTCATGCATGTACTGCCGGACATTGGAGCGAAAAGCCGGCAGCGCGTTTTCTGGCGGGTGCGCCTCTGGGATGAGACGGAAACCGCAGGAGAATGGAGCGACACGGCGTATTTTGAGATGGGATTGCTTGAGAAAACGGATTTTGTTGCAAAGTGGATCAATCCGGAGCTTACCTGCGATCCGCAGGCGCACAAACCGGCGAGCTATCTGAAAACCACGTTCACAGCGCCGAAGGGGGAAAGCGCGCGGCTCTATATTACCTGCCACGGTTTGTATGAGGCGTATATCAATGGAAGCCGGGCGGGAGCGTTTGTGCTGGCGCCGGGCACATATAATTATGAAAAAAGGCTGGCGTACCAGACCATCGACGTGACGGAGCTTGTAAAAGAGGGCGTCAACGAAGTGCAGGTGATCCTGGGAGACGGCTGGTACCGCAGCGTGTCTGGCGTGGACGGCGACCGCAATCTGTACGGCGAGGATATTGCGCTGTATTTTCAGCTTGAGGTAGATGGGAAGGCGGTCTGCATTTCCGACGAAAGCTGGCAGGCGTCTCAGTGCGGACCGATCCGCGAGAACGATATGCAGCAGGGCGAGGTGGTGGACGCCTCCATAGAGGTGATCGACGGGTATCATGCGGTAAAGGTTGAGGATTTTGGCGTGGAGAAGCTGGCCTGCTCAAACTGTGTGCCGATCGTGGAGCGGGAGCGCTTCGAAGGAAAAATCATCAAAACACCGAACGGCGAGACGGTGATCGACTACGGACAAAATCTGGCAGGTTATGTGGAGTTTACGCTGGACGCCCATGCAGGGGATAAAATCGTTCTGACACACGGCGAGACGCTGGATGAAAACGGAAATTTCACACAGGAAAATTTCCAGGACCGGAAGCGCCACAAGGAGGGCGGCACGCATCAGCGCGTCACGTTTATCTGCCGCGAGGGAAAAAATCATTATAAGTCAAAATTCACCATCTGGGGCTTTCGCTATGCCAGGGTGGATACGAAGATTGATCTGAGCTGCGCAAAATTTACCTCGATAGCGGTGTACTCGCAGATGGAGCAGCTTGGCACCTTTACCTGCTCCAATGAGGCGGTCAATCAGCTTGTAAAAAACAGTATCTGGAGTCAGAAATCCAATTTTTGTGATGTGCCGACGGATTGCCCGACAAGAGAGCGCGCAGCATGGACTGGCGATATGGGCGTTTTTGCGGACACCGGGATTTTTCTCGAGGACTGCTATCCGGTTATCCGCAAGTGGCTGGCAGAGTGTCGCCTGGCGCAGCACGACGATGGAAAGATTGCAAATATTGCGCCGCCAAACAATCAGCCCGGCTTCTTTTCCAACCTGCTCGCTGGCTCTGTCGGCTGGGGCGACGCCTGCATCCTCGTGCCGTACACACTGTATAAGCGCTGCGGGGATAAGCGGATCCTGGAGGAAAACTATGAGATGATGCAGCGCTGGTATGAGTTTTTGCAGCGGCGCGCCGCGCAGAAGGGAGAGCCTGCGAAGCCGGATATCTCACAGATACCGCAGCAGTATCGGGCAATGCTGGAGCATATGCCAAAGGAGCAGCTGGAAGAGATGATGCAGAAAATGCTTGCCCGGATGGGCGGCGCGCCGCAGAATCCATACGCGGAATACACCATTGAGACTGGTGTGGATTACGGCGAGTGGTGCGAGCCGGATGTGGAATCAACAAATGTGATGGGTAAGCCGCAGAGTAAGATCGCAACGGCATACTATGCATATTCCGGGCGGCTGCTTTCGGAGATCGCGGCGATTCTCGGCAAAGCGGAGGATGCGAAGCGCTACGGTAAAATTGCAGAAAACGCGAAGCGGGCTTACCGCTTTATTGCTACGGAAAACGGCAGGATCACATCCGACCGCCAGGCGGATTATGTGCGCGCGATCGCCTTTGATCTGCTCGATGAGGAGGAGAAAAAGCAGGCGGCGGCAGATTTAAATGAGCTGGTGAAAGCCGCAGATTATCATTTGAACACCGGATTTCTCTCAACGCCCTCCCTGTGCGGGGCGCTGGCGGACTACGGTTATACGGAAACCGCCTACCGCCTGCTTCTGCAGGATACGATGCCAGGCTGGCTTTATGCCGTGAAAAAGGGCGCGACGACCATCTGGGAAAACTGGGACGGCATTAATGAAAAAGGCGAGGTGAAGGCGTCCCTCAACCACTATTCTTACGGCGCGGTCTGCGGCTGGCTGTTCGAGGGCGTCTGCGGTATTCATCTGCAGGACGGCAAGATTACCATCAAACCCCATCCTAACAAGGCTCTGCAGTACGCGCGCGCCGTCTATCAGTCACCCGTGGGAGAAATCGTCAGCGGCTGGCGATACGATGGAGACGAGGTGATCTACGAGATCAGGACGCCCGCGAACGTGGAGGTGGACTGCCCATTATAGAATAGGCTTTTTTGAAAGAAATTTTTGTTTGACAGGTTATGTGCTGCGTCATACAATGATGATAGAAGGAGCGGAGGTAAAGACGCATTCATGCCAGCCTCTCTTTTTGGTACAGAGATTAAGAGGAAAAAAGCAGAGTAATATACTGTGAGATGTCAGGAGGATAACGGGTTATGGAATGGATAGAGAGACTGAATGATGCGATGGATTATATTGAAAAACACTTAACAGAGGAAATTGGTTATGAGAAGCTCGGGCAGATTGCCTGCTGTTCTTCGTATCATTTTCAGCGTATGTTTGCTTACATGGCGGGGGTGCCTTTAGCGGAATATATCCGCAGGAGGAAGATGTCGCTGGCGGCCGTAGATTTACAGAGCAGACACATGAAAATCATTGATGCGGCAGGAAAATACGGCTATAATTCACCCACCGCATTTAACAGAGCTTTTCAGTCTGTCCACGGAATCGCCCCGTCTGTTGTAAAAAATGAAGGGGTAACGGTAAAAGCCTTTCCTCCTGTCCGGTTTAAAATAACGGTAAAAGGAGTGGAAGAGATGAACTATCGGATTGAAACGAAAGAAGCGTTTCGTATTGTGGGTGTATCCGTGCCGCTGCATAAGGATATTGAGAAAAATTTTGCGGTGATACCGCCAAAGTGGGAGGAGATCTCCATGAACGGGACTCTGCAGAGGCTGATCGGCATGATGGATACCCCGCCTATGGGCGTTCTGGGCATCAGCACCTGCAATGATACGGAACCATGGAGATACTATATTGCGGTATCTACTTCACAGGAAAAAAATGACCTTGAAGAATACATTGTTCCGGCGGCTACCTGGGCGGTGTTTCCCGGAGAGGGGACAAATCAGTCTATCCAGGAGCTGGAGCGCCGTATCGTGACAGAATGGCTGCCAACTTCGGGATATGAGTATGGAGATGCACCCGATGTGGAGGTTTATTTAAACCCGGATCCGCAAAATGCGCAGTATGAAGTCTGGATACCAGTGGTAAAAAAACAGAAAGCCGATTTGTAAACATCACCAGTCACCGATAAAAACCCTAAAACGCAGGCTTTATGCGGCCTGCGTTTTAGGGCTTTTCGATTATTCAATTGTTAAATTCCGGAGCATTTGTTTGCCAAACTGAATTTATGCAAATGTAAAACAATCATTGACTAAAAGACTAAAAAATGTTATATTTTTAGTATAAGAATGTGCAAACGTAAAAACAGGAGGTACAAAATGAACAGTCAGACTTTGCGCGAAGCAAGAAAGTATGAGGAAGCAATGGAAAGGCTGCTTGTGCCGGAAGAGAGACCGGATTTTCACCTGGCTACCCGTGTTGGCTGGATGAATGACCCGAACGGCTTTTGCTATTACAAGAATCAGTATCATATGTTCTACCAGTATTATCCCTATGCGCCTTATTGGGGTCCCATGCATTGGGGTCATGCAGTAAGTAATGATTTGCTGCATTGGGAATATCTTCCGGCGGTACTGGCACCGGATACTCCCTACGATATCGGGGGCTGCTTTAGCGGCAATGCCATAGAGCTTCCGGACGGAAGGCATCTGCTGATGTATACGGGTGTGATGAAGAATCCATACATGGGAGAAGGAAAAGAAGAGCTGCAGACCCAGTGCCTGGCTATCGGAGACGGCATGGATTATGAAAAGTATGAGGGAAATCCTGTACTGGACGGGAATGATCTGCCGGAGGGATGCAGCAGAGCGGATTTCCGCGACCCTAAGCTCTGGAGAAAGGCGGACGGCACTTATTGCTGTATCACCGGAAACCGGCCGGCGGACGGCAGCGGACAGATTCTGTTGTTTAAGAGTAAAGATGCTTTTAACTGGAAATTTGATAAGGTGTTGATCGAGAACCGGAATCGTTTTGGAAAAATGTGGGAATGCCCGGATTTCTTTTCGCTGGATGGAAAACAGGTGCTTCTTGTTAGCCCCCAGGATATGCTGCCCCAGGGCTTTGAGTACCACAATGGAAACGGAACGCTGTGTCTGATCGGCGATTACGATGAAGAGACAGATACGTTTACAGAGCAGTATAATCAGTCGGTGGACTACGGTATTGACTTTTATGCGCCCCAGACAGTGCTCACTCCCGATGGACGCCGGGTTATGATAGGCTGGATGCAGAACTGGGATACCTGCACGCTGCGGAAGCCCTCTCAGACCTGGTTCGGGCAGATGAGTCTTCCAAGAGAGCTGTCGGTGAAGGAAGGGCGCTTGATCCAGACGCCTGTCCGGGAACTGGATATGCTGCGCTGCGACCGGGTAGAGTATAAGGATGTTGCAGTGAGTGACGTGGTCCGTCTGGAGAAAATCAGCGGGCGCCGGGTGGACATGGAAATTACGCTGCGGCCGGATTCCTCCGGGGCTCTGTACAGGAAATTTGCAATTCGGTTTGCGCAGAACGAAGAATATCACACGGCTCTGAGCTTCCGTCCGCACGAGGCGATTCTGAAGGTGGACCGCAAATTTTCGGGGTCACGGAGAGCGATTATCCACCAGCGCCGGTGCAAGGTGGAAGGCAGCGAGAGCGGAGAACTTAAGCTGAGAATGATTTTAGACCGGTGCAGTGTTGAGGTGTTTATCAATGACGGTATCCAGGTGATGACGGCGACCCTCTATACCGATATGGATGCCGAGGGGATTTCCTTCTTTGCAGATGGAAAGGCAAGAATGGACATCGTAAAATACAACTTAAGATAAAAAGACCCTGAAACAGTATGAGAACAGGGGAATCTGCTGCAAATATCATGGCGGATTCCCCTGTTTTGATATATTCGTTTTTACATCTGATTTGGAGTTATGTTTTTCAGAAATTCTCTGTCCGGCGGTTATGAGCCGGAAAGCAGATACCTCAGATAATCTGCCGCCATTTCTTTGCGGGGTGTATTTGCGATGACTCCCAGATACACATCTTCTTCAAAACCGGCGCTTTCAATCAGCGCAGTCTGTGAGAGGTTGACAGCCATAGGATATTCCCGTGTCGTGGAGACATATTCCAGGGATGGATCATAAATCAGCTCCTGGGCATTATCTTCCAGAATTTCGATATTACTCTCCAGATAAGGCCCGGCGGCTCTGTGCAGATCCGGATCGGATGCAAGAAACTGATCCAGATCGCACAGAAAGCCATTCTGGGCAAAGGCGTCAAAAGCCTCACGGTTCATCAGTACCACATCAAGCTGCTGCGCGTCAATGGAAGCAAGTACTTTCATTCTGGAAGCGTAAGCATACTGGTAGTATTCGCTGGAGGAATCATCCGTGAGAAACCATCCGCTGTAAAGTACAAAGCGATTTTGCGAAGTGTCAATATCCATATAGGAAAGAAAATCCTCTGAAAGCTGACCGGTGAGGGTGTCTCCAGCCACGACATTGACAAGTCCGGTGTACAGAACCGTATCCTTGTGAGTGATATGACCGTAAATACTGTATCCTGCAATGTATAAAAGAATGCAGATGACAGCAAGCTCAAGTTTATAGTAATCCCATAGATACTGTATTTTTGCCGTCCCCTTCAGCGTTTTGAAGGCGGGCGCATTTTTTTTCGCAGATTTTTTCATGTTGTGACCTCACTCCTGTCCGGACGTGTCTTCGCGCGGCTCGCACTGCGCCAGAATGTTGGTCAGCAGGTAGGAGCACAAAAAAGCGCAGAAGCCTTCTCCGAAAATGATAGCCGGAGTAAAGATATTGATGACAACTACAGCCATTGCAAAGTAAATCACAGCCATCAGAGCTGTGCAGAGAAGAAAACGCATACCAATCATAATGGAGTTTATAAACATTGCCCGGATGGTATTTTCAAAGCGCGCCATTAAAGGGAATATGTACATGGCAACGATGGCGTAGGCGACTACCGCCACAATAAATATAGCGGTGCCGATGGTCCAGAGCACATTTGTATATCGCATATGATAAAAGATGTAACCATCAATACACATCGCGATTCCAACAGCCAGCATGATCAGCCAGACCCTGGTGGATTGTTTGAAATTTGAACGGAAGGCAGCGAAGAATTGCCTGCCGACGTTGCCCTCCTCATTTTTGGCCATTTTTAAAGTCACATAAAAAAGGGCGGTAGTGGAAGCGCCGATTGTAACAATAGGAATGCAGCATATGAACCAGAGAATATTCAGATACATGCTGTTTACAATTTTGGTAATAAATATCATGACGCGGTTATCTGGACTAAAAATGTTCTGCATGGAAATACCCTCCTTGTACAGGTGCGCTTAATCTCCGGTGGACTCTCTGTAAATCAGAGAGGTCTCGGTGTAAATTGTACGATAATTCAGCTCCGGATTCCGGATGCGGGAAATAAGCAGGTGGACTGCCGAAAATCCCATAATCTGGCTGTGGATATGAATGGTGGTGAGGGGCGGTGTGACGATGTGGGATTCCGGAGAATCGTCAAATCCGCACAGGTATACATCGCCGGGAACCGAAACGCCAAGCTTGCGCAGTGCCTGGAGCGTATCTACGGCCACAAAGTCATTGGCGCAGATAAATACGTCCGGCAGCTCCTTCATAGCATCAAGCTGTTTTAAAATGTAGGCACGGTAATCTTCATAGGAAGGATTTTCGCAGGGCTGTCCGAGAATGCAGTAACGGTCGGAAAAAGGAAGATTCAGCATAACCAGTGCTTCCCGAAGAGCCATGTACCGTTCAAAAAAGGATGTACAGTGAAGATGATCCCCGATGAAACCGATTTTCTTTTTGCCCCGGCGTACCATTTCATTTACAAAGGCGTAAATATTGGAACGGTTGTCCATGAGCAGCCGGTCTGCCTTCAGAGGGCCTCTGTCTGTGTGCACGGGAAAATCCACAAACAGAACGGGCATGTCAAGCTCGCAGATCATATCGCTGTAGGCGGCATTAAACATTTCAAAACAGATGATGGCGTCTGCTGCTTCCTTATGAAAAGAATTGGGCAGCGTCATGCTGTTCAGATTTTCCTGGGTGACCCGGTGCATGACAAGACCGTATCCCAGTGTGGAAAGCTCATTCTGTACTTTATCCAGCATAGTGGAAGAAAAATGCGATGCTCCCAGAAGCATGGTGGAGAACAGAGCGATGGTGCCGCCGGGTTTTGCCGGGGAACTACTCTCTGGAGCGCTGAGGGGCGCTGTAATGACCGCCTGCGGCGAAGCGGGTTCCTGCTGTTTTTCCTGCAAGAGACAGGTAGGAAAACTGCTTATATCCCATTTCTACTGCTTTTTGCAGAATTCTTTCTCTGGTGGAATCAGCCAGGATTCCAGTGTTGTTGATTGCCTTGGATACGGTGTTTCTGGAAACACCGAGAGCATCGGCAATATCCTGTATGGTGACTCTTCCTGCCATAATATCCTCCTTTGCACAATTTATAATAGAAATCGGTGGTTATATTACAATTTATTATAATGTGGTTGTGCGGGTTTGTCAAATGTAAAAATGTAAAAATTGAAAAAAAGCTTCATTTTATGATCGGAAGACCTGGAATATTGGACATTTGACAACCAATTCTTAGGGCATATTTTTTATGTTTCGGCATTATAATGGGGCAATCAGAAAAAACGTAAAAATAGTTGTGCAAAAAAATGTAAAAACACATTGATAAATGCACAAACGAGAGATATAATCAAATTACAAAAAAACAAGACACGGTTTTACAAACACACAAACAAAATTGTGCAAATGTAAAATAATGAAAGGTGGGAGGAGGAGCTCATGAAAACAAAAATGGAATCTGTCCCGGCAGCGGGACAAAAGAGCAACAAGGGGAAAGCGCATAACACCCTGGTGTATGTACGGCAGCACTGGCAGCTATATTTGCTATTTTTATTACCGGCGCTGGCTTTGACGCTGATTTTCAAGTATGCGCCAATGGGAGGCATTCTGATTGCATTCCAGAAGTATAATCCGATCAAGGGTATTCTGGGAAGCAGGTGGGTAGGACTGAAACACTTTGAACGCTTCCTTAGATCGCCGGATTTTATGCAGTATCTGGTTAACACGCTGAAACTGAGTATATACGGTCTGCTTTGGGGATTTCCGGTACCGATTCTGCTGGCATTTCTTCTGAACCGGATTGAGAGTAAGGGAATCAAAAAGAAGATTCAGCTGGTACTGTATATGCCGAACTTTGTATCGGTTATCGTGCTTTGCGGTATTGTCAGAATCTTTCTTTCGGTTACGGGACCTATCAATATGCTTCTGGGAACGCAGATAAACTTTATGACCATGCCGGAAGCGTTCCGGTCGATATACATCATAAGCGGTATCTGGCAGGGGGCAGGCTGGGCTTCCATCATGTATACGGCGTCCCTGTCCAATGCATCCCAGGATCTGAAAGAGGCGGCCGTTATTGACGGAGCGAATATTTTCCAGCAGATCAGGGCGGTAGAGTGGCCTGCTATCAAGGATATGGTAGTGATTCAGTTTATCCTTCAGGCAGGAAATATCATGAGCATCGGATTTGAAAAGGCGTATGCCCTGCAGACCGACCTGAATCTGAAAACCTCCGAGATTATTGCCACCTATGTATATAAAAAGGGTCTGATCGACGGGGACTACAGCTTTTCCACGGCAGTAGGTTTATTTAATACGGTCATCAATGTTATACTCCTGATTATTGTTAACAAGATCGTGGCAAAGATGAACGACGGCAAGGGACTATAGGAGGTGTGCGTTATGAAGAAAAAAAGCAGATTTGCCAGATATTCTTTTCAGGACAAGGCGCTGCTGGTAGCGGGTTACATCCTTTTGGGCCTGTTTGTGCTGGCGATTCTTGTTCCGATGACTTATATTGTGGTGGCGTCCTTTATGGACCCGATCGTATTGCAGAATAAGGGCATTACCTTTGATGTGAGCAAATGGACGCTGACTGCGTATGAGCGTGTTATGTCGAATGCGCAGATATGGGTCGGATTCAAAAATGCGGTAGTGTACTCCGTTGTTTTTACGGTTGTATCGGTGGGAATTACCCTGCTTGCAGCATACCCGATGTCCAGGGCGGATTTCAAAGGAAAAGGATTTTTTAACATTATTTTTATCATTACCATGTTCTTTGGCGGCGGGCTGATCCCTACATATTTGCTGATCAGTAAGCTGGGGCTGCTGAACAGTATGTGGGCGGTCATTCTTCCGGGTGCGTTCAGTGTCTGGAATATGATTATTGCCAGAACCTATTACCAGGGAATACCGGGTGAGCTGAAAGAAGCAGCCAGTGTGGACGGAGCAAGTGAGGTTCTCTTTTTCTTCAAAATTCTGCTTCCGGTGTGTACGCCGGTAATTGCAGTGCTGGCTCTCTGGCAGTTTGTGGCAATGTGGAACAGCTATTTTGACGCCATGATTTACTTGAACGATGCTTCCAAGCAGCCGCTGCAGCTTGTACTCAGATCCATTCTGATCCAGAATCAGCCGGAGGCGGGGATGATCGCCGATATGCAAAGCACGGCAGAGAGGGCCAAGCTGGCAGAGCTTCTGAAGTATGCAACAATTATTATTTCCAGTCTGCCGCTGCTGGTGATGTACCCCTTCTTCCAGAAATACTTTGACAGCGGAATTATGGCAGGCTCCGTTAAGGGTTAAAGGATGGATAACATGTAAATTACCGTAGCCAAACAGGTACGGTAAAAAATAAATCAAACACTTTTACAACAAGAAAGGAGATTTTACTTATGAACAGGAACAAGAGATTATTTAACGTTCTGACAGCCGGCGTACTTGCAGCAGGGATGGCAGCTTCCCTTTCCATTACCGGTATGGCAGAGGAGAGCTCCGTATTTCCGCTGGCGGAGACTACCACACTTACCGGTATGATCAGCTATCCGGCTAATACAGAATCTGATCCCAACAAACGCACAATCTTTAAGAGACTGCAGGATGAGACAAATGTGGAAATTCAGTGGACGGCTATTCAGGCCGACCAGTGGGCGGACAAGATTGCCCTGAATATGGCAAACATTTCTGAGCTGACTGATTTCGTATTTTCCGCAGGTTTCAGTGACAGCGACCTGCTGAGATATGCGGATCAGGAGGTAATTATTCCGCTGGAGGATTATATTGACAGCTGTATGCCGAATCTCAGCGCGGTATTTGAGAAGTATCCGGAGTACAGAACTATGTGTACGGACGTGGACGGACATATCTGGGCGCTGCCGTGGATTGAGCAGCTTGGCTCCGGCAAGACTGCGATTCAGACAGTCGGCAACAACATGACTTATATTAATAAGAAGTGGTTAGATTTCCTTGGACTGGAAATTCCGACAACTGTGGATGAATTTAAGGATGTACTGATTGCGTTCCGCGACAATGCAGAGAAGCTCCAGAGTGAGTTTGGTATTGAGGGAAGCATTATCCCCATGTCCTTTATTATGAATGACCAGGATCCCTGCCTGCTGATCAACGGCTTTGGTGAGGGCTATGGAGATCCGGATACCGGCAGACATATCGCAGTTACTGATGATCTGGAAGTTATCTGTACGGCAACGCAGGAGGGCTTCAAGGATGGTCTGGCATGGATGCACGAGCTGTATGAAGAGGGCCTGATCGATCCGGAAGCATTTACACAGGATTGGTCTACCTACGTATCCAAGGGAAAATCCGGACGCTACGGCGTATGTATGTCCTGGGATATTGCAAACATTGATAATCTTGCAGACTGGACGGTTCTTCCGGCGCTGACCGCGGATACGAAAAATGTTACCCCGCAGAACGGTTCCTTCACAGGCGGATTTGAGCGCGGCCGCTGCGTCGTGACTGCTGTTGCGGAAAATCCGGAGCTTGTGTGCCAGTGGCTTGACCTGATGTATGACCCGTTCCAGTCACCGCAGAACAACTGGGGTACCTACGGCGAAGATGACGATTATGATATCTTTGAACTCAGCGAAAATGCAGAGGGTGGAAAGATGCTGAAGCATGCTCCGCTGGGCGATGCATCTCCTATCGAAGTACGTGAGGCTGAGTTTGTAGGCGGTCCGCTGGCAGTGCTGGACGACTACTATGATGTATATGTAACCTGCCCGGATGACGCACAGTATCGTCTGGACTGGATCGAAGAGTATTATACACCGGACATGAACACCGAGTACGTATACCCGAATGTATTCATGAGTCAGGAAGACACAGAAGACCTTGCAGATGTACAGGATGATATTACAAAGACAATCAACGCTGCAAAGTCTGACTGGGTAATGAACGGTGTGACCGATGACCAGTGGGAAGACTTCAAGGACGATCTTGAGGCGTATGGTCTCAGCGAGGCACTGGAAATTTACCAGAAATATCTTGACGCTTACTATGCAGAATAAGTGCTGACAAAATAACACAATCGTTCTCTTAAAACTGCAGAACCGGCCGCGGCACGCCGTTTTTTGGTGGGCTGCGGCTGATTTTGTTGCCATGCATCCGAAGGAAGCTGCCGGTGGCAGGTCCTGCAGGGTTCATCTTATACTAACACCTTTGTTATTGACGTAACCTTTCGTAATATAAAATGATTCCGAATTCTTTGATTTTGATGTTGTTACTCTCATATAAAAACCCTCTTAATCCTTATTATACAATAGAATAAAACAAAAAGTTGGCGCAAAAAACGCAGGATTTATGTGGCCTGCAAGGTAATTTCTTATTATTCAACTGTCAAACTCCCATCTATCGGCAGCGCCTTTGTTGTTTTATATGCTATTTGACGCCTGCAGTCCAGCGGTATATAATGGAAAATAAAAATTTTGAAATAAGGAGAAGAAGATACATATGAATGAGGTTATTCAATCACTATGGGAACGGAAGTCGACGCGTGTTTATGAGGAATTCCAGATATCGCCGGAAGATAAGCGGCTGATCCTGCAGTCGGCAATGGAAGCGCCGACGGCTGGAAACCAGCAGATGTATACGATTCTGGATATTACGGATCAGGAGGTGAAGGAAAGGCTCTCGGAAAGCTGCGACCATCAGCCGTTTATTGCGAAGGCGCCGATGGTGCTGATTTTCTGTGCGGATTATCAGAAGTGGGTGGATACATTTACAGAGGCCGGTGCACAGCCGCGCAGACCGGGCGCAGGAGACCTGATGTTAGCGGTATGCGATGCGGTGATCGCGGCACAGAATGCAGTCGTTGCCGCTCAGAGCCTTGGGATTGGCTCATGCTATATTGGTGATATTATGGAGCAGTGTGAACTGCATCGGGAGATGCTGAAGCTTCCGGAATATGTGTTCCCGGCGGCAATGGTGGTGTTTGGTTATCCGACGCAGCAGCAGAGGGAGCGCAAAAAGCCGGAGCGCTGTCGGCTGGAGGATATTGTGCAGGAGAATGCATATCGCAGACGGGAGGGCAGCGAGCTTCGGCGGATGTTTGAGAAAGAGACAAAAAATCGCAGTTTCGAGGAATGGGCGCAGGCATTTTGTAATCGGAAATACAATTCCGCGTTTTCGCGTGAAATGACGCGCTCGGTGGAGGAATATCTGAAATCCTGGATGTAGAACCGGGATGAGGGTACGGGAAAGCAAAAGTGTTTTTAGGGAAAGTGTTTTCGTGGAAAGCGTTCTTATGAGAATGGCGTTTTATTGTGAAAAAGATTTTTCAGTACGGTGGAAGCGGACATTTTCTGGAAGCCCTCTGAATCTGTGAGAGCCGCTTTCCCAGAGGTATCCCATCGCATCTGGTCGTAATCGCGAAGGTAGCTGCTGTCGCAGGAGCAGTCCGGGTAGCGGCTGTACCAGTCGGGATAGTATGTGCGCATGTAATAGCCGGCAAGACGGATTGCCTGGCTGTCGGTAATATCTGGAACAGGAGGAATGCGGCTGCTTCCGGAAGTGCGGCAGGTGTCGGATGGATGGCGGGAATTGGAAGCGTGACCGGTACCGGGCGTACCGCAGAGACGGACACCGGGCGGGCTGGAATGAAGCAGGACGATGCTGCCGTCATCGCATTGTCCAACGGCAATCCAGACATGCCCGCGCGAACTCATGATGTCTCCGGCATGATAAGCGGTTATTTGACTGCGCGGTATGAAGGTTCCCCAGCCGCGGGCAGCAAATTCTGCCGCCATCCGGCGTGCGGGCATGACATAGCCGCAGGATACGGCACTATTGACAGAAGAGTGGGTTGTATGAAAAAGATTATAAATGCACCAGCCTACGTATCCGGAGCAGTCGAGCCCGTCGTGAATCTGATAGCGGGTGGTGCGGTAGTCATAGGAGGCGGTCTGTTTTTGGGCAAACTCCTTCCAGCGCGGGCTGACCCCGAGGGTGCAGGCTTCCCGTCCGGCGCCGGTGTCGGATTCGTTCCAGCCGCCGCCCCACACGTACATGGCAGAGCCGACCGGCAGGAGAGCAGTCTGAAGAAAAAATTTTAAGGCAGGGAGCTGCGGAGTGTGCAGCGTTCCTGCCTTTGTGGTTTGAAAAAGATATGTCAAGGAATACCTCGCTTTATTATAGTGACTGGGTCTCAACGAGCCGTATTGTCCTAACCAGCCTTTTGCATGCAAGCGCGACGCGATGCCCACAACAGGCTCCACGAGCCATGCTGTCACTTCGATTCCGCTCGTAAACTCACTTCATCTCAGTGACCGGGCTTCGCCCTATAAGCACACCGCCGTAACCAGCCTTTTGCATGCAGGCATGGCACAGGAGCCGAAACAGGCTCTAACGAGCCATGCTGTCACTTCGATTCCGCTCGTAAACTCACTTCATCTCAGTGACCGGGCTTCGCCCTATAAGCACACCGCCCTAACCAGCCTTTTGCATGCAAGCATGCACGGCTGTTTACGACGCTGTCCTTGCATGGCTCTACTTGCGCATGTTTGCGAATTTGGTGTATTGCGGGAGCCAGGCTAGTTCGATGGTGCCGATGGCGCCGTTTCTCTGCTTGGCGATGATGATTTCCGCTACGTTTGGTTTGGCGGTGTCTTTGTTGTAGTAGTCGTCACGGTAGATGAACATTACGACGTCGGCGTCCTGCTCGATGGCGCCGGATTCTCTCAGGTCCGAGAGCATCGGACGATGGTCGGGACGCTGTTCGACGGCGCGGGAGAGCTGGGAGAGTGCAACGACGGGAACGTTCAGCTCACGGGCAATGGCTTTGAGAGAGCGGGAAATATCGGAAATTTCCTGCTGTCTGGATTCGGAGCGCTTGCTGCCCGTCATAAGCTGTAAATAGTCTATGATGATGATTCCAAGATTATGCTCCAGCTTGTATTTGCGGCACTTGCTGCGCAATTCCATGACGGAGATACCGGGGGTGTCGTCGATGATGAGGTTGGACTGTCCAATCACACCGGCGCCTTCGATCAATTTTGCCCAGTCCTCGTCGGAGAGGTTTCCGGTACGGATGGACTGCGAATCGACGCGGGATTCGAGGGAGAGCAGTCGATTGACGAGCTGCTCCTTCGACATTTCCAGACTGAATACGGCGACCGTCACATTTTCGCGGAATGCCATATGCTGGGCGATGTTGAGCACCAGCGCTGTTTTTCCCATAGAAGGACGCGCTGCCACCAGGATCAGATCGGACGGCTGGAATCCGGCCGTCTTATAATCGAGATCAATAAATCCGGTAGGAATACCGGTAACATTTCCCTTCGTTTTTGAGGCAAGCTCAATCTTGTCCAGCGCGTTCAGAACGACCTCCTTGATGGGCACAAAATCCCCGGAGGTGTTTTGCTGGACAATATCAAAAATGCGTTTTTCCGTGTCGGCAAGAATATCCTCGGTCGCTTCCTTGCCTGCATAACAGGTGTTCGCGATTTCCTCAACTGTACGGATCAGGCGGCGAAGTGTCGCTTTTTCGCGCACGATGTTTGCGTAGTGGCGCACATTAGTGGAAGTATAGAACGTATCCAGCAGATCCCTGGCAAATTCCAGACCGGATATTTCCGGGGGAACATCCTTTTGCAGCAGACGATCCTGCAGCGTGACAAGGTCGACCGGTTTTCCTTCATTATAAAGCTCCACCATCGCATCAAAAAGAACGCCGAACTGCTTTTGGTAAAAATCATCGCTGGTGATAATTTCCGATGCAGTGAGGATGGCATCCGTATCCATTATCATAGAGCCGATGACCGACTGCTCCGCCTCCGGGCTGTGCGGCATGACACGCTTGATCAGAGATTCTTCCATAATAATTTATCCTTTAATGAATAATTTATCCTTTTATGCTTCTTTGACAGTTACCTTCAATTCGGCAGTCACCTGCGGGTGTAGCTTCACCGGAACCGGAGTGGTTCCGAGCGCTTTGATCGGGGAGGCAAGCTGGATTTTCTTTTTGTCGATATCCAGGTTATGCTGAGCCTTTGCCGCCTCTGCGATTTCCTTTGAGGATACGGAACCGAAGGTCTTTCCTCCTTCGCCCACCTTGATCGCAACGACTACTTCCGTTTTCGCAAGTACCTCTGCAAATGCTTTTGCGGCATCAAGCTGCTCCTGCGCCACCTTTGCCTGGTTTGCCTTCTGAAGCTTCAGGTCATTCATATTTTTTGCAGTTGCTTCTATACCGAGCTTTTTTGGGAAGAGCATGTTGCGCGCGTAGCCATCGCTTACGTTTACGGTATCGCCTTTTTTGCCAAGTGTTTTTACATCCTGTAATAAAATTACTTTCATGATCATTTCCTCCTTAAATTGCGCCTTCGCCTTTCATGGTCTGAAGGGTTTCTTTCAGTGCGTCTACTGCCTGCTCCGGCGTCACATCCCTTAGCTGTGCTCCGGCGATGTTCATATGACCGCCGCCGCCCATACGCTCCATAATGATCTGCACATTCACTTCATCAATAGAACGGGCGCTGATATAAATCTGGTTATTATAAGCTGTCAGAACAAAGGAAGCCTTTACTCCGGTAATATTCAGCAGCTCGTTTGCAGCCTGCGCGCCTACCGTGGTCGGGCTGTCAAGCCCGGCGGACGGCAAAATGCTGATCGCATAGTTGTCCAGGTACAGCTCGGCATGACGTACCGCCTCCGCGCGAGCTTTGTAGGACGTCATATCGTTGCGCATCATCTTGCGGACCTTAGTGACATCGGCACCGCAGCGGCGCAGGTAGGCGGCTGCTTCGAACGTGCGCACGCCTGTCTTTGCCACAAAATTGTTGGTGTCCACAATAATGCCGGCATACAGACAATCCGCCTCGATGTTGGTGAGCTTAACACCGTCGTCAAAATACTGCAGGATCTCCGCCACCATTTCGCAGGCGGAAGACGCATACGGCTCGATGTAGGAGAGCGTCGCGTTTTTGATCACCTCGCTGCTCTGACGGTGATGGTCGAGTACGGCGATCGTGTGGGAGCGCTCCAGAAGCTCCGGGTACTCTGAGTTGCTCGGACGGTTGGTGTCAACGACAACCAGAAGGGTATCGTTGTCAACCAGCTCGTCGGCGTCGCGGTGGTTGATAAACATGTCCGACTCGTATTCCCTGTTCTCACGGAACAGGTTTAAATACGGGCGTATGGACGTACTGTTTTCGTCAATCAGAATATAAGCGCGCTTGCCGAGCACCCGCGCCGCCCTATAGATGCCGACGGCAGCGCCGAAGGTGTCGATGTCCGTCACCTTATGTCCCATGATGATGACGTCGTCGCGCGTGCTGATAAACTCACGCAGCGCCTGCGCCTTCACACGCGCTTTCACGCGGGTATTTTTTTCCATCTGCTGCGATTTGCCGCCGTAGTAGGAGATGCCGTCCGGCGTTTTCACAACCGCCTGGTCGCCTCCGCGCCCAAGGGCGAGGTCGATGGCAGCGCGTGAAAACTCATAGGTCTCAACATAGGTAGAGCCGTTTGAGCCGATGCCAATACTTAAGGTAAGCCGCATATCGTTGCCGATGTTGAGCGTCTTGATGTCCTCCAGCAGTGAAAAACGGTTTGCCTTCAGAATATCAAGGTACTTCTGCTTCATGATAATATAGTATTTATCTTTTTCAAGCTTCTTCATGATGCCATGATGATTGCTGATAAATTTGTCGATCTTCCGGTCGACCAGGGCAAGCAGAAGTGAGCGGCGCACATCGTCCGTGCTGTCCAGCACCTCGTCGTAGTTGTCGATGTAGATCAGACCGACCACCAGACGCTGCTCTTCGTTAGCGCGGAGCGCTTTTTTCAGCTCCGTGTTGTCAAAAATATAGATCGTGTGCAGATAGCACTGCTCCTCCGGGATAGACATCAGATCGGTGGAAGCGTGCCATTCGTCGATGCGGATGCGCTTCAGCTCGGCGCGGTAATCGCGGTCATTCATGGAGAACTCAAAGCTGACCGGTTCGCGTGATTCCGGGAACTTATCGATCGTAATTTCCGGGATCAGATTGGTGATGCTTTTGTGGTAGCGGTTGCTCTTTTCCAGCATCATGCGCATATGCTGATTCATCCAGATGATTTTTCCGTCTATATCAAGCACTCCATAGGGGATGGAAAATTCATCGAGCATCTGTTTCTGCACCTGCCCGTACTGGGCGGCAAAAGACACGAGGTCTGTCATTACCTTTGGCTTATATACAAACACCAGGACGATCACCACCGCGATATAGCATAGTGTGAAAATCACGGCGACAATCCCTGCCTTGAGATCCATGAAGCATATGATAAATGATAAGATGCAGAACAGAACCGCCGTAATCGTTGGCCATGCCAGATAGGGGCGCAGTCTTCCACTGTATTTTGCTTTTGGTTTTGTCATAATCATTCCTCGCTGTAAAAGGTAATTGTTATGAAATACACTATACCACATTTTTGTCAAAGAAAAAAGATTATTTTGTGTTACTGTTCATGCCCAATGTCATTTAGTTAAACAAGACATGTTAGAGAATCCCTGCCATAAAACAGC
>NZ_CAJKOX010000056.1 GCF_905201705.1 uncultured Marvinbryantia sp.
CTGGAAAAATTCCTGTCTCGTGACAGTTTTGATGTGACGCTATTATAATATTTTTTTGTTTTTATTTCCATAGGGGCGGCACGAATCGTAAAAAATCCGGCACGAATTGTAATTTGGTCATGACCTGCCCGCCATCATGTGCTATACTGTATACTGATTTTGAGTAAAGGAGGCTTTTATGCGGATTGCAATTATAGATGATATCGCTGCAGAACGAGAAATCCTGCACGAGCGGGTGAACGTACAGCTTGCCCGTATCTCCCTGCGCGCGGATATTTTTGAATATAAGAGTGGTCATGATTTCCTTTCCGCCGCAGAGGAAGAGCGGTTTGAAATGGCTTTTCTGGACATTCATATGGAAAATGAAAACGGGATGGACACGGCAAAGGAGCTGCGGCTTTTCGACTCTGACTGTCTGCTGGTGTTTACTACCACTTCCCGGGATCATGCACTCGACGGATTCCGGGTCCGGGCAATGCACTATCTCGTAAAGCCCTATACAGATGAGGAACTGACAGGACTGTTTGACGAGGCACTGGAGCGGCTCCCCAGGCCCGACCAATATATAGAGGTAACGCCCGTAGCAGGTAACACTGTCTGGCTGCAATTGGGGGAAATCCTGTATGCCGAGCACTTCCGGCACCAGATCCATATCCACCAGGCAGATGGACAGACCACCGTTACCCGCCAGACCTTCCGGGAATTTGCACAGCAGCTCCCAAAGGAGCGTTTCTTCCAGTGCAGCAGGGGCACCATTGTCAATCTGGAATATGCAAAGGATTTTAACGGCACGGCTTTCCTCCTCAAAAACGGGGAAAAGCTTCCTGTCAGCCGTGACCTTGCAAAGGACGCGCGGCTCGCCTTCGGCGATTACCTGTTTCAAAGGAGGCCGGGACTATGACAGAATTTCTTTCCCCTGTGCTGGAGCTGTCGGTTATCCTTCCCGGCCTGCTGCTGGCATATCTTCCCATGAAACAGTACCTGAAGCTGCCGCCCCGGAAGCTGGCAGCGATTGCCGTCCCGTTTGCGATCCTGCTTTGTCTCTCTGGCGGCGCACTGTGCTTTTTCGGTTCTGTCCGGGCGCTGTATATGCTGTTTCCCGTCGCAGCCGCCGCCGGGATCTTTTATCATTTTACACTGGATGTCACACGTTGGAAATCCGTCTGTGTATTTCTTGGCGTATGCGGGATTTTCTCCTGTCTCGGCAGCGCTGCAAATGCAGTCGACATCGCTTTCCGGCATGGGGAATCCGTTCTGTGGTTTACCCCTTACGGTTCCCTTTCATGGCTTGGAATGTGCACAGCGTTTCTCCTGGCCGCATGGTATCCGGCTTCTCACGCAGCAAGATCGCTGCTGGAGGATGAGGCTTTCGCACAGACCTGGTATGTGTTCTGGATTCTGCCCATATTGTTTATTTTGCTGAACCTGTTTATGCTCCCTGTCCATCCAAAGCTGCTCTTTGACGGACGGCTGCTGCAGATCTATATTGTGGTCAGCCTGTCGCTGCTGGCTCTGCTCTCGCTTTTTTACGCTCTGTTTTACTTCATGGCAACGAGCCTGAACCGCAACAGCCATCTCCGGCAAGAAAATGAATTTCTTTCCATGCAGCAGGCGCGCTATGACAGCCTGAAAACTGCCATTGAAGAAACAAGGGAAGCCCGCCATGACATGAGACATCATTGCGATGCTCTGCTGCGTCTCGCCTCACAGGAAAAATGGGATAGCCTGACAGAATACCTGTTAAGCGTCCGTGAACGGATTTCCGATACGGAGATGTATCTGTGCGATAACCAGGCGGCAGACAGCGTGGCAGGGCATTATGCGCTGCTTTTTGGCAATGCAGGCGTTCCCTTTGCCTGCGAACTTGATCTGCCCCTCCACCTGCCAGTGCCGGAAATCGACCTTTGCCTTGTACTTGCCAACCTTCTGGAAAACGCACTGGAGGCAAGCCTGAAAACAACACCCGCAAAAAGGAACGTCCACGCACAGGCCTATCTGCATTCCGGCAATGTAATCCTGCTGACCGTAGAGAATGCCTTTGACGGGGAAATCAAAGAAAAAAACGGCGTGCTGCAATCCTCAAAACGCCGGGGAGCCGGAGTCGGAACACAATCCGTGCGTCATATCGCGGAAAGAAACGGCGGGTACTGCCGGTTCCTGTACGAAGACGGGCGATTTGTCGCCAATGTCATGCTGCGCGCGGAAACAGAGAAAATTGCGGAATGCGGTTCCGGTATGCCTCGTGAAAGGCAGTAAAAAAGTAAAAAGACATACAAATACGCTGTTGGAAACCATGCAGTCAGACCGGCGGCCGGGAAGGAGTGTGAAGATAGATGGCGAGAGTGAATCTGCCGTATGGCATTGATAATTTTGAAAAGGTGCGGGAAAGTAATTGCTACTATATTGATAAGACCGATTTCATCAGGGAACTTCTGGATCGGACATTTGATGTGAACCTGATTACCAGACCGCGCCGTTTCGGAAAGACTCTTACGATGAGCATGCTTGCAGAGTTCTTCGACATCCGCAAGGATAGCAGGAAACTTTTTGAAGGACTTGAAATTGCAAAAGACACAGCGTTTTGTTCGGAATGGATGAACCAATGGCCGGTGCTGTTCCTGACACTGAAGGACGTGGATGGAAGCAGTTATCAGGATGCCTATGATCTTTTGCAATATATCATATCCGTGCTTTGTATAGAACATAATTATCTGACTGATAGTGATAAAGTTGATATTGCGGATAAAGAGCGTTTTCTACGGCTGAAAAGTGAAAATGGCAAGGTATCCGATGTAAAAAGTGCATTGGTTACATTGCTCCGTATGATGAATGCGTACTATGGAAAAAAAGTGATCTTGCTTGTCGATGAGTATGATGTCCCGCTTGCAAAAGCCAGCGACAACGGATACTACAAGGAAATGCTGAATGTGATAAAGATGTTCCTCGGCATGGCGTGGAAATCCAATCCGGACTTAAAATTCGCCGTAGTAACCGGATGCCTCCGAATCGCGAAGGAGAGCATCTTCACAGGAGCAAATAATTTTATTTCCAATTCAATATCCAGTAAAAAGTACCAGGATTGCTTTGGGTTTAGTGAGGCAGAGGTGACCGCATTACTGGATGCCGCTGAATTGCAGGATGCTTTGCCTGAAATGAAGAAATGGTATGACGGGTACCTCTTCGGCGGCAAAGAAATATACTGTCCATGGGATGTGATCAACCATGTAGATGCGCTGCTGACCGACCGGACTGCGAAGCCCGGAAATTACTGGATCGACCCCAGCCACAACAACATCATCCGGCGTTTTATCGACCACCCGCAGATCAACGTCAACGATAAGTTTGAGACCCTGCTTGCCGGCGGCGTGATCCAGGAGCCGATCCGCGAGGATCTGACCTACGATATTGCCCCATTCCACAGAGGATAACCTGTGGAGCATCCTGTATCTGACCGGATATCTGACACAGGTCCTGCCGGAGAAGCTTCCGGAGGGAATGCAGCTGGAGGACGGGAAAATGGCGCTGCGTATCCCGAACGAGGAAGTAAAGTCCGTGTTTGGCAGTACGGTAAAAAAGTGGTTTGAGGAAAAGATGGTGGCACAGGACCGCACTGCTTTGTTTAAAGCATGGTGGGACGGCGACGCAGAAAAGCTGACGCAGGAGATCACAGACATCCTGTTTGACACGATCAGTTATTTTGACTACAAAGAGGATTATTACCATGCGATGGTCACGGGATTATTCCTGGGAGCGGGATATGCGGTGAATTCAAATTCAGAAGCAGGAACCGGCCGGGCGGACGTCATTATAAAAGAACAGCGGCGCAGGCGTGCGCTTGTGATCGAGGTAAAATGGTTCGGAAAGAAAGAAAATAGAAACAGCCTGGAAAAGGAATGTGCGTATGCGCTGCAGCAGATCGAGAAAGAGCAGTATAAGAAAAACCTGGAGCTTGAAGGATATAAGACCGTGCTGTGTTATGGTGCGGCGTTTCGTGGGAAGACCTGTCTGATAAAGACAGACGACTGAGACTGATACTTTGAACTTTCATCCGGTGTTTTCCACTTTGCCCAAAGGTTCCGGCATACCTGCTTATTTTAGGCTTGACTTGCGCAGATGCTTTGGCTAAAATAAGATTAAATCTTATTTTGGCCAAAGGAGGTCTTGCTGTGAATTATATCAAACGTGACCTTGAAGACAAAATTCTCTCCCTTTCCGAAGAATATTCCTGTCTGCTGATTACCGGACCAAGGCAGGTTGGTAAAACAACAATCCTGCGCAGGCTAATGACACCGGAACGCGGTTATGTTACGCTGGATGACTTAGAAGAGCGACGCATGGCTAAAAATGATCCGGCACTGTTTTTACAGGTTCACGATATTCCAATTTTAATTGACGAAGTACAATATGCGCCTGAGCTGTTTTCTTATATTAAAATTGCTATTGATAATGGTGTTGCTCCCGGCTCTTTCTGGCTGACTGGTTCCCAGGCATTTAAAATGATGGAACTTGCACAGGAATCGCTGGCCGGACGCGTAGCGATTCTGCATATGCCCGGCCTGTCTCAGCATGAAATTTACGGTACCGGACAAAATACGCCGTTTACCGTTGATTTAACTGCACTAAAAGCACGGAAAAGCATCGGGACACCTGTCAATATGGACGGAATCTATGAACGGATCTGGAAAGGTTCGCTTCCTGGGTATGTAAGCGGGAAATTCACTGACCGCAATGTATTCTATTCCAGCTACTTGCAGACCTATATCGATCGGGATGTCAGCGAATTGGTAGCCCTTGTGGATAAACTTCAATTTCAGGATTTTATCCGTGCCGCCGCCTGTCGGGTCGGACAAATGCTGAATATCCACGACATTGCTCAGGATGTTGGTGTTTCAGACGATACCGCCAGGCGCTGGCTGCAGGTCCTGGAGAAGTCCGATATTATCTTCTATCTTCGGCCCTACTCCAATAATTTACTGAAACGCACCATAAAGACACCAAAAATGTATTTCTTCGACACTGGCCTTGTGTCTTATCTGACGCGGTATACCTCTCCGGAGATTTTACAAAACGGAGCGATCAATGGGGCGATTCTGGAAAATTATGTAGTTTCCGAGATTATAAAAACCTACCACAACGCTGCACAGGACTGTCTGCTTTGGTATTATCGTGATAAAAGCAGTAATGAGATCGACATGGTCATCGAAAATAACGGGCAGCTGCATCCATTAGAAATAAAGCGCTCTGTCAATCCCGGAAGTGAACTGATCGGCGCATTCTCTGTGTTGGATAAAGGCTCCGTACCAAGAGGCAAAGGCGCATTAATCTGTATGCGTCCAGAGCTTTCGGCTATCAATGCAGATAATTATATCGTACCAATCTGGATGATCTGATGTGCATGTTTTGGTAGATGAAGCCCGAAAATGCTTCAAAAAGCCGCCCCGTCACCGGTGCGGCTTTTGCATTTCTCATATCTTTTATTTCCCTTTTGCGCTGTCTGCCAGCTCCAGACGCACGAGCGCTTTGCGCAGTGCAGTCTCGGCGCGGTTGAGGTTGAGCATGGGATCTTTTCTCTGCAGGCGGCGCTCCGCGCGAACCTGCGCTTCTTTGGCGCGGTTGATATCAATTTCCTCCGGCCACTCTGCCACCTCCGCCATGATCGTCACCTTGTCCGGCAGCACTTCCATGAAGCCGCTGTGGATCGCGGCAAGCTTTTTGCCGCCGCCCTCCTCCGTGATGGTGACAATGCCCGGCACGATCAGCAGCGTCATCGGGATGTGGTTTTTGTAGATACCCACTTCCCCCTCGCTGGTCGTCAGCTCCACCATACTTGCTTTTCCCTCATAGAATACGCGTTCCGGTGAAATGATATTCAGTTGAAACAATTTATCGTCTGCCATACGCTCACCTACTTCACACGGGCAAGAACATCGTCAATCGTGCCGGCGTTGAGGAAGAAGCTCTCCGGTATGTCGTCATGCTTTCCTTCCAGGATCTCGCGGAATCCGCGGATCGTCTCAGCGATCGGCACATAGCGTCCTTCCGTTCCGGTAAACTGCTGTGCAACATAGAACGGCTGAGACAAGAATCTCTGGATCTTTCTCGCACGGCTTACGATCAGCTTCTCATCCTCGGAAAGCTCGTCCATACCAAGGATCGCGATGATATCCTGCAGTTCCTTGTATCTCTGCAGAATTTCCTGCACACCGCGCGCCACCTTATAGTGCTCCTCACCCACAACGCGCGGGTCGAGGATGCGGGACGTGGACTCCAGCGGGTCTACCGCCGGATAAATACCAAGCTCTACGATGGAACGCGACAATACGGTGGTCGCATCCAAATGAGCAAATGTCGTCGCCGGAGCCGGGTCAGTAAGGTCATCCGCAGGCACATAAACCGCCTGTACGGAGGTGATGGAACCGTGCTTTGTAGAAGTAATACGCTCCTGGAGAGCGCCCATTTCCGTCTGCAGCGTCGGCTGGTAGCCAACGGCGGAAGGCATACGGCCGAGAAGTGCGGACACCTCGGAGCCTGCCTGTGTGAAACGGAAAATATTGTCGATGAACAGCAGCACATCCTTGCCGCCCTCATCACGGAAATATTCCGCCATGGTAAGACCGGTAAGTCCCACGCGCATTCTGGCTCCGGGCGGCTCGTTCATCTGCCCGAATACCATGGTGGTTTTATTGATAACGCCCGACTCAGACATCTCGTGGTACAGATCGTTTCCCTCACGGGTGCGCTCGCCCACGCCGGTGAATACGGAATAGCCGCCGTGCTCCGTCGCGATGTTGCGGATCAGCTCCTGGATGAGGACGGTTTTTCCTACGCCGGCACCGCCGAACAGACCGATCTTACCACCCTTCTGATACGGGCAGAGCAGGTCAACAACCTTGATGCCGGTTTCCAGCATCTCGGTGGAGGTAGCCTGTTCCTCAAAATCCGGCGCTTCCCGGTGGATCGGCAGATACTGCACATCCGTCGGCGCTTCTTTGTTGTCGATCGGCTGACCGATGACGTTAAAGATACGCCCGAGCGTCTTCTCTCCTACCGGTACCGAGATCGGCGCTCCGGTGGAGATCGCCTCCATCCCGCGCACCAGACCGTCCGTCGGTCCCATCGCGATGCACTTTACGGTGTCGTCACCCAGATGCTGGGCAACCTCCACCACAAGCGTGCCGCCATCCGACGTCGGAATATGAATCGCATCGTATATGCTCGGAAGCTTTCCTTCCGGAAACTTAATGTCAAGTACCGCACCGATAATCTGAGTGATTTTGCCTTTTACTTGTTCTGACATTCTTTTTCTCTCACTCCTTATCCGCCAATGCTTTAGCTGATCGCTTCCGCACCGGCAATAATCTCTGTTAATTCCTGCGTAATCGAGCTCTGACGCGCCCGGTTATACTGCAGAGACAGTTTTTCAATCATTTCTTCCGCGTTGCTGGTCGCCGAATCCATCGCCTGCATTCTGGCTCCGTTTTCGCTTGCCGCCGCCTCGATCAGCGAACCAAACAAAATACTGGTAACGTATTTCGGGATGATGATATCCAGCGACTGATCCTCCGCCGGTTCGTAGTTCATCGGCGTATTCAGATCCGCCTCACGCTGACGCGTCTTCTGCGTACCCGCCTCCAGCTCCTCCTCGGTAAATTCCACCGGCAGCAGCTTCATAAGCGTCGGAACATGCACCACCGTATTTTTAAACGCGGTGTACGCCACGTAAATCTCACCGATCTCGCCGTCCGTGAATGCCTTCAGCACCGCCTCACTGATCTCGCGCGCATCGGAATACATCGGATTGTTCATAACGTCACTGTAGTCGGCTCGGACATGATAGCCGCGTCTCTCCAGGAAGTCTTTCCCTTTTCTCCCGATGGTGATCAGCTCGATATCCTCTCTGGCAAAGCCGCTCCCGGTGACAAGCTTCTCCACACCGGAATTATAGCCGCCCGCAAGCCCGCGGTTGGAAGTAATCGTGATAATACATTTTTTCTTACTCTCTCCGCCCTGCAGGTAAGGGTGCCTGATCTGCCCGGAATGCGACAGGATATGGGCAACCGTGCGGTACATTTTTTCGAAGTACGGCTTCGCCTGCTCCGCACGCTGCTTTGTCTTCTGCAGTTTTACGGTAGATACCAGCTTCATGGCTTTTGTAATCTGTCCGATGCTCGATACACTGCTTTTACGCCTCTGTATGTCTCTCATGGAAGCCATTTGGTATCACCCCTTACTTTTTAAAATTTGCCTTGCATTCCTCGATCGCCTGCACCAGCAGCTTCTCCGTTTCGTCGGAAATCTCCTTCGTCTCATCGATTGCTTTCGGTATCTCCGGATATTTGGTCTGCACCAGCTCAAACAGCGCATCCTGGAACGACAGAATATCCTCCACTGCAACATCCAGCAGATACTTCTTTGTCGCCGCATAGATAATCATGATCTGGTAGGCAACCGGCATCGGCTGGTACTGCGTCTGCTTCAGGATCTCCTTGATGCGTTCTCCCTGCGCCAGCTTTTCCTTCGTGTCTGCATCCAGCTCGGAACCGAACTGCGAGAACGCAGCCAGCTCGCGGTACTGTGCCAGCTCGACACGGATCGGAGCGGCGATCTTCTTCATCGCCTTGATCTGCGCTGCGCCGCCTACACGGGATACGGAAAGACCGGCGTTTACAGCCGGACGGAAGCCCGCGTTAAACATCTCTGTTTCCAGATAAATCTGACCGTCCGTGATGGAAATAACGTTTGTCGGAATGTATGCGGATACATCGCCCGCCTGCGTCTCGATGATCGGGAGCGCCGTCAGGGAACCGCCGCCCAATTCATCCGAGAGCTTCGCCGCACGCTCCAGCAGTCTGGAGTGCAGGTAGAAAACATCGCCCGGATATGCCTCACGGCCTGGCGGACGTCTCAGAAGCAGGGACAGGGTACGGTAAGCCGCCGCATGCTTGGACAGGTCATCGTAGATGATCAGCACGTCGTCGCCGTTTTCCATCCATTCCTCGCCGATCGCGCAGCCGCTGTACGGCGCGATATACTGGAGAGGCGCCAGCTCGCTGGCAGTGGAGGCAACGACGGTCGTGTAATCCATCGCCCCGTATTCTTCTAAGGTTTTTACAATATTGGCAACGGTAGAGGATTTCTGACCGATCGCCACATAAATACATTTTACGCCCTGCCCCTTCTGATTGATGATCGTATCAATCGCGATGGCAGTTTTTCCGGTCTGTCTGTCACCAATGATCAGCTCACGCTGGCCGCGTCCGATCGGTACCATGGAGTCGATCGCCTTGATACCTGTCTGCAGCGGCGTGTCCACGGATTTTCTGGTGATAACGCCGGGAGCCACACGCTCGATTTCCCTTGTCTTGCTGGAAGGGATGGGACCCTTTCCGTCAATCGGATGGCCGAGCGCGTTGACAACTCTTCCGAGCATACCATCGCCCACCGGCACGGAAACCACGCGTCCGGTCGTCTTTACCGTGTCGCCCTCGCTGATGCTTGACGCATCGCTGAGCAGTACGGCGCCGACATTGTCCTCTTCCAGGTTGAGCACCATACCCTCGACCTCTCCCGGAAATTCCAGAAGCTCGCCCTGCATCGCGCTCTCAAGACCATGGATACGGGCAATCCCGTCCGACACCTGCATGACCGTTCCCACATTTGAAACAGACATTTTGGAGGAATATTTCTTTATCTCGTCCTTAATTACAGAACTGATTTCCTCTGGTCTTAAATTCATGAGGTTTGCATCCTTTCTATATTATTCCTGCCCGCATTTCTGCGGTTCCAGTGACGTTCTCTGAAGCCTGCGGACAACGTCCGTCAGCTTGCTGCGGATACTGCTGTCCACCACGGTGTCGCCGATGCGGATAACCAGTCCGCCGATCAGCGCCGGATCGACGTCGTATGTCATCTCCATCTCCACATACCCGGTAGTTTCAAGCAGCTTCTTTCTGATCCGCTCTTTCCATTCTTCGGAAAGCTCCATCGGCGAGGTGACTTGCGCCCTGCCGATTTTTTTGTATTCCTTTACTCTTGCCACGATATAGTCCAGTATGGCATCCAGCTCGCCGCACCGCTGTTTGTTCACAATGATGCGCAGAAAGCCTGTCAGATTATCGCTGACGCGGCCTTTAAAAATCTTTTCCACCAGATTCAGCTTTTCTTCTTTTCCGATATCCGGATTTCGCAGAACCCGGGCAAGCTCCGGATTTTCTTCAAATGCCTTCCGGACGGCAAGCACCTCCTGCATCATGGCATCCACACTGTTTTCCTCTACGGAAAGGTCGAACAGGGCATCGCCATATGTCTTGGATACTAACTTTGCCATGTATCATCACCTATTTCCTTTAAGGTTTCTTCCATGAGGGATTCCTGCACACTCGTATCGATGGATGCAGCAACCACTTTACCTGCCATGAGCGAAGCAATGGAAATCATTTCTTTCTTCATATCGTCTGCAGCCTTCTTTTTGTCCAGCTCGATCTGCGCCTGCGCCCGCGCGATGATGCGCGCCGCCTCTTCATTCGCCTGCGCTTTGATGTCCTCCGCATTTTGGAGCGCCTTCTGTCTCGCCTGACTTAAGATCTCGTCTGCTTCTTTATTGATATTTTTAATTCTGGCGTCGTAGTCTTCCTTCAGCAGCTTTGCCTGCTCCTTGTCCGCCTGCGCTGTGTCAATGTCGTTCTTAATCCTTTCCTGACGCTTTTTCAGAAAATCCCTTGCCGGGTTGAAAAGCAGATAGGATAAAAGGGTATACATTACCAGCATGGCAAGCATCAAAAGCACGGTATCCGCCAGAAGCTGCGGGTCCAGATTAAATAATCTCTCCAAGGTTTCGCCTCCCTTCTGCTCGTTTTACTCGCAGAACCGCTTCGCGATGCACACGGGCTTCGCCCGGCGCCGCATGTCTCGGGTTTCTCCCTTCCGTTCGAAACTCTTCGCGGAACTACGGCAGTGTTTTTTCTATTTCCTGCCTACTCGCTTTTTACTCGCACTCTTTTACAGTTTTCCGAGCAGCGGGTTTGCGAACAGCAGAATGAACGCGATCGCAAGACCGTACAGACCGGTTGTCTCGGCAACAGCCTGTCCAAGAAGCATGGTGGAGGTGATGTCTGATTTCGCGCCCGGATTTCTTCCAACGGCGTTTGCACCGTAACCTGCTGCGATACCCTGTCCGATACCAGGACCAACGCCGGCGATCATTGCCAGACCTGCTCCGATTGCAGAACACGCTAAAATTAAACCTTCGTTTGTAATCATTTCTTATTTCCTCCTGTTTAAAATATTTTGAAAT
This sequence comes from uncultured Marvinbryantia sp., assembly GCF_905201705.1. GTDB lineage: Bacteria > Bacillota > Clostridia > Lachnospirales > Lachnospiraceae > Marvinbryantia. The sequence goes on from NZ_CAJKOX010000056.1 coordinate 11,294, forward strand.
TAGTTTTCTCCCGGCATCTTGTCTCTGGTAAATACCATCGTCAGCATACAGAATACGTATGTCTGGATCGCTCCGGAGAACACATCAAAGTAGATATGCAGAATACCCGGCCAGCCGACTGCGAATTTTGTGAGCAGCTGATAGATCAGTGACATCATAACAGTGCCCGACAGAATGTTTCCAAAAAGACGCAGGGACAGTGAAAACGGTACTGCTATCTCACCGATCAGATTGATTGGGAACAGAAGCGGCAGCGGCTGAAACAGCCCTGTAAAGGCGCCGACTTTGTTGTACTTGATATTATTGTACTGAATGATCCCAAACGTGATCAGACCGAGCGGCAACGTCACGCCGTAGTCTGCGGTAGGCGGCCGCAGCCCGAAAAGACCGGAAATGTTGCTGACAAAGATGAATAAAAACAGCGCGCTGATATAGTTGACAAATTTCCCGGCGTATTTGCCCATACTGCCCTCAACCATCTTATCCAGCATTTCCACGATCAGCTCCACCACATTCTGGAAACCGCCCGGAATCTCCTCCGCGCGCTTTATCCTGCGGTTCGCCGCGACAGCAAAAATCAGAAGCACCGCCATCACGATGAGGACGCTGACATGTGTCGTGGTAATCCAGAGCTCCTGCCCGAACAGCTCGTATTTGATGAGACCGTGTACCATAAAGTCCACATCGCCTCCGCCTGCCAGCAGAAACCCTCCGCTAAAACCAGCACTTTCCACATTCTCACCTTCTTTCCTTCATAATGGTAGCGTCCTTACGATCTTCCTTTCCGCCCGCAAGCCGGTGGATCAGCGGCTGTGTATATGCCCCCAGCTTCAGCGTGAGCAGTCCCAGAAACACCGCGATGATATCTCCGTGAAGCCGCCACACCAGCACCACCAGGACCATTGCCGCCACGGTCCGCAGAACAACGCCCTTTTTCATGTGCTTCGAAGCATCCTCCTGCGTAAGCTCCAGAGAATCCTCCACAAACCGGCACATGTGAAACGCCATTCCCACGGCTCCGAGAACTCCGGCAAAAAGACTCAGAAAAAATGCTGTTTTCGAATCTGCAAACCAGACAAGCGCCAGAGCAAGCAGCAGTCCCCACAGCAGGATCCCGCCGGTCAGCTCCTTCAGCGTCGGATGCAGATTGCCCAGAAATTTCTTAATCCGTTCCATTGCCGTCATCCTTCTTTCCGGATTTTCCATCCTTCGGCACCAGCTCCTTTACGAGCATCCAGGTATTGCGGCAGCCTGCCAGGATTCCAAGGATCAGAAGCGGCAGTACCGTATGCCAGCCAAAGCGCTCGTCGAGCCAGGTTCCTATAAAGACGCATAAAATAACAGGGGCGAGCATGCTGATGCCTATCTGAGTGATCATTGCGATGTTCCGGTATACATCCTTCTTGAAATTCATACATACCCTCCCTCGTTCATTTGGTTTTCATTCTAATGCATCTTGAGCAAAATGTCCAGTAAAGTTTAAAATTTCACATAGATAATTTGCCGCTGTTATCTGAAAATTGTGCATTTTGTTGTATTTGTTCGTTTTTCTTTAGACAAAACAGCGTTTTATCCTTCCGTCCGCTCATCCTGCAGCTCTCTCCAGATTTCGATGATGAGCATCAGGCTGACAGGTCCCAGCGCAACCCCGGCGACGCCGTACACGCAAATTCCGATGTACACGGCAGCCACCATCGCGATCGGATAAATTCCCATGCGGTCGCCGATCAGCTTCGGCTCCAGAAATTCGCGCAGGGTGTTTGTAACCAGAAAGAGAAGTACCAGACAAACGCCGAACCAGAATTTTCCGGTAAACATCTGAAACGCGCCCCAGGGTATCAGGATCGTCCCGGTCCCGATGAAGGGAAGCGCATCTAAAAGCCCGATGACGATCCCCATCAGCAGCGCATATGGATAGCCAAGAAGCGTCAGCCCCAGCACACAGATGACCGTAACGATGAAAATGATCAAAAGCTGCGCGCGGATCCAGGCTCCGCCCAGCGACATCATCGCCGCATTGATCCTGCGCGCCCGCTCGTAGACGCCGTATTTTTTCAGCACCTCGCCTAGCTTTTCATAGTCCTTCAGGATCAGCATATAGGACACAAATACGATCAGCACCACGCCCAACCATTCCAGCACAGACATCAGATAGGAAAGCGAATTTTTCAGCACGCCCGGCACCGCATAGGTCTGGATGCGCTGCTCCACAACCACCATGTTGTCGTATATAAAGCTTTCCACCGCCTGCGCATGGATGCCGGTGTTTTTCTCCACAGCGCTGCAGCATACCTTCATCAGATGCTCCGCCTTCTGCATATAGGAATCAAAGTTTGCCGCCAGATTGCATATCTGCCGGATCAGACTGCTTCCGAGCAGATACAGCGCGATTCCGGCAGCTCCCGTAAGCAGCACCAGCAAGATGCCGCCCGCCGTCACCTTTTTCAGATGCAGCCTTCGTTCCAGGAAAACCGCTCCCGGCATCAGAAAGCGCACCAGTACCCAGGCGATGAAAAAAGGAATCACAACCGGCAGTATGTATTTCATTCCAAGAAATACTGCAAGTGCGATCCCCGTCAATTTTACAATGTCCTTATATGATCTGCGCATACTGTTCTCCAGAAGGTTTTAGTGGACGGCAGCTTTCTCTGCCGTCTGCTATAGTATGCGCACAATCCTTTCGATTTATTTATCGTTTTCCGCGAGAAGCTTTTCCTTCAGCGTCCGCAGAACGCCGTCCTCCTGGTAAGAGGGCGCCTCGTATTTTGCAGCTGCCTTCAGAGCCGGATGCGCGTTCGCCACCGCATAGCTCTCCCCCGCCTGCTTTATCATGCCGATGTCGTTGCAGTTGTCGCCAAACGCCATCGTCTCCTCCATCGTGATGCCAAGCTTTTCCTGCAGGGCGCGCAGCGCGATGCCCTTGTCCGCCGCTCTGTCCATGCAGTCTATCCAGAAGGTACCCGCCTTCACCACATTAAGCGTATCCCCAAATCTTTCCTGCAGCTCTTTTTCCAGCTTCTCCGGCGCTTCCTGCTGATAGATAGCGATTTTATTTGTTTTCCGGCAGTATGGAATCAGATCCGGCACCGCCTCTGTCTGAATGTGGAGCGATCTCAGCCCTTTCAGAAATTCCTCGCTCGGCGATTCCGTGTAAAGCTTCTCCGGCGTCGAAAGAATAATCTCCGTGACGCCGAGGCTGCGAAGATATCTGACCATTGCCTCCGCTGTCTCTGGCGGAATATAGGTCACGGAAACGATCTCCTCATTTTTCAGCACGCAGGAACCATTTTCGGTGATGAAGTAAATGTCTTCTGCGATCGCATCGAACAGGTACCGCATACTGCTGTAATGCCGTCCGCTCGCCGCCGCAAAAAGGATTCCCTTTTCCTGCAGTCTGCGGATAACCCCGTAAATATCCTCATTCAGTTCGTTTGTCCCCTCCGGGACCAGTGTCCCGTCAATATCGGACGCCGCAAGTTTTATCATCCTACATTTCTCCTTCTGCTGTCAGTTTTTCCAAAAATCCCATCCCTATGCGGGAATACATTCGCAAAAATCTCTATCTCTCATTCCGGACAATGAGCCTGCACGACCGCCGGGAATCCGACCGGCTGACAGGAAAATTCCATTTCTTTTCCAGTCGTCGGATGGGTAAACACCAGCCTGCTTGCGCAGAGCGCGATCTGTTCCCCGCGCTGCGCAAGCGGATTATACTTTGCATCCCCGTAAAGCGGCGCGCCGCTCTCCGCCATCTGCACGCGGATCTGATGATGCCGCCCGGTATGCAGATTTATTTTCACAAGCGCGCGACCTTCCGTCTCCGCAAGCACCCGGTAGTTCAGCTCCGCCCGCTTCGCGCCCGGTGTCTTTTGGGGAACCGCACGCGAACAATTCCCTGACGGTTCTTTTTTTAAATAATGTATCAGCGTTCCTTCCGTCTGCGGCAGCCTTCCGCAGACAACCGCAAGATACTCCTTCTTCATCCTTCCGTCCTGTACCTGAGCGCTTAACTTCGCCGCCGCAGACGGCGTTTTCGCAAAAACAACCAGGCCCTGCACCGGCTGGTCGAGGCGATGCACCACCCCAACATACGGATTTGCCTTTTCGTATTTTTCCATCAGATACGTGCGCACCATGCTCTCCAGATCCATGCGCCCGAAGGACGCATTCTGCACTGCAAGTCCCGCGGGCTTTCTGCAGACAAGAAGCTGTTTGTCCTCATATATAATATCCGGCATAAAATCTCCTAAGTATACCCTCATTTTCTGCCGGGACGTAAGCTCCCGACACTCAAATCCCGGTGATATAAAAAAGCGCTGCCGCAGTTGACTTTGCAATCAATCGTGCGACAGCTTCTTTTTTACGCTAGTAGGAATTACTCTGTCATTTATAATTTAACAACGTTAGCTGCCTGCATTCCGCGAGCGCCTTCTGTCAAATCGTAAGAAACAGCCTGACCTTCTTCCAGAGATTTGAATCCTTCACCCTGGATAGCTGAGAAATGTACGAATACATCTGCTCCGTCTTCGCCTGTGATAAATCCATAACCCTTTTCTGCGTTGAACCACTTAACTGTACCCTTGTTCATTTCGGTACCTCCATAAAATAAATAAAAAATTGTAGAATGTAGCTACATCTGCATTATATGCCGAGGTGGATACCCTTGTCAAGGAATTTTTTGGCTAAAGAGTTACTATTCGCAGCCGATGTGGCTATACAGTCAGGCTCGTCATGCCTGCATGTAAGAGACTGGTTGTATAGCCGCATTAAGTCTGCGAAGCAGACACTCCGCCCACATAAGCAGTCTTAGCTCCTCAAGGAGCGGGACTGGAGCCTCAAAGAGGCGACACTGCGCCGTAGATCTCCATCGGCACATAGGCGCGCACGTAGATGCCATCCGCGCGGTATTCCTCCTCCAGAAGCTGCCCGTGCTTGCGGATGAGCTGGATCAGTCCGGCGTTATTGTAAGAATACAGGCGCTCGATCAGCACGTTTCGCTCATTTAAAATTTCTTCGAGGAGCGCCTTCAGTTCCTCCAGATTTGCCCCGTATTTCGCGGACACCGGCAGCACATGATCCGCCCGGCGGTCGCGCAGCGCTTCCTCCGGCAATGTTTTGTCCTGCTTGTTGAACAGTGTGATGACCGTCTTACCGGAAACACCGAGATTTTTCAATGTCTCGTAAACTACAAGCATCTGCTGCTCCGCCTGCGGGTTGGAGGCGTCCACCACATGCAGGATGATATCGGCATATTTCGCCTCCTCCAATGTGCTTCGGAACGCGTCGATCAGATGATGCGGCAGCTTTCGGATAAAGCCGACCGTGTCCGTCAGCAGCATTTCCTGTCCGGACGGAAGCTCCAGCACGCGCGTGGTCGGATCGAGCGTCGCAAACAGCTTGTCCTCCTCCAGCACCTGCGCGCCGGTAAGCGTGTTTAAAAGCGTCGATTTTCCCGCATTGGTGTAGCCGACGATCGCTGCTACCGGCGTCTGCTGACGGCTCCGTCTGCTTCTTGTAACCTCGCGGTGACGCTTCACCTCCGCCAGTTCGCGGTTTAACTGCGCGATGCGGTCCTTGATCAGACGGCGGTCCATCTCCAGCTTTTTCTCACCGGGACCTCTGGTGCCGATCCCGCCGCCGAGACGGGACAGGGAATTGCGCAGTCCCACCAGTCGCGCCTGGCGGTACTTTAGCTGCGCCAGCTCCACCTGGATCTTGCCCTCGCTGGTAGAGGCGCGCGCCGCAAAAATATCCAAAATAATCAGCGTCCGATCCATCACTTTCATATCCAGCTCCTGCTGCAGATTGTGAAGCTGGGCAGGCGAAAGTTCGTCGTCGCAGATCACTGCGTCTGCCTCCAGCGCGTATGCCATCTCTTTTACTTCCTCTATTTTTCCTTTTCCGATGTAGGTGCCCGGATGGATCTGTTCGCGGTTCTGGATCATCTTTCCGACCGTAACCGCGCCCGCCGTCTTCGCAAGCTCCTCCAGCTCTGCCAGCGACTGTTCCGTATCGTCGTTCTCCGTCACGCTGACACCAAGTAAAATGACCCTTTCTTCAGGTGTTTCGATTTCAAATCCTGTCATGAAACGCTCCTTATCTTGTACTGAGAAAATCGTATTCTTTCTTTCCTTTGGCATCGTCTGGATACAGCTCCATGAACTGTGCCGCGATTGCTTTTGCCGTCTCAAAGTCATGCTTGCGCTCATACGCGACGATTTCATTATAGAGAAGATCGCGCTTTGCGCTCTCGCTTCCCTCCAGCGCAAGCCCGGTTTCCGCAGCCGATACCGCCGCGTCGTAGTTTTTATCCGCAAGCTCGCACAGCACAATGCCATTGTAAGCCGCAGCTTCCTCGCCGTACTCCGCAATATACTGCTGATACACATTGCGCGCATGAACACTGTCATCCAGCGCAAGATATACCTCTCCCATCAGCATCATCGCCTCTTTATGCTTTGCCTCGGCAGGCTTCGACAGCATTTCCTGGGCCTTTGCGTAATCGCCCAGATAAAAATAAATGCAGCCCTTCTGATAATAGTCTTCCATATCTTCGTTTGGAATATTTAACGCTTTCTGCAAATATTCATCTCCGACCGCTGACTGGCTCTGCTCCTCATACTGTTTATAGATATCCAAAAACAGCCCGTAATCCTCCGGCGTCAGCAGCGATACCGCGTCAAAATCTGCCTTTGCCAGCTCCGTCTCGCCAAGCTTTAGGAAAGCCGCGCCGCGCATATAATATGCGTCTGCGTTTTCGCCAAGCTCCAGAATCCGGCTGCAGGTGTTTTTTACCCCTTCAAAATCTTCTGTCTTAAACTGGCAGGCCGCCTCGTAAAGACTAATGTCGGTTTTCGTCTCCGGCATTTTTTCATCGCAGAGATTATACGCATTTTCAAACGCAGTGATCGCATTCTGATAATCCGCCTGCTCCATATAGCTGATGCCCTCATTGCGCGCAAGCTCCACCTCAGAAGGTCCCTTATCTCTGCATCCGGCGAGCAGCACACACATCGAAAGTACCGCCGCCAGTTTATAAAAACGAATTCTCATCGCTGATTCCTCCCCTGCTGCATTTTCTGATATCCCTGTTCTCTCCGGCTTCCGGATCTGCATACCGGAAACCTGCAGGACCTGCCGCCGGCAGCTCCCTTCGGATGCATAACAGTAAAAATGACTGCCGCAGTTTCCTGTGACAGCCATATCATACCATATTTTCCGCTTCTTTCAAACCCTTTTATTTTACCCTCGTGGCTTTACTGCGAGGTATTTTACTTTCCGCGGGCACGCTCAAATTCATCAAGAATGGATTTATCCGGCGCCGGGGTAAGAAGACTTACCACAATAATCGCAGCAAGCGCTACCAGGAATGCCGGAAGCAGCTCATAGATATTCCAGGCGCCGCCAAGCGGACGCACAAGATACTTCCACACAAAAATCATCACGCCGCCTGCTATCATTCCTGCAAGCGCGCCGTATTTGTTGGAACGCTTCCAGAACAGCGCCGCAAGCACTACCGGACCGAAGGAAGCGCCGAAGCCCGCCCACGCAAAGGATACGATGCCAAACACAGAGCTATTCGGATCTTTCGCCAGAAAAACACCGATCACCGCGATCGCAAGAAGCGTAATCCGCGCCGCCAGCATTCCGCTTTTGTCACCTTTTCCCAGACGCTCTCCGAGAAGGTCAGAGGACACTGCCGAAGATGCTGCCAGGAGCTGCGAGTCCGCCGTAGACATGGTAGACGCCAGGATTCCCGCGAGGATAACGCCCGCCAGCAACGCCGGGATCACACCATACTGACTGAGCAGATCCGCAATTTTTACAATAATCGTCTCGGAATTGGAGCCTTCCAGAACCTCCAGCGCGCCGACCTTGCTCATCGTATACCCGATAATTCCAATAGCAACGCCGACCGTAAGGGAAATAACCACCCAGATACTTGCCACTCTGCGGGACAGGGACAATTTGTTTTCATCCTCGATCGCCATAAAGCGGAGCAGAATGTGCGGCATTCCAAAATAGCCAAGCCCCCACGCCAGCATGGAAAAAATCGTGATGGTTCCGTAGGGAGCCGCCGTCTGTGTGACCGGATCGTAGGTCTGCGTGAAGGACAGATAACCAGGCAGTGCTCTTGCATTCTCTGCAACCGCGCCGAAACCGCCTGCCACACTCACGCCAAATACAAGAACGACAACCAGCGCAATGGACATAATAATGCTCTGCATAAAGTCTGTGGTGGATGCCGCAAGAAAACCGCCGAGCATAGTATATCCCACGATAACGACGGCACTGACCACCATCGCCGTGAAGTAATCCACGCCAAACAGACTGGAAAACAGCTTTCCGCATGCCGCAAAGCCGGAGGCTGTGTACGGAATAAAGAAAATAACAATAATAATTGCGGAGATCATCAGCAGCGCACTTTTATCGTGGTAACGATTCTTAAAAAACTGCGGCAGCGTGATAGAGTTTCCTGCTATATGAGAGTAACGGCGCAAACGCTTTGCTACTACAAGCCAGTTGACATATGTACCAATTGCCAGCCCGATCGCTGTCCAGCCAGCGTCCGCAACGCCGGTGAGATACGCAACGCCCGGCAGCCCCATCAGCAGCCAGCTGCTCATATCCGACGCCTCGGCGCTCATCGCTGTGACAAATGGACCTAACTTTCTTCCGCCCAGATAAAAGTCATCCGTGTTTTTGTTCTGCTTCGAACAGCGATAGCCTATGTAAAGAACCATCGCCAGATACGCGACTATCGCAATCAAAATGCAAATTTTCGCTGTTGTCATAATCTTTCTCCTCCCTCCGGCAGCCGCCCGGCTGCCTATATTTTGAGAGTATAACACAGCGTTTCTTGTACCGCAAGCGGAACGAAGTTTAGACTAAATTCTATACTATTTTTCTGACTATCTTTATTTTTCCCTTTGTTTAAAGCATTTTTTGACAAGACGAAATTAAAAATATTTGTTATACGAAATTGTATTTTTTGTGATACACGCCCAAAGCGACTGGCTGCGGCTATTTTCCCGTAAGCCTTCCGGGTATCCCAAGCTCCTTCATCAGCTTTCTGCGGTAAGCCTGATCCTCCGCTGCCCTCTGCAGATCTTCTGTGCGTCCGCTCTCCAGCAAAGCACTTACCAGATTTCCCATAAGCGTTTCGCCTCGTCTGATGCCGCGCCTCTCGCCACGCTTTTCTCCACGCCTTTCTCCACGTTTTTCACCAAGCTTTTCCCGTGCTGCAAATTCCTCTTCCAATTTCTCCGCATATATTTCCTCGTATAATTCCTTCAGCGCCTCACACATTTCTTCCTCCTTCATTCTCTCCCGGTTTGCGCGAATGATAATGTCCATCATGGACTGATAATCCGCAGAATCCCTGTGCTTTTCGTAATCTCTGAGTACCATTTTAAGCTCTCCGGCATCCAAATCTCCCCGCAGGACGTACAACCACAGATATTTTTCCGGATTCAGCCTGCGGCTGACAATAATCTGTATCGGAAATCGGCTGCCTTCCAAATAATAAATTCCCGCATCTTCCTTTTTCACCCGGATACCATACTGTTTTGCCAGGTGACGTACCAGTTTTACCGGATAACTGCTGCACACAAAGGTAATGGTAATCTCCTCCAACCGGATCTCCCCCACCTTCTCCGTGTCTGACTGGTAAAAGCAGGCGTATCCGTAAACTTTATAAAAGTCGTTGATGCTCAGATAATCCCCCGGACTTTTATATTCGATCAGGTTATGCTTCCGAAAAATTCTCCCAATATTCTTCTGGATTTTTACATGTCTTTCATTTTTGACTAACACATCGATCTGCATTGGTTTCTTCGACAGCAGATGTTCAGAATCAAATTCTAAATACTTTGTTTCTTCTCCAAGTTCAATCTGCAATGCCGCATCAAATGCAGGATGCCATTGGATTTTCTCATCGTTTGTGTTCAATCATTTTCCCCCTTTATGATAATAGAATGTGTGGTATTTTTCAATGCACGTAAAAGATTTTTTCATAAAAATGCAACGGTGCTAACTGTAATTAAGATTAAAATTTTCATGCATTGAATTGTTCATCAAAATGGAATCTCCTGCCGAACCGGCAATGAATTTTG
>NZ_CAJKOX010000057.1 GCF_905201705.1 uncultured Marvinbryantia sp.
TATTTCAGAACAGCCGTCTGATCAAGGCGTCCATTCTGGAAAATGTGCGTATGGGAAAACCGGAAGCTACCCGTGAGGAAGTTCTGACTGCCCTTCATCACGCGCAATGCGATGATATTCTGGAAAAACTCCCACAGGGTGTGGATACGGTCATCGGTACAAAGGGTGTCTATCTTTCCGGCGGCGAGCAGCAACGAATTGCCATTGCCCGTGTGATGCTGAAAAATGCTCCGATTATCATTCTGGATGAAGCCACTGCCTTTGCTGACCCGGATAACGAAAGCCGCGTACAGGCTGCTTTCTCAAAACTTTCCGAGGGAAAGACAGTGATTATGATTGCCCACAGGCTTTCTACCGTAACAAATGTGGATCAGATTTTTGTCATTCAGGACGGACAGGTTGCCGAGTGCGGGAACAGTCGTGAATTGCTTGCAAAAGACGGCATTTTCAGCCGTATGTGGAAAAATTACCAGACTTCCGTGCAATGGAAGGTAACAAAGGAGGTGCAGTGATATGATCAAAAAACTGCAGAAAAAATATGCCCTGTCTGAACAGGGAGCAAAAGACCTGATCAAAGGCTGCCTGGCCTGTGTCCTTCAGAATCTGTCTTTTATGTTTCCGGTGGGACTTTTATATTACCTGGTCAGCGATCTGATGAACGGGGGTGTTCCCGGTGGGAAAATTCCATTTTATGTGGCAGGCTGCGTGGTGTGTATCGGCTTGATTCTGCTGACCACTTTCTTTCAATACAATGCGACCTATTTTGCCACTTACAAAGAAAGCGGTATCCGCCGCATTACCCTGGCAGAGCATCTGCGCAAAATCCCCCTTTCCTTTTTCGGGAAAAAGGATTTAGCCGATCTTACCAGTACCATTATGGCGGATTGCACCTTCCTGGAGCAGAGTTTTTCGCATTTTATCCCTGAGCTTGCGGGTTCGATCATCTCTACAGTTCTGATTTCCATCGGTCTGCTCTTTACGGACTGGAGAATGGCACTGGCTGCCTTATGGGTTCTGCCGGTTGCCTTTGCGATTGTGGGATTTTCCGCAAAGATTCAGGAAAATCTGAATCAGAAAGCCATGGATGTAAAGATGGCCTGCGCAGACGGGATACAGGAGTGCATTGAAACGGTTCGTGACCTGAAAGCGAACAATGCGGAGCAGGCATATTTAAAAGGTCTGGAAAAGAAGATCCGTGCCGTGGAGCATCGTTCCATCCTCAATGAATTTGGTCTTGCTGCTTTTGTGGTTTCCGCGTCACTGGTGCTGAAGCTTGGTATTGCAACGGTTGCGCTGGTGGGAGCTGTTCTGCTCATGCAAGGAAGCCTCTCCGTGCTTACATTCTTTATGTTCCTTCTGGTAGTATCCCGTTTATATGACCCTCTGCAGGGCGCACTCCAGAATCTTGCGGCAGTCATCAGTACACGAACCAACATTGCCCGTATGAATGAGATTCTCGATCATCCGATCCAACAAGGCAGTGACAGGCTTTCCAATCAGGGGTATGATATTGTCTTTGACCATGTTGGGTTTGCCTACAATACCGGAGAAACCGTATTGAAAGATGTTTCCTTTACGGCAAAACAGGGAGAGGTTACGGCTTTGGTCGGCCCATCTGGCGGCGGAAAAACAACCGTATCCCGGCTGGCAGCAAGGTTCTGGGATATTAACAGAGGAAAGATTACCGTGGGAGGCATGGATGTATCCCGAATTGACCCGGAAACACTGCTTTCTCTGTATTCCATCGTATTCCAGGATGTTACACTGTTTGACAATACGATTCTGGAAAATATCCGAATCGGAAACAAAGACGCCACAGATGAACAAGTCATTGCTGCTGCGAAACTTGCCAATGTGGATGAATTTGCGGAAAAACTGCCGGATGGATGGCATACCAATATCGGGGAAAATGGCTGTGAACTTTCCGGCGGAGAGCGCCAGCGTATCTCTATTGCCCGTGCATTTCTGAAAAATGCGCCGATCATTCTTTTAGATGAAGCTACTGCTTCCCTGGATGTGGAGAATGAAACTCTGATACAGACAGCCCTTTCCCGTCTGATCGCAGATAAAACCGTTCTGGTTATCGCCCACAGGATGCGTACCGTAGCCGGAGCAGATAAGATTGTTGTCCTTTCTGATGGCACCGTGGCAGAAGAAGGATCACCAAAGGATCTGGAAGAAAAGAATGGTGTATATGCCCATATGGTAAAACTGCAGACAGAAAGCCAGAATTGGAAACTTGCGTAAAGAAGGAGGAAATGTAATGAACAAGAACCATTGTAAGCAGGAAAATATCCGACTTGGTACCCACGGAGAAGACTATGGAAGCTGGATGTCCAACCCTGTCTTTTACATCATTGGCGGAATCATGGAACAGGTTCATCGAGTCGTTCTTTCTCATCTGGACTATGACGGCGAGGGGAAGATTCTGGAAGTAGGCTGCGGCTCCGGAGCATTGACAATCCGTTCAGCTCTGACATGGCCGAAAGCAAAAGTGATCGGTGTTGATCACTGGGGCGCTGTGTATAATTACAGCAAAGCACTCTGCGAGAAGAATGCTGCCAGGGAGGGCGTGGCTTCCCGCTGTGTATTTCAGCACGGTGATGCGAAGCAGCTGGATTTTCCTGATGAGAGTTTTGATGTAGTCATCAGCAACTATGTCTATCACAATGTTATGGGTGCTGATATGCAGAAACTGCTGCTGGAAAGCCTGCGGGTATTGAAAAAAGGCGGCGTCTTTGCACTCAACGATGATATGAAACCAAAGATGTACGGTGACATGGAAGGTTTTGCGCAGAAACTGCGGGATATGGGGTATGAGGAAGTACGACTCGTTGATATCGCACAGGAAGCTTTTGGCTCCCACCGTCGGGCTGCCATGATGATGCTGGGGTCTTCCCGGTTGCTTGTCGGCAGAAAGTAATGTATCAAAACAGGAGGTTTGGCTATGTCCAAGTTAGGAGTCGTGGAGGATACACTGTTCGTCCCTATGCTGGGAAGAATTTATGCTAGTGAGCATTACCCGCAAATTTTATATGATAAAAAAGCATTGGAATTGAAAAAGAAGCTGCCTTCAGACTTGATTAAACAGAATATGCAGAGCCAGTATACCCTTTTGGCCTCTGCTTCCCGGTCTGCTAATATGGATCGGATTATTCGGGCTTTTCTGGAACGCAGACCGGACGGTGTGATTGTCCAGCTGGGCTGTGGTCTGGAAACAACCTATCACCGATGTGATAACGGAAAGACACACTGGTATGCCATGGATCTGCCTCATGTAATCGAATACCGGCGGGGACTTCTTCCCGAACCAGAGAGGGAATTATATATTTCCGGGGATGCCTTTGCAAAGGATTGGATCAAAAAAGTTCGCAATGATGTACTTGATGCTCCTATTCTCGTTACTGCAGGCGGATTATTTCATTATTTTGAGGAACATAAGGTCATTGCCCTTCTGCGTATGATTGGGCAATTTGGAAATATGGAAGTTGTTTTTGATACGGTGAACAAAAGAGGAATGACCATGATGAAGAAAAAATATATGAAACAGGTCGGCCATGCCGATGCACAGATGTTCTTTTATGTGGATTCAGCGGAAGAACTGGCAGCAAAGATCGGGGGTAATGTGAAGGTGATTGCGGAGGAACCATACTATCGTTACATCCCTAAAAATGGCTTAAAGCTATCCACAAAGGTCAGTATGGCGGTTTCTGATCGGTTCTGCATGGTGAAGATGATACAGTTGAAATTATAGATACTTTTGCGCGAAAAAGAAAAGAGGTGAAATCTTGTTATGACATATAATAATTGTTACCTCAATCAACTCTACAGTGATTTGCTTTTCAATGAATTAGAGCGAGGATGTATTACTCAAATAAAAATTAAGCACGGGGTGATTTTTTCTAATTGGTAATGAAACTACCAAAAAAACTATTATATATTTAGTTTATATCAACTGATAGGGAGGTGGAAATGAGCATGAGTGAACTCCACAAACCAGAATGGTATGGGGAATATGCTGTAATTAAAAATAAGTATAATGATTATGTTCAAGTGGAGTATAAATGCAATGGAACAGGAAGCCTATATGACTATGACCTTTTCCCTGGTATTGACTTGATTTTTATGGATTTTAATTGTTCAGATATTTTCCATGAGCCTATTCCTAATAAGAATATCATTGAAATCCGGCATTACCAAAAAGGACGTGTTGAGTTTGAGTTAAGAAATAACAAAGTGTTCCACATGAAAGAAGGAGAATTTTGCATTAATGCTCTTGCAAATATTCCTGCGGCGTATTCCTTCCCCTTTGGATATAGCGTAGGACTAAGCTGTGTGATTGATAAGGATTCTGTCGATGCGGAAACGCAACAGATTTTTTCGTACTACAACATTGATGTTCTAAATCTGGGACGAGAACTGGAATTAGAAAAAAAGTGGTTTTTATGTCGAACGCCTCAGCGTCTGTTACATATCTTCGATGAATTGTACGCGGCAAAAGGTATTGAAGGGAGAAATTACTTCCGTATCAAATTATTGGAACTATTTTACCATATCAAACAGCTGCGGATTGAAGATCAGTATGAGGCAACGTATTATGCCAAAGAACAAATTGAAATCATCAAACGCATCCGCCAACAGCTCATAGAAAACCTCGACAAAAAAATATCCATAGAAGAACTTTTGCGAAAGGAGCCAATGAGCAAGGTCACATTTCAAGCTATTTTCAAACAGATTTATGGCGATACGCCCTATGCACATATCAAAAAGTATAAAATGAATCTTGCGGCTGTTTATTTGCAGGAAACAGATCAATCAATCACGCAAATAGCCGGTGAACTTGGATATTCAAATATTAGTAAATTTGCGCGAGCCTTTCAAGAAGTGTTTGGAATGCTTCCAAAGGATTACCGTAAAGCAAAAAAGTGATTTAACTTTTGGGCTGTTTTCTTGATTTACTTTTCCCTTTGGAGTAGTTAGAGACTGCAAACCGGTGTAGAATGACAGTGTAGTTAGTTATTGCTAACTACACTGTCATTTTATTTTAAGGAGGTTTCAAAGATGGAACAAACGGTGAAGAAAAAGTTTGGCATTCGCGATATTATGACGATTGCCGCAATGATGGTCATCAATTTTGCTATTGCAATGATAATTGGTATGGTTACATTGCCTTTTCCGGTAGTATATTTGTACGGCTCTGCCGGAATTGATGCATTTATCGGCGCAATCTTTTATCTGGTTGCAGCAAACCGCGTCAACAAACACGGACTGTTGTTTGCATGGGCTGCGGTTTATGGGGTGATTCAAGGAGTTATGGGTTATATGTTCTTGATTCCCTATTTCTTGATTGTAGCTCTCGTTGCCGAACTGTGCATGGTTGGCAAGAATACATACCAAAGTGCGGTTCGTAACCGAATTGGCTGGATGGTCAACTCAATCGGTAATTTTGTAGGTTGTGCCGTACCGTTGTGGTGGTCCTGGGACAGTTATCAGGAAATGGCTGCAAACAGTGGTTTTGATGCCAACACCTTAAATATGCAGCTCTCTATGGTAACGTCTCCTGCGCTGATGCTTTTGGGCGTTGTTATTACTGCGGTTCTTGCAATCCTCGGCACGTTGTTTGGCCAGCGTCTGCTCAGAAAGCATTTCCAAAAGGCAGGCATTGTAGGATGATGGCCGTATCAAAAAGCAGACGGATTGATCGAATTGACGGGCGCACAGTTCTTTTCCTGACGCTGTGCGCTTGTCTTGTTACTTTCCTTACAACAAGTTTTTTAGGACATGGAATTTTTACCCTTTGGATTTGTTTGATCCTGTGCTGGTTTGGTTTGTTTCGTCAGGCGATTGGGTGCTTTTCAATTTATATGGTTGCACTTGTATGGCTACTGATTGAAATGAAATATAAAATCAGTGTCCCATCTCCACTGTTGCTCAGCATGGTTTACAAACTTTTGCTTCCGGCTATGCCTGCCTATCTTCTGGCTAAAATCCCCTCTGGGAAATTAACGGCCAGCTTGAGAAGAATGCCGATTTCTACCCATATCATGCTTGTATTGATCGTCATGCTCCGCTTTGCGCCGACTGTGCTGCATGAATTTGGAGAAGTCAGGGAAGCCATGAAAATTCGTGGCTTCTTAAAATCGGTCGGTAATGTTTTGAGGCATCCAATGGACACGTTGGAATACGCCATTGTTCCGATGGTGTTCCGCTCCTTAAAGATCGCGGACGAGTTAGCAGCTTCTGCCATAGTCAGGGGAATTGAAAGCCCCTACAAGAAAGAAAGCTACTATGTCAGCCGGATCGCTGTGCTGGATTGCGTTTTGATTGTTGTCAGCGTGGGAGCTGCCGTGTGCTGCTGTCTTTTATAGGAGGAATGGAATGGGAAAAGAAATTATGATCCGTGACCTGACCTTTTCCTATGGCGGGAACGGAAATCAACTGGAACATATATCATTAGACATTGCCGCCGGGGAGGTCATTGTTATGACCGGCCCATCGGGAAGTGGGAAAAGCTCTTTGACAAGAGTAATTAACGGCCTGATCCCCTACTTTTACGAGGGAGAATTAAGCGGTGAGGTTTTTGTGGATGGAAAACTGCTGAAAGAGATTCCTTCCTGGGAACGCGGCAAAATCGCAGGAAATGTATTTCAAGACCCGAGGAGCCAGTTTTTTGCCAATGAGGTCGCAGGCGAGATTGCTTTTGGCTGTGAGAACTACGGTTATTCCCATGAAGAAATTCAGAACCATGTTCACCGGGCAGCGGCGAACATCAAGATTCAGGATATTTTGGATCACAGCCTGCACAGCCTGTCCTATGGAATGCGTCAGAAGGTTGCGATTGCATCCGCAGAGGCGATTGATCCTGAAATCTATGTCATGGATGAACCGTCTGCCAATCTGGATATTGCATCTACCTACCGCTTTGCAGATATTATTCACGATTTGAAGAAGAAGGGAAAAACCATCATTATAGCGGAACACCGGCTTTATTATCTGATGGATCTGGCAGACCGTTTCCTGTGTGTCCAGAAAGGGAAAATTGTGCGGGAATTTACTGCACAGCAGATGAAAGCTCTGACTAATAAGGAAATCCAGGCGCTGGGGCTTCGAACTCCTAACCTGCATCAGATTGAGCAAACGGAAATCCCGTCTGCGGCAACCAGTGAGGTTGTTCTGGAAGTGAAAAAACTGAACCACTCTTTTGGTGAAACGATTGTATCTAAGGATATTGACTTTCAATGCCATAAGGGAGAAGCGATAGCCCTGATCGGCCCAAACGGGACGGGCAAAAGCACCATAGGGCGAATCTTGGCAGGGCTTTTGAAAGAGAAATCCGGCGAAGTCGTTTTATTCGGAAAGCATTGTAGACCGAAAGGCCGCTTGGGAAAGGTCTGGTATATTCCCCAGGATTTAGACAGTCAGCTATTCGGTGAGGATTTGCTTGACGAACTGACTACCGGCGCAGAAGTCAACCCGGAGCGGAAACAAGCGGCGGAAGAAATCCTGGAGGCCCTGGAACTGACGCCATTCATCAAACAGCATCCCTCTACGCTGTCAGGAGGGCAAAAGCAGCGGCTGGCTCTTGGCGTGGCTCTAATGCACGAAGCGCCGATTATCGTACTGGATGAACCGACAAGCGGGCTGGACGGTACGAATATGCGGAATGTCAGCCGGATGATCCGCAAGCTGGCGAAAATGGGGCGCACCATTATCGTCATTACCCATGACGCGGAGTGTGCGCTTGCCTGCTGTGAGCGGGCAATACGCCTGGAGAACGGCTGCATTACCGATGATTTTCAAATCAGAGGCGCAGAGCTTCTCTTAGACAAAATTGGATATGACAAAAAGGAGGGTTAGAAATGGCACAGCAAAACAAGAAGCAGCCGATAGCGAAAACCGGACTGGCACGCTGCCTGGAATTGGCTTCCGGCCATAAAGGGTTGGTGTTCCTGGCAGGGTTTTTGGCGGCGCTGGCTGCGATCTGTTCTTTTGTTCCGTACTTATCAATCTACTACATCATTCGGGAAATCCTGTTTGTTTACCCGGATATGTCGCTCTTGAATGTTTCCGCAATCTCGACCTGGGGATGGCTGGCCCTGGCTGGAATTTTGGGGAACATCGTATTTTACTTTTTTGCCCTGTTGTGTTCCCACGTTGCGGCGTTTGGAACGCTTTATGAATTGAAGGTGGCCTTTGCCGACCACATCATGCAGATTCCCCTTGGGTATCATCTGACCCTGGGCAGCGGCAAAATGAGAAAGATCATGGATGAAAACATTGAAAGTGTTGAGAAATTCATCGCTCACCAGCTCCCGGACTTTGTGGCCTCTTTGGTCGCGCCGCTTGTTCTGGTTATCATTCTTCTTGGAATTGACTGGCGGTATGGCGTGGTTTGTCTGGTCGGTATTGTTCTGGCCTTTATCGTGCAGTTTGCGGGCTTCAACGGAGAAGCAAAGGAAAAAATGCACCGTTTTCAGACCGCCCAGGAGAACATGAACAGCGCTTCTGTGGAATATGTACGTGGTATGTCGGAGATCAAAGCATTTAATCAGACCGCCGATTCCTTTAAGCGGTTGAGCAAATCCATTACAGACTATACCTCTTTTGTGTTGGAGTACGCATTGGGCTGGCAGAACTGTATGCCTGCTTTTACCACGATCATCAACAATATTTATCTGCTTTTGATTCCGGTGGGCATTCTGATCGGGATGCACACTACGGATTTCAGGGAGTATTCGCTGACATTTATTTTCTACCTGATTATTGTCCATGCGATTTCCGGTGTTCTGAATAAGATCATGTATATCTCGGAGTCCTTTACGCAGATTGACGGCAGCGTGGAGCGTATGGATGAAATCCTGCGTATCCCGGCCCTGCCCGAAAAGAGTACGGCGCAAGCAATCGAAAACTATGGGATTGCTTTCCGGGATGTCAGCTTTTCCTACGAAGCCGATTCCCAGGTCAAGGCCCTGTCTCATGTTTCTTTCTTTGCGGATCAGGGCAAGGTGACAGCCATTGTCGGCCCCTCCGGTGGCGGTAAAAGTACCATCGCCAGCCTAATCTCCCGGTTTTATGATGTGACGGACGGAAGTATTCAGATCGGCGGCGTTGACATTCGGGATATTCCTCTGGATGCGCTGATGGATAAGGTCAGCTTCGTATTTCAGGATACGTTCCTGTTCAAACAGAGCATCCTGGATAACATCCGTATGGGAAATCCAGATGCCACGGAAGAACAGGTGATTGCGGCGGCAAAGGCTGCAAGATGCCATGATTTTATTGAGCAGCTTCCAAACGGTTATCAGACTGTGATCGGCAGTACCGGCGTCCATCTCTCCGGTGGTGAGCGTCAGCGGATTGCCATTGCAAGGGCTATCGTAAAAGACGCGCCCATCATCGTTCTGGACGAGGCTACTGCGTTCAGTGACCCGGAGAACGAGTACCTGATTCAAAAAGCCTTTGAAAAGCTGATCCAAAATAAAACAGTTGTAATGATCGCCCATCGCCTGTCCACGATTCGTAATGCTGACCAGATACTTGTCATGGAAAAGGGCTGCCTGATTGAATCCGGCACCCATGACGAGCTGCTGAAGAAGGACGGAAAATACGCGCAGATGTGGAGCAGCTATACGGAGTCGATCAACTGGAAAATTGGCACAGGAAAGGCGGTGTGATCTATGAGTAAGCTGAAAGAAAAGTTAATGCTGTCGGAGAAAGGCTATTCCGACCTGAAAAAAGCAATTACGGCCTGCACAATAACCAATATCGCGTTATTGCTCCCATCAATGGTAGCCTGCCTGATCTTTTGGGAGCTGTTAAAGCCGTTTACGGGAGAAGCAATTTCGTGGGCCGCGTTGTGGAAGCTGCTGGGCCTGGGGCTGGTGGCGGCTATTCTGGTATTCCTGGCCGCGAAAAACGATTATAGGAAAACCTATATTGCTTCCTATAAGGAGGCCAGCACGACCAGACTTCGGATCGCGGAGCATCTTCGCAAGCTCCCCATGAGCTTCTTTAACACAAAAGATTTGTCCGATATTACCACCAACATGATGGCGGATTGCAGCAGCATGGAATCCATGCTCAGCAGTACCATCCCGCCGCTGATTGCAAATATCATCTCTGTTACCCTGACCTGCGTTTGTCTGGCATT
Source organism: uncultured Marvinbryantia sp. (assembly GCF_905201705.1). Lineage (GTDB taxonomy): Bacteria > Bacillota > Clostridia > Lachnospirales > Lachnospiraceae > Marvinbryantia. The sequence goes on from NZ_CAJKOX010000057.1 coordinate 10,151, forward strand.
TTTTGACTGGAGAATGGCCCTTGCGATTTTCTGCACAATGCCGGTTACATTCCTTATCATCTGGTGCGGGCGCAAGCTACAACTTCGTCTGTTTGACAAACAGGTGGATGTGAAACTGGAGGCGTCTAGCCAGATTCAGGAATACCTGGAAGGTATCAAAATCATCAAATCCTGTGATCTTGGCGGTTCCCGCTTCGATGCGTTGGATAAAGCACTCCAGGCTATGAGAAAAATCGCCATCAAGGTAGAACTGGCCTCCGGTATTCTGGTTCAGGGAGCCAGCCTGATCCTGCAAGCAGGGCTTGGCATTACTATTTTCATTGGAACGGTGCTGATAACAAACGGTAAAATTGAACTGCTTTCTTTACTGGTTCTACTGATGTTCTCTACGCAAATTTACGGTCCGATCCTTGCCATTCTCTCGCAGTTGACCTCTCTGTTTCACTTGGGGACTGTTACCAACCGTATGCGTACCCTGCTGACCACGCCCGCCATGGAGGGCGAGGACAAGGATGTATCCAAATATGACATTGAACTGAAAAATGTCACTTTCGGATATAACCAGGACGATGTTATCAAGGATGTGTCTTTCTCTATTCCCGCTGGCAGCGTAACGGCTCTGGTAGGGCCTTCCGGCAGCGGCAAAAGCACGATTTCCAAACTGATCGCCCGTTTTTGGGATGTAAGAAAAGGCCAGATCACCATTGGCGGCATAGATGTCAGCACCATTGAACCGGAACACCTGATGCGCTGTATGTCCTTTGTATTCCAGGATGTGACCCTGTTCAATGATACTGTTTTTAACAATATCCGTGTAGGCAACATGAACGCTACCGAGGAGCAGGTCATGGCGGCGGCAAAGGCGGCATACTGTGACGAATTTATCCAGCGATTGCCAGACGGTTATCAGACTGTCCTTGGAGAGAACGGCAGCACTCTTTCCGGTGGTGAGCGTCAGCGGATTTCCATTGCCCGCGCGCTTTTGAAGGACGCACCTATTATTCTGCTTGATGAGGCAACAGCGTCCCTTGACCCAGAGAACGAGGTTTTGATTCAGCGTGCTATTGCAAAACTGGTGGAGGGCAAGACGGTTATTATGATTGCACACCGGCTTCGTACCGTTGCGGATGCCGACCAAATTCTCGTTCTTGATAACGGTAGACTGTTGGAACACGGTACACATGATGAATTGATGAAAAAGAACGGATTGTACCATAAACTGTTCCATATCCAACAGGAGAGTCTTGGTTGGGCTGTGTAAATTGTTTTAGAAAGGAGATGTTCCATGAAACTTCATGCGTCTGGGGAGGACTATCTGGAAACCATCCTTGTTCTCCAAAAGAAATTAGGTATGGTGCGCTCCGTAGATGTAGCCCGGCACATGAAGGTGTCAAAGCCCAGCGTGTGCCATGCGGTGGCTAACTTGCGAGACGGTGGCTTTCTCACGATGGATGAAGATTACTTTCTCTACTTAACCGATGTAGGCCGCAAGGTTGCTGAAAAAATTTATGAACGTCATTGCTTCTTTACGGAACAGCTTATTGCAGCTGGTGTTGATCCTGAAATTGCAGAAGTCGATGCCTGCCGGATGGAACATGTTATCAGTAGCGAAAGTTTTGCTCGACTAAAAGAAACAGCAATACAAGAAGGAAATTTTAGAAACAAAGGCGGTGATGACATGGGAAGTTAGTTGTGTTTGATATATCGGAATCTGGTAAAGAAATTGGAGAAAAATTGTTTATCCTTTTAAGTACAAAGCAACAGCAGGAATTGAAACAATTTATTATGGATATTGAGTGTGGAAAAATAAGACTAGCAGATATTTTATCTTGTCCTTTTGGTTCCCATGTTATTTGCTGCATGAATAAAAATGCTGGCAAAGCAAAGTTTGAAATCGAAAAAGATGATCTGTTTTTCTCTTTGGAACAGCGTCTTGTTATGATCCAAAATAAAGTGATTGCTCTTACTGCTAAGGAATTTGACATTCTGGCTCTACTGATCCGTCATCCCAAACGGGTATTTACCTATGAAATGATAACGGAACTGGTATGGGAAGAAGAATATGCTTCCTTTTCCCGAAAGGCAGTGAATAACCATGTAAGCAATCTCAGGCAAAAGCTCAAGGTTTCGCCGGATGTACCAGACTATATTAAAAGTGTATATGGAGTTGGGTATAAATTTGATTTAGATTAACCGAATATACATTATATACAAAAACAAATGAATAAAATTGTATTTATGATAGATTTTGCCGGAACAAGGACAGTTCTGGAAGATTTCAAGAAAAGAACGAGCATAAAAGTTTGTATAATTCCTTCAAATAGATAGAAGGAGGCGGATAATTGGCAAGCCTGTCTATCCCTCCTTGATTTGGAGGGAGGGCATGGTTATGCTACCGAGGTCAACATGCCGGCCTCGATGCTGCCGGCCAAATCTATCATTATGCCCCGTAGTCTGGTTTTGGATTGCGGGGTTTTTCCATTCGACAAAATATTATATTTTCCAACATTTCCCTTTCAATCAATTATTAGGGTTGTATGAGTGCGCGCCTGTCATCGGACAGACGCGCACTTTTGCGTTTATAGAAAAATTTTTTGTCTTTCTGTTCTCTGTGGGGTGTCGCTCCCCGCCCTCTGATTTCGGTTTTAGCTTTTCACACGCAAACAAATCGAAATTGGAGGAAATTTATATGAAACAAATCAATTTAAAGGAATATTACCCATTTTACACAACAGACACAATCGTAGAAGTGCCGGATGAAGTCGCTGATATTTTAAGAGCTTATAAATTACGCGATGAAGCATATCGGATTTATACATATCGACACAAAGCATATTTTTCTTTGGATTTTGGAGATGGAATTGAATATGAAGCCCTTGTAGATCAAAAATCACCAGCAGATATTTATGAACAGCATAGGGTGACTGAAATGATCTATAAGGGACTTGCTACTCTATCAGAAAAACAACGTCAGAGGATCTATGCACGTTATTTTCTCGGCAAGAGCCAAACGGAAATTGCCAGAGTGGAAAACTGCAGTAAAATCTCAGTTCATCAGAGCATTAACAGAGGTTTAAAACAGCTTCAAGAATATTTTTTAAAAAATAATTTATAAGCCCACTAACTTTTCCCTTAAAAATGTACTGTATTATGAAGGGACCTTTTGGCAGGACAAGCCATTGTGGTTGGATCGGACAGAACCGTTCCGATATATTTCCAATATGGAGCGCTTTGATTGCCTTCTCTCCCTCATGGTTCTTTGACAAGTGAATATACGTTGCTATGGGTACATCATTCTGCGTACCGAGCGGCATATAGGGCGGCGCCATGACAGACAGCCAAAGGAGGTGATGAACCCAGTTGTCCGAGCGATCCACGCAACCTATTAACCCGGCTGTGGCAGGTTCGGGCGCGACGACGGCGCAGATGACAATGGTACTTCTTCACGGCCTCCTAAAGACTTGGGGGGAGTTCCTGCGGCGTGCGCTTGCTCTGGCAAAGCGGCGACGACTGCGGGGCTATGATGCGGTCAAGCTGTCCGCAGCCCATAGCAACCCCTGTTCTGTGTCAACAGAACCTGCCGGGGATGCGTGGCAAATACGGCATATAAAATCGAAATCAGATACTATGAAGCCGGGCTTAGATTACAAGTCCAGGTCCGGCTTTATCCATGTGATTTTGATAGAGAATCAATTTACGGAAAGGAGCTGGAAAAATGGAACAAAAGACTTCTTATGCTGATAAACTGGTGGATATTCGCAGTGTATCCGTCAACAAGGAACTTCCGCGTGAAGAACGAATTGCCGAGTTCGTCAGACAGATCAAGAACCCCTGTCATTTCAGGTGTGGAAAGTTTATTGTGCGTGCTACTTATTGTACGGACGGAGCTGCATTAGAAGAATGTCTGCATGGTATCTTACGATAAAAATTTACATTTTAGGGGCTGTTTTTTCCCGCATGGAGCGTTATAATAAGAATCGGAAAAGGAATTGAATAACAATAAGGCATATTGCACTCCTTGAATTGCGGGGATTTTTCCGTAATGAAAGGAGTGTTTCTGTATGCAGATTTATAAAGCTGCGAAGTATATCCGATTATCTTATACGGATGATAAGTCAAACGAAAGTGACAGTGTTGGAAACCAAAGAAAGCTGATTGAGGAATTTGCCAGCCACCACCCGGAGATCGAACTTGTTTCGGAACGAGTGGACGACGGTTATAGCGGTGTGATTTTTGATCGCCCGGCTTTCAAAGAAATGATGGATGACATTATGGAGGGAAAGATCAACTGTGTGATTGTAAAGGATCTTTCCAGACTTGGACGTGAGTATATTGAAACCGGCCGTTATATGAGACGTGTTTTTCCGGCTTATGGTGTACGTTTTATTGCTATCAACGATAATATCGACACAATCAATGAGTCCGCCGGGGATGACCTTACGGTCTCCGTAAAAAACATTATGAACGAGGCTTACGCACGCGATATTTCTTTGAAAACCCGCAGTTCTCTTGAAACAAAACGTAAAAATGGAGATTTTGTCGGTGCTTTTACCGTGTACGGCTATCGTAAATCCGAAGAAAATCATAATCTCCTTGTGGTAGATGAATATGCCGCTCAGGTGGTACGAAGTATTTTCAGGATGCGCCTGGAAGGTTTCAGTCCTTATGCGATTGCAAATGAGCTGAACCGTTTAGGAACACTTTCTCCTCTTGCCTATAAGAAAATGAATGGTCTGCCTTGTGCAAGAAACGGATATACCGATCGAAAAGATTGTCGGTGGTCCTCTACTACGATTGTCCGTATTTTGCAGGACGAAACTTATACCGGCACTCTGGTTCAGGGAAAACAAGGCTCACAGCACTTTAAACTGAAAGAAATTGAAAACCGTCCTCAGTCCGAATGGATTCGTGTGGAACACGCTCACGAAGCGATTATTGAGCCCCACGATTTTGACCTGGTGCAGAAGATCCGGCAACTGGATACCCGTACTTCTCCCGGTAAAAATAAAGTCTATTTATTTTCCGGCATATTGATCTGTGGCTGCTGTGGCGCCCGTATGATACGAAAGACAAACCGCTATAAAGACAAAGAGTACCACTACTACTATTGCCCTACCGGGAAGAAGAGTGGCTGTACAAACCCTGTTATGGTAAAGGAAAGCGACCTGATGGAATGTGTCAGGGATAGTGTAAAAGGATTTGTTAATAATGTTGTTTCTTTGGAAGAAATTTTATCCGGTATCAATCAGAGCCGTATCAATAAAGAACTGATCCGGGAATACAGCAGACAGATCGCGCAGAACAATCAGCAGTTGGAGCAGATACGGACATTCAAAACCAGTCTTTATGAAAATATGGTAAGCGGATTGATCGAGAAGCATGAGTTTTTAAATTTGAAGAACACCTACAATGTTCGTATCACTCAGCTTGAACAGGCAATAGCCGCTTTAGAAGAAAAACGGACAGATGTTATGGAAAACCGCAGTGAACGTAACCGCTGGATTGAGAACTTCAAGAGATTTTCTGAAATCGAAGAACTAGACCGAAAGGTAATGATCCAGCTTGTTCACAGTATCAAGGTAGTTGGGAAAAATGAATTTCAAATTGAATTTAACTATCAGAATGAATATGAGAAAGCAATTTCTCTGATTGCTCCGGCACAGGAAAGGATGGTGGTCTAAGATGGCAAGAAAGAGCAGAAAACATATCGCAGAACCTATTTTTACATCGGTTTCTCCGTTTATCAATACCGCTTTATATATCCGCTTATCTGTGGAAGATAACAAAAAGCGTGGTAATTCTATCGAAACACAGAAAATGGTTCTGAAGGACTACCTTTCCAACAAACCGGAATTTCGCATTTATGATACTTACATAGATAATGGTACAACCGGAACCAATTTTAACCGTGAGGGATTTCAGCGTATGCTCTCTGACATTGAAGCCGGAAAAATCGACTGTGTAATCGTAAAGGATCTGTCTCGTCTTGGGCGTAACTCCATTGACAGCGGATACTACATAGAACAGTATTTTCCTTCTCATAATGTCAGGTTTATCGCTGTAACAGATCAGTTTGATTCCGAAAATCCTGATAACCTGCACGGTGGAATTATCCTTCCTCTGAAAAATATGATAAACGAAGCCTATTCACTCGATATTGGTCGTAAGATTAAAGCACAGGCAAGACAGGATATGAAAGAGGGAAAATTTGTTGGCGCTCGTGCACCTTTTGGATATAAAAAGGATCCTGATGACTGCCATAAGCTGATTGTGGATCCGGTGGCAGCTCCGGTTGTCCAGCAGATCTTTCAATGGGCATATGAAAAAGTTGGTCTGAACCGCATTGTACTGATGCTGAATGAAGGCGGCTATCCTGCACCAAGCAATTATAAGTATTCTACCGGGGAAATCACGCATGAAAATTTAATAGGAGAAGGTTTCTGGCAGACACGTACCGTAATGAAGATCCTTAAAGAAGAAAAATATACCGGCGATATGGTTCAGGGCCATACAAAAACTGTTGCACATAAACAAAGACCTGCAGGAAAAGAAAACCTTATTTCTGTCGCCGCTACCCACGAAGCCATAGTTTCCAGGGAAGTTTTTGATGAGGTCCAGAAGTACCGAATAGAAGTTGCCGAAAAATACAAACAACAAGAAAAGATTCCATATTCTCCAAATATTTTTAAAGGATTGATCTTCTGTTCTCATTGTGGCAGAAGTCTGCACCGCCAAAGAGCACGCCGAAAAAAGGGAGATGTTTACCGTTTTCAATGCCTTACTCCCAGCAGGGTTCATAAGGAAAAATGTGTCGGTGTTTCCATAAAAGAAAATGAATTGATAGATACTGTGATCGACATTCTGAAAAAGGAACTCTCCGCTGCTTTAGGAGATTATGCCCTTTTAGTTGAGGATGGAACCCAATGGCGTAAAAGGGAAAAAGAATTGCAGGATCGCCGCAATACCGCCAGCCGTATGATCCAGCAGAACCAGGATCGTATTCAGGTATTGTACGAAGATATGGTAAGCGGCCTGGTAGATAAAGACGATTTCTTTCTTTGGAAAAAGAACTATGAAGATAAAATGAGCTCTGCCAAAGCAGAACTTGCAGAATGTGAAAAAGTAGCCATAGAGATAAAAAAACAATTTGAACAGTATAAGACGCTTGAAAAAGACGAAAAAGAACTGAAAGCTGGATGTACATTAACTGCAGAGCTTGTATCACGTTTAATTGAGCGTATTGAAGTGGATCACGATAAACATGTCTCTATCAGATTCCGCTTCCGTACAGAGTTTCAGGAATACAGCAAGGCGGTGGCACAATGAAAAAATATGTGATTGCTCTATATATCCGTCTGTCTTTGGAAGATTTCAAAACAGACAGTTTAAGTATTTCCAGCCAGCGCATGATCCTTCAAGAACACGCTGCCGGCTTAGAAGAATACGGAAATGCAGAACTGATGGAGTTTGTAGATAACGGGTATAGTGGGGCAAATTTTGAACGCCCTGCTGTTCAGGAACTTCTTGATCTGGTACGTGCAAACCGAATTGACTGTATCATGGTAAAGGATTTTTCAAGATTTGGGCGCAACAGTCTAGAGACAGGTTACTTTATAGAACGGGTATTCCCGATCTTTCATACCCGTTTTATTTCTGTGAGTGATGATTTTGATACGAAAAAGCTCAAAGGCGATACCGGTGGTATGGAGGTTGCCTTCAAATACCTTATCAGTGAATATTACAGCCGGGATATGTCTGTTAAGACCAAAACCGCAAAGTATATGAAGATGCGCCGCGGTGAATATCAAAGTAAGATCTGCCCGTATGGATATTGTAAAGGTGACAATAACCGAATGGTCCCTGATCCAGAGACCTCCTGCGTTATTCAGATGATTTTTGAATATGCTGCGTCCGGTATGAACAGTGCGCAGATTGCCAGAGAACTTCATAGTCAGGCAATTCCTACACCGGGCGAATACAAGGCTCTCAAAGGCCAAAAGTATCACGATGTATCAAGGACAAATGGTGTATGGTCTAATTCAACCATTTTGAGACTGTTAGCAGACGAACGTTATATCGGCACTTATGTGATAGGAAAAAAGACTGTAACAGAAATCGGCGGAAACCGTATGCGGACAAAAGATGAAAGCGAATGGATCAAGATTCCAAATCATCACACCCCATTGGTTAGCAAAGAACTTTTCGAGAAAGCTAATGCTTCCATTAAGCGGTTTAAAATTCCAAAACGAAAACAGCATAGTTATCCCCTTCGAGGAAAGGTATTTTGCGGCTCCTGCAAACATGCTATGCACCGTTCCAATGAGACTATTTATCGCTGCAGGTTTTCCTATATGGATTCTTCACAGCCTTGCTATGGTATGACGATCCGGGAAAGCGAATTGGAATCCATAGTATATGAATTTCTTTGTAAACAGTTTGAAGTATCTTTGGGGATTGATGGGCCGAATGAATTAAAACCTGTTGATAAGGTTGCAGTGAGACGAGCTGAATTTGATAATCAGATCTTTGAGCTGCAGGAAGAAAAGCGTAAACTGTATGAGGCGCTTGTAATAAAGCAAATTGATGTTAACCTCTATAAAGAACAGAAAGCACTTATTGAACAGCGATTGCTTGAAGTACAGAATACAAAGGCTGTTGTAATGACACGACTGGAGGCTGAACAACAGGAAAAAGAACGTCAGCACCAGCAAAAAGATGTATTACAGTCTTTGGTTGAAAACAAAGGACTGACTTCTGAACTTGTTGATATGCTGATTGAAAAAATCTTTATTTACCCTAACAAGAGGGTTGAGATCGTGCTAAAAATAAAAAATGACCTGGCATAACAGCTCAGGGTATATTGATAAAGCCAGTTAGGAATTGCGGTTCTTAACTGGCTTTTAGAAGTTGAAAAAAATCTTCATATTTTTTTGTCGTGGACTTGACATAAGGGTGCCTAAGATCATGAAAACGGAAATGAGGTATGCCGGTACGTTTCAGAATATCCCGAAACCGATCCGTGATCATGGAAGGGTTTAGGCTTGTTATTCGTCCGTTTTTGCTTAATTTACTTAAGACGAAATCCGGAAATCTGATATACCTGTCTCCTGAATAGGATTTCGGGGATTTTATTACCCAATTACGCTCAGAATCCAAAACCATCGATTTACTTACATGGACAACCCCATCTTTTATATCAGATGAATCTAGAGCGCATATCTCACCGCGCCTCATAGGTCCGAATGCGGCAAGGAGGATAGGAATCTCCATCTCATCATTTTTTACATACTCTATCAGTTTCTTTATTTCTTCATCAGACGGAATATACAGCTCGGGGCGTACTTTTTTAGGGAGAGTAGTATTAAGCTGTAAGTCTGGGCGATACACACCTAAAACAGCCGACAGTAATCCGTGGATATTCCTAACGGTTTTTGGAGATTTTCCGGAAGCCTCCTCATTTATTGCAATTTGGATCATGTCACAGGTGATATCTTTTAGTTTTAATGGCATAAGTGTAGGGAGATTGCGTTCACGCTGCCGTTTATATTCTCTGATTGTAGCAGGAGACAATGTCTTATTTTTGCTCTCGATATATCGGTCGTAGGCAACTCCTAGCGTAATATTTTCCACGGTGACTCCGGCATCTTTATTAGCCGCCCATTCAGCCGCTATCTGCTCACATTTTCGCTTTCCTCTAGCTGTTGGGTCGTCACAGGTAAAAGATTCGTATATGCGCTTTTTCTTCACAGTACCATCTTTCTGACGAATATTCTCCGTATGGGAATAGACTAGGCATCTCCATGACCCTGATGGTAATTTTTTTGCTGTTGCCATAAAATCATCTTCCTTTCTTTTTCGGTATAAAAATAACAGCCAGCATGGAACGAGTGTTCCGGCTTGCGTGACTGTTCCGAAGATGATACAATATTATTGGTCAAGATATAGCATCTCTTCGGAGAGCGTTACCGTCTCGGTGTTGGTAGCACCGGGGCGGTTTTTTATTTACTTTGATGTTTCATTTTTTGGCTGATGCGATATTGCTCGGCATCAGCCACATCGATGAACTCTACTGTTTTGTCAAAATTCTTTTTAACAACCTCTTTTATTTCGTCTAATGTAACATTGAAGAACTCTCGTCTTGTATTAACCATGTTAAGCTTTCTATCCTCAAACGCTTTATGTAACGCAGCTTCGAGAGCTGGCGCATCATCA
>NZ_CAJKOX010000058.1 GCF_905201705.1 uncultured Marvinbryantia sp.
GGCTAGCCGCCGCGCTAGCGGCTTGGTACAATGTGAAACAAAGAGTGAAAAATGAGTAAAGAGGACTTGCTGCTTGCCGCCGGTCTTACCAGAACTTGTAACGCTCAACTAAGCGTTTAGTATGGAATCAACGCTTAGTATGTTCTAAATAGATTCTCTTTTTGATATACTGCGGTCAAATATAGCAAAGGAGATTCGTCGTATGGATCAGAAAAAAATAGGTGCATTTATTGCACAGTGCCGAAAAGAAAAAAATCTGACGCAAATGCAGCTTGCCGAACTATTAGAGATTACCAGTCAGGCCGTTTCTAAATGGGAAAACGGCAGAGGAATGCCGGATGTATCGCTTTTACAGCCTTTGTGCAATGTTTTGGATATTAGTTTAAACGAGCTTTTTTCAGGGGAGCATATATCAACAGAAGAATACAAAGGGAAAGCAGAAGAAAATATTTCCAGACTTTTCAAAGAAAAACAGATTGCCCATCTTAAGCCTGTAAAGTACTTATTCTCCATATGTGCTAATATCACTTTGCTTGTAGCAGTGATTGAATTAACGATTGGTCTTGTTGGGAATTTTTTTAATTCAACTATATTGGAACCTATGTTAATCAATGCCTCTGTATGGCTAATATTGTTTCTGCTTTCAATGAGTAAACTGTTACATGACAAGAGAAAATTGCAAAAGCTGAAGCATTCGGGCACTTGTATGGATTCCGAGATAGAGGACATGATTCCGGCAGTCTGGATTCGCGTAGCAAACTACACCAGCTGCAGAATCGTCTGTCGGTTTATTTATGAGGGCAAAGAATACCATGCAGTAAGTAACTATTATGTTTTGACCCCATTTAAGCGAAAAGAAGATTTATATGCGAATGTTTATATCAGCAAAGATAATCCTGCCAAATACAGTGTAGAGCTTTTTCAAACATAAGCATAGCATAGCAAAAAATGACCGGCACCCCATCTGGTAACGTCGGTCATTTTTCTGGTATGATCGTTTTATTTATTCCGGCTGCTGATACTTTCCAAATGAACGGGAGCTAACAGCGTCCCGGATCAGGCTATTAAACCGCCTGGCATTCCATGCCGCTCTGCCGACAAACAACCCGTCGATCGATTTCTGCACGATCAGTTGGCTCGCATTGTCTTCATTGACGCTTCCTCCGTAGAGCACCGGGATCTGCACCGAAGCGTCACCGAAGATCTCGCCAAGGCACTGTTTGATCGTGCGGTGCATCGATTCGGCATAATCGGGCGTCGCCGGCGTCCCGTTGACGCCGATCGACCAGACAGGCTCATAAGCCACCCAGATATCTTTCGCCCTCTCTGTCGGCACCCCATGAAATCCGGCAATCAGCTGCTTTCTCAGTGTTTCAGCACCGACGCCGTATTCTTTCTCCTGGGCGGTTTCTCCGATACACAGCAGCACCTTCATGCCATGCCTTAAGCATGCCTTCACCTTTTGATTTTCCTGCACATCCGTCTCGCCAAACACATGCCTTCGTTCGGAATGCCCGACCATGACAAGGCCGATCCCCAACTCTTTGAGCATGAGCGGAGAAATTTCTCCGGTAAACTGCCCCTGATCCTCCCAGCTCACATTCTGCGCTCCGATGAGGATGTGGCGGACGTGCTTCCTGGCGCTCTCCAGCGCCGTGAACGAGGGGATAATAAACAATTCTATATCCGCGCCCCCAAGATCTGCCGTCAGGCTTTCCAGCTCCGTTAGATAGGACACCGTGTCCTGAATATTTTTATACATTTTGAGGTTGCTGCCAAAATACAATTTCTTCATACGTCATCCCCTCTTTTGGTCGTATTCCACGAAGGAATCGACCTTTTCCTGCGAGGCACACCCATGAACAAACTGCTTTGTCAAAAACTCATCGACCATCAGCTCTCTGGTCTTCGGCCCTGTCGTAAGCGCTCCCATACAGAGAATATTCGCATCGTTGCTCAGTCTCGCTCTCTGCGCCGTGTATGTATCGTATGCAAGCGCCGCATAGGCCCCTTTGACTTTATTGGCCGCCAGAGAGACGCCGATACCCGTCCCGCAGATCAGGATTCCGCAGTCATATTTTTTTGCCGCAACCTCCTCCGCCACCTTGATCGCCACATGGGCGTAGATCGTATCCTCACTTCCGAAATCTGTAACCGCACCATATCCTTTCCTGTTAATATGTACGATCAATTCTTCTTTTGCTTCCTGCGCATTTGGATCGCATCCAATCGCTATCTTCATATCTTTCCTCCCTGTCGCAAAAATGATCCCTCACGCATCGGAAGGAATCATTTTTAACCTGACTCCAACTTCGGATTACCCGTTGATTCGTCACTGTCATCCATTTTCAGGCTGTAGATCACATCGGCGCTCTTGCGTCTGTGATCCTGTACCTTGCTGTCAATGTTGATGTTATAATATAAATACAGCGTCTCCAAAACAAGATGCTCGCCGATACGCCTGGAGACGATATCTTTTGTATCTGTCGTGTCTTTGGTTCCCACATACAGCACGTACGTACAGTACCGCTGCAGCGGAGATTTTAAAGCGGCTGTGATCCCGATCACGGTCGCGCCCTGCTCATATGCGATTTTAGCCGCATTCACCACCGAGCGCGATCTTCCCGTATGCGATACGGCGATCACCACGTCCCCGACATCGGCGGTGCCGGCAGCGAATATCTGGATATCCTGATCGCTGTAATACATACACAGCCTTCCAATTTTAGCCATTTTCAGAGAAAACGATTCGCACGGGATAATTGCGTCGCCGTTTCCGAACATGAACACCTTATTTGCGTTAATAATCGCGTCTCCAGCATCCTTATACTGATCGGAAATCAGGCTAAGCGTGCTCTCCATCGTTTCTCTGTCGGAATCTATCACATTGTGCATCAAATTTTTAAACTGTTCCTTCTCCTGGTCTTCCTCGGAAACCTCACAATACTTATCGTCGAGCGCTTCGTTTCGTATGGCGTTGCGAAACTCCAAAAATCCGTTATAATCCATGCGCTTACACAATCTCGTTATGGTAGCGCTGCTGCACCCCGATTCCTTGGCGACCAGATCCAGCGTCATGAACGGTACCTGACCGAGATTGTCCATTATAAATAACGCCGCCGATTTTTCACCTTTGGGGAGCGTGGGTATCATAAATTGCAGCTTATACTCCAGTTCTTCACGTATTTCCATTTTTTCCCTCTCCAACGACTTTCCGGAAGTCATTTATTTACTAGGCATATTATACCATAAAGAAGGCTTAAATCAATAATCCAGAACGCATTTAATACCATAGAAATTACACATGTACTGCAATTCCTTTGCATAATTGCCGTATACGATCGCATAGTGGTGTCCGGTCGCATGTCTTAAAAACGAGTCCGCGTCTTTGAGCACAATGCCGCAGCCCGGCCAGCGCGTTCCGCCGGCGAACTGGTTGTTGGGATCCTCCTCGTCGTTATTTACACGAAGCGACGTCCTGGCAACCGCTGCATGAAACCTTAAACTGCCATCATTTCCTCCGAGCCGGAGCAGCGTAACCGTGCGGTCCCCTTCAAACTCAAATTCAATACACGCGCCGCCGGAATCGCCGTTCAGATACGGTTTGGCTACCGCTTCGTCCGGCACCAGCCGCGGAATCGGCCACAGCCGGTAGCCCTTGCCGTTTGCCATCGATACCGGCCCGGAGCCGCAGTTGAAAAAGTTCATGATCCCTTCCTCGGCGTTCAGCCTGGAAATATCCGCAAACATGACCGGCGCATGCGACAACTCTTTTAAAATATACATGGAGATTCCCGCCGGGATATCGCCCTCGCAGGCGGCGATCGTGGACTGCTCCTCATTTAAGAGAGCCGTTGCCAGGCAGGCTCCGTAGCTGTAGCCATAGCATTTGTTGACCAACTCCGGCATACACTTCGTCGCAAACATATCGACGTCGTATAAATTCTGAAACCGTTTGTATGCCAGATACAGTCTCATCTGCGACAGGATGGCATCTTCATTGATTTTCTCTCCGTTTTCCAGATTCCAGTTTATCTGCCGGCAATTTGCGGCAAACTCGTCGGCGAGTCGTTTTGCCTCCTCCTCGTCGATATTCTCCAGCTCCTTGAAGACCTCTGCGTGATCGTACTGCGGAAAATCAATGCCGAACACCTTCTTCCAGTTAAATTCATTTACCTGCGTCTGATACATCATCATGCACTTGCCGCCGATCAGGGCAATGTTTCTCCCACGAAGATTGTTCTTGGCCCATGCGGCGCTGAGCGCGGACTTAATATCGGCAGCTCTTTCCTTGTCGTCGATCTTTCCGTATAAGTATACAAACGGAAGCCCCATCTCCTCCAGCACATACCGAATCTGCACAGAGACTCCCAGCGATCCGTTGGCGATCTCATCGCAGAGACCATATACAACCGCTGGCTTGCCGTTCAACTCATTGATCGCCGTCGTCACGATCGAGGTATACATCCACGACCCGATAACGAACAGAAACATATCGCAGTCTGCCTTTTCCATCCCGATCACCGTCTTTTGCACATCATCATCGTCAAAGAGCGGTTCCTCTGGCATCATGATCTCGATATCAGGATCCTGCCCGAAGGTATTTTTCGCGACCTCGACATATTTCCAGATGTTTCCCTGATACTGGTTCGTCTTGCCGATCGGGACAATGCCCATCCTCGGCTTTGCATGGTAGTTGTGTTTTCCCATCTTCCCACCTCCGTTATGAAGTGACTTTTGTCAAGAGGTAAATTCAAAAAATAACAAACTTTTTTCTCTGACAAAACCCACATTTGTATTCTGGAGATATCTTGGAGAAGCCTTTTGTTTAACAGTTCCCGGCATTTGGCCACTCCGTTATTCGTGGATTGGTTACCTACAGGTCAATGGTCCGCCGTGGGCTCTGCTGTCCTAAAACGTGGATCAATGTATCGCTACCCTGCCGACAAGGAGGTGCCGCAGATAACC
Source organism: uncultured Marvinbryantia sp. (assembly GCF_905201705.1). Lineage (GTDB taxonomy): Bacteria > Bacillota > Clostridia > Lachnospirales > Lachnospiraceae > Marvinbryantia. The sequence continues at coordinate 4,969 of NZ_CAJKOX010000058.1, forward strand.
CGAACCTTGAAGTCTCAAAAGACTCCTTCAAGATATCTCCAGTTTTCTTTGTTTTCAGTTGCTGCTGATTAGGCAGCTACGCCTGCTTAATCAGCTTGATTGCCAGCTATCAGGATGGCAGCCGGCTGTCAAGGGCTGCGCAGCAGTTTATTTGTCCTTGACGGGCGGATGGCAGCCTGATATCACGCCATGCTGATATTGTCTGTCATCATGCCCCATATAAAGCAGGCAAGCTCCCTCGCAACGGCGGTTACCGCTACGTTCTTTTTCTTGCCGTGTCTTATCATTTTGTAATACTTCCTTCTCAGCCTTTCATTTGCTTTGTCTGCATATGCAATTACCTCCGGCGGGTTGCCGCTCTGTCTTGCTTTCAGATCTTTCGATTTATGCCCGACTGCTCCCTTGCAGATCCCTTTGGATGCCTCGACCAGCAGCTTCCTTACATGGCTGTTTCCAGCTTTTGTGATGGAAAGCCTGTTGATGTTATCGCTGCTTGAATCTTCCCCAGGCACCAGCCCCAGATACGCGGAATAGATATTCCCTTTTGCAAATCTCTGGAAGTCTCCTGTCTCAACCAGGCACGATAATGCCGTATGGGTCTTCACTCCGAGAAAGCACACCAGTTTTTTCACTTTCTCCACATACTCTGTCTCAGATGCCAGTTCCTCTATCCTCTTATCGAAAGTTTCAATCCGGTTTGTCTGATATTCATAAGTGATCAGATACTCGTTGAGCGTTTCCCTGTCCAGTCCGCCCAGTTCAAGTGATTTCAACCACTTTAAGTGTGCCTGCGTCCATTTGCCCTTGTCATAATGGAATCCCTGGCTTAAACAGAATGCACTAATCCTCTGTTTTGTCTTTTTTAAATCCAGTTTATGGTCATCCCTCATGCGGAGGTAGAGCTTTACATCGTCATCTTTATCAGTCGGGATATGCACAGCATGGTATCCGCCGTAAGACAGACACTGGGCAATCATAAGAGCATCCCTTTTATCTGTTTTAATTCTTTTTCCCTGCTGTGTCAGCATTGTGGTCGGAGCAAGGATGACACACCGGATTCCCTTTTTCACTAATTCATGATACAAAGAAAATCCCAGGCATCCCGCCTCATAGCCGCAGAGAATGTCGCAATCCTCTTTTATCTTTTTCTTAAGATTCTCAATGAACTGCACAATATTGTCTGGATCCGGCGTTACTTTAACATTTGCATAAATAATGTCGTCTCCATCAAATCTTGGCTCAATGGCGCATAAAGTGTAGTTTGTGCTATGGACATCCATTCCGATTCGTAGTATTCTTTTCATGTAAGTGGCCTCCTTTTGTATGCGGTAATCCCTGTTACCATTGTTTTTTCCAAAACTTAGTATACAGGTAAATCCACGTTGCTACAAATGTGGGGTCACTTCATATTGTCCTATGGCTGTATTTTGTTGAAGTCCTTCAGACTTTCATATAGCTTCGTATATTTTTGATAGTTCCTGTCATAAGCGGCAGTGTATTTGGGGTTCGGATGATACACCTTATCGATCTTCACGCATACCCTTACCGCTTCTTCCACTGTCTGATAGACGTTCTTGGCCTTCATTGCAATCATAGCGGCTCCCAGACACGCGGCGTCTTTTTCCACCACGTTCATCACATCGCGATTCAAAATATCCGCCTTTATCTGCATCCAGCACGGAGATTTGGAAACGCCTCCGACAACCCGGACTTCGTCAAAACAAAATCCAAGGCTCTCATAATATTCCATATTGATGCGGAACTCATAGGTAAGGGAATCCATGATCGCCTTCACAAGATCGTGCCTTGTCGTGTCAATCGAAAGCCCTACCATCGCGCCTCTGGAATCGAGGTCGTTCCACGGAGGCCCGCTGCCAATAAAATGCGGCAAAACCATTTCCTGAACCGGCCCCTCCGGCGCACGCCCGCACATGACATCGTAGACGTCCCTTCCGCTTTTTTCGGCCTCCTGTATCTCCGCCAGAGAAAAATTATTCTTATACCATTTCAGGAGCAGTCCTCCGACCTGAGACGATGACATCAGAAAATATTTGCCGGGAATCGTATAAACGTAGCAGGAGATCGCGGCGTCAAACGCCTTATCCGACGTGTACTTCTGATCCGTCACAACGCCCAGGCCTTCGATCGTTCCATGCGAATCTATCGCGGCCGAGCTGTCGATCAGGCCCGCGCCCAGAGCGGCGCATGTCTGATCCTGTCCGCCCGCCACCAGCTCTACCTGTTCGGTCAGCCCCAACGTGCCTGCCATCTCGGCACTCAGGCGCCCCACGATCTCCCCCGGCGCAAAGGCAGGACACAGCATGTCCATCTCAAGGCCGGCCTCTTTTACCAGCTCCTTTGACCATTCCTTTTTTTCAATGTCAAACATCATCGTCCTGCCAGCCTGCGGATAATCGATCGCCCCATCCGCAGCTCCCAGACGTTTCATGATAAACTCCGTAAACGTTACATATTTATATGTTTTTTCGAGAAGCTCCGGCTGATGCTTTCTCATCCACATGATCGTCGGCAGCGATCCCATCGGATGAGGCGGAAAGCCCGTCGTATCATAGATCCATCGTTTCCCCAATGCCCTGCACAGATCGTCCGTTTCCTGCTCTGCGCGGTAATCCATTCCGAGAATCGATGTCCGCAGCGGACGAAACTTCTTATCCACCGGCATAATTTCCTCACCGAGGATGGATGTGCAGATGGCAGCAAACTCTTCTGCCTTTGCGCCGTTTCTTTTTGCCGCATTTACCGACTCGGCAAGAACCTCCAGCACGCAGGCCCATACTGTCTCCGGGTCCTGTTCCGAGTACCCCGGCTGCGGGTGAAGGACATCAAACTCCCGGTAAGCTTTACCCAGGCTTTTGCCGGTTTCGTTATATACCGCCGCTTTGCACCCTGTCGTGCCGACGTCCAACCCAATAAATAACATATTCACCATCTTTCTCCGTTCAAAACACGGTTTACGCCGCTTAACTCTTTTTCATTCAGTTCATATGCTCCGCCTAAAATCTTTGTCGTCAGTACGGCATGGCAGACCGCCTCCAGGCACTCCAGCTTGTAGCAGGCATCCATAACGTCTTTTTCAGAAAAGCAGAGCACTCCGTGACCGCGCAGGATCATTGCCCGCACCCTGGGGTTCTTTTTGATGCACGCGCCCACGCACTGCGGAACCTCGGCAGTGGTCGGAACCGCAAATTCCGTTGTGTCAATTCCGCCAATATCTAAAATAGCTTCCGGCATCATGAACCGTTCCACATGATAGTTCGACATCGCAAAACCGGTAGAAATCGGCGGGTGCGAGTGGACGATCGCGCGGATCTCCGGCATATCCCGGTAAACCTCCAGGTGCATGCGGATATCCTGTGCAGGTTTTAAGCCCTCCAAAAGATTTCCCTCCAAATCAATCAGGCTGATCTGTGTTTCATTGATCGCTCCCTTGTCAAATCCGGATGCCGTCAGCAGGATGCGGTCTTCGCCGATCCGAACACTGTAATTCCCTCCTTTCCCGATCAACAGCCCTCTCTCTGCTAATCGTTTGCCGACGTCGAGCATATCTGCCTTTGTCTGCCTGATTGCCTGCTTCATAATAAATTCATCGTAAGTCATACTATCTCATACCTCCATATTTGTCTGTTTCAGCGCTTTAAAAATCAATGCACCGACATAAGAGCCGCCGTCCAGCAGCCCCAGACTTTTTTCGCCGTAATAGGCTGCTCTTCCCCAGACGGCTTTCATCTGCCGAGTCGCCTCGCTGCCGTCGAGCGCGGCCTTGGCAGCAGCCGCCCACGGGTCGTCCTGCGTATCCTCAAGCGCCCGAATCGCGGGCTCCAGCGCATCTAAAATCGTTTTCTCGCCGACTCTGGAGCCGGCCTTGTCCATCACATTTTGCAGACCAAGCCTCATAGCCGCGGCCATTTCTTTTGTATCGCAGCTTTCTTTTCCCTTTAATCCCTTTGCGATTCCCTTCATGAAAAAGGAAAGGATCGTTCCCAGCGAGCTTGGAGCCGCTTCGTTAAAGGAATTGCCGGCCCTGGAAAACAGCGCCGTCAACTGCGTCTCCTCCGTATGGCTCAAAAAGTCGCACACGGCGTGAAACCCATCGCTCATCGAAATACCCAGATCACCGTCCCCGTTTTGCTGGTCGAGAAAAATCAATTGCTCCTTATTTGCGTCTATCTCCTCGGAAATAGCCTGAAATCCTTTTACCACCGTCGTTTTATTGATCATACTCTTTTCCCCGTCTCTTCGTTCATGCTCTGTAAAAGGGTGTGCTTGCAGGAGCAAGAAGCAGCTTTTTCAGTTCCTCGTCCAGGACAAACACCGTTACCGATAACCCAGCCATCTCCATGGAGGTCGCATATTCCCCGATATGAGGCGCGATCACTGCAATCTGTTTTTCTTTCATGATCCGCGCTATCCGTCGGTATACGATCATCTGCTCTTCTATGGAGGTTGCGCCGAGGCCGTTTACCATCACAGATACTTCCTTCCCCGCGGACAGATCCAGCTCCCGACCGATTTTTTCGAGGATCATATCCGCCGTTTCGTCGGCTGTGAGAACCTTAGATTTTGAAATCCCGGTCTCTCCGTGTATGCCCATGCCGATCTCCATCTCGCCCTCGTTAATGGAAAACGTCGGCTTTCCGACCTCCGGCAGCACGCAGGGCGTCAGCGCCACGCCCATCGTGCGGATGTTTTGGAGCGCCTTTTGGGTGACGCGCACCACCTCGTCAAGACTGCGCATTTCCTCAGCCGCCGCACCGGCTATCTTGTACGCATAGACGATTCCCGCCACTCCCCTTCTGGTATCGGCCGCCTCCGCCGGCGCCGATGCAATATCGTCCGTTCCCAGAAGCTCTGCGCACCTGATATCCTCCAGTTCCTCGCAGTCCTCCATAGCCTGTCTGAAATTCATCTTATCTCCGCCGTAATTGCCGTACAGGCACAGCACTCCCGCGCCGGCGTTTGCCGCGCGGATCGCCGCCTCCATTTTTGTGTAGGAGGGCGAGGCAAAGACATTGCCGACCGCGCATGCATCAAGCATGCCCTGTCCCACATATCCAAGGAACAGCGGCAGATGACCGAAACCTCCCCCTGTCACGATCCCCACTTTTCCCGTCTTCTTTTCTCCCGCCCGGATGAGGACTCGTTTATCATTTTCAAAAAAGCTAACCTTATCGCCGTACGCCGCATAAATTCCCTCCAGCGCCTCGTCCACATAATTCTTCGGGTCATTTAAAATCTTCTTCACGGTACACCTCCACCATTCCCATGTTTTTTTGCATTTACCGATATGTTTCTCTGAACGTTTTTATTCGGGCAAACTGCTGTCTGTTGTCCGGATAAATCGCTTGAAACAATGCAAAGAGCTCGTCGTAGAGCGCTGCGTTTCTTTTGTTCGGCTCCCAGATCTGCTGCGTCCCGCTTCGTTTAAAGAGCTCCTTTAGCGCTTCCTTCCCCATCCCGCAGCCCATACCGAGGATGGCCGCACCTCTGGCACCGCAGTAAGCTCCGCTTTCCGCGCGTCTTACCGGGATTTGGAATACATCGGCAAAGATCTGACACCATAGGTCGTTTGCCGCGCCTCCGCCGGATAAAATAAGCGTCCGCGGCTCCCCGCACGCCTGAACGAGGCTCTCGGCAACTTCCCGCATACCCATTGCGATCCCTTCCAGCACCGACCGGAACAGATGCCCGATATGATGTTCAATATCCAGTCCCAAGAAGATCCCCTTTGCGTTGGTGTCCTCTATCGGATTCCTCTGTCCAAGCATAGACGGAAAAAAGAGCAATCCGCCGCTGCCCGCCGGCGTATCGCAGGCACACGCCTCCAATTCCGCGAACGTCCGCCCTTGTGCGAATGTACTGCGAAACCAGTTCGTGGTGTTTCCCACGCTCATAATCCCGGCATACGCCGTCCACATTTCGGGAATCGCAGAAGCGTAAAACTGTATGGCTCCGTTTTTATTCTCATAAAACGTATCGGAAGCCGCCGAGATATTGCCACCGGATCCCAGGACCACGCTGTAGATCCCCTTTTCTACCGCACCGGCGCCGGCTGTCTGCACAATCGCGTCGCCTCCTCCGATTACGATTTTGGTAGTTTGAGGGACGTGCAGTTCCCTGGCAATCTCGGGCAGGATATCCCCGGCATATGCGTTTGAGGGCTTTACCTTCGGCAATATCGACTCCGAAATGCCGATCATCTCCAAAAGCTCCCGGCTCCAGCATCTGTTTTTCACGTCGTATAGGCCATAGCCGCTGGCGTCCGATTCATCCGTGGCCGTCTCCCCTGTCAAAAGCAGCCGGAAATAATCCTTCGGCGTGACCACAACGTCCGTCCGCTCAAACAATTCCGGTTCATTCTGCTTCATCCAAAGCATTTTGCCACCCGTACAGGAGGCGACCATACGATTGTTGGTAAAGGATAAAAACCGATCCATGCCTCCGCATTTGTCGTAGATTTCTAAGATCTGCGCGTCGTTTCTGGCATCCACGCAGCTTATCATTGGCCGCAGCACGTTTCGTTGCGCATCCAGCGCGACCAGTGAGTGCATCTGGGCAGTCACGCCGATCGCCCGCACCGCATTGCCGTTCAGACAGGAAACCGTATCCATCAGGCACTGCATGCCCATTTTGCGCAAGACAGAGGGATCCTGATCGTACGCCTTATTTTCTCTTGCGATCAGTGAGCCGTCATATCTTTTTTCGTCCGACGCTAACACCTTCCCGTTTTCATCGATGGCAACGGCTTTGCAGCCTGTACATCCGAGATCCAATCCTAAATATATATTCATACGCCGCCTCACGTAAGCTTCAGGACATTCTGCGCATACTCAACGCTCTCCTTTACCAACGCCCATTCCTGCTTAACTGTTTCCTCGTGCGTATCGCAGCGGTCGATATACAGCTCCACAAAGCAATTCCCGTCATAACCGTTTTCCTCCAAAATCTTCAGAATCTTCGGGAAGTCCACATAGCCCTTTCCCAGCGCCACGCCGGTAATCACATCGCCCCGGGGATTGAGCGTTACCACATAGTCCTTGATATGCACTGATTTTGCATAAGGCGCCAGCGTGCGCACGGCTTCCTCCGTGGGTGTGATGAATACCGTTGAATTGCAGGTGTCGACCACCGCTCCCAGCGCGGGATCATGGACGCCTTCAATAATTTCCTTTACTTCACTTACCAGATTCCCTTTGCCGTTTTCGATGCCGATCTCGATCCCGTATTCATGCGCCAGCGGCATCAATGACCTGATCGTATCGATCCCGTTCTGCACCTGTTGTTTCAGCCCTTTGGCATCCGCGGTGCGGTCCATATCCCAGCCGATCCGCATGACCTTTGCGCCGAGGATCTTCGATACGTTGAGCATTCTGATAAAGTAATCGCGATCCGTTCCGCGGGAGCCGGTTTCAACGACAATCCCTTCTTTTTCGAGGCGGTCATGAAGCTGACGAAGCTTCTCGTCCGAATATTTTTCCAATTCCATATTGTTGCAGTACAGCAGCGCCTTTACCCCGTATTCTGCGCAGCGGTCGATCAAATCGTCGGCTGACATCGGATTCTGCGGGCGGTAATACGGCCTTCCAACCGACCAGCGGTAAGCAAACGAACCAATTCCTAATCTCATATTTTTTCTCCCTTTCTTTTTCTATTTTAACTACGAAATCTCTTCTTCTCGAGATAGCCCAGCAGCGTCATCGTAAATACGATCACGATTCCGTATGCCAGCTGCTGGATCGGCAACCCGAATCCGAGAAACGTCATAGCGCTCATCAGTAAAATGATAAATACTATACCCAGAAATGCCTGCAGCATGTTGCCGTATCCGCCGTTCTGGCTGATTCCGCCGATCGTCACCGCCGCAACCATCGGCATCAAAAATGTTGTGCCGACGTCCGGATTCACGGCTCCTATACACATCGGAATAAACATTCCGGTCAGCCCGGCAAAAAATCCAGATATCACATATACGATAAGGTATATTTTCTTCGACGGGATACCGGCATGATCCGCGCCGGAAGGATTGCTTCCCGTCAGGATAACCTGTCGGCCAAACGTCGTTTTCTCCAACAGCACACCCATAAGAATGATAATAATAAACGGGAGTATAGCGGCCACCGGGATGATATTGTCCCCAATCCGAATACCTATTAATGTCGATAATTTTGACAGTTCTCTGGGCGCTCCCGATACTGTATAGCCGTTTGTGTATACATAGCTGAGGCCAAGAGAAAGAAGCTGCGTCGCCAGCGTGATAATAAACGGCGCAATATTAAATTTTGCAATCGCTATTCCATTAAAGAAGCCAAACGCCATACCGATTCCTACCGAGATCAAAAGCCCGAGCAAAATAATCAGCCACGGATTCATCGTCCCCAGATCATTTAACGCGGACATCACGCTGGTGGAAATCACCGCCGAAAACGCAGCCACGTTTCCGATGCTGAGATCGATACCCGAATTACCGGAAAGAAAGACAAAGACAAGACCAATGGCGCCGACCGTAAAATAAGCATACGATGTAAACATCGAGATGATGCTCTGCAGCGAGAAGAAGTTCGGATTCCGGAAGGCCATGAAAACACAAAGTACTATAATCATGTAGACAACCGGATAATCCAGTGAAATATGTTTGATCGTTTTTTTCATGATCCAACTCCTCTTCATTCTTAAAAATTCCCCGGCCGGTGCCTGGCGACCGGGGAAATAAGTCCTATTACAAGCATGGTTTGTTTAATTATCCAAGGAGATCGGCATATTTGATGGTCCAGATATCGTCCGATTTTTCTTCCAGTTCGTCCGGAGCCACGCCGAATGTCGGCATATAGAATACGTCGCTTTCCAGCTCTTCGCCGTTGGCGAGGGCTTTCGCCGCGTTATAAATCTGCTCGCCGGCCGTGTCTGCCGGAATTACAAATATCATATCCGTATATCCGTCTTCCATATAAGAAACTGCGGGCGGCTCGCCGGAAAGAGAGGTGTAATAAACATGACCCTCTTCGTCTCGCTTAATCTTTAATCCAGCTTCCTCCAGCGCCTGATAACAGGAGCCGTCCATATGTGCGGAAACGTTCGCCACTGCCCACGGCGTTTCTACCTGAAGCGCGTTCTGCATATTGGTCAGGCAGGTATCGACATCCCAGTCTGTCATGATCTCGGTGATCTTCAGATTGTCGTGTCCGCTCGCTTCAATCGTTTCCTCAAAGCCCTCTCGTCTGGCAATTCCGTTCGGGTCTGCCAGAGAACCAACCGTCAGGAAAATGGTATGTTCCTCGCCATCGTCCACAGAGATCAGATATTCGGCAAGCTGCTTTGCGTCGCTGTAGGAATCATACATCGCGGTAAACGCTACGCCCTCATGCTCTACCTTTCTGTCGTAATTGATGATCGGAACGCCTTTGGAAAGGGCATAGTCATAGGAGCTGAGGATCGCGTCCTGATCAATCGCACAGCACACGATCACATCCACGCCCTGATCGATCAGCGATTTGAACTGCGTCGCCTGCGTGGTCGTATCATTGTCCGCGTTCAGCTCGATAATCTCCATATCCCCGTTTTCCTCCGCCATATCATACAGCCCCATCAGCTCAACCTGACGGAATACGGTTGTGGCGGTGTCTGTAGAAACCCCGACTACAATCTTGTCACCATCCTCGGCCATTGCTGGCAGCGCAGCAAATGCGGCGACAGCCGTTGCAGCAATCATAGTTGCAAATAATTTTTTCTTCATAAAAACACCTTCCCTTCTTATTTTTTAGTTGCTTGTAACAACGGACCTTCTTAATACTGTAAAAACCTTCTTCTTCTTTCTTTTCTCACCGCAATATCGTTTCGATACGCGGTAAAGGTATCAATGGAAATTGCGAACAGCATCAGCAGCGCTCTGGCAAGCGTCTGATAATAGCTGGAAATATTCAGCATCGTCATCGCGTTCTCAACCAGATACAGGAACACGCATCCGAGCACCGATCCGGCCACGGATGATTTTCCGCCGCTCATTTTTGTACCGCCGAGCACGACCGCCGTAATAACGGTAAATTCGTAGCCGCTGCAGGAATTGGGGGAAATAGATCCTACGCGCCCGGCATACACCAAACCGCCGATAGCCGCGCATGTACCGCACAAAGCGTACGCGCCCATGCGGATCTTCACCACATTCAGCCCGGAAAAGACCGCCGAATTTTTGTTTCCTCCAACGGCGAGCACATAGCGCCCGAACCTCGTGTTATTCATGATAAAGGCGCCGATCACCGCGATCACGAGCATGATAATCATAGGAACGGGCACGATGCCGATTCTCGATACGCCGATAACGCGAAGGCTGTCCGGAACAAATTTCTGCGCGCTTCCGATCAGCAGATATCCCGCGCCGCGCAGGATCGACATACTGGCCAGGGTGGCGATCATGTCTGGAAAATTCAGCACCGCAGCCATAAACCCGTTGCACAATCCGATGATGCATCCAAACGCGATCGCTATTATAAAGATCAGCCACGTCGGCAAAAATCCGGAAAGCCTCCATATCAGCGTCATGGTAAAAAACGCCGTCATGCCGACCGAGATATCGATACCGCCTGTGGAAATGACAAACGTCATGCCGACCGACATAATGCCGTACAGCGAGCACTGCGACAGAATATTCATGATGTTTGTCATCTGCAGAAACGCCCGCTGTGAGACTGCCAGGATCACAAAGAGAAGAATGTTTCCGATCGCCACCGCAATCCACTGCTTCTGGAATACTTTTTTAAGCGAAAACCCCTGCTTCATCCGATCACCTCCTCTTCATTCTCTTGCGACGAAGATACCGACAGGATTTTGCGAATATCAAATTCGTCTTTTTCGACTTCTCCCACAAACCTGCCCCGTCTCATAATGATAATTCTATGGGAAAGCTGCACCAGCTCGTTCAAGTCGGAGGATACCAGAATAACCGCTGCCCCGTTTTTGGCAAGCTCGACAATGAAGTCTCCGATTTCCGCTCTCGAGCCTATGTCTACACCCCGCGTCGGATCGTCAAACATACAGATCTTCGGCTCGTGTGACAGCCACCTTCCCACGATGACCTTCTGCTGGTTGCCTCCCGACAGCTCGTGAATATACGCCTGAATGCCCGGACATTTTACGCGGTATCTTATGAGCACGTCTTCTGCATTTTTCCTTTCATTCTTAAATCCTATAAAGGGAATTTTGCGGTCGACAAATTTGTCCAGCTCTGCCGCCGTGATATTTTCCTTCAGATCCCTTTTGGGAAAGATTCCGCAATTCTTGCGGTCTTCGGGGATCATCACCATCCCCTCCCGGATCAGCTTTTCGGTGCTCCATCGCTTATACCGTTTGCCGAAGATCTCCATCTCGCCAGTACACTTGCGAAGACCGAAAATAGATTCCATCAGTTCGGTGCGACCCGCGCCGATCAGCCCGGCAATGCCAAGGATCTCGCCCTTTTTCACTTCAAAATTGATATCGGTGAAGTTTTCCGAATCAAAACCAATCACCTTTAAAGCCGTTTCCTGCCGGATCTCGCCCAGTTTAAAGACACCGTCTTTTACCGAATGGCCGATCATCAGCTCCTCAACCTGACGCTTGCTCACATTCGCAACCTTGTCGTCGCAGACCTTCTCCGCGTTTCTGAGAACGACCACCCGGTCGCAGACCTGAAAAACTTCATCGAGAAAGTGTGTGATAAAGATCATCCCGATGTTTTGCTTTTTCAGCGTGTTCATGATCGCAAACAGATGTTCTCGCTCGGGAGCTGTGAGTGAAGCGGTCGGTTCGTCAAGGATCAACACTCTCGGCTCATGGCTGAGCGCCTTCGCAATCTCAACCAACTGCTGCTCGCCAGGCCCAAGCGTCCCTACGATCGCGTCGGGATCCAGCCTGATATCCATAATGTCCATATATTTCATGGCTTTTTCCCGGCCTGCCCTCCAGTTGACCATTTTGTTTTTGCCCGGAAAATCTTCTATACAGATATTTTCCGCTACCGAAAGATTGAGAAACAGCGACAGCTCCTGATGCACGGCTGCGATTGGGAATTTCTCTTTTTTGGTATTTTCAACCGTTTTTCCGTCAAAGGATATGGAACCTTCCGTCGGTTCCAAAAGCCCGACGATCATATTTTTAAACGTTGATTTTCCCGCCCCGTTTTCTCCAAGTAACGCGCATATCTCGCCTTCATATAATTGGAAATTAATATCGGAAACAACCGTCTTTCCGGAAAAAGCCTTCGACAGCCCTTTCGTCTCCAAAATCGCTTGTCCCATTTTATTCCACCCCTTTCTTTTATTTTCTTTTTTCAATTTCAAAAATTAAAAATATTTTTCCAGCAATAATCATTTTATTTTCGCATTTTTACCATATATATGCGTATATTTTACGAATAATTTATTTATTTTACACATTTTCGTTTTTGTTTTCCGTCTTATTTTTATTTTTATATTCTAGCATATCTCTTGAATTATGTCAATTTTATTCTATCTTTATTCTTCAATATCTGAATCATTCTCTGTTTCAACATCTGCCTCAATTGCAACTGTCTTTTCTAAATTTTCTTGTGCTTGTTCCTTTTCTTCTTCTGTAAGATTTGCATTTCCAGGAGTTTCATTTATTTCAATTTTACCATCAATGTTTTCAGTAGTAATTTCTGGTTCTTTTTCATCACTATTTGTTTCTTCTACAACTTCTACTTGTTTAACATCTTCATTTTTTTCAGTTTCTTCTTGTTTTGCTCCACATTCTGGACAAAATTTCATATTCTTTTCAATTTGACTATAACATTTTTGACATACTTTTTTATCTTTTAAATCTATACATTCTTTTAAAATACTGTCTATTTCATCACTTATTACATCTAACTTTGTACACTCTTCTTCTAATTCTTTTTTTATATCTAATGTTTCTTCTTTTACATGTTTTTCATGGATTCTCATGTAATCCTGAAGATCACGGATTGTAATAAATGTAAGATTATGCTCTTTTGCAAATTTCCACAACTGTGGTGTACGCATCATTGTGCCATCTTCTTTCATAATCTCACAACACACGCCGCATTCCTTCAATCCAGCCAGTCTCACCAGATCAGTCGTTGCCTCTGTGTGTCCGTTCCGCACCAGGACTCCGCCTTTTCTGGCAATGAGTGGAAATACATGTCCCGGTCTTCTGAAATCTTCCGGCTTCGCATCTTCATCCACACATTTCATGATTGTATAGGAACGTTCTGCTGCCGAAATACCTGTCGTCGTATCAACATGATCCACCGCAAC
>NZ_CAJKOX010000059.1 GCF_905201705.1 uncultured Marvinbryantia sp.
TTATCCTTACACCAGAGCAGGAAGAACGCCTGCTTGCCTTTATGGAAAAGGACAAAATTTACAGTAAGTATTATGATGAGGTTGTACTTCTGCTGGAAACGGGACTTCGTATTTCTGAATTTTGCGGACTAACGACACATATTGATATGCAGAACAGAATACTCAATATAGACCACCAGTTATTGAAAGATAGTGAAATGGGCTACTATGTTGAAACGCCAAAGACCAAAAACGGAAAACGGGAACTTCCATTGACAGAACGGGCTTATCAAGCAATCCAAAGAATACTAAAGAACAGAGGAAAGGCACAACCGTTGATTATAGGTGGTTATAGCAATTTCCTATTCTTAAATCGTGAGGGCTTACCTAAAGTTGCAGGAAACTATGAGGGTATGGTGCGAGGGCTGATTAAGAAGTATAACAAGTATCACACGAACAAGTTACCGAACATCACGCCACATTCATTCCGACATACTTATTGTACGAATATGGCAAATAAAGGAATGAACCCAAACACTCTGCAATATCTCATGGGACACGCCAACATAACCATGACACTTGGTTATTACGCACACGGCACATTTCAATCTGCAAAGGCGGAACTGGAAAGACTGGCTTGTTAATATCGGAGCTTATATTTACTACTCATTTACTACTTTTGGTTGCATTTTCATGCTGGTAAATGCCAGCTTATGCAAGGTATCTTCCGAAAAGAAAATACCGATAAAGCCCTAAAATACGGGATATATCGGCATTTACCAACTTATGAAAAGATAATCAGAAATTTAGTAAGTTTTTGAAACAAAAAAACAGGTAGTTTTTGACACTACCTTGGATTTTAAGAGGGAAAAATAATGAAAAAGGGGAAAGTGAAAGACTTTTTAAGTGCATCGAAAGAAGAGATAGTTGATTCGGTAGTCGAAAGTGATATGCTTCCTGCAGCTGTGGAAGAAATCGCAGATATTGTAGTATCTGAAGGTATTGCTGAAATAATAGGGACTCTTATAGGAGCTTGTGCACCAAGAATAAATGGAATTCGATTAAGTTATAAACAAAATCGTTTTGAAACACGGGTTAAGAGTGCTCTGACTTTAATGGCGAAAAGAATTGATGCAATGGAGGAAAATTATGTCGCATTGACAGAAGAAGTACAAGAAAAATTCAGAGGACAATATGTAGAGTGGCTGTTAGATAATTTAGAAATAGAAAAACAACAGGAAAAAGTTCCATATCATGTAAATGGTTTTATCAATTTAATGAGCAACGAAGCAAATGATAATCTTATGCTGATGTTTTTTGATACCATCAATCAACTTACGCAACTTGACATTGATGTCTTATCATTATATTGCAGAGATACGCAAGAAAATATTATAAGTTTATGTGATAGATATAATTTAAAAACAGAGCAGGTAACAGTGATTAAAGAAAAATTAGAACGCCTGGGTCTAGTGTATTGCAAAAATGATGAACAACGAGATAAAAATATAGATGAAATCGTTGATTATTTGAATAAAGTGGACAAAGATCAAAAGAAGAGTAAGCCTAAAGGTGTACGTTTACCCAATATCAGGAAACCAAATCGCTCTACTTCCTATGCTATTACTTCTTTGGGAAGAGATTATTTGAAAGTTATTTCAGACAAATAATTGGTTTAAGAAATTTTTTAATACGGGAGGTGCCAAAATGGATTTGAATATCTTACAATCCGTCCTCACAATAGGAGAAACTGTTGCAGTTGAATTTAAACGCTGCGGCAACGGAATTGATTCAGATACTTATGAAACGGTATGTTCCTTCTTGAATCGTTTTGGCGGAGACATTTTCATGGGGGTTTTGGATGATGGTACAGTTTTGGGGGTACCAGAAAAATCAGCTCCTGATATGGTGAAGAATTTTATAAAGGTTGTGAGTAACCCGTTGCTGTTTTCCCCTACGGTATATCTTGCACCTGAAATTATCAAATACGATGAAAAACATACGATTATTCATGTGCATATCCCACCGAGTGCGGAAGTGCATAGTTATAAAAAAGTTATTTATGACCGTGTAGATGATGCGGATGTGAAGGTGACTGCTACTGGTGCGATTGCACAGATGTACATTCGCAAGCAGAACATCTTTACAGAAAAGAAAATATATCCATATGCGAAAATGGAAGATTTGCGATTGGATTTGTTGCCTAAAATCCGGATAATGGCACAGAATCATGCAGGCGGACAGCATCCGTGGACAACTATGGATGATCAGGAATTACTGAAAAGTGCAGGATTATATGGTCGTGATATTGCAACCGGAGAAGAGGGCTATAATCTTGCTGCAATTATGTTGTTGGGGAAAGACGATGTGATTCTGAATGTGGCACCGGCTTATGTGACAGATGCACTCGTTCGCAAGGTAAATGTGGACCGGTATGATGACCGTGAGATTATTAAAACAAATTTGATTGAAAGTTACGACAGGCTTCTTGAATTTGGAAGAAAGCATTTGCCGGACAAGTTCTTTTTGGAAGATACTGTAAATAAGAGCCTGAGAAATACGATTGTAAGAGAAATGATTAGCAATACTTTGATGCACCGGGAATTTTCCAGCAGTTATACGGCAAAGTTTGTCATTGAAAAAGAACGTATGTATGTGGAAAATGCAAACCGCGCATGGAAGGAAGGTTATATTACAGTGGATAATATGGAGCCGAATCCGAAGAATCCGATTATAGCTTCATTTTTTCGAAATATAGGATATGCGGATCAGCTTGGTTCTGGTGTCCGCAATTTGTTCAAGTATAGTAAATTCTATTCCGGACAGGAACCGCAGTTTATAGAAGGCGATGTGTTCCGAATTATTGTGCCGCTGGATGATGAATACTCCTTTGATTTTGGTTCGGTGAAGTCAGAGAGTGGCATCAGTGATACTAATCGCTTGGCAAATGAGACTGAAAGTGCCGATAAAGTGCCGATTTGTGCCGATAAAATGCCGACTAATGCGACTAAAAGTGCGACTGATGAGACTAATGCGACTAAAAGTGCGACTGAACTTGAATTGATTGAAGATGAAAAAAAGATTTTATCTGTGATAAAGAAGAATCCTCGAATCACACAAAAGAAACTCCACGAAGCAACAGGAATTTCATTAGGAACAATTAAGCGAATACTTCCAAGATTACAGGAAAAAGGCGTGCTTACAAGAAATGGAAGCAGGCGTTCTGGTCAGTGGAAGATACAGAAATAAACTCTATACCAGAGAGGAGAGACTATGGACGAATTTATGGAGACAGATGATAAACGATCCGTAATTAAAGAAAAATTACGCCAGTATTTTGATGGCAAGGTTGTCCGCAAGGATCTGACAAAACATATCAAAGAAGGAGCAAATGTACCGGTGTACGTGTTGGAGTTTCTTCTCGGTCAGTATTGCAGCTCGGATGATGAAGAAATCATCGAAGAGGGTGTGAATAGTGTAAAACATATGCATCTATGGTATTTATCGGAAATATCAATCAGAGTGTGGATGTGCTGCAGGAGACTTCACACCTGTATCGGGTAAGCTTTCAGAGCATTTTTTGAGGTACCTTTTGCAAGATGTTTGGAAAGGTGGTCAACGGTATTGATTTTTCTGGAAATTTTATTGAAAAAACTTTTGGAGCAGATTACATTGATATTTCCCGACAATTTCATTATAATAAAAGAAAATAATTCTTTTGGGAGAGAATGACATGGAAAGTTTAATGCAGGAATTTAAAGAAGACCTGGCACAGTTCCGGGACATGACAGAAAAATTTTATGCAAAAGAAGTGAGCATGAAGGAGTACAAGGGCTTTTCCGGCGGTTTCGGGAGCTATGCGCAGAAGGGCGGAGAGGCGAGTATGCTCCGGCTTCGGATGCCGGGCGGAAGGCTGACAAAGGAAAAGCTGAAATTCGTTGCGGAGGCGATTGCGCAGTACGACGTGAAAAAGGCGCACTTTACGACCTGCCAGACGATCCAGTTCCACGACCTTGACGCAGAGGCTGTCTGTGCGATCATGGAAAAGGCGATGGATGTAGGGATCGTCACCAGGGGAGGCGGCGGAGATTTCCCGCGAAACGTGATGGTATCGCCGCTGTCCGGAGTGGAGCAGGGAGAGCATTTTGATGTGCTGCCCTATGCAGAGGCGGCCTCTGACTATCTGATGGGTTTTATCAAGACTGTGAAGATGCCGCGTAAGCTGAAGGTCGGCTTCTCCAATTCTCCGGCGAACGAAACGCACGCTACCTTCCGCGACCTTGGCTTTGTCGCGAAGGAAAACGGCGCCTTTGACGTGTACAGCGCGGGCGGTCTTGGCAACAATCCGCGCATGGGTGTGAAGGTGGCGGAGGATGTTTTGCCGACGGAGATCCTGTATTACATCAAAGCGATGGTGAATACCTTTGTGGCGCACGGAAATTATGAAAACCGCGGTAAGGCAAGAACACGCTACATGCAGGAGAGTCTGGGTGTGGACGGCTATAAGGCGGCTTACCTGGAAAAGCTGGCGGAAGTGAAGAAGAGTGAAACGCTGGATATCGACGTAACGGCGGAAGCGGTCGCAAAGAGCGGAAACGGCACGACAGTTTCGGATAAACGCGCGATCGCCCAGAAGCAGGACGGGCTTTATGCGGTTGCTTACCATCCGATCGGCGGCGTTCCGGTGGTGACGAAGTTTGCACAGCTTTATGAGACGATCAAAGATATGGAAGCGGTCGAGGTGCGCATTGCGCCGGACGAGACGATTTATATCATCAATCTGAACGGCGACGAGGCAAAGGCGGTTCTCGCAGTGACGGACGATGGTGCGCAGAATCTTTTTGAGACGTCGGTATCCTGTATCGGAGCAACGATCTGTCAGATCGGGCTGCGTGATTCCCAGGGAGCGCTGCGCCAGATTATTGAGGAAGTGAGAAAGCACGATTTTGCGGACGGTGTGCTGCCGAGAATCCACATTTCAGGCTGTACCTCCTCCTGCGGTACGCATCAGATCGGCACGCTTGGCTTCCACGGCGGGGCAAAGCGCGTGGACGGCGTGATGGAGCCGGCGTTCACCTTCCATGTAAACGGAAGCGACGCGGAAGGAGAGGAGCGCTTTGGCGAGCAGTGGGGCATGATGCTGCAGAAAAACATGCCGGCATTCTTTGTAGAGCTGGGCCAGGCTGTTCAGGCGGGAGGAACGACGTTTGATGAGTGGTTCGCGAAAAAGCCGGAGGCGCTGAAGGAAATTGCAGGGAAGTATTTAATCTAAGTGTATATTCTGAGTTTTTTCATATCGTCAGATTC
This sequence comes from uncultured Marvinbryantia sp., assembly GCF_905201705.1. Taxonomy (GTDB): domain Bacteria; phylum Bacillota; class Clostridia; order Lachnospirales; family Lachnospiraceae; genus Marvinbryantia. The sequence goes on from NZ_CAJKOX010000059.1 coordinate 5,287, forward strand.
ATTCACAGGTGTGAAAGATTGTCAGATGATATAAAAACTGTTTGAAAGTGGGGCTGTCGGGAATGATAGCCCCACTTTACAGAACGAAAAAACAATGGAGAAAAGGGGTTGAGCTTGCATAAAATAATTATGGTTTCAGAAAAGGACAACCTTAGAATGATTATGTGGCTTGATAAATATGTTGGCACAAAGACAGGATATGGGAGAGATTGCCTTTTATGGGGTAGTCTCTCTTTTTTATTTAAAATGTCGCCTGGTATGCGACCAACTCAGTTGGTTCTGTATATAAAATGTAATTATAAACGATTGAAGGAGGTAATCCCGTAAGAGGATAGCATTACACTATTTTTTTCGATACCCAGAGAAAGAATTCTATGCTACAATGATATACGTAACATGAGAAGATAAAAAGTACATGAATAATGGGGCATCAGGTATGGCAGTATCTTATAAAAAGCTTTTCAAAATGCTTATAGATAGGGATAGTTGCAGTTGAATTCAAACACTGCGGCAATGTTCACAAATCAGCGGAAAGAATGGTATCAGCGATACTAATCGTGATACCATTGAGACCAATCGTGATACCATTCCTGATGCTAGTGATTTAAAGGCAAAATGAGTTCATAACTTTGTACAATGTGAAAAACAGGGATATTTCGGGGGCTGATGCGATTATGAAGATAAAAAGAAAGCCGATGCGATTACAGCACAGGATCCTGGTGACAAATATGTGCTTTTTTGTGCTGCCCTGCCTGATCTTGTGCGTGGGTATTATTTCGGTGATCAACACAGAGAGCAACAGGCGCTTAAATCAGTCCAGAATCGTGATCCTGAATCAGATCAATACCAGTATGGAGTATTATCTGAACAGCATTGTTATGTATTCGGAAAATTTTATGGGAAATTATGAGATAAACCGTCTGATCTCGAAAGAAAAATTTCAAAGCGAGTATGAGCGCGTAACAACCAGAAGAACAATAACCGAATTCATGCAGCAGAATAAATATTCCGGGACGAATAAAAAATGTGATTTGAAAATTCTCGGGGAAAACGGCGTCAATTATTCTATTTCTGAAAATGTAAACCAGATCGCAACCCGGTATCCGGATCTTGAAAAATTAAAAGAAGAGGAATGGTTTGCCGTGCTGGACGGAAAGAGCAGGATCCGCTATATTCCGACCTATCAGAGCGAGGAATTTCAGGCGCTGGGGGAAGACAGCGCTGTCAGAGCCATCCGTCTGATTAAAAATTTTAACAGCGGACGCTGCGTGGGGATTTTTGACGTAAATATTACGCATACGGATATCCTTAATATTTTTGCAGCAGGAATCGAGCAGGATAACCAGGAGGTTATGCTGATGGATGATACCGGGACTATTATTACGTCCACAAACCAGGAGATGATCGGGAGGAAGATCACCTCAGAGAATTACTTAGAGAAACTCACCGGGTACGACCATGGCTACTTTCAGGCGAAAGTGAATGGAAGCAACTCTCAGGTATATTTTGTGACCAGCCCATCCACACAGTGGAAAATCATCATGTACGAGAAAAGACAGGGGATGGTCTGGAGCACAAATCAGAGCTACGTGTGGATCATACTGGCACTGCTCGTTTTTTTCGCTTTGGAAATTATCATGTCTATCGTTGATTCCAGATATATCAGCCGGCCGGTACAGAAACTCAAACGTGATATGCGCAATGTCTATAAAGGGGATCTCAGCGTCCGCACGGAAGTGGAAAACATGGATGAGTTCGGTGAGCTCAGTCAGCAGTTTAATATGATGATCGAGAGAATCGAGCAGCTGATCGAGCAGCTGAAGGAAAAGGATGAGGAAAAGCGTGTCCTGGAGCTTCAGGCCCTGCAGGCGCAGATCAACCCGCATTTTCTCTATAATACACTGGCGTCCATACGTTTTCAGATGGAGATGGGAATGGAAGATAAGGCGGGCCAGTCATTAATGGCGCTGGTAAAGCTTCTGAGGAGAACATTTTCGGATTATCGCAAACTGATTCCGATTCGGGAAGAGCTGCAGGCGCTGGAGACATATCTTGTATTGATGGGAAACCGTTACCAGGATACCTTTGAATGGAAAATAGATGTGGATGAAGAGGTTATGGAGTGTCTGATCCCAAGGATTTCCATACAGCCACTTGTGGAAAATTCCATATCGCATGGGTTCAGCGAAAAGAAAGGGATGGGACATATCAGGATCGAGGGCCGGCGGCAGGAGCAGAACCTTGTGATCCGCGTATTGGATGACGGCGAGGGCGCAGATGTGGAAAAGATCAAACGGATTTTGGAGGAGCCTTCTGAAAGCAAGTGCAGGGAACAGGTGAGCAGCATCGGACTTAAAAATGTTCAGGAAAGACTTCAGCTGTTTTTTGGAGAGGAATACGGTCTGAGCGTCAGTCAGACGGAAGAAGGAGGCGTTTGCGTGGAATTATGTATGCCGGCGCAGAAAGAGCGGGAAGCTGAGGCAAGGGAAAGCCTGACGGGAGATGTAAGATGATAAGAATAATTATAGTTGACGATGAGAGTATTACCAGGCAGTGGATGAAAAAGAAAATAGAAAAACTGGGTTCGAACTATCTGGTTGCAGGGGAATTCGCCAATGGCCGCCAGGCGCTGGAGTATTGCAGAGAACATGAAGTGGATGTTATTTTCACTGATATCCGCATGTCCGGCATGGACGGTATGGAATTGCTGAAAAATATTCAGGAATTGGGGAAGTATCCCTATACGGTCATTCTCAGCGCATATGATGAGTTTCAGTATGCGCGGCAGGCGCTGAAGCTGGGCGTACATGAATTTGTGCTGAAACCGGAGATCACCGGGGAGGGAGTTGAGAAAATTCTTGAGGAGGCGCGGATCTATCTTTCCGGCCAGAGGAATGATAAGCGGGATGGGGAACAGACGGATAAAACTCTCAGATACCTGATCGAAGCGACAGATGGTGTATCGGAGGAGAAATTATGTGATATCATAAAAGAAAACCATATAGATCTGGATCCCCGTAATCTGGTCGTCATAAATATTTTTTTCGAGAAAACGGAAATTATGGAAAAAGCGGGAGAAATTTTTGAGCTGTATATGGAAGAAAAGCATCTTACCGGTTATGGCTTCCCGAACGCGCTGCAGGAGTATACGATCATCTATAATCACAGAAACGACTGGCTCCGGTCGGAGATTGCCGGGGAATTGTACGAGATCTTGCAGACACATCTGGGAGAAAGGCTTTTTGTGGGAATCAGCTGTAAAAAAGACGGATTCTGTCAGATCAGGGATCTATACCGGCAGGCCTGTCAGGCCAGAAAAAATCGTGTTTTCTTTGACGTTCCGGGATATCAGAGGTATGAGGAAATGAGTGTTCTGGCAGAGGATGACGAAGGAGAATTGTACTGCAGACGCGATATGAAAGAAATCATCGGGCTGATTGAAAAGGAGCAATACGGCGAGGCGGATGAGAAAATAGAATTTTTGCTGAAAAAACTAAGCGATGCGGTGTTTCTTCCGCCGCAATATGTGAAATCAATATGCGATGAAATTCTCACCGCGTATATTCACAGGCTATGGAGGTATACGCTTGATACACAGGAACAGAAGAAGGTAGGGATGATCGACCTGCTGCTGGGAGAAAACTGCGGGAAGTATCAGATCTTACGTCAGAGAGTGGAACAGGCGCAAACATATCTTTCTTCTTTACTGCAGCGGAAATGGGAGACAAAACACTATTCGGAACCGATTCAGGAGGTTATGAATTATGTGGAGCTGCATTACGGCGAAAAAATTCTGATGGAGGACATTGCGGAAAAAATACATCTGAGCCGGACGTACATTTCCGTATTGTTTAAAAAGGAAACAGGAGAGAAATTCAGTGATTATCTGCAGCGGATCCGTTTGGAGAATGCCTGTGTTCTCCTGAAAAATACAAAGCTGCCGATTCAGGAAATTGCGGAAAAAACAGGATTTTTTGATGCAGCGCATTTTAGCCGGGCTTTTAAGGAAAGTTATGGGTGTTCTCCGGCTGAGTACAGAAAACAAAATAATACAAAAAGAAATTAAATTTTTACAAATTTCTCTGAAAAGAAGAGGAAACTTAACTTCAGATTTTGAAACGATAAAACGAAATGCAAATTTTTGAGAAACAGAAACCTGTTTTTTTGCATTTCGTTTTTTTATAATAAATTTATCAAATAAAGGAGGACGTAAGCAATGAAAAGAAAATTAGCAATGTTCTGTGTAGCGGTAATGGGGATGACGTCGGTTTTCGGTACGATCGGGTGCGGATTCGATGGAAATGAAGAACTGGTGGCGGAAGAGACAAGCGAAGAGGAAGTGAAACTTGTTTTTTTGCGCGTTGGTACGGAGCCGGAGAAAAAAGCGTACTGGGAGAAAATGGTAGACGGTTTTATGGAGGAAAATCCGAATATTGAAATCGAATATCAGGAGGCGCCGGCAGGAGATGATTTTGAGACGAAACTGAATACAGGCTTTGCCTCCGGGACAGCGCCGGATATTATCAATTTCACGCTGGCCTCCATGGGAACCCGCGTACCTCTCGGACAGTATGCTTCGCTGGATGAGTATATGGAAGGGTGGGACGGAAAAGAGGATTTCATGGAGAGCGCGCTTTCTCTTGGAAATATTAACGGGACACAGTATGGGATCCCGGTAATTGCCGATCCGCGTATTTTGATTTATAACAAAGAAATGTTTGAGGAAGCAGGCCTGGATCCGGAATCTCCGCCGACGACATGGGATGAGCTCAGAGAAGCGCATAAAGCCCTGATCAAAAAGGATGGAGATACGGTCGTGCAGACGGGCCTGGGACTTCCGACATCAGGAACCAACACACAGCACTGGTTTTCCATCTTTATCGAGCAGAACGGTGTGAAGAACCTGGTTGATGACGACAATAACACGATTCTGTGCAATACGCCGGAAGCGATCGAGGCGGCGGAGTTTATGAAGGAGCTGGCAGATAAGGGCGTGATTTTCTGGAATGCCGACAATGCGGATGAAAACCCGTTTATAACCGGAAAAGCGGCGATGACATTTGCAAGTGACAGCAATTTCGCCAACTGGAATACAGGTGATCTGGAAGGAAAGATCGCAATGGCGGATCCGATTTCCGGCACACAGCAGGCGACATTCTGCGGAATGAACTTTATGTTCATGAGCGGGGAAACCGAGCACAAAGAAGAGGTATGGAAATTCATCGAATATGTTTCTTCTGCGGAAAATATGTGGACGCGCTATGAGGATCTTGGAACCGCAGTCCTGAGAGAATCTCTGAAAGAGGAATATATCGCGGAGGATCCTGAAAAACATGAGGCAATTTATACATCGATCGCCTGCGGCACAGGTTCGCCGAAGGTTGCCTATGCGAACTCCGTATATAATATTATCGGACAGGCAATGGAACAGATCATGTATGATGCGGCAGAGCCGGAACAGGCATTGAATGATGCGGCGGAAAAGATTCAGGAAGAAATAGATAATCAGTGATTTGATGGCGGGATGGATAGCTGTGCATCCCGCCATTAAAAAGTATGGAGAGTGTGAAGGAGGGTAAAAGTGGACCGGGTAAAGATAAGAAAAAAGAAAAAATATGATAATTGTGCGTATGCCATGATTTTTCCGGCATATTTTGTGTTTACTGTGTTTATCTTAATTCCAATCGGCATGGTTCTGTATTACAGCGTCACGAATTATAATCTTTATACGGCGCCGGATCTGGTGGGCCTGAAAAATTATATCAATTTGCTGAAAGATGACGACTTTTTCAGTGCGGTAAAAAATACGCTGTTCTACAGTATATTTACGCTGTTTCCGCAGCTGGCTCTTGGCTTATTTGTCGCTGTGATCCTGTATCGGAAGTCGCGGCTGATCCCGATATTCCGGACGGCGTTCTATTTGCCGAATGTGATGTCCATGGTATGTATGTCCATGGTATGGCTGTGGATTTATGATCCGACCTTTGGCCTTTTAAACTCGATTTTAAAAATGTTCGGCGTGTCTGCCAAACAGTGGCTGCAGGATCCCAATATGGCAATGCCCTGCGTGATCATTATGGGAATATGGAAAAACTGTGGATATTCGATGGTCATTTTCCTTTCGGGACTGACGTCCATTCCGGATTCTTTATACGAAGCAGCGTCTCTGGACGGCGCCAATGCCCTGCAGAAATTCGTGAAAATCACCTGGCCGATGCTGCGCCCCACAACGTTTTTCCTGCTCGTGACAGGAATCGTAAACAGCTTTGCAGTTTTTGAACAGATTAATATTATGACGAGCGGCGGCCCGCTGAACCGTACAACGACAATTGTTCATCAGATATACAGGAGAGCTTTTCTGGAATTCAAGATGGGATATGCGAGCGCGATGTCCGTAGTGCTGCTCCTGTTTTCCATTGTTGTCACGGCTCTGGTATTCAAATTTGGAAGCCGCGGGCAGGATGTTGATGTATCATAGGAGGGCACAATGAAGAAAAAAAAGATTTATCATGTGATGTGGGCAGCGGCTATGACGCTTGCTTCGCTGATTATGCTGACGCCGATCCTTATGATGGTTACGACGTCTTTTAAGACGATGGATGAGATCCGGTCGGCAGTTTTCAGTTTTTTGCCGGAGAAGATTTCTCTTGATAATTATATTATGGCTATGTCAAACGGAAACTGGCCGGTATATTTCCGCAATTCCCTGCTAATTACGCTGTTGGCAGTCGCCTTTTCCTTATTGTTTAATTCGATTGCCGGATATGCGTTTGCAAGGCTGAAGTTTCGCGGCTCGGGAGCGCTTTTCGGACTTCTGATGGTAGGCCTGATGATGCCGGCGCAGGTTACCATGCTTCCTACCTTTCTGATCATGGCAAGATTCCCGCTGGCGGGAGGAAATAATATTCTGGGTGTGGGCGGAAAAGGGTTGATCAATACATTTGCGGGTCTGATCATTCCCTTAGTTTCCGGATCTTACGGTGTATTTTTGTGCAAGCAGTTTTATGAGAATTTTCCGCGGTCGCTGGATGAGGCGGCTGAGATTGACGGAGCAAATAAATGGAAGACGTTTTTTACGATCTACATCCCAAATTCAAAGGCGATCCTGGCTACGCTGGGACTGATGAAGAGCGTTTCCGTGTGGAATGATTATCTGTGGCCGCTGGTTATGACAAATTCGGATAACCGCAAGACGGTACAGCTGGCGCTGACAATGTTTAAAGTTGATACCTCCATTCAGTGGAACCAGCTGATGGCGGCGTCTGTGCTGGTTGCATTGCCGATGGTAATTCTGTTTCTGTGCTGTCAGAAATATTTTGTGGAGGGGATCGTGACCTCGGGATTGAAATAGAAAAGAGAGGAGAGGGACTATGAGCAGACCGAATATTCTGTTTTATTTTACGGACCAGCAGAGAGCGGATACGCTGGGCTGCTATGGACAGGAGCTGGAGATCAGTCCGAATCTGGATCAGATCGCCAGGGAAGGCGTATTATTTGAGGAGGCCTACACAGCGCAGCCGGTATGCGGCCCCTGCAGGGCGCTGTTCCAGACCGGCAGGTATCCGACGGAAATAAACTGTTACAGGAATTCACAGGCGCTGCCGCTGAATGTAAAAACGATAGCCGATTACTTTCATGAAAATGGATATGAAACGGCATATGTGGGAAAATGGCATCTGGCAAGCAGCAGGGGAACCTATGATATGCCGCCGGAGCCTGATTATGAGACAAAAGCAATTCCGCCCGAGAGAAGAGGCGGATATAAGGGCTTCTGGCGCGCGGCGGATATTCTGGAATTTACTTCTCATGGATATGACGGCTATGTTTTTGATGAAAATATGCAGAAGTGCGAATTTAAAGGATACCGGGCGGACTGCATTACGGATTTTGCACTGGAATTCCTGGATCAGTATACGGGGGAAAAACCGTTTTTTATGACAATTTCTCATATTGAACCGCACCATCAGAATGACCATAACTGTTACGAAGGGCCGGAAGGTTCAAAGGAACGGTTTAAAAATTATAAGCTGCCGGGGGATCTGGAAGCGCTGGATGGAGATTACCGCGAGATGTATCCGGATTATCTGGGATGCTGCCGGAGTCTGGACGATAATCTTGGCCGTGTTGTAAAAAAACTGAAGGAAAAAGGGTTATATGAGAATACGGTTATTGTCTATGCGTCGGATCATGGATCGCATTTCCGGACAAGAAACCATGACAGCCATTTAAGGGGCGGTGACGATTATAAGAGGTCCTGTCATTCCGGATGTCTGAAGGTGCCATTGGTGATCAGCGGTCCCGGATTCCGGGGAGGAAAGAGGATTACCGATCTGGTAAGCACCGGCAGCCTGCCGAAGAGCTTTCTGGCTATGGCAGGCGTGGATGTGGGAGATGCCATGATCGGAGAAAATCTGAAAAAAGTGGCGGACGGTGAGACAGAAGGGCGGATCAACCGTATTTTTGCTCAGATCAGCGAAAGCCGGACGGGCAGGTGTATCCGCACGGAGGATTATCTGTACAGTGTGTATGCGCCGGATTCGGACGGATGGAGCGAGGGAAGCAGCGATTATTATGAGGATGATTTTCTTTATGATCTGAAAAAGGATCCGTATGAACTGCATAATCTGATCCGGGATCCGGCATATAAAGAAATCCGGGCGGAGCTTGCCGGGCAGTTAATAGAGGAGATGGTTAAGGCAGGAGAAAAGGCTCCGCTCATACGCCCTGCCAGTGATTAGTAGCGATTAGTGCCAGTGATTAGCTGAAAAAACTCTGCCAGTGATTAGCTGAAAAAACTCTTGACAAATGCATTTTGAAAGCATATACTACAAGAAATTAATACTTTAAACCGCTGAAGCGGAGATCAAAGCAGTTGTGCGCGCACAGAGAGTCCGGGCAGGTGAGAGCCGGGTGGAAATGCAGGCTGCCAAATGGACCGCCGAGGGCGCAGGGAAAGGAGTAATCCGAGTATTCTGCGACGTGAGGGCATACGTTAGTTGCCGGAGATATGTTCGTATCTTGCAGAGCGCATGGGCAAGCCGTGAATCAAGGTGGCACCGCGGGAAGAAATGAGATTGTACCCGTCCTTGACAGAAGAAGATTCTGTCATGGGCGGGTTTTTTGCGCGGATAATGAGCCGGGCAGAAACAATCTGGAGGTATCTGGCCGCTGACGAGAACGCCTGCGTTCTCGTGGGCATAGCAGATATCGGGAGAAATGCTTGCATTTCAGACAGATATCTGCTATGTCCACCGGAATGGAAGTATTCCGGCAGCGGGAAAATAACGCTCAGAGAAGTTTCTGTCCGGCGAATATCGCGACAGCGAGCAGAGAAACTCTGCGAGCCTGAGGAGAGAGACATATATCAGGCAGATACGGGAGAAAAGTGAGAAAGGAGCTTATTATGATGTATCCTACCCTGGAAAAAGTAAAAGAAATCGCCGCATCAGGTGATTACCGGCGGATCCCGGTGAGCCGGGAGCTGTACGCTGACCGATTTACCCCGGTGGAGGTGATGCGGACGCTGCGGGCGGCAAGCCGGCACTGCTATCTGCTGGAGAGCGCGGAGAACGATCAGAAGTGGGGCAGATATTCTATACTGGGCTATGAGCCGGTATTGGAAATAACCTGTACGGACGGAAAGGTACGTATCCGCAGAAACCGAACGGAGACAGAAAGCATCGGCGGCGAGGCGGACATAAAGGAATTATCTCCGGAAAATGCGGGAGGGGAGTCGTCGGAGGAGTTTGATCTCTGCGAGGAATACACAGCGGCGCATCCGGGGAAATTTATCCGGGAGATCCTTGCAAAATATAAAAGTCCGAAAATAGCCGGAATGCCGCCGTTTACCGGCGGAATGGTCGGATACTTCTCTTATGATTATTTAAAATATGCGGAGCCGACTTTGCAGCTTTCCTCTGCGGAGGGCGAAGATTTCCGTGACATGGATCTGATGCTGTTTACGAAAGCGCTGGTGTTTGACCATTACCGGCAGAAGCTGGTACTGATCACCGGAGTGGATACAAAAGATATTGATGTCTCTTATCAAAATGCAGAGAATGAGCTTGCGGAGATGGCGGCGCTTCTGAACAGCGGGGCAAAGGCAAGGTTCCGCCCGCTGAAACTAAAAGAAGAGCTGAAGCCGGATTTTTCCAGAGAGCGGTACACGCAGATGGTGGAGCGCGCAAAGCACTACATTCATGAGGGCGATATTTTCCAGGTGGTACTCTCCAATCCGCAGACCGCGAGGGCGGAGGGAAGTCTCTTTGACAGCTACCGGGTGCTTCGCACAAGCAATCCGTCGCCGTATATGTTTTATTTTTCCAGCGATGATGTGGAGATCGCAGGGGCGTCGCCGGAGACGCTGGTGAAGCTGGAGGACGGAAAGCTGTACACCTTTCCGCTTGCCGGAACAAGGCCGCGGGGCAGGACAGAGGAGGAAGATGAGAGCCTTGAAAAGGAGCTTCTGCAGGACGAAAAGGAGCTCGCGGAGCACAACATGCTGGTGGATCTTGGCAGAAACGATATTGGACGGATCAGCAGGCTCGGAAGTGTAAAGGTGGAAAAGTACTGCAGTATCGAGCGGTTTTCCTGCGTGATGCACATTGGCTCCACCGTATCCGGGCAGATTCGCGGGGACAGGGACTGTGTGGACGCTGTGGATTCTATTCTTCCGGCAGGCACGCTGTCGGGAGCGCCGAAGATCCGTGCCTGCCAGATCATACAGGAGCTGGAGGGCAGGAAACGCGGCATCTACGGCGGCGCGGTCGGCTATCTCGACTTTACCGGAAATCTGGATACCTGCATTGGTATCCGGCTGGTATACAAGAAAAACGGAAAAATCTGTGTGCAGTCCGGGGCGGGAATCGTGGCGGACAGCGTGCCGGAGAAAGAATACCAGGAATGCTGCAACAAGGCAAAGGCAGTGGTGCAGGCAGTTCTGACGGCGCAGGAGGGGCTGGAATGATCTTACTGATTGATAATTACGACAGTTTTTCTTACAATCTCGTGCAGTATATCGGAAGCGCAGAGCCGGATATGAGGGTGATCCGCAACGATGCCTGCAGTATCGCGGAAATCGAGGCGATGCAGCCAGAGGCAATCGTGATCTCACCGGGACCGGGACGCCCGGCGGATGCGGGCATCTGTATAGAAGTGATCCGCTATTTTAAAGATAAGGTGCCGATCCTGGGCGTCTGCCTCGGGCATCAGGCAATCTGCGAAGCTTTTGGCGGCGTAGTTTCCTACGCAAAAGAGCTGATGCACGGAAAAACCTCACAGGCAGAGCTGATCGGCGATTCGCCGCTGTTTGCTGGGCTGAAAGGTCACATAAAAGTGGCGAGGTACCATTCGCTTGCGGCGGAAAAAGACAGTCTGCCGCCGGAGCTTATGATTACCGCGCAGACGGCGGACGGAGAGATCATGGCAGTGCAGCACCGGGAGTATCCGGTTTACGGAGTGCAGTTCCATCCGGAGTCGGTTCTGACGCCGGACGGATTGAAAATCATACAAAATTTTGTGAACATAGCGAAAGGGAGGAAACAGGCATGATTAAAGAGGCAATTATCGCATTATCGAAAAAACAGGACCTGACGTATGAGCAGGCGGAAGCTGTGATGAACGAGATCATGAGCGGCGAGGCGACTGATGTACAGAAGGCGGCGTATCTGACTGCGCTCTCACTGAAGGGCGAGACGATCGACGAGATCACGGCGTCGGCGGCGGGAATGCGGGCACACTGCATCAAGCTGCTTCATGACCTTGATGTGCTGGAAATCGTCGGAACGGGCGGCGACGGTTCGAATTCCTTCAATATTTCCACCACAGCCTCGCTTGTGATCGCAGCGGGCGGTGTGCCGGTGGCAAAGCACGGCAACCGCGCGGCGTCGTCAAAGTCGGGAGCGGCGGATGTGCTGGAGGCGCTTGGCGTGAATATCACAATTTCACCGGAGAAGAGCGCGGAGCTTTTAAAGGAGATCGGGATCTGCTTCCTGTTTGCGCAAAATTATCACATTGCAATGAAATATGTCGCGCCGATCCGCCGCGAGCTTGGTATCCGCACCGTGTTTAATATTCTTGGACCGCTCTCCAATCCGGCGGGCGCGAATATGGAACTGATGGGTGTTTATGATGAAGCTCTGGTGGAGCCGCTGGCACAGGTTATGGCAAAGCTGGGAGTAAAAAAGGGCATGGTGGTGTACGGGCAGGAAAAGCTCGATGAGATTTCCATGTGCGCGCCGACCAGCGTGTGCGAGATCCGCGACGGCTGGTTCCAGTCCTACGAGATCACGCCGGAGCAGTTTGGCTATACGCGCTGCGACAAGGATGCGCTGACAGGCGGCACCCCGCAGGAAAATGCGCAGATCACAAAAGATATTTTAAGCGGAAGCGAGCGCGGCGCAAAGCGCTGTGCGGTATGCTTAAACGCCGGAGCAGCGCTTTACATTGCCGGGAAGACACAGACAATGGAAGAGGGCGTGCGCATGGCGGAGCAGCTGATCGACAGCGGAGCGGCATTGAAAAAGCTGGAGGAATTTGTGGAAAAGAGCAACGCGTGAAAATGCAGCATATGGAAAAAGTGGCATTTAAGGAAAGCAACGTATAGGATGTGAGAAATTCATGAATATTTTAGAAGAGATTGCGGCGAAAACGAGAGAGCGGATCGCAGAGGAAAAGCGCCATGTTTCCACTGAGACGATGCGCCGGGCGGCAGAGGATGCGCTGCGCAGGGAGCGCCAGGCGGCGGAAGATGCGCCATGTAGGGAGTGCCGGGCGGCAGAGGATGCGCTGCGCAGAGA
>NZ_CAJKOX010000060.1 GCF_905201705.1 uncultured Marvinbryantia sp.
TCTCCATCGTTACACTCCCTTTTTCCGTGCATCTGCACATTTTTTAGTAATGAAATTCCATCATAGAATAAGTAAGATGTAAAGCGGACATTCGCAATCCGCTTTCGCTACTTGTTCATCTGTTTTTTCTGCCATAGGCATTCTCTCCTTTTCCCTGAACTCACTCGCATTACTCGCTCGTTGTCGCGGCATATATCTTATGAGCATACTTCCACCGCCTTTCAATAATCATTGAATAGTAAAAAGAGCCGATGTAAACCAGTTTTTTGTTTTACATCGGCTCTTTTTATAGATATCATGTTAAAAAGCGAGCACCAAATATTAAATACATACTTTTAGCTGTTTTTTGTTGATTTTGCTCTTTCTATTAAATCGTGCAACTCCTATGAAATCATCATTATTCTTCCTCTGAACCACTCTTTTTCCTTACATATAATACGGCTCCAAAAACAATCAGTATAATACAGATACCTATAATAATGATTATCGTATTATTCCATGCATATTTTGAAGTAATGTAATCTGTCTTAGGCGCAGGAATGGTTTCATCAGCTTTGTTGTCTGCCTGACCGTTATCACTCATAACCTTGGTATCAACAACAATTGTGTAATCTGATGCATGGGTAAATACAAGTGCCACATTTCCATCCGGATCAATCTGTCCGGCGCAGATAAATTCCAGTTCTCCGGTCTGTTCATTGTAATAGAACAGGTTCGCATACAGTCCTGCATTCTTTGATTCCATGTTGACGGTCAGTGTGGCTGTAAATCCAAGCTCTCCGTCATAAGCAAGAGTCAGGTTAATAGAATACCGTTCCCCGGTCACGTTGTTGATGACATCCACAGGAATGGATTTTCCTGCGTCGGCTCCGACTGTCACACCGAAATCAATATCTCCGGCTGCACCAGTAATATCCTTTCCATAAATCTTCCAGGAAAGACCATTTCCCATATCCAGAACAAGTGTTGTATCTTTGCCCTTGATACTGTCAATTACATCCTTCGGTACTACAGTCGTTCCGTTCATGGCAACTGTTACTGTATCTCCTGACTTAGCTTCTTCAAGCTGTGGCTTGATAACATCCCAGCCTTCCTTGCCGCTGTCATCCTTGATGTATGGCTTAATTGAAGTACCATTGTCCTTACCATTATCCGTATCGGGCTGTGGCTTCTGGTTCTGACTGCCATTATCCTTACCGCTGTCATCGGACTTGATCTTAGCGATAGGCTGTGTGTAACTGTGTCCGCACTTGGAGCATGTGTAGGTCATGATGCCTTCTTCTGTTGTCGTCGGCTGCTTTGTTACGGTTGCTTTATAATCATGTCCCAATGCTGCCAGCTCTTTTCCGGTACTCAGAAGTTTATCACAATCCGTACAATAGGTATCTCCCGTGTAGCCGGTCTGCGTGCAGGTCGCTTCCCGCTGATTCCGTATTTCAGTATGTCTGTGATCACATTCGCTTCTTGTAATCGTAATGCTTACACTTTCTGTCTCGTAGTTGCCCTTGTCAGCTCCTGTATAAACCGCAGTCGCTGTCACTGCCACACCATCTGCAAGCGCCGTGTCCCTATCTGCCTCCTGCCAGCTCCAGCCATCCGGAAGCGTAATATCGCCAACCTTCTTTGTACTGTGTGCCGGTGTCATTGCAGCTTCCGGCATGTTTGGAGCTTTCGCTGCCTTATTGACCGTAAGACTGAGTTTTATACCAACAGCATTGTAATTAGCTGTATCTGATGGTGTAAATATCGCATCATACTCTGTCTTTTGGCTGTCGACTGCTGCAGGTTTGGTCGTACCATTCTTCCATGTAAATGTTCCTGCTACCTCTGTTCCATCGGCTGTTTTGTATGTTGCCTTGCCTCCTGTCAGGGTACTGTCAGAAAGCGTCTGTCCGTAGATAAGTGCGCCTGCTGTCGGCTTCTCTGCAATTACCGGTGTTGCTTTAGTTACTTTAACAGTTATTGTTCTTGTTACTGTATTGTAGTTGTTTGTGTCATCAGGTGTAAATACTGCCTGATAGCCTTTGTTGTTTACAGTCGGAATGATATTCGTGCCTGCAAAACTCCATGTTCCTGCAAGTTCATTGCCATCTGCACCTGTCACACTTCCGCCTGTCATATCTGAATCAGCTAGTGCAACAGCAGGATTGTATACACGCTCTGCTACAGTTGGAACTGTTACTACTGCCGGTGTTGCCCTGGCTACTGTAATAGCCGCTGTTCCGGTAAGGTCCTCGTAATATTTGCTGTCATCAGGCTTGAATACCCAGCCCGCCTGTGTCGTTCCTGCAGTCGGTATGCAATCCGGATCAGCCCATTTGAGTGTTCCCTTTACTTCGGTGTCTGTATCTGCTTCCACAAAGGTAACACTGCTAAAGCTAAGCTTAGAAAGCTTTTCTCCATATGTAAGTGCATTGCTTCCATTTACAGATACTGTATTTCCGCTCTTTAATGTAACAAGCTTCTTATCCGTAATCTTGATGATCAGTACATAACGAGCTACATTATAGTTCTCCATTGAAGCCAATACTGTTATTGTAGTTGCAGCTCCAACCTGAGATTCATCTGCCTCTTTCACTTTATAGGTCAGGTTTCCGTCTTGATCTACTGCTACATCACTCAAAAGCTGCTCGTTATACGTATTTGTTAATGCGTATGCTGTAGTTCCCCTATCTGTCGGGAGCTTTCCTGCAATATCCACACTAATTGCCTTGTCATGTGAACCGGCTACATACGAATAACTCTTTTCCTCATCACCAATGTTCGGTGAAGCTGCTTTGTTAATCGTAAATACGACCGGATCACTTGTAAGTCCTGCATAGTTATCTGTCTCTGCAACATAGGCCTTTACTGCATAGGTTCCTGCATTTACAGGTATGGCATCTGTATATGCAGAATCGGCTGCAGGTGCATTACCATCTGAATCGGCTTTTGCATACTTATAGGTTACTGTACCGAATTTTGCTGTTGCATTTGGTTTTGGTGTCTCATCCTTCGCATAAGTATGATCAGAACAGCTAAGTGCTGTAGTAAAACTATTAGCTGCCTGTTTTACGGTCAGAACACCACTCTTGCCTTCTGAACCGTTTCCGGTAAAGGATACTTCATAATTGGCACTAACTGATAAGCCTGTAATTGCGTAGGTTCCAAAATTGGAATTGTCTTTCGCAGTAGTTGATAAGCTGATGCCAAGTGCTTCTTCGGTATCACCTGCTACTAGAACATTGTCTGCGTAGGCATCACCTGTGACAAGGCTCCATGTAAGTGCAGGGTTTGCTTCCCCATAGAATTTTTCCTTATCAGAAATCACTACGGTCATCTGCTTCTTAGAAACTTCCGGCGTCACTTCACAGGTTACAGGATCATAGGTATCTGCATCACTTCCTGTAGGTGTAAAGACAAGCGTGTATTCCTCACTTGTACCGACTGTCGGAATCTCATCTGCATCCTCAGATGCCAGAGTCCATGTACCCTCAATCTTCGTGTCACTGTTCTGTCCTGCTGTCACGCTTGCCTTTGTCATATCTGCCTTTTCAAACATGGCAGATACCGTATTACCATAAGTACCGGAAAGAACCGGTGCAGTCTTTACATACGGAGTCGTCTTTGCAGTGGTAAATTCAATAGCAGGCTCCGTTAATGCCGTTATATTGCCTGCCTTGTCAATGGCTGCTATCCAGACTGCAGTTTTCTTACTTGGATACAATGGAAAATAAACGTCCGGCTTTCCAAAATTACCTATTTCAATTTTATTATCACCTTTTGTTCCTGTCGTTTTGAAGATTGTAGGTGTCCAACTCGCAACAAAGTTTTGGTTAGCATTACTATACTTAAGTCCCTCCGTACGAACTTCCCATTGTCCACAATAAAGATTTTCGTCCGGTTTAAAATTCCACCCATTGCGGGGCGCCCATTTTCCATCGTTTTCGACAGCGAACTGTGGGTACTTTGGCTCACCTTTCATATAACTTTCAATATCTCTTTTGCAGTCGTCGTAGGTGTAGTCAGTAACCCCGTCAAATACTCCTTCGGATACAAAGAACCACATCAGCGTTGCATCTTCGCTTAAATTAACCTTGAGTATTGCCTCTGTATCCTTCAGAGTACCGTCTTCTTTTTTCGGGTCAGCTATTTTTACTACAGGAGCCTGTGCATCCACCACAATGCCATCGGTACAGATATAATCACTCTGATTTCCTGCGTTATCCATCGCATAAGCATAGACTACATAGCTACCATCCTCGCCTAATGCGCCATGAATGGTTGCACTGTCCGACAGCCAGTTTCCTGCATCTACCTGCGTAAATTTACCATCGGCTGCCAGAGTGTCCAGTTCTGCTTTGGTCTTTCCCGTTGCCGAAGCAGTGTCTGTGATCTGGTCAATATAATAGTAATACTTAGATACCCCACTTACCTTATTCACGCCCTCTTTTGCATCGTTTGCATGAATCTTAATATCCAGTGTTGTATCATTGTAGAGGTGTCCGAAGCTGATCTTATTTAAAAGTGTTCTCCACCAGTTATCTTTGATCTGGATGCCATAACCATCTTCCTTGCCATCTGCATCTGCCCAGGTCGGTGCGGTGGTATCAATGTTTATCGTAATCTCTACAGGAACAATAGATTGATTCCATGGGTCTTTTCCATATAAAGTTACGGTATGCGTGCCTTCTTCCTTAAAGGTATAACCCGGATTTTTGCCTGCAACCGCATCTTCCAGGCTTGCATAAAACACAACTTCATCGCTTACAATGGCATATTTTCCTTTGGCGGTCCGATATACTATATTTTTCCAGTCAGATACTGGATTGTCTGATGTTACATCATTTTCCGTAAACGTAGCAGGTATGCCGTTTTTCCACCAGTTGGAATCCTCATTGTACCAACAATTCTTGGATACCGTGGTCTGTGCCAGAGTAAACGCATGGGCAATGTCAAAGTATCTGACGAGCTCACCCTTATAATTGCCAATTCCGGTAAAGGTAATCTTTCCATCTCTTTTACCGTTTGTCACCTCCGTATTATTCTCAGCACTTACGGTGAAATCTTTGTCTTTGTCCAGAACTCCCTGGTCATTTCCCGGCTCATTTTTCCGGTTTGAATCTGTGATTCCTCTATCCCAGTTTTCAGGAATGATCGGCATACCGGTGTAATATACCGTGATACCTATATCATCCAGATGGATCACGGAATCTGTTAAACTTCTCGGCTCAATGGTCGCTTTCACGACAATAGGGAGAGAAGCACACATATTTTTTCTAGCTTCATGTATTAAAACATAAATTGTATAGTTTCCGGCATTGGTTATCATATGATTCTCTGTAACCGGATCATTTATTTGTTTATAACCTTGAGAAACTCCATTTTCATAATACATAAGTACAAAATAATAGGTAAAATTGCTGGCAAATCCATCCGTTTCCATTGTTTTTCCAGTACAGGGTACGATCAGCCCATCAGCAACCGGAATCATTGTCTGGCTATCAACAGCGTCTGCCTTAAGTCTGACGGTTCCATACTGAACAGCTCCATGGGCTTTCCCATCATAGGTTCCCTGATAGCCACTAAAGCCTTCTCCCACAACTTCACCATATCCAATCGTGAAATAGTGCTCAATCGTGCCGTAATAGCTGCCCTGTCCGGTGATCGTAACTTTCGGTGCTTCATCAGCCTTGAAATCGCTTCCACCTTCTTCATTCCTGTAGCAGTCTATATTATTGGCATAGACCACATAATAATTTGCTTTGGAAATGTCTGCATTTGCAGGGTCTGTGGAATCCTGTGCCAATTCTCTGCCTGATTTATATGAGGGCCCAGTCAGCGACTTATTGCCATTCGCAGTATCCAGTGTAACTCCTGTCATCACCTGCGGATAGCTGTCGTAGGTACGGCCTACCAGACCTTCGATATGAAGGTGTCCATTTTTATAGGCTTCCGCAAGGTCCGTCTTTTGGCAGCTATCGCAATAGCCATAGTCATCCTTCGTATGTGCCTTAAGGGTTACCTTAGAAGACGGCATCGTGAAGGAAAGGTCTGTCGTTTCTATCGTTACTGCATTGCCGCCATAAGGCTCATAAGAGCAGACCTCGCCCGTGACCTTAATTTTCTGGTCCGTCGTACCTCCATTACTGTACAGTCCGTAGGTTGCACCGTCCCTCTGCGTGACATTTGTGTCATTTTCTTTGTCTGTGGGCAGAGTGAT
This sequence comes from uncultured Marvinbryantia sp., assembly GCF_905201705.1. GTDB lineage: Bacteria > Bacillota > Clostridia > Lachnospirales > Lachnospiraceae > Marvinbryantia. Next base: position 6,203 of record NZ_CAJKOX010000060.1, read on the forward strand.
ACCACCAAGCTCTATCGGAAACCATACCTTAAATGCACTGGCTCCTTGCTCTATTCTGCTGGCAATATCGCCAGCAGAGTCATGATTGCAGTAGATGCTGGCATTCAGATTACTTTCATCTCCTGTAAACGTATCAGGTATTTTTGCTCCCTTCTCTATAACTATCTCAGCCTTGCCAGAAGGAACCGTTACATCCTTTAGTCCAGCTACACCCTCGCCCAGCCGCAGTACAGCGGCATCCTGCGCCTGTGTACCTTTCGTATTACCAAGAAAGGCTATGTTTCCAACCACGTTTATATTTTCTATGGTAACATCCTGCTCCCCTGTCTTAAACAGGCTGTTTACCCTACCCGTCAAGGTATGTGGCTCATTACCCTCTGAACGCAGCGTTATCTCAGCTGGGAGATACGCTTTATTAGCCAACGCATAACCCCTAGTAGCTTCTGTATCCTTCAGCAGCAGAATTTCCAGCTTCTTCCACGTCGTATATTCCTGCAGATTGTTCAAATTCGATTCCGTAGCTTCCAGACAACTCATAGCAGCATCCCATGTCAGAAAGTACTTTGTTTTTGTCTTACCGTCATTTTTCTCTATCTGAAACTTTACAACAGCCAAAGATGCATCCTCTGGTGTATCAGCGGGAAGTACCTTTACATTGTTCAGCGTTTTTTCCGTTCTGCTTATATCGGTCTTAATACCAGATGAATAAAAGGCATAACCATCTGCCAGTGTATCCTCGATAGCATAGCGCTGTTCTTCATCAAGCAAATCGTCATTGCTTCCAGGAAAAGCAACCAGAGTAATTATCTTATACTCACCACCCGAAAGCGTTACTTCTGCACGCAGCTTCTTACTGTGGTCTATCTGCAAAGTATCTATCTTTGTATCAGCTCCGGATACGCTAAGAGCCGCACCGCCGTATACGCAAACCTCACTTCCCTTATACTCACCTCCGGTAATTGTACAGGAAATGCCTGTATTGTCGCTATTAGCATTTCCAATATAAATACTTTGGCTGTAATAACCGCCTTTTAATTCTCCAGTCGCACCGCTGGAAAATCTCAAGTTCTTCGTATAATTACCATTCTCTACCGTAAGCTTTGCTTTGTTCCGAATAGAAACTGGGGCGTTCAGTGTTCCATTCTGTCCCGTGCCTGCGTCTTTAAAGACTGCCTTCACACCTTCGCCAATGATATAAAGACCCTTTCCTGTAACGGTACAGCCATTGAGGTCCATACAAAAATTGACATTTTTTGTACCCCCATCTATTTTCCACTCGCTTCCTGTCTCAGAAATATTTTTCAGGATTTTCAACGTAATTTCAAGGTCTGCATCCGCATCAGCAGCATTTACTGTAGCTTTAACTGCATCGAATGCTTTCGTAAGTGTTGCATAACGTGTTGTATTCCCACCTACCGTAACTTCCGCAACACCTTCTTCTACCGTAAAAGCAGCCTTTTGGGAGGTCGCCGTATATTCACCGCAGGTCGCTACACAGTAGTATTGATAGGTGCCTGCCAAAAGTCCTGTAGGAATCTTGTAGGTCGCAGATGTTGCACCCTGCCCCGTTTGTTCTACTTTGTTTTTTGTTGTTCCATTTATTGTTTCATCGGCATACCACTGATAGGAGATACTGCCACTGCCAGATACCGCTTTTACGGTTAGCTCAGGTGCCTCGGCAGCGGTATAGTTTTCCATCACAGTTTCCGCTCCGCTGGCAATCGTTGGATGCGTTGTGAAATAGAGCGGACTTTTAACAGCCGTTACCTTTTTCCCTTTTTCTGTCCACCTGGCTGTTAGGTTTGCATAGGTACCATCCTCATACTGTAAGGTATAGCCGACCTTCAGAAGGTCCTGCAGGGTTTTCTTAGAATTATTAGCTTCAATCGCACAGCCTGAAACAGGGGCAAAGGTTCCTCCTGCAATCTGGCTGTTATCGGGCAGTAAAAGACGTCCGTTAAAGCTTCCATTCTCGATGTCTACGGCTACCTTACCATAGCTGGTATTCATTATAGTACCTTTGCCAGCATCTGCCGTTAAAGTAGCGCCTTTCTCAACTGTAATTTTAACGTTATAATTACCATTGACTTTGACGCAGTAACCCCCACTGTTCTCATTTTTAATAACTGCGCCATCACCAATGGTACAGTCGGAGCAGCTGTCCATAAACATAATAGTGCCATAGCCAGACGCAACATTTCCGGTCACCTCCGTATGGGTAATTGTACAGGCGTTACTGTCACAAATAGTAATGACGCCTTCCTGACTACCATTACTTCCACTAATATTTGCTTTGTCAATGGTACAGGTCGCACCACTCCACATCGCAACTGCGGAACCCTTTCCAGCATTTTTGATTGTGACATGCTCAATTGTCAGCACATTCCTCTCTACAGTTATCAGTCCATCTCCTTTTAATCTATCTTGCCCATATTGATAGCTGCCTGTAATTGTTCCCTCATTCGAGCCGGACGAGGTAATTGTTATATTTGCTCTTTTAAAATATAAACGCGCATTGTCCCCCTGTAGTGTCAATGTATGGCCATTCAAATCCAGCTCTATCTCTTTTGCCAAACCGGTACCAATGGTAAGCGCACTTGTTATGGAGGCATCATCATTCAACAGTTTAATGGAAACTTTTTCCAGGTTTGCGCTTCCATGCTTGCCAATCCATGTTGCAAGGTCCTGATCGATGTATTTTTTCTGTGCAGTCCCGTCAGCTTTCATTTCTGTTACTTCAATCGTTCCATCAGCCAGCAATGCAATCCCATATTCGCCTACAAGCACATAGATGGTCGGAAGCTCCACGTCTTTACCCAATACGAGCTGGTTGCCGTCTCCATCCTCATCCGGCAGTACCGGCGTATAGGCATAGCAGAAGCCGTTTGACGCTTCACTGCTGTCAAATTCTTCTGCGTCGCTCTCTTCCACATTCAGCTCCCACTTGATGTTTTTCAGACGGATTTTCTCCGTCGTTGTCTCTGTCTCAGAGGAAGCTGCTGCGTCAGAACTGCCTGTCGTCTTTACACTGTCTGCATTATCGGATGTAGATGCTGTGTCGGTTTTCTTTGCATTGTCTGCACCGTCGGATGTGGATGCTGTGTCAGAGGCATCGTCCTTCTCTGCCGCGTATACTATGAGTTTATGCGGCAGAAGGGCATCCGCCATCTGTCCAATAAGCGCACCAAAAGCAGAGGGTAGGTCGGCACGTGCCTGTGTATCCTCTGTATCAGAGCTGCTAGAGCCATTTGGGTTGTTTGATTTGTCAGAATTTCCAGAATCCTTTGATGTATCCGAATCCTTTGTATCTGCATTTCCATTGTCAGAAGCACCAGACTTATCGGAAGCATCCGCATTGCCGGAATCGCCATCCTTTTCATCTGAGGATTCTGTATCCTTCTTATCATCAGAGGACGCAGTATCTCCATTACTGTCATCCTTCTGCGCATCGTCTTTCTCTGTATCTCCCGTATCGGAAGCATCTTCTTCATCGTCGGCTTCCTTTTCATCCGCCTGCGTGGTCTTTTCTACCGTAACGGTCAGACTGGTCGGAAACTTGATGTCGCTCTCAAGCGCACCGATGGGCAGGGTCTGCTCCGTGATGTCCTTTGAAAGCTCCTCAAAGGAAACAATAGTCGTTTTACCTGTCTCACTTTCATCGGTCTTTGCAGAAACCGAGAGTGCGGACAGGTCTACAGTATTGGCAACCATCGCAACGGTCAAGCCCATCACAAGTATGCGCTTACGCAGCTCCCTCCACCTGATTTTTTCATGGGTCTGCTGCCAATCCCTCTCTGGCATGGTGTTTTTCTTTTTCATGTAAACTCCTCTCTTTTACCATAATCTCTCGGAATCTCTAAACCAGTAAATACAAGGCTTTCAAATTCCTTTTTTATTAAAATCCTCCACTTTTTGCCCAAAACACTTGACAACTTCATCGAAAAATGCGGCGCTCCGCGCCTATTGATTAATAAGAACCGTCGCTTGCGGCGGCAGATATTTTTCGATTGGAGGCGATTTTTATGTTACCTGTTAACTGTGGCAGTCATGCAGACTACCAAAACTTTGTTGTTACTAATCTTCGTAAATATTATCCTGACCCAAGTGCTCTTGCTCGTTCCACCTGGGATATCATTGAGCGGTTTTGGAATCTCGATTTATCTTTTACCGATACTTTTATGGCTGATAAATATTCTAAATTCGGCCCTGCACCAAGAACCCCTTCCTCTATGCAGCGTTCTTATCTGCTTTCCATTGACTTTAAAGTTACCTCGATAACAGAATGGGCTGCCCAGCTTAAAATCAATCCCCTTTATGCCATCCTCTTAAAATCAAGGTTAAGAAGCCTAAAACAAAAGGCACGAAAGCTGATTCTGTGGAAAAAGTTACGGTTGCAGAGCTTCTTCCGATTTTGGAAAATACTGGTTTTAAACTTGATGAACAGCCTTATTCTTCCCTCTTTAAAATCTACCAGAAAGAGTTCCTTGATGTTTCTGTATCCACAGGACTTATCCATTCGGATGCTCTGGCTTTAGCCGATGATGGAACTCCTGTTGTAACTTCACACAGGGAACGGAAAAAGCATATCTGTAAATGCAAAGAGAATGGCATTACTGACTGCAAATGTGACCGTTACTTTTCCCAGCCTGATTGTGATATCGGCTGGGATTCTTCTCGTGACTGTAATTATCATGGCTATGATCTATACATGCTTGTTGATTCGCATTTTGAAACATAGCGACAGTTATGTTTATTTCTTGTGTTCATTTTTACGTTCAAGAATAATATTTACTTGTCAAAGTTCAATGCTAGAGTTTTGCTGGCATGATCACTCAAGATTCCGAGAGATCATTATATGTATAAGGTTTATATCCAGCCCGTTCAAGCACAGGCACAGCTTTTATAGATCATCCGGAATGAGCCGCAGCTTCTTCGCGGCTGTCCTGGCTTCCGCCCGGCGCTTCACGTCCAGCTTGTCGAGAATGTGGCTGACGTGGGTCTTCACCGTGGGCAGCTTCACGTCCATGATCTGCGCAATCTCGGCGTTGGACTTGTCCGCGCAGATGAGATGCAGAATTTGCAGTTCCGTGGGCGTCAGCTCCTCGCCGGGGGCAAGGCGGGATTCGAGGAAATGCGGGTAGAACGCCGCCTGCATCCGCACCGCCGCCATTAACTGCTTATACCACTTTTTGTCGCCGTCCCATTCCAGTGCCCCCAGCAGCGGCAGTACCGCCGTGCCGTATACGCTGACGGTGCGGATGAATCGGTACTCTGCCGCCGCGTCCAGCGCCGCCGTCAATCGCTCGCGCCACCGCTCATCCTTCTTGCGGCGCAGGGCGATGGCAGTCAGGACATTCAGGTGAATGCCGTCGATGATGCGGGCGCAGTTTTGAATGTACGGCTCCATGGGTGAGAGCGTCAGCAAAGCGGCGTCCGGGCGGTTCTGCATAATTTCCACCATTGCCTGCGTGAGATACCGGTAGCGCCGCATGACGTTCAGGTGCGTGGGTTCGCAAGGGGCTTTTTCCCGGTACCACGCATCCGCCGCATCAAGGTCGCCGGTGTGCATGTCAATACGGCAGAGCATGGCGTCCATATTGGGCAGAAAGCGAGTCAAACCGCGCTCGACAAAGCATTCATGGAGCACCTCGATGGTACGCCGCGCGTCGGTGGGCTGCCCGTTTGCCAGCTGGCTGCGGGCCAGCAATCCGCTGACGGCGAACTCCATGTCCGACGTGCCGTGGTTGCGGACCTCGTTCATCTGCGGGAGAAGGGACAGCATCCGGCCGGCGACGTCCTCGCCCTTTTCAAACTTGCTCTCGGCAATGGCGCAGTCGGCAAGACACACACTGTCCCGCCCCAGTACTGCCTCCACGGGGAGACGGAGGGTTTTGTAGAGCAGGTCGTCCTTTTTGCTCCATTCGGAAAAGTCCTTGCCACCGTTCATGATGCTCGGCAGCGCGCTCGTGACGGAGAAGGACGGCAGCGCCACCTCTTTGTTCGTCAGAAGCCGGAACACGGCGGGGATGGTTTCCGTCAGACCCTTCACGCCCCGCTGGGGCAGGGAGATGTCCAGCCATGCAAGGCGGCCGCGCGCCTGCTTTCCGGCGGCGTCCTGCCTGCCGCAGTGTTCGACAAACTTTTGCAGTTCGCCATACCAGCGCTCCGAGCCTTCGTAATCCATGACCAGCGCGCAGAGCATGCTCATGCCCTGCATCAGCGATGGGGATGCGAGAATTTCCGCCTCCGGCAGGCTGCGGTAGTATTTTTCCATCTCGGCATAGTGCCCCATGCCGGGGTGAAGTTCTGCATTACGCACCAGCAGCTCGGAAACCTTGGAATGGTCACCGCCGCTGGTGTAGCATTCCAGGGCGTGGGCGTAGTCCTCCTTCAGCTCATAGTACAGCCCGCCCCGGCTGATGAGCGCTTTGCGCTTTTCCTCGGTATACTCCCGTTCCATCTCCCAGAGGAGAAAAGCCCGGAAACCCGACCAGAAGTGGAAGCGCCGGCAGTCGTCGTAGCGCAGCATAGTAGTGTATCGAAGAAGCCAGTCCAGCCGTTCGCCGGCACGGGGATCACCGCTGACCATCCGCGCCATTTCCAGGTCAAAACTTTCAAAGGGGGCCAGCTCCAACAAGAAGCGCCGCACCGGCAGGTCAAAGCGCCGGTAGATGGCGGTCTCAAAGTAGAGGAACACCTCGTGGAACACCCGCGCCACCAGCTCCGGTGTCCACGGCTTGTCCGGGGACATGCACCGCGCCGTGATGGTCACACCCAACGGATAGCCTGCGGATTCTTCCAAAATTCCATCGATCTCGCTATCTGTTACGTTTACTCCCGAAAGCTGAAACAGTCGCCTTACATCGCCCGCGTCAAAAAGCAGGTCATCGGCCTCCAGCACTGTCATCAGCCCCGTGTACTGAAACGCCGTCAGGCAGCCGGGCGGCACACCGCGCGAGAGCAGCACAAAACGGCGCTCCGGACTTGAGCGAATCAGTTCGCAAAGAGTCTGCTGCCCGGCTTCCTCCTGCATGAGCTGAAGATCGTCAATCAGCAGAATGTCCCAATCCTGCTCTGACGGTGGAATCGCACAGTCTGGGTCTGCCGCACTTTGCCGCAGCACGTTCCGACCGCGCAGCAGTGCGTCCGCCAGTACGGTCTTCCCAAAGCCGCAGGGCGCACTGAAAAAAAGGACTCTGCCATGCACCATGAAGCTGTCAAACCGTTTCTGAACGGAGGTCTTTATGATAATATTTTTGGTCATTTCTTCCCTCCCTTTGATACAGAGCGAGATTGCCATAAGCCTTTCGCAATCTGTCTTAAATTATATTATACGAGTCTGTTTCGAAATGTAAATCATCCCAAAGGATGAGACACGCTGCGTAGCAATCCTCTCCTTTTCCCTGAACTCACTCGCGTTACACGCTCGTTGTCGCGGCATTCATCAAAGTCTCAAGCAAGCTTGGACCTTGACTCATTGCTCACGCAAAAAAAGCCCGTCCAGATTAGAAATGTTAATCTAATCTGAACGGACCTTACCGCCAGGCTTGATATTATCAAGCAAGTTACCATCATTATATTTTCACATTTACATTGCTTTACTCCCTAAATCACATCTGGCTCCACTTCCTTATAGGACCTGTGATGGGTGCTAAGCCTCCTTCGCTTTACTCTTTACTCGTTCACCACACCACCTGCAATCAGTTTCTTATAAAACTCAACTGCCGCTGCAAGATCCCTATCATCCGGATGTCCTTTGGCAACACCACCAATCAGTTTAAATGGTCCAAATGTATCAAAGCCCTTGCACGAAAACCTTCCCACCAGATTATCATGCTTATCCTCAATAATGCTTTCCATAGATTTGAATGACTTACTTCCACCATAAGTACACATCAGAAAAATGTTTTTATTCTCTATCAGATGGACAGATGCAAATTTAAGTACAGACTGATGAAATTTTCCGTAATAAACTCCTGACGCAAATCCTATCAGGTCATAGCCAGATAAATCTTTTTCTGTTACCTGTGTAGCATCTATCAGATCAACTTCATTTGTCTTGGCAATTTCATCAATAATTTTCTTTGTATTTCCATGATGCACTGATGCATAAATAATTGCTGTCTTCATGTATTGTTAGTTCCATCCTTTCCATACATCCGGCTGATATCCCAGTGTTGACTGCTTTCCATTCCTTACTACCGGTGTTTTGATTATCTGTGGATTCTCCAGCACTTTATCCAACTTGTCTTCATCTCTGCCCTCGTTACGCTCTTAATGGGACTGCAGAAATGTGTGTAGGTTTAAAATAGACTTCTTAATCCTATCTACCTGTCCTTTGGCATAAACCCTTTCTGTATGCTGCTTATTAGCTTCTCTTCTATATATCCGTAATTTTTCTTCGTTGGTTTCTTTAAGGGGCATTTTTCTCCCCATAGTGTTCTTTCATCCGGCAACATTTAACTGTCACATGAACATAACAGCTATTTCTGCTTATTCGCATTGTGGTTCATTATATTGAATAAAAATAGCATAAAACACAACGTAATCGGAAACAGGAGTCCAATGCGCATGCCCACATGAATACTACCTCCAAACATGTCCGCAACCCTTCCTACAATGGCTGGACCTATGCTTCCTCCAAGATCACCTGCCATTGCTAAAAGTGCAAACATTGCAGTTCCTCCTGTTGGAAATGCCTTGGAAGAGATGCTGATTGTACCGGGCCACATGATTCCTACAGAAAACCCACATACAATACATCCAGCAAGTCCAATGATCGGATTTTCTGAAAATGACGCTAATAAATAACATACAAAACATAAGATACCGGAACCAATCATAAATCTGTTTAGTTTCATTTTATCACCGGCTTTTCCAAACAACACTCGTGAAATTCCCATCGTCACAGCAAACATACAAGGTCCGGCAATATCTCCCACTGCCTTTGAAAAGCCTAGGGCTGATTCTGCGTACGCAGATGCCCATTGTGCCATTGCAAGCTCCGATGCCCCGGAACAGACCATCATCACAATGGCAATCAGGAACATGGGATTTGAAAATAATTTTCTGATTCCCATTCCCTGTCCTTCCTCTACTAATGATTCAATCGGACAAGTTGCAAAATTAATAATATTGATAGCAGGAATTAATGCAAAAATAACAGCAAGCCATTTCCAGCTGCCAATTCCAAATAGCAGAAAGAAAACTGTCGAAACAAGTATAGTTCCAACTGCTCCCCAACAGTAAAAGGAATGCAGAAGGCTCATAGTAGCCTCCTTGTTCTCAAACGGACATGCTTCCACAATAGGACTTCCTAAAACCTCGATTAAGCCACTTCCAATCGCATACAAAATGACACTTATAATAATACCAATAAACGGAGATGGAATTATTTCCGGTAAAAATGCCAAACCTACAAGGCCTGCAGCCGAACATACTTCAGAAGCAACAATGCATACTCTATATCCAATTTTGTCCACGTACTTGGCACAAAACAAATCTACCAAAAGCTGTGTAAAGAAAAAGGATGTTGATATCATAGCAATGTTTCCAAGTGAAATATTGTAATCTGTATGAAATTTCAGAAATAGTAAAGGTGCAAAATTCGCAGCAACTGCCTGCGTAATAAATCCCAAATAACACGCCAATTTTGTCTTTTTATAATTCTTCATCATTTTTCCTCAACTCTCTTTGTTGTTATTCTTAGATAATGCTCATCTCCACACCAAACACTTCCCTCATAGAACGCACCTAAGTATCTTGGTTCACAATTCACTATAAATGACTTTTCAATAAGCATTAACATAAATTCATTTACCTGTTCCTCATTATCTAAAATGATAGAAATACATTCTTTTTCATCACATAAACCAAATTCAACCTGTGCATACATTTATCTTCTCCTTACGGCCAAATAGAACTATATAGCAATTTTGTTTATTTTCCACTATATAATATCGCAATTATGCTGTATAATATCGTAAAACAGATTGTCCAGGAGGGGACTGCCATGTCGCAGAAAGAAAAGAAAAAGCTTGTAAGTATAAAAACCGATGATACACTGATGGAAACTGCTTTACATGGGACTCATCTTTTTCCATACAAACTCTATGATGAAAACATAACCGATTATGATTTTAACTGTATTGACTGGCATTGGCATACCGAATTTGAATTTGTATATATCGAATCCGGTATAGTTCACTTTAATGTAGGAGAAGATAATTTTGACATGTCCGAGGGACAGGGAATATTTATTAATTCCAAAGTTATTCATAAAATGCATTCCGAAAATGACGCTGTAATTCCAAATTTTCTCTTTCTTCCGTCTCTGATTGCTCCGAAAGAAAGTTTAATCTATCAGAAATTTGTGTTACCCTTTCTGAACTCATCTTTGGGTTATTACATTTTTTCTTCTTCACAGGAATGGCAGAAAGAAATTTTGTCTGAAATGCAAAAGCTTATACAGTTTAGCAGAGGTGAAATAAATGAACTACAAATATCTGTTCAATTACAAAAGATATGGGCACTCATAACTTCAAATGTTATTTGTTACCCAGAAACTCAAAATGTGAATTCTTCCTCACTTGCACGGTTACAAATGATGATGCAGTTTATACATTCGAATTACCCTGAAAGCATTTCTCTTTTGGATATTGCCAAAGTTGGGGAAGTGAGTATCAGTACTGCCTTGAATTTGTTTCGTAATGTACTGAATACATCTCCTGTCAACTATCTGATATGCTACAGGTTAAGGAAGGCAGCATTACTTCTTACCAATACAGAAAAAAAAGTAAGTGCCATTTCAATAGAAACTGGATTCAGTAATACAGATTATTTCTGTAAAACATTTAAGAGAATGTATTCCTTAACTCCTACAGAGTATAGAAACGTAAAGAAATGAATTATCCGATAAAAAATAGGCTTCGCCTATTCAACTCCCCTGCCCCTCAATCTTGAGGGGTGGGATTTCTTTTTGTTACTATTTCATGCATAATAGTCTTATGAATGTTTTACAACAGATTTTTACTGACTATTATGAAGAAATTGAATATACTCTTCATCCCAGAAAAACTGAGATGGAAAATATCGATAAGATGATTCATTCGGTGATCCATCTTTCGGTGGTGCCATGTACGGCTGTCCTCACAGCGGAAAGCTTGAAGTTGTCGTCTCGCTTGCAAAGATAAAATTCCAATTTTCAAAGCTATACA
>NZ_CAJKOX010000061.1 GCF_905201705.1 uncultured Marvinbryantia sp.
CGGCGCAGACGGCCGGGACGGCAGCGGAAGCGCAGACGGCGCAGGCAGGAAATGCAGCAGCCGGAGGAAAGGCGGCTCAGACATCTGCACCGGCAGAGGTAAAGGCTGTGCAGGCAGCAGAGACAAAGGCTGCGCCGGCGTCAGAGAACAAGGCTGCGCAGACGGCGGAGACGAAAGCACAGCGCCCGGAGAACAAGGCTGTACAGGCAGAAGAGACGAAAGTACAGCGCCCGGAGAACAAGGCTGCGCAGGCAGAAGAGACGAAAACACAGCGTCCGGAGAACAAGACTGTGCAGGCCGCGGAGACGAAGGTACAGCGCCCGGAGACAAAGGCAGCTGCACCGGAGAAGGCGGCGGAGGAAAAAGCACAGCCGAAGCAGGGCAGAACGCAGAACCAGGGTGAGAACGGAAACCGCGGAGCACGCACGGATCGCAGCAGAGACAACCGCAGCGGACGCGGCGACGGCAGCAGAGACAACCGCGGCGGACGCAGCTTTGGCGACCGCAATAACCGCGGCAGCGAGCAGGGCGGCAGAGACAACCGCGGCGGCAGAAGTTTTGGCGATCGCGATAACCGCAACGGACAGGGAAGCCGCAGCTTTGGCGATCGCGACAATCGCGGTGAGCAGAGCGGAAGAGATAACCGCGGCGGCAGAAGCTTCGGCGACCGCGATAACCGCAGCCAGGGACGCGGACAGGGCGGCAGAAATCTGTCGATCCCGCAGCCGGATCTTGGCAGCAAACCGGTAACAAAGGAATCCAGAATCCGCGCTGACAAGGATAAGGATAAAGAAAAATACAATAAGCGCGACCGCTTTGACCGCCAGGAGGGCGGCAAGGGGCGTCCGAATCAGAAAAATAATAATTCCGGCAAAACAGGGAAAACTGCCGGTAAGTTCATCAAGCCGGTGACACCGCCGCCGGCAGAGAAGAAGGAAGACGAGATCAGAACCATTACAATTCCGGACCGTCTGACCATCCGCGAGCTTGCGGATCTTCTGAAGGTGCAGGCTGCGGCGATCGTGAAGAAGCTGTTCCTGCAGGGAACGATGGTTACGGTGAACCACGAGATCGAGTACGATCTGGCGGAAGAGATCGCTATGGATTACAACTGCATCGCAGAGCATGAGGTGAAGGTCGATGTGATCGAGGAGCTGCTGAAGGAAGAAGAGGAGGCAGAAGAGACGATGGTTGCAAGACCGCCGGTTGTCTGCGTTATGGGGCATGTTGACCATGGTAAAACCTCCCTGCTGGATGCCATCCGGAATACGCATGTGATCGCGAAAGAGGCAGGCGGCATCACACAGCATATCGGCGCTTATACGGTATCCATTAACGGACAGCAGATCACCTTCCTGGATACTCCGGGACACGAGGCGTTCACGGCAATGCGTATGCGCGGCGCCAATGCGACCGATATCGCAATCCTTGTGGTAGCGGCGGATGACGGCGTTATGCCGCAGACGGTCGAGGCGATCAGCCACGCAAAAGCGGCGGGGACCGAAATTATTGTTGCGATCAACAAGATCGATAAGCCAAGCGCGAATATTGACCGCGTAAAGCAGGAACTGTCCGAGCACGGGCTGATCCCCGAGGATTGGGGCGGAAGCACCGTATTTGTGCCGGTTTCCGCACATACGCACGAGGGGCTTGACACGCTGCTTGAGATGATCCTTCTGACGGCAGAGGTGGCGGAGCTGAAGGCAAATCCGAACAGAAAAGCGAGAGGCCTTGTCATCGAGGCGGAGCTGGATAAAGGAAAGGGCCCGGTTGCGACGGTGCTGGTACAGAAAGGTACGCTGCATGTGGGCGATGCAATTGCGGCGGGCGCCTGCCACGGCAAGGTCCGCGCGATGATGGACGATAAAGGCAGAAGAGTGAAGGAGGCCGGTCCGTCTACTCCGGTAGAGATCCTCGGTCTTTCCGACGTGCCGAACGCAGGAGAGGTATTTGTTGCCTGCGAAAATGATAAAGAAGCAAGAAGCTTTGCGGAAACCTTCATCAGCCAGAACAAGGAAAAGCTGCTGGAGGAAACGAAATCCAGAATGTCGCTTGACGATCTGTTCAGCCAGATCCAGGCGGGCAATTTAAAAGAGCTTGGCATCATCGTCAAAGCCGATGTGCAGGGCTCTGTGGAGGCCGTAAAGCAGAGCCTCCTGAAGCTTTCCAACGACGAGGTTGCCGTCAAGATCATTCACGGCGGAGTCGGTGCGATCAACGAATCCGATGTCAGCCTTGCTTCCGCTTCCAATGCGATCATCATTGGCTTCAATGTGCGCCCGGATGCGATGGCGAAGGCGAGCGCGGAGCGCGAGAACGTAGACGTGCGCCTGTATCGTGTTATCTATGATGCGATCGCGGATGTTGAGGCTGCCATGAAGGGTATGCTCGATCCGGTCTATGAGGAGAAGGTGATCGGACACGCAGAGGTTCGTCAGACCTTCAAGGCTTCCGGTGTCGGTACGATCGCGGGTGCTTATATCCTGGACGGCGTGTTCCAGAGAAACTGCTCTGTGCGCATCACGCGCGAGGGCACGCAGATCTTCGAGGGCGGTCTCGCATCGCTGAAGCGCTTCAAGGATGACGTAAAAGAGGTAAGGGCAGGCTACGAATGCGGTCTTGTTTTCGAAAAATTTAATGATATTCAGGAATTTGACCAGGTAGAAGCGTATATTATGGTAGAGGTTCCGCGATAGAGGGAAATGAAAATATGAGAAAAAACAGCATTAAAAATACGCGGGTAAACAGCGAGGTGCAGCGGGAGCTTGCCAACATCATCCGCAGCGAGATCAAGGATCCACGGATCCATCCGCTGACGTCGGTGGTGCTGGCGGAGGTTGCGCCGGACTTAAAAACCTGCAAGGCGTATATCAGTGTTTTGGGTGATGAGCAGGCGCAGCAGAGCACGCTGGAGGGACTGCGGTCCGCCGTCGGCTTTATCCGCCGGCAGCTCGCCCGGAACCTGAATCTGCGCAATACCCCCGAAATTCGATTCATTTTGGACCAGTCAATAGAGTATGGCGTCCGCATGTCGAAGCTGATTGCGGAAAATCATGTGGAGAGATCGGAGGATGAAGATGGAGAATATGAAGAAGATCAGTGAGGTGCTGCAGAATGCGCAGACCGTCGCCATTGCCGGGCATATCCGCCCGGACGGCGACTGTGTCGGCTCCTGCATGGCGCTGAAGCTTTATCTGGAAGAAATCTTTCCGGAGCTTCAGACGGTCGATGTTTATCTGGAGGAGATCCCTGCAAGCTATCATATCCTGCAGGGAACGGATACGATCCGTCACAGCTGCGCGGAGGATAAGGAGTACGATTTGTTTATCGCGCTCGACTGCGCGGATAAGCAGCGTCTTGGAGCGGCGGCAAAGTATCTGGATACGGCGAAGCGGAGCATCTGCTATGACCACCATATCAGCAACAAGGGCTTTGCGCAGGAAAACGAGATTTTTCCGGACAGCAGCTCTACTTCAGAGGTGATTTATCATGTGATGGAGGATGAAAAGATATCGAAGGCGGTGGCGGAAGCGCTGTACATGGGGCTGGTGCACGACACCGGCGCCTTCCAGTATTCCTGCACGGCTCCGGAGACGCTGGAGATTGCGGCGAATCTGCTGCGCAAGGGCGTAAACGGCAACTACATCATTGACACCACCTTTCTGGAAAAAACATATGTGCAGAATCAGATTCTCGGAAGAGCGCTTCTGGAGAGCATTATGGTATTGGACGGCGCCTGCATTATCAGCGGCATCAAGCGCAAAGACATGGATTTTTACGGCGTAAAGCCGTCCGACCTGGACGGCATCGTCAGCCAGCTCCGTCTGACGAAGGGCGTCGAGACGGCGATCTTTCTGTATGAGACGGCGAACCAGGAGTACAAGGTCAGCCTGCGCTCCAAGCAGACAGTGGACGTCAGCGTGATTGCCTCGTACTTCGGCGGAGGCGGTCACGTCCGCGCGGCCGGGTGCACGATGCAGGGCTCCTTCTACGATGTGGTAAATAATCTGACGAAGCATATTGAAAAGCAGATGAAGGCGGCCAAAGAGGAAGAACAGACAGCATGATAAACGGGATCATCAATGTTTACAAGGAAAGAGGCTTTACCTCGCACGACGTCGTGGCGAAGCTGCGCGGCATTCTGCATCAGAAAAAAATTGGTCACACAGGCACGCTCGACCCGGAAGCGGAGGGCGTGCTGCCTGTGTGTCTGGGAAACGCAACGCGTCTCTGTGATATGCTGACGGACAAGGACAAAACCTACCGCGCCGTACTGTTGCTTGGGCAGACGACCGACACGCAGGATACGACCGGCGCAGTGCTTTCCATCTGTGAAAAGATGCCGCCCAGGGAGGCGGTTTGCAGCGCGATCACGGGTTTTATCGGACCGTATGAGCAGGTGCCGCCGATGTATTCCGCACTGAAGGTGGGCGGAAAGAAGCTGTATGAGCTGGCGCGCGAGGGCAAGACGGTAGAACGGCAGGCACGCTTTGTACAGATTTACGATATAAAAATTGAAGAAATCCGTCTTCCGCGCGTTGCCCTGACGGTTTCCTGCTCAAAAGGCACTTATATCCGCACGCTCTGTCATGATATCGGCGAAAAGCTTGGCTGCGGCGGCTGCATGGAATCGCTGCTGCGCACGCGCGTGGGAGCGTTTGCACAGGAGGAAAGCCTGCGGCTCTCAGAGATCGAAACGCTGGCAAAAGACGGGCGTCTGGAGGAAAAAATCGTTCCGGTGGAGACGATGTTCGCACAGTACCCGGCATTTCGCGTGAAGCCGGAGGCGGACAAGCTCCTTTATAACGGAAATCCATTGGAGAAGCGCAGCCTTACGCAGGCGGAGGTGCCGGGACAAAGTGCAGAAAGCACAGCGGCACTGGCGCGGGACGGAGAAAATCCCTGGGCGCGCATCAGCGACTCCGCCGGGCGGTTCTGCGGGATCTATCAGTACGTCCCGGAGAAGAAACGCTATGTTCCTGTAAAGATGTTCTTATAAAATCCCAGTCTCCATACAGGAACGCAATTTTATGAGGAATCCAATATGAAATATATAGAAGGCTTTATGGACTACACCATGGACCGGGACACAGCTGTCACGCTCGGCAAGTTTGACGGGCTGCACCGCGGGCACCAGGAGCTGATCCGCCGGATCTGTGCGAAAAAGGCGCAGGGGCTTGAGAGCGCGGCGGTGACGATCTGGCCAAATCCGAAGGCGCCTGCGCTCCTTACGAAGGGCGAAAAGAAAGCACTGCTTAAAAAATTCGGCGTGCAGTGGTGGATCGACTGTCCGTTTCTTCCGCAGATCTCGCATATGGAGCCGGAGACGTTTGTGAGGGAGATCCTTGCAAAACGGCTGCGCGCGAAATATATCGCGGTCGGCAGCGATTTTCGCTTCGGCTATCAGAGAAGAGGCGACTGTGCGCTGCTTGCAAAAATGCAGAAGGAGTGCGGCTATGAGCTGGAGGTCGTGGAAAAGGAATGCTATGAGGGGCGTGAGATCAGCAGCAGCTACGTGAAGGAAGCGCTCGCAAAGGGAAATATGGAGCTGGTGAATACGCTCCTTGGCTACCCTTACACAGTGCAGGGCGAGGTGCTGCACGGGCGGCGGATCGGGCGCACGCTCGGGATGCCGACCACAAACATCATCCCCTCCGTCGGCAAGCTGCTGCCGCCGAACGGCGTCTACGCCTCCAAAACCATTATCCAGCCGCAGACATACGGGGCGGACGAAGGCCAGCAGATGGAGAGCTGCTGCGGGATCACGAACATCGGCTATAAGCCGACAGTGGGCGAATACTTCCGCGGTGTTGAGACCTATCTGTTTGACTACGAGGGTGACCTGTACGGGAGGATGATCGAGGTACAGCTCTATGCATACGAGCGGCCGGAGCAGAAATTCCCGGACATGGAGGAACTGAAGGCGCAGATGCACCGCGATATTGCCTTTGGAAAAAACTATTTTCGTAGTTGACGGCAATAGCCGCGTATGCTATAATTCTTAGGCATGAATTCAGCCGTCACTCAGGATTCGGACACTCCGACCATTCCTTAGTGTCAGGCGATTTAAAAATAAGGAGGAAATATCATGATTTCGAAAGAGAAGAAACAGGCAATTATTGCTGAGTACGGACGTAAGGAAGGCGACACCGGTTCACCGGAGGTACAGATCGCAGTACTTACCGCGAGAATCCAGGAGCTGACAGCTCACCTGCAGGATCATCCGAAGGATCATCATTCAAGAAGAGGTCTTCTGAAAATGGTAGGTCAGAGACGTGGCTTACTTGCATATTTAAAGAAAACTGATATTGAAGGATACCGTGCTTTAATCGAAAAACTGGGAATCAGAAAATAATCTGGCTATCAAAGGGACGGTTTTGCCGTCCCTTTCATGCGCAGAAGGCATAAGAGCCGGGACCACTGAAAAGCCAATCGGCAGCGGTTGGTTTTTCAGTTGTTTCGGACGTATGCCGGGGATGCATGAGACGGCCGGGGAAAAGGAGAAAATTATGTACAAGAGCTATTCTATGGAACTCGCCGGCAGAACGCTGCGTGTGGACGTCGGCAGAGTTGCAAAACAGGCAAACGGTGCAGCCTTGATGCACTATGGCGATACCACCGTATTATCTACGGCTACGGCATCGGAAAAACCGCGCGAGGGGATCGATTTCTTCCCGTTAAGCGTGGAGTATGAAGAGAAGATGTACTCGGTAGGAAAGATCCCGGGCGGCTTCAACAAGAGAGAGGGCAAGGCCTCCGAGAACGCAGTGCTGACGGCGCGCGTTATCGACCGCCCGATGCGTCCGCTGTTCCCGAAGGACTACCGCAACGACGTGACGCTGGACAACCTGGTGCTTTCCGTTGATCCGGACTGCGCGCCGGAGCTGACGGCAATGCTCGGTTCCGCGATCGCGACAGCGATTTCCGATATCCCGTTTGACGGCCCGACCTCTACCACACAGGTAGGTCTGGTGGACGGCGAGTTTGTGTTCAACCCGAACGCGGCTCAGAAAGCGGTTTCCGATCTGCAGCTCACCGTTGCCTCCACACGCGACAAGGTCATCATGATCGAGGCGGGTGCAAACGAGGTGCCGGAGGACAAGATGATCGAGGCGATCTTTGCTGCGCATGAGGTAAACCAGGAGGTCATTAAATTCATTGATACCATCGTGGCGGAGTGCGGAAAAGAAAAGCACACCTACACAAGCTGCGCGGTTCCGGAGGAGCTGTTTGCGGCGATCCGCGAGGTCGTATCCCCGGAGGAGATGGAGGTTGCCGTATTTACTGACGAAAAACAGAAGCGCGAGGCAAATATCCGCGAGATCAAGGATAAGCTTGCTGAGAAATTTGCCGATAACGAAGAGTGGCTGGCGCTGATCGACGAGGCTGTTTACCAGTATCAGAAGAAGACCGTCCGCAAGATGATCTTAAAGGATCATAAGCGTCCGGACGGCCGTGCGATCAACGAGATCCGCCCGCTGGCAGCGGAGGTCGATCTGATCCCGCGCGTACACGGTTCTGCGATGTTTACCAGAGGACAGACACAGATCTGCACCATCACGACGCTGGCGCCGCTTTCCGAGGCACAGAAGATCGACGGCCTTGACGTGGCGGAAACCAGCAAGCGTTATATGCACCACTATAATTTCCCGAGCTACTCGGTAGGCGAGACAAAGCCGTCCAGAGGACCGGGACGCCGCGAGATCGGTCACGGCGCGCTGGCAGAGCGTGCGCTCGTTCCGGTGCTTCCGAGCGAGGAGGAATTCCCGTACGCGATCCGCACCGTATCCGAGACCTTTGAGTCAAACGGTTCCACCTCCCAGGCGAGCATCTGCGCATCCACGATGTCGCTGATGGCGGCAGGTGTGCCGATCAAGACGGCGGTTGCAGGTATTTCCTGCGGTCTGGTGACCGGCGAGACGGACGACGATTATATCGTGCTGACGGATATCCAGGGGCTGGAGGACTTCTTCGGCGATATGGACTTCAAGGTGGCTGGTACACACAAGGGTATCACCGCGATCCAGATGGATATCAAGATCCACGGTCTGACACGCCCGATCATCGAGGAAGCGATCGCAAGAACAAGAGAAGCGCGCCTCTATATCCTCGACGAAGTAATGGCAAAGACCATCGCAGAGCCGAGAATGGAGCTTTCCGAGTATGCGCCGAAGATCATCCAGATCAATATTGATCCGCAGAAGATCGGCGATGTAGTCGGACAGAGAGGGAAGACCATCAACACGATCATTGAGCGCACCGGCGTGAAGATCGATATTACAGACGACGGCGCGGTTTCCATCTGCGGCACTGATAAGGAGCAGATGGCACGGGCGATGGATATGGTCCGCATCATCACCACAGAATTTGAGGCTGGTCAGATCCTCACCGGAACGGTAGTCAGCATCAAGGAATTCGGCGCTTTCCTGGAGTTTGCTCCGGGTAAGGAGGGAATGGTCCACATTTCCAAGATTTCCAAGGGCAGGATCGACAAGGTTGAGGACGTCTTAAAGCTTGGCGACGTTGTGAAGGTTGTATGCCTTGGCAAGGACAAGATGGGAAGAGTAAGCTTCAGCATGAAGGATGTTGAGCAGTAAATGATATATATGCGCCCGGTTCCGCACTGGAATTGGGCGCGTTTTATCTGGAGGAAAAGCGTCTGCAGCTTTTTGCACAGGGCAGGAGGAAAAACGCGTATAGCCTGCCCGCATTTCTCATATGTTGTACCATAACGGAAAAACAGGAGTGGTACGATGAAAACGAGAAAATGGAGACAGACGGCGGCGTGGATCTGCTGCCTTTTGCTGATGGTCCTGCAGCCGGCAGCGGCAGGAGCTGTGCTGGCGGAGGAAACTGAAGCTGCAGCGACAGGAGCTGTGCTGGCGGAGGAAACCGAAGCTGCAGCGACGGGGACTGCGCAGGCGGAGACGGACAGTGCGCAGGACAGTCTTGCGCTTGAATCGCCGTCCGCGCTTCTGATGGAGGCGTCCACAGGGACGGTGCTCTATGAAAAGGATGCGCACACCCGGCGCAGTCCGGCAAGCGTGACGAAGGTAATGACAACGCTGCTGATTTTTGAGGAGCTGGAAAAGGGTTCCATTAAGCTGGACGATGAGGTTGTCACGAGCGCACACGCAAAGTCGATGGGCGGCTCGCAGGTCTTTCTGGAGGAGGGCGAGAAGCAGACGGTCGACACGCTGCTCAAATGTATCCTGGTATCCTCCGGGAACGACGCTTCGGTGGCGATGGCGGAGCATATCGGCGGCAGCGAGGCGGAATTTGTCAGCCGTATGAACAAAAAAGCGGCGGAGCTTGGCATGAAGGATACACATTTTGTGGATTGCTGCGGGCTGACGGATTCCGACGATCACTATACGACAGCCTACGATATTGCGCTGATGTCGCGCGAGCTGATCACCCGTTTCCCGCAGGTCTACGATTATACGACCATCTGGATGGATACCATCACCCATGTGACGCGCCAGGGCAGCAGCGAGTTTGGACTTGCGAATACCAACAAGCTTCTGCGCAGCTATGACGGCTGCCGGGGACTGAAAACCGGAAGCACCAGCAAGGCGTTGTTCTGCGTCTCGGCGACGGCGGTGCGCAATGATATCGAGCTGATCAGCGTTGTGATGGCGGGACCGGATTCCAAAACGCGTTTTGCAAACGCCGCTGCGATGCTGAATTACGGCTTTGGCAAATGCCGGATGTACATAGACAGCGACCCGGTAAAGCTTCCCGAGCTGACGGTGAAACGCGGGCTAAAGGATACTGTTTCCTGCTATTATGCGGAGGAATTTCATTATCTGGATGTGAACGGGCAGAATCTTGACGGAATCGAGCGGAAGCTGGAGCTTCCGGAAACGCTTACTGCCCCGGTGCACAAGGGGGACATTGCCGGGCGGATGCTCTATCTGCTGGAGGGAAAGGAAATCGGCAGCGTGGATATCGTGTTGGATGAGGAGATCGAAAAAGCGGGATATCTGCATTATCTGATGCAGGCATGGGAAGCATATTGCATGTAGGATTTTCCTTGTCAAAAGAGGAAGAGTCCGGTATACTTAAATACAAAGCCCGGAAAGGGCAGGCGGGGAGAGACAATGAGCAGAATCAAAGTGAGACATTACCGGATCGTGATGCCGGGAGGGGATAACAGACCGGAAAAACCGATCCGCGCAGTGATGATCGGGGATCTGCACAACCGCATATTTGGAGAAGCCAACAATCAGCTTGTGGAGATTATTCAGAAGCAGTATCCGGACGTGGTGTTTTCCGTGGGCGATCTGACGGTAAGCAGGGCAAACGAGGAGACAAATCTGGATGTGGGAGTTTCCCTGCTGAAAAGACTTGCCTGCGACTGTCCGGTCTATTGCGTGAACGGAAATCATGAATTTCGTGCAAAAATTTTCCCGGAGGATTACCGGGGTGTGTACCAGAAGCTGGTTGGCGAGCTGCAGAAAGGCGGCATTGTGCTGCTGGAAAATACGCGCGCGCAGATAGAGATAAACGGCGCGCGCCTTATGGTGCATGGCCTGGAGATCCCGATGAAGTATTACAAGCGGTTTTCCGGCGATTTTATGACAGCAGAGGAAATCCGCGCGCTTATCGGAGAGCCGGAGGAGGACTGCTACAATATCCTGCTGGCGCACAATCCGGTCTTTTTTGAGAGCTACGCGCTCTGGGGCGCTGATCTGACTCTTTCCGGGCATCTGCACGGCGGTCTTGTGCGGCTCCCGTTTATCGGCGGCGTTGTCAGCCCGCAGGTGAAGCTGTTTCCCAAATACGCACAGGGGATGTTTGAAAAATACCGTCGGAAAATGGTGGTAACGGCGGGGCTTGGCTCGCATTCTTTTGCGCTGCGTATCAATAATCCGCCGGAGGTCGTGGTGCTGGAGCTGACGTAAAGCGGGCCGGTCGGCTCCGGGAAACAGGAAAAGGCAGCGCAGCATTTGGGAAAAGGTGCAGGAGGTACGTATGGGAATCCCGGTAAAGCTGCAGGAATTCGAGGGACCGCTCGATCTGCTCCTGCATCTGATAGATAAAAACAAAGTGAGCATTTTTGATATTCCGATCGTGGAGATCACAAATCAATATATGGAATATATTCAGGCAATGGAAACTGCCGACATGGGCGTGATGAGTGAATTTCTGGTGATGGCGGCGACGCTTCTTGATATCAAATCACGGATGCTGCTTCCGCCGGAAAAGGATGAGGAGGGTGAGCCGCAGGATCCGCGCCAGGAGCTGGTGGAGCGTCTGCTGGAGCATAAGCTCTACAAATACATGTCTTATGAGCTGCGCGACCGTCAGAGCGACGCGGCGAAAGCGGCGTACCGCCAGCCGGATATGCCGCCGGAGGTGCTGAAATACCGGGAGCCGGTGGATGTACAGGCACTGCTCGCGGATGTGACGCTGGCGCGGCTGAATGCGATCTTTCAGGATGTGATGAAGCGCCGGGAGGAACGGATCGATCCGGTGCGAAGCCAGTTCGGCACGATGGAAAAAGAAGAGGTTGATCTGGATGAAACGATCGCCCATGTGGAAAGCTATATTGCGGAGCATAAAAAATGCAGCTTTAAGAATCTTCTTCGAAACCGGAAAAGCAAGATGCAGGTGATCATCACATTCCTGACCATTCTGGAAATGATGAAAACCGGAAAGATTGAGATAGAGCAGGATGATATTTTTGCGGATATTCTGATTACCGCAAAGCAAGGTGAGGAAAAACGTGGAGATTAAAAAACTGGAAGCGGCTGTGGAGGCGATTCTTTTTGCGAGCGGGGAATCCGTGGAGGCGGCGAAGCTCGCAAAAGCGATCGAGCAGGACGTGGAGACGACGAAAAAGCTTGTGCGGGCAATGATGGACCGCTATAAAGAAGAAGACCGGGGCATCTGCATCGTGGAGCTGGACGGCTCTTTTCAGATGTGTACAAAACCGGAGATGTTCGATTACCTGGTGCGTATTGCAAAGCAGCCGCGCAAAGCGGAGCTGACAGACGTTGTGCTGGAAACGCTCTCGATCATCGCCTACAAGCAGCCGATCACAAAGCTGGAGCTTGAGAAGATCCGCGGCGTCAAATGTGACCACGCCGTCAATAAGCTGATCGAGTACAATCTCGTAAAGGAGGTCGGCAGGCTTGATGCACCCGGCCGTCCGCTGCTGTTCGGGACAACGGAAGAATTTCTGCGCAATTTTGGTGTGCAGTCCCTGGCGGACCTTCCGCCGGTCAGCACCGTAAAACTGGAGGATTTCAAGGCGGAGGCAGAGGAGGAAGTAAGGCTTACTCTGCAGGTATAGTATACTTCGGGCTGCCTGAAGCATACAAAATGACAAAAAGACAGGAGATACAGCAATGCCTACCACATATGCACATGATTTATTTGGAAAAACCGTATATGAAAAAATAAACAACGAGGAAATAAAGAAGCTTATCGCGCGCCACAGGATGGCGTATACGGTCGGCCTGCACGGACCGGATATCCTGTTTTACGTGCGCCCGTTCCACAAAAACCGCATTAATGAGCTGGGGCAGCAGCTGCACCGCGAGGAAGCCGCCGATTTTTTTGAAAAAGGCGGCGCGCTCTACCGCCAGACGAAGGAGGAGGGTGCTCTTGCCTATCTGCTGGGCTTTGTCTGCCACTTTATGCTGGACAGCACCTGCCACCCGTGTGTCACAGAGTATATGAAGCGGACCGGGGCGGGGCATGACGAGATCGAGACGGAGCTGGACCGCGCGTTGATGGAAAAAAGCGGAAAAAATCCCTTTTTCTATCACCCGGCGTGCGTGATCCATCCGACAAAGGATTGTGTCCGCAGCATTGCGGCGGTTCTTAGTGACGTGTCGGAAAAAGAAGTGCGGCATATGCTGCACGCAATGAAATTTTATATGGGCGTCACGGTCTGCCCGACATCTCTGAAGCGAAAAGCGCTGCTGGGGGCATCGAAGGCAGTCGGCGCTTACAATCTGGTGCAGGGACGTATTATGCGAAAGGAGCCGCGCAAGCTCTGCGCGGAGAGCACGAAGGAGCTGGAAAGGCTGCTCTGGCTCGCTGTGCCGGAGACGGTGACCGTGCTGGAGCGCTATTACCAGAGCGTGCTATCCGGGGAAGCGGTGGATGCGCGCTTTGATCGCAATTATAATTGAGCGCATATTAGAAAAGCCGGAACGTATTGCAGCCCGGCTTTCCTTACGCTCGGCAGCGGTCGTTACTGTCTGTCCGGCATAAACGAAAGAAGAGGAGCATATCCTGTTATCAGAGAAAATCCGGGCGGATGCCCGGAAAAATAAGAGAGGGAGGATATGCCGTATGAAAAAGAAATGGCGCCGTTTTCTTGCCTGCCTGTCTGTTTTGCTGATATTTTTCGCAAGCAGTGGGGCGGCAACGGAAAAGGAACCGGAGGAATTAAAGAATTTATACGCCCATAGTGCTGTACTGATGGATGGCAGCAGCGGGCGTATTCTTTTTGGGAAAAATGAGACGGAGGTGCTGCCGATGGCGAGCACGACCAAGATCATGACCTGTATTCTGACGCTGGAGAGCGGACGGACGGAGGAGACTGCCACAGCCTCCGCGAATGCGGCGGCGCAGCCGAAGGTGCATCTTGGCGTGCAGAGCGGTGAGGAATTTTATGTGAAGGATCTGCTGTATTCGCTGATGCTGGAATCGCACAACGACAGTGCCGTGGTGATCGCTGAGCATATCGGCGGGAGCGTACAGGGATTTGCAGAGATGATGAATGAGAAGGCGGCAAAGCTTGGCTGCGCGGACACACATTTTATCACGCCGAACGGTCTGGACGCTGCGGATGGCGGCGGGGAGCACGCAACGACAGCCGCCGATCTTGCGCGGATCATGCGGTACTGTGTGAGCGAGTCGCCTAAGAGGGAGGAATTTCTGGAGATCACGCAGACGCGCAGCTACAGCTTTTCTAATAAGGAAGGAAGCCGCAGCTTTTCGTGCCAGAACCACAACGCATTCATGGACATGATGGAGGGCGTCGTTTCCGGAAAAACAGGCTTTACCTCGGCGGCGGGCTACTGCTACGTCTGCGCGCTGGAGAGTGAAGGGCGGCTTTTCATTGTGGCGCTGCTCGCATGTGGCTGGCCGAATAACCGCACCTACAAGTGGCGCGACGCGCGCACGCTGTTTGACTACGGCATGGCGAATTACCGGAATCAGACCATACGCTGTGAAGAAAAGCCGCGCACGCTGCCGGTGGAGGGCGGTCTTGCCAGGGACAAAAATCCCTGGCACGAGGCAACCGTGGAGGCGGCAGCAGATACTTCGGATACGTCCCCAAAGCAGTATCTTCTGCGGGCTGACGAGCGGATCCGCAGCCGTCTGACGATCAGGAAAAGCCTGACGGCTCCGGTAGAGAAGGGCGCGGTGGTCGGGAAGATCAGCTATTACCTCGGCGAACAGCTTTTAGAGGAATATCCGATCCTCACCACGGGCAGCGTTTCGTCAAAATACTTTGAAGACTGGCTCCTCTGGGTGTGGAAAAGCTACATATTGTAGAATCGAAAAAAAGTTTGTCAAAATGACGACAAAGGTCTTGCCTTTGTGTTCGAAATCAAGTACAATGATAAACGGCAGATAATTGGTTTCAATTTATCTAATATAGAAAATGGAGGGCTGAAAAATGAGTAACACAGCACAAACCTTAGCAGGCAAAAGAATCGCAGCTTTGCTTGATGAGAACAGTTTTGTTGAAATCGGTGGAAGTATTACTGCCAGAAACACAGATTTCAACATGGCAAAGGCGGACACTCCGGCGGACGGTGTCATTACCGGATACGGCGTGATCGACGGCAGTCTGGTATATGTATACAGCCAGGATGCTTCTGTTCTCGGTGGCACAATCGGAGAGATGCACGCAAAGAAGATCACAGGCATTTACGACCTCGCAATGAAGATGGGCGCACCGGTCATCGGACTGATCGACTGTGCAGGGCTTCGTCTCCAGGAGGCGACGGATGCACTGAACGCTTTCGGCGCGATCTACGAGAAGCAGGCACTTGCTTCCGGCGTAATTCCGCAGATCACAGCAGTATTTGGTACCTGCGGCGGCGGTCTGGCGATCGTTCCGGGGCTTACCGATTTTACATTCATGGAAGAGAAAAATGCAAAATTATTTGTAAATTCTCCGAATGCGCTTGACGGCAATACAAAAGAAAAATGTGATACGGCATCTGCAAAATTCCAGAGCGAGGAAGCAGGGCTGGTAGACTTTGTTGGCAGCGAGAGCGATGTGCTCGTAGGCATCCGCCAGCTTGTCGGCATGCTTCCGGCAAACAACGAGGATGATATGTCCTACGAAGAATGTTCCGACGACCTTAACCGTGTCTGCGCAGACCTGGCAAATTGTGCGGGAGATACTTCTATCCTTCTCGGACAGATCGCAGACGACAATGTTTTTGTTGAGACAAAGGCGGCATATGCAAAAGAAATGGTGACCGGTTTCCTGCGTCTGAACGGACAGACGGTCGGCGCTGTTGCAAACCGCACAGAAGTATATGATGCAGAGGGCAACAAGACCGACGCTTTCGATGCTGTTCTGACAAAGAAGGGTGCAGTAAAGGCAGCAGAGTTTGTACAGTTCTGCGATGCATTTGGTATTCCGGTGCTTTCCCTCACCAACGTGAAGGGCTTCAAGGCAAACATGCACTCTGAGAGAGGCATCGCGAAGGCAGTGGCAAAGCTTACATATGCATTTGCAAACGCAACCGTTCCGAAGGTAAATGTTGTGATCGGTGCGGCTTACGGAAGCGCTTACGTTGCAATGAACAGCAAGGCGATCGGCGCAGACATGACCTATGCATGGCCGACGGCTGAGATCGGAACGATGGATGCGAAGCTTGCTGCAAAGATCATGTATGCAGACGCTGATGCGGCAACGATGAATGAAAAGGCAGCTGAGTATGCGGCGCTGCAGACCAGCGCGGCATCCGCGGCAAAGAGAGGCTATGTTGACGCGATCATCGACGCGTGCGACACCAGAAAATATGTGATTGGTGCATTTGAAATGTTATTCACAAAAAGAGAAGACCGTCCGGCGAAAAAACATGGCACGGTTTAAGCGAGGTGAATGATATGAGAAAATTTAAAGGATTAGTTGTTTCGCTGTCCGCAGCAGCAATGCTTGCGCTTGCAGCAGCTCCGGCCTATGCGGAGGAGACAGAGGCAGTGACGGAAGCGCAGGCTGCAGAGGAAAGCACATCCACTGCCGTTGTGAATGCGGACGACAGCATAAGCAGCAGCGACAGTGCGACGCTGGCGGATTATGCGTCCGAGACCATCAGTCTGATCACGACGATGTCCGACGCAGAGATGGAAGAGATTGTGAATCCGTCTTCTATTCTGAGCGTACCGCCCGAGTATTCCGTGGAAGCTGTGGAATCCTGGCTGTCTGTAAAAGACGAACTGGGGGATTTCGTTGCGGCAAAGGAACACGACATTACGGCGGATAGCAGCACCATTACCGTTGAATCTATCTGTGATTTTGCAAACGGAGAAGGCGCGGTAACGATCGTGCTGGACAGAGACACCCTCACACCAGATTCTATCACGTTTGCAGAGCAGAACAGTTCACTCGGCAAAACGATGCAGGAAGCGGCAATGAACACGATAATGGGTATCGGTATCGTATTCCTCGTACTGCTGTTCCTGAGTTTCCTGATCAGTCAGTTTAAGCATATTGCAAAACTGGAAGAAAAAATGACGAAGAAGAATGCCCCGGAGGCTCCGAAAGCGGCTCCGGCTCCGGCAGCGCCCGTTGCGGCGGCACCGGCTCCGGTGGAGGAGACCGTGGACGACGGCGAACTGATCACTGTTATCGCGGCGGCAATCGCAGCGGCGGAGGGCACAACGA
>NZ_CAJKOX010000062.1 GCF_905201705.1 uncultured Marvinbryantia sp.
ATTTTTCCGGCAGAAGTTTTCTTGCACCGATTTCTACTTCTCAGGTTGGAATTTTTAATGTGACATTTGAACCTGGATGCAGAAATAACTGGCACATCCATCATGCAAAAAGTGGAGGCGGACAGATTCTGGTATGTGTTGCCGGAAGAGGATATTATCAGGAAGAAGGTAAAGAAGCTGTAGAAATGAAACCGGGTGACTGCATCAATATTCCGGCAGAAGTGAAACACTGGCATGGCGCAGCACCGGATGAATGGTTTTCCCATCTGGCAATTGAGGTGCCGGGAGTGGATTGTTCTAATGAGTGGTGTGAGGCGGTATCGGAGAAAGAGTACGCTGGATTAAGATAAGGAGAGCACCATGGAATACGGTAAACTCGGAAATACAGATATAGAAGAGCTATATGTTCCACATGAGATAGTTGGTGCAATTGATAAAAATCCGGCGCAAGGTGTTATTTTGCTTGATGAAAAGAAATAATAAAGAATGAGGTGTAGCCATATGAGGAAAAGGATGTACCGGATTATGCAGTAGCAGTTGGAAATCCGGCAAAAGTAATAAAAATGCTTGATAAATAAAAATTTCAGGAGGACTAAAAAGATGGAAAATATGAAGTTGAATAACAATTTGGAATGTCCAATGCTTGGACTAGGAACTTTTATGTTATCACCAGAGGATGCCTACACAAGTACATTAGAGGCATTAAAAATGGGATATTCCCTAATTGATACAGCAAATGCTTATGTAAATGAGCGTGCAGTTGGAAGAGCAATCAAGGATAGTGGAATTGACAGAAAAAATATATTTCTATCAACAAAAATATGGGCTAGTGAATATGAAAATGAGAATGCTGTAGAAGAAACTCTAGAAAGACTTGGTGTTGATTATGTGGATTTACTTTATATACACCAGCCTGCAGGCAACTGGCTTGCCGGATACAGAATGCTTGAAAAAGCGTATAGAGAGGGCAAAGCAAAATCCATTGGTATCTCGAATTTTGAAGGAAAATATATGCAAGAGTTGGAAACAAAGTGGGAAATTGTACCTCAGTTTATTCAGGTGGAAGCACATCCATATTTCACACAGAAAGAACTTCGTGTAACTTTAGACAAATATGGAATTAAGCTTATGAGCTGGTATCCACTGGGACATGGAGATACAGCATTAATGAATGAGTTGGTATTTGCAGGACTTGGCAAAAAATATGGAAAAACACCTGCACAGGTTATTCTCCGTTGGCATACTCAGATGGGATTTGTTGTAATTCCTGGAAGTAAAAATGCAGAACACATTAAGGACAATATGGATATCTTTGATTTTACATTAACAGATGAAGAAATGGAACAGATTGCAAAGCTGGACAAGAATGAAAGATATTATCACCGCACGGATGAACAGCTTGTACAGTTTGCAAACTGGAAACCAGAGTTTGAAAAATAATACTGAGAAAATAGTATGAGCAAAAATGATGTATGGCTGAATCAGTAAATATGGAATACTAAATCCATTAATTGTCAGACCAAGGCCGAAAGGATTTTACGAGGTTATATCAGGACACTGAAGACAGTAGCGATTAGGATTTCTCGAATCCGTAAACCCATTTTCCACGTAAGAACAGATACAGAAAAATCACGGAGCTGATACCCCAAGTCAATGGGTATGCCCAGAAAATCACTCGTATATCCGGGATAATACGAACTGCCACAGTAATGTAGCTTACGCGAAACAGACACCAGTCACAGAGCATAACGATCATCGGAACGGATGCGTTACCTGATCCACGAAGTATTGCTGCGATGCAATGAGAAAACGCCAGCAGACAATAAAATAACGCAATTGTTCTGGACTGCATGACTCCATAATGTACAACATCAGGATCTCTGTTAAACGCTGTGATCAGTACCGGTGCTGCCACATATATGATAATACCGATCAACTCTGCAATAGTAATCGAGCAGAAAACTCCAAATCTTGCTCCCTTTTTCGCCCGGTCATACTGTTTTGCACCCAGATTCTGACTGACAAAGGTTGTCAGAGCCATTGTAAAACAGGTCACCGGCAAAAAGGCGAATCCCTCTA
The DNA here is from genome assembly GCF_905201705.1 of uncultured Marvinbryantia sp. Lineage (GTDB taxonomy): Bacteria > Bacillota > Clostridia > Lachnospirales > Lachnospiraceae > Marvinbryantia. The sequence continues at coordinate 2,080 of NZ_CAJKOX010000062.1, forward strand.
TCTTGGAGTAGGAACCACATCCTGCCATCGCCATTTTTCCAAATGCATTTATATTTGACTGTACAAAGACGTTCGCGATCGCGATCACTGAATTCTGAAAACCGGATGGTACACCATTCTGGATGATCTGCTTCAGCATAGAACTGTCAAAACGAATCTCTCGCAATTCCAGACGGTATTCTTCTTCCACACGCAGCAGATGAACCATACAGAGCAGTGCACTGACAAACTGTGAAATTGCGGTTGCAAGTGCTGCTGATCCGACTCCCATGTCAAGACCTGCGATAAAGAAAATATCCAGAACGACATTGACACAGGAAGAAATAATCAAATATATCAATGGATGGCGTCCATCACCGACCGACTGCAGAACTCCAACAAAGATATTGTACATGACAACACCCATAGACCCTGCAAAATATGTACGGAAATACACAATAGATTCCGGGAGCACGTCCGCAGGAGTTCCCATCAATACCAGGATCTTTGGTGCCAGAAGCATTCCCAAAACTGTCAGCACAGCACCGGCCACAAGTCCAAATGCAACCGTTGTATGGATTGCCTTTTGCAGGCAGTCTCTTTTTTTGGCTCCGTAATATCGTGCAATAACAACACCTGCACCCATGGCAATGCCGTTAATAAAACCTACCATCAGAAAAATCAGATTTCCAGATGAACTGACTGCCGCCAGTGCATTACTTCCTAGAAAATTTCCTACGATCAGGGAATCAGCAGTATTATACAATTGCTGGAACAGATTTCCCAGAAACAATGGAATTGCAAAAAAAATGATCTTTTGGGAGATACTTCCCTCTGTCATTCTCAGACTCTTTTTCATAGTTAAAATTACTCTTCCCTTTCCTGTGTTCTTTGAATCAATAGAGATGAAGGACTGCTCTTCGTGATAGTTGCCTCTCTACCTTATTATTTGTACCATACCATGCATATGTTGCTGATGTCAATGTAAAGCTGTTTGTAGGGCTGGAATTCCGTAATGATTAATGCTTGAAAGTCTCCTGAAAGAATGCTATAATATTAAGCGTAAAATTTGAGTGGACTTTTCCGGATTCGGTCATCTTTTTGCCACACAGCTATCTTGTGATAGCCGTGTGGCTTTTTTTGTTGTCTGCATCCTGGAAAATCTGGCAGAACGGAGGATGGAAGCTGCCGGACACTTTGTGGAGAGGAGGGAAAGTATGCAGACCAATAATAAAATGGCGGTTGCTCCTGTTGGAAAGCTCATCTGGCAAATGTCGATACCGCCGCTGATTTCCATGTTCCTGCAATATTCCTATAACCTGATAGACAGCGCGTTTGTGGCGCGGTTGAGTGAGAATGCATTGACCGCTGTTTCTCTGTCATTCCCGATTACAACATTGATGAATGCAGCGTCTATCTGGATCGGTGTCGGCGTGAATGTGCTGATAGCAGGGTATCTTGGACAGAAAAAGCAGGATGAGGCAAATGCAACTGTCACACATGGATTGTTACTGGCTTTTGGAATAGGTGCTTTGCTCAACCTTATGTCATTACTGATTATGAAACCCTATTTTCGGGCATTCACCAATAATGAAGAAATTTATCAGCTGAGCATCGCCTATATGAGTGTGTGCTCCTTCATGCAAATTCCCAATATGGTGCATATCGCCATCCAGAAGATGATACAGGCCACCGGGAACATGGTCGCTCCCATGTGGTTCCAGATCGCGGGTGTGGTCGTTAACTTCGTGTTCGACCCCATTCTGATTTTTGGGGTTGGTATTTTCCCGGCTATGGGAATCCGCGGCGCTGCGGTATCTACCGTTGCAGGCTATCTGCTGTCCATGATTTTGGCATTTGCTTTACTGCTGGGCAAAAAGCAGAAAGTGCAGGTGAAAATCAAAGGCTTTCATTTGAAAAAGCAGGTGATCTACCGTATTTTTGCCTTTGGCCTGCCATCTTTTATCATGAACGCCCTCAGTTCGTTTGTGGTGACCTTTGTCAATCTGTTTTTGGTGGCGTATTCCGATACGGCGATCGCTTTCTTCGGCGCATATTTTAAGGTGCAGCAGCTGATTGTTATGACGGTAAACGGCTTGATTCAAGGCTGTTTGCCTGTCATGCGGTTTAACTACGGCGCAGGCAACAGCGAACGGCTGCATTCAGCTTTCCGATATGGAACTGTTTTGGTCACCGGCATGATGATACTGGGGACGTTGGCTGTCCTCCTCTTTTCGGCGCAGATTCTGGGATTGTTTACGGCGTCGGAAGCCATGCGCTCCTTTGGAATCTCCGCCATGCGGATCATGGCAGCAAGCTATCTGTTTTGCGGCCTTTCTATGATGATTTCCACCTATTTTCAGACCACAGAAAAAGTAGGTTCCAGCATGGCAATCCAATTATGCAGGCAAATGCTTTTCCTTGTGCCTGCCCTGTGGTGTCTGGACAAATTGTTCCAGCTGAACGGAATCTGGCTTGCATTTCCGGTTGCTGAAACCGCCACTTTGCTCGTTGCGCTTGTGATGATGGCATGGCATCGCCGCAAAAATATCTCATAACGTGTTTTGCGAAGGAGGAATTATGAACGACACTTTCATGAAAGAGAAACCGATATTACCGCTGATTTTGTCCATGACCCTGCCTATGGTTTTATCCATGCTGGTTAATTCTCTATACAACATTATCGACAGCTTTTTCGTCGCACAGATTAGCGAGGAAGCTATGACGGCGTTATCACTGGTTTACCCGGTTCAAAATTTTATCAATGCTGTTGGAATTGGATTTGGCGTTGGAATCAACGCCGTAATCGCCTTTCATTTGGGCGCTGGGGATCATGAAAAAGCGGATCAGGCCGCCACGCAGGGACTTGTGCTTGCCGTGATTCATGGCGTTTGAGAAATTGTACCAGGCAGTAGGAAACATGAAAACGACCATGATAAGCCTGATGTGCGGGTGCATCACAAACATTGTCTTAGATCCCGTTCTGATTTTTGGCTATGGTCTATTCCCGGAAATGGGAATCGAAGGCGCTGCACTGGCAACCGGCATCGGGCAGACTCTGACGCTTGCGATTTACCTTGTAGTCTATCTTGTGCGGCCAATTCGCGTGCACATCCGCAGGCAGTACATTCTGCCCGGCAAAAAGATGGTAATAAAGCTATACTCCATCGGCATTCCCGCAACCCTGAATCTTGCGCTTCCGTCTCTTTTGATTTCGGCGCTCAATGCGATTTTGACGGCATATTCCGAAGTGTATATTCTGGTTTTAGGAATCTATTACAAATTGCAGACCTTTATCTATCTGCCAGCGAATGGCATTGTGCAGGGGATGCGCCCCCTGATTGGCTATAACTACGGCGCGGGGGAGCACAAACGGGTCAGCCAGATTTATCAGATCGTTTTGTGCATGAGTGGCATCATTATGGTGTTTGGGACAGTAATATGTCTGCTGATCCCCGGACAGTTGATGGGGCTGTTTACCCACACAAAAGCGACGATTCAGGCCGGGAAAACCGCCTTACGCATCATCGGGGCCGGGTTTATCGTCTCGGCGGTTTCTGTTACATCTTCCGGCGCATTGGAGGGACTTGGGAAAGGAACTCCCTCCTTACTGATTTCCCTTTGCCGGTATGTTGTGGTCATCATCCCGGCTGCGTTTTTACTCAGCAGGTTTTTCGGAGCGGTTGGCGTCTGGAATGCGTTTTGGATCACGGAAGTGATCTCCGCGGTCATTTCCCTTATCATTTACCGCAAGGCGATTGCAAAACCTGTGACGACGGCCCGAAAGGAATGAATGCCGTTCTGATCGACTGCGCCGGCGTTACGGCGGAAAAAAGTGTTCTTCGCATTACATCACGTTGGAGCAGGTGGTCATGTATGTAACAAGTATCAAAGACTACCTGCTTTTCTATGAAAAGATAGTTAATTGGTTATCAACTGCATAGAAATGTGAAAATACACATAAAATAGTAATGGATATTGATTAAATAAATCCTAGATGAGATAAGAATATATCCGTTGTCCTTCGCAGAGTTCTATGCGGCTTTCGATGGAGATTATGATGATGCTTGGGAGGAATATATGATATATGGTGGTTTACCACAGGTGCTACAGTTTTCTGTGGAACGCCAAAAGGCTGAGTATCTAAAGAACATTTTCACAAATGTTTATATTAAGGATGTTGTAGAACGAAACAAGCTGCGAAATGTTGATGAGATTGATACTTTAGTAGATATCCTTGCTTCTGCGATAGGAGCTCCTACTAACCCAACTAAAATATCAAATACGTTTAAAAGTGAACGAGGCATCAATTACAGCAATAAGACCATATCCAACCATATAGATTATCTTGTGGAGGCATTTTTGATTTCTAAAGCTGACAGATATGATATTAAAGGTAGAAAATATGTGGGAGCAAATCTGAAATACTATTTTACAGATGTGGGACTTAGAAATGCAAGATTGAATTTTAGACAGCAGGAACCTACTCGTATCATGGAAAATATTGTTTACAATGAACTGCTTATAAGAGGTTATAATGTGGATGTTGGTATTGTAGAGGCGTATGCGAAAAATGATGAAGGAAAAACAACTCGAAAGCAGTTTGAAGTTGATTTTGTGGTCAATCAGGGGAGTCAGAGATATTATATTCAGGTGGCTTATGATATGACCTCTGAGGAAAAGCAGAAGCAGGAATTTAATTTATTTAGAAATATCCCTGATTCATTTAAAAAGATCGTGGTAGTAAACGGAACAAAAAAGCCTTGGAGAAATGAGGAAGGCTTTGTAATCATGGGAATGAAGTATTTTCTGCTTAATGCGGATAGTTTGGAGTTTTAGAAATATTGCTGGGATATCGCCAACGAAAAGTAATTATAGATAGTTTACTTGACTTTGCAAGCTATGCATTTTATTCTATCAATATAGAAGTAACTTATGAGTTATTAACTTTAAAAAATGTAAAATGATATTTACAAATTCAAGTTTGCTAACTTTCCCTTTGAGAGAGGAGAAATCCTTTTCTCAAAGGGCTTTTTTGATTTTCGGATATTCGTAAACTACAAGACAAAGCTAAAACTTCATATACTCTAAGCACAAGGAGGCCTCGGTTTGACTATGAATAACAGTTTGGCAGAAGTACACTCGGAGCTTGTTTCGGAGTGGTCTGAGGAGAATTCTATGAAATCATTACTTGAAAACAAATTGTACGATTGGCTGACTACTGCATGTCAGCTAATCGTGCTTGGCTTTTTATTTTTATTTTTATTTACGAGTATCCCTCTTATCACTTCAGGGGCTTCTTTGACGGCGCTTTATCATTGTATCTCGCGCGGTCACACACAAACTTCCGCTCACACCTGCGCGCTTCATTTACGGCAGTTCTTCTGCTTTCTGTGCGCCTGATGGCAGGTCACATCAAAGAAACTTTCATCTTATTATTTACAATGGCCGGCGCCTGCCTCATCGTCTTCCTGGTTCCCGGACTTTTCGTCCTTTTTCCCGGAATCCTCTGCGGCATCGCCAGCCATCTGATTGAGCCTGATTTAAAAGAGGCTCTTGCTATTGATTAATCCAGTTCTTTATAGTCAAAACTGCGGAATTCTGCTGTCTGATCGTATCCGGAGTAGTCCACGCATGCCATGCCGACAAATGCTCCGGTGAAGAATCCACCGTATGACTGGAGTACGTAATCATCGGACAATACAGCGGCATCCAGTGTGCCCGGAATCTCTGTATAGTTCTTTCCGTCAAAGGAATACTCGTAGCTGTAAGACTGCTTTCTTACTTTTGTGCGAAGCCATACAAATTCAACATCATCCGGTACCGGAATCGCATCGTCGCGAAGGAACGAACGATATCCGCCACGATTGCACTCTGCCACTTCGATCACGCGGCCATTTTTCTCATTCCACGTAACGAAAGCGAATGACCAGTGCTTATCATTGTAAAAATTTGTCAATCCAGCCATCTGCTGATAGTTGAACGGATCAAATTTCACTTTCACTTCGGCATCAAAGTTAAATGCCTGCCAGCGTTTTGCCACCAACGAAAGCTCATGCTTATTGCAGAGGGATCCTTTTCCGACCAATGTCAGCCTGCCATCCCCTGTCGTACCCATTTCCTCGGTAAATGGTACGCGGAGGGTATTCCACTCATCATGAAGTTTTGGTGTGTCAAATTCATCATGCATCGAATGATCTGCCGGTGCTTCTGTCAAGATTGCATCTTTCGGCGCATCCACAAGCACTTTTCCGCCATGTCCGCCCTCGATACGAGGCCAGCCTTCTTCATCCCAGTATACTTTCTGAATTGCCGTCTCACGGCCAAGTGGACACCAGCCGCGTGGGTCGATCGAACTTTCATTTTCGTGGTGCCACGGTCTTCCACACAAACTTGCATAATACCACTCACCGCCGGGAGTCTCTACGAGAGCACCATGTCCCTGCTTCTGGATCTCAAGTTCCGGCGTATCAAAGTTTGTAATAAACGGATCACCAGGCTCTGTCTCAAAACTCAACGTATCTAACGTCTTTGAACGAGCTACTACTTCCTGATGTGTCCAAACGGTTCCACCCTGTGCAGCAAACAGATAATAATATCCGTTGATCTTATACAAATGTGGTCCCTCAACCAGTTTAACGTCCGTTCCGGCGTAGATCGTACGTGCTGTCTCCGGTTTTAATTTCATTGTCTCTGTGTCAAATTCTGTCACTGTAATACCGTCAAAAGCATGGTGGTATTCGCGATGATCCCATGTCTGCTGAACAAGGTATTTGCGTCCGTCATCATCATGGAACAACGATGCGTCAAATCCCACACCATTGACACGGATCGGATCCGACCATGGTCCGCGGATATCTTCTGCAGTCGTCAGATAATTGATCATATCTTTGAACGGTCCTTCGGTTACTTTTACATCCGTATAAATCAGCCAGAATTTTCCATCTGCATAGGAAAGATCCGGCGCCCAGATACCTCCCGATGACGGATTTCCTTTCATATCAAGCAATGTCGTCGTGGACAATGCGGATGGAAGAAGATTCCAATGTACTAAATCTTTTGACTCGTGCAGACGAACTCCCGGAAACCACTCAAACGTAGAGTTCGCAATGTAATATGTATCATCCACACGGATAATGGATGGATCTGCATTAAATCCCGGCAAAACAGGATTTTTAATCTGCAACATAACTGTATGCCTCCTTACTGTTAATCTATCTCTATCATACAGGAAAATGTGGGATTTGCAATGGGAAAAAGAAGAAAAAGAAGAATTTATACATGTTCTGATAAAATTTTATGCGGTCTTGGAAGAATGTATGCCGGTGGATGAGAACTTACGGAAAAGATTCTGCAACCGGATGATTTCGATTAATCTTCTCAAACTCCCTTCCGCCCAGGGTATTGTGGGTGAGAAGTCTTTTGTTGCTTCCCGATGATGCATTTTTCCGGTATTGTCCAGGGGTACAGCCGTTATGCTGACGGAACTGTCTGCAGAAATGCTCTACATTATTATACCCACATTGCTCGGAAATGTCGCGGATGGAGTATTCGCTGCACTCTAATAAATCCTGTGCACGGCGCAGACGTCCTTCGATGACATTGTCCATGCAGGAGGAGCCAAATTTGCGGTGATAGAGAGTCTGAAGATGACTGGGACTTAAGTGAAGCTTCGCAGCCATCATGTTTATATTCCATGGAAGCTGAGGATTATTGTAGATCATCTTATGCAATGCAACCAGCTCATGATCGTGAATACCTGGGGACTCATTCTGGATTCCTTCTCTTAATTTGGAGAACAGAACCCGCAGCAGGTGAGTAATGTTTGCTTCGCTTTCAGAGGAGAAAAAGGCGGACTCCCAGGTTAGTAATTTAAAAAGCTGATGACAGTATTCCGGATCTGTTACGGGAAATGGGGTATTTGTTAACGGAAACAGCTTCACGAAGGAGTGATCGGAACGAAAACGAATCCAGTCATTCCGGTATTCTTCACCGGCAGCACGGTAATAAATCCTGCTTCCTGGTGTATACAGAATAGCAGAATTGGCGGCTGTCCGTATTAGTCTTCCGTCTATGAGCAGCTCCGAGGGAGAGTCGAAAAGAAGCAGAAGATAGCCTGTAAAGCCATTCGGAACATCATATATAAAATCTGAGGGGTGAACGGCACTGTAGCCGACAAATTCAATTTCAGTCATCTGGAATCTCCGTTCTGATACATCAGAGGATATATCAATTTTCTTATAGTATAAATCATTGGAAACTTTAGATCAATGCGATATTATCAGATTAATATGGCAATCGTCATCAGAGAGCTGCGGATCGTGCAGCGGTCAGACATCTGATGCGTGACGGCATAGGAACATGATTTAGAAGAAGGAGATACATGCATGGTAAATTTGGGTGGAGCAACAGAGAATGACAGAAAAAAGATCGTGATTACAAAGGATTCAAAGGCCTTTTTTCACAATAATGTAGATTATTGTGTGGGAACCGGAAGAATGGGGCTTGCATTGACAGAAGAATATCAGGAGGAGCTGCGCCTGGTTCAAAAGGAAATCGGATTTAAGCATATCCGGGGACATGGATTATTCTGTGATGATATGGCGATTTTTCAGACCTATGAGGAGGATGGTAAGGTAAGGGTCGAGTACAACTATACTTATCTGGATAGAGTAATGGATGCCTATAAGAAGGTGGGGCTGAGACCTTTTCTTGAACTGGGTTTTATGCCTAAAAAGTTGGCAAGTGGAAGCCAGACTATCTTTTACTGGCAGGGAAATACCACTCCTCCAAAAGATTATGATATGTGGTGTAATATGGTGCATTCATTGCTTCGGCATCTGATGGAACGCTATGGAGAAGAGGAAGTTATTCAATGGCCCATTGAAGTATGGAACGAGCCCAATCTTTGCGGCTTCTGGGAAAATGCGGATATGCAGGAATATTTTAAGCTGTTCCATAGAACCTTTGATGCCATAAAGGAAGTGAATCCGGGATTCCGTGTAGGAGGCCCTGCTGTTTGTGGAGGAACGGATGAGAAATGGATTCAGGCATTTATGGAATATTGCCATGAGAATCACATACCTGTGGATTTCGTAACCAGACATCATTACACCATTGATCCGCCGGAATGTATTGGACATTATGCATATTCTGAACTGATGAAGGCAGAGGACGGCTTTGCCAATTTAAAAACAACCAGAGATATTATTGACAGTTTCCCGGAATATAAGGGTCTGCAGATTCATATCACGGAGTTCAACAGCTCCTATACTCCTCAGGGCGTCATTCATGATACAAACCTGAATGCGGCCCTTATAGCACAGCAGCTTTCCAGATTGGGAGATGTGAATGAATCCTATTCCTACTGGACATTTGGTGATGTGTTTGAAGAGCTGGGAGTTCCTTTTACACCATTCCACGGCGGCTTTGGACTGGTTGCCAATGGCTGTATTACAAAGCCGACCTTCTGGACATTTGCTTTTTACAAAAAGCTGAAGGAAAGTGAAGCCAATTGCGTATATAAGGATGACAATATTGTCGTTTTGAAACGAGCAAACGGTGATTATCTAGGTGTAGCCTGGAATATTGCCCGTAAAAGTACAGAACAGGGTAAAGAAAAAATGCTGTTGGAGTTTACATTTCCGGCTGAACAGGAGGAGTACTGCTTCCTGACTAAGACGGTAGATGAGGAAACATGTAATCCTTTGAAGGTATGGCATGATATGGGAGAACCTGCCAATCTGAGTGAGGAACAGACGAAGCTGATTCGGGAATCATCCAGACCTTTTGTAAAAACAGAGCGTAAAAAGCAGGAGGACGGAAATATCTGCATAGAGCTTCCTGTAAACGAAAACGGTGTGGTTTATTTCGAACTGAATGCCGGAAAGGTGAATCCGGATCGAGGATATGACTATGATCGTGTGGTCAGCTTGAAGGCTTAAACTAGTAATTTGCTTTATGAAACAATGTACATGAATTAGGCTTGCAAAGGAGGATATCAAAGTGAAAAAACAAGCGTTTAACCCATATTTACCGTCCTGGGAGTATATTCCGGACGGAGAACCTTATGTTTTTGGCGATCGCGTATATGTTTACGGATCCCATGATTACTTTAACGGATATGTTTTCTGCATGGGAGACTATGTGTGCTGGTCAGCTCCGGTCGATGACCTGGGCAACTGGAGATATGAGGGTGTGATTTATCCGAAGACAGCCGATCCGCTGAACCCGGAAGGCAAAATGTGTCTGTATGCCCCGGATGTTACGGTGGGACCGGACGGAAGGTACTATCTTTATTACGTGTTGGACAAGGTTTCGGTAGTTTCAGTTGCTGTATGTGATACTCCGGCAGGAAAGTATGAATTTTATGGCTATGTTCATTATGAAGATGGCACACGTCTGGGCGAAAAGGAAGGTGATGAGCCCCAGTTTGACCCGGGGGTTCTGACGGAAGGAGATGTGACATATCTTTATACCGGATTTTGCGGAAAAGGTGATAAATCCCGTACCGGAGCTATGGCTACGGTGTTGGGAGCAGATATGCTGACGATCAGGGAAGCTCCGGTGTTTGTGGCCCCCGGTTGTGAATATGGTGCCGGTACCGGATTTGAGGGACATGAGTTTTTTGAGGCATCTTCCATCCGTAAAGTAGGTGACACCTATTATTTTGTCTATTCATCCATATTAATGCACGAATTATGTTATGCCACCAGCAAGAATCCTACCAGGGACTTTGTCTATGGCGGAGTTATTGTCAGCAATTGTGATCTGCACATCGATACCTACAAGCCGGCAAATATGCCAACAGCTTACGGTGCCAATAATCACGGAAGTATTGTGCAGATCGGAGAGGACTGGTACATTTTTTATCACAGGCATACCAATAATACCTACTACAGCAGACAGGGATGTGCCGAAAAGCTGCAGATTATGCCGGACGGCAGTATTCCACAGGTAGAAATTACCTCCTGCGGTTTAAATGGAGGTCCGCTTGAGGGTAAAGGCGAATACCCCGCTTATCTTGCATGCAATCTGTTTACCGATACCCCATCAGTTTATGTGGGCGAAGGGAATTTTCCACGAGTAATGCAGGACGGCAGGGATGGAGACGAAGAAGTTGGATATATTGCCAATATTACAGATTCAACTACCATCGGCTTCAAATATTTTGACTGCCATGATATTCGTGAAATCAGTATTTGGACCCGGGGCTATGCAGATGGCACTTTTGAAGTAAAGACAGCATGGGATGGAGAGGTACTGGCGACATTAGAGGTTCAATATACCAATGTCTGGGAAAAGTATACCGCACCGGTTACGATTCCGGATGGAATACAGGCGCTTTACCTGACCTATCGCGGTAACGGAAATGCTGCATTAAGATCATTTGAGTTATCATAATCTATGTTATTGCATATACAGGTAGTGATCAAAACTCTTGGAATGTAAAAAAGGAGCCTACAATGAGTAAGTTAAAGATTAAAACAAAGGAAAGACGATTTGAGACAGCCAGGGATTTATACGGAATCTTTTTTGAAGACATTAACCGTGCCGGAGACGGAGGACTTTATCCGGAAATGCTTCGAAACAGAAGCTTCGAAGATTCCGTTTTACCGGAGGGTTATATACAGCAGGAGGATGGCATCCATGTAAAAACCGTATCCGGATGGCTAGATGAGTTTTGCAACGGAGAAGGCTTATGCCGCTGGGTAAAGGGCAACAATATTCCGGAGACAGAAATACCGGCATGGTATACACACAATGCAAAGATGGAACTGGAACTGACGGATACCCTGAATGAACATCGGGACGCAGCTCTGCGTATACAGTTTGAAAAGGACGGATCTCTGACTAATACCGGTTACTGCGGTATATCCGTAAAGGCTGGAGAAAGTTACTCTTTGTATTTATTTGCAAAAGCAAAGGAAGAAATAGGACTGGACGTAGCGATCGAATACCAGGGAAAAGTACTGACTGGAAACAGTCTGGTGGTTTCCGGGCAGGAGTATACAAGATATGACATGAAGCTGACAGCAGCTGAGGATTGTCACGAGGCACAGCTTACTATTTCCTGCAAAGAAGGCGGAGAGATTCTGCTGGGATTTATTTCACTAATGCCTGACAATACCTACATGGGGCATGGACTCAGAACAGATCTTGTAGAAAAGCTTAAGGGAATGAGTCCAAAGTTTATGCGTTTTCCCGGAGGCTGTATTGTGGAAGGAACGACACCGTCCACAGCGATGAGATTTCGGGATATGGTAGGTCCGGCATGGGAAAGACCCAGTAAGCTGTTTGTATGGCATTACAGAAGTACATTAGGACTTGGCTTTCATGAATATCTGCAGCTTTGCGAGGATCTGGGGATGGAGCCCCTGTATGTATGTAACTGCGGAATGACCTGTCAGGGAAGAAAGAGTGTCCTTCTGGAAGGAGAGGCTCTTGATGAAATGGTACAGGATACACTGGATGCCATTGAATATGCTATCGGCTCTAAGGAAAGCAAATGGGGAAGGCTTCGTGCTTCTATGGGGCATCCGGAACCCTTTAAAATGACCTATCTGGAAATTGGTAATGAAAACTGGGGTCCGGATTATGAAAAGCGATACAACATGATTTATAAGAAGGTAAAGGAACTGTATCCCCAGATTAAAACCATAGCCAATGAGCATGTAGAGAAAAATGGTTGTCCTGCCGAGTGCGTGGATGAACATTTTTACAATACAACAGAGTTCTTTGCAGAACGTGTAAATTATTATGATGATTACGATCGTAAGGGACCAAAAATTTTTGTAGGAGAGGTGGCTGTAAACGAAGGCAACTATATGGGACAGTTGTATGCGGCTTTGGGAGAAGCGGCTTTCCTTATGGGTATTGAGAAAAATCAGGATATCGTAACATTGGCCTCTTATGCTCCATTATTTGAAAATGTAAATTACAGAGCGTGGTATCCTAATCTGATTCGTTTCAATAATCATCAGAGCCTTGGAATTCCTACTTATTATGTCTGGAAAATGTTCGGTGAAAATCGCGGAGAATATGTGGTGCGATCCGAAGATGAGGGAGGACGTGTTTATCGTCCGAGAACCGGAATGGCATCTTTAAAATCCAATAAGGAACTTCGCTTCAGAAATCCCATTTGGAATGGAGAAGAAGCAAAGATTACTCATGAATTAATGGGACATGTGCAGGATACAGAGGATGGCCTCCTGCTTCAGCTTCCGGATGAGGAGCAGAAAAAGGAATTTCACAGTATTCTGGAATGGGCTGATGAGACCAAGAGCTTTGTGGTATTTGGAGAAGAAGACCAGACTTATGGAAGATTTGAGACCGATATTTTTGTTGAGGAAAATGCTTACTTCGAGTTGGGTATATTCAGTGCCAGGGTGGTTCGCTCCTATTATGAGGAGCAGCTCGTGATTACGGCCGGAGTGGAAAAAGAATGGGATGCAGCTCTGGTGCGTCCGTTCCTTTGGAAGGTTAATGGAGGACAATGTTCACTGGAAGAATTTGGCTTTATGCATGACAACAAGCTGACTGAGGACTTTGCTATTTCAGTAAAACCGGGAGAATATCACCGCTTTGGATATGAAACGGACGGAAAACAGATTCGCCTGTATGTTGATGGTGAGCTACAGAAGGAAATTTCGATTCCCTACGGACCTGCTTTTGTTTCGGTAGTAACTGACACCAAGGATGAAATCATTATTAAGGTGGTTAATTTTGCAGGAGATGTGGATCCGGTTTCCATTACACTGGACTGTCAGGTACAGGGCGACTATACCGTAACACTTCTTAGCGGTGAAAAAGGGGATGAAAACAGCTTTGAAGAGCCGGAGAAGGTGAAGAATATTACCGTGAATATGCATGGCGCTTCCTCAGAGTTCGTATACGATGCACCGCCATATTCTGTCAGTGTTTTGCGATTGAAGAAGTGCGAAGCGTTTTAGAGGTTGACGCTGAACAGAAGATAAGAGAATAGAAAGACAAATTTTATGAATTTACTGGTAAAAGACAAACGTTTTTATAAAAAGATGGCAGTTATCGCCATTCCGATTTCCCTGCAGAGCATGATCACCATCGGTGTCAATATGACCGATACCGTCATGGTAGGAAAACTTGGGGAAACGTCGCTTTCTGCTACGGCTCTGGCTAATCAGTTTGTGAATATATACCAGATCTGCTGTATGGGAATCGCCATGGGAGCCAGCGTGCTGACCTCAAGATTCTGGGGAATGCAGGATATTACTTCTCTGAAAAAGACCATAACCCTGATGCTGCGGCTTTGCATCGTACTTGCGGTTCTGTTTATGCTGCCAACCATATTGATCCCGCAGCTGCTTATGAGGATGTATAGCAGTGACAGTGCGGTAATTGCGCAAGGAGTTCAATATTTTAAGTGGATGGTATACTGCTATTTTCTGCAAGGAATGACCATGACCTGTACGATTGTGCTTCGAAGCGTCGGGCAGGTGAATTTTCCGCTCTTTACATCCATAGGTTCTTTTTTTGTAAATATATTATTCAACTATATGTTTATATTCGGCAAGCTGGGAGTTCCCAGGATGGAAGTAGAAGGTGCAGGAGTGGGAACACTGATTGCCAGAGTATTTGAATTTTCGCTGATATGTGGATATTTTTTGTTTGTAGATCGCAAGATCGGCTATCGACTGAAGGATTTGCGGATGAAATGTAATTCCCTGATTAAGGATTATGTTTC
>NZ_CAJKOX010000063.1 GCF_905201705.1 uncultured Marvinbryantia sp.
AATTTTGTGAAATATTCCCTCTTGACACCGCCAGTCATTGAACGCACACCGCGATTGTATGATTGATAAGAGTTTCTGTCATACTGTTATACTTACAATCCAAAGGCCGCTTTCGCTGGCTTTAAAAATAATAGACAGCGAAAGCGGCCTCACATTTTGGGCTGCTTATGGATCCCTTTTAGAGGGATTTTAAAAAAATTTTTGAGTTCTTCCCGGGGCGTATCCAGGGAATTTCCATTGCGGATAAAATCCTCCACCTGATCATAATACCAGAATCACACAGGATTTCAGAAACAACCGCTGCAGTGCAACCAACCAATGGCTGCAATCGTGTTTAATCGCTACTTTTTACTGAAAATGTCAATATGTCTTTTCTCTTTTCTGAATTCCTTTCATTGCATAAATTACCATCAGCAGTGTCAAAACTGCCGAAGAGAAATCTGCGATCGGGCCGGCCCACAAAACTCCTTCCACTCCCAAAAAGCGCGGTAATATCAGCGCTGCCAGCACAAAAAAGATCAGCTGTCTGGAAAGTGCGGAAAACATGGACGGTACCGGCTTACCGATTGCCTGCAGAAAGAATCCGGATGAAACCTGATACGCTGTTGCAATACACATCAAAAGAAATGTACGGATAGCTTTCACTGCAAACTCATTATATAATTCACTTTCGGAACCGAAGACATTCACAATACTCTGGGGGAAGCACTGAAATACCACAAAAGCTGCTGCGCTGAAGATCAGCGATGCCGTCAGCATAACCCCATATGTTTTCTTCACTCTCTTCATGTTGCCCGCGCCATAATTATACCCTAAAATCGGCTGTGCTCCGACAGATATGCCCACAAGAACGGCAAGCAGAATCTGATTTATTTTCAGCACGATCCCCAGGACAGTCATGGGAATCTCCGGGCCATATTTGGACATTGCACCATACTTAGTCATCAGATTATTACAGAGAGCTGACATAATTACAATGGCAAGCTGAGTGATAAAATTGGAAGCCCCAAGAGTAAGGCATTGACAGAGGATTCTTCTGTCAATGTGAAAACTACTACGGTTCAGCTTTACGGACTTTAGCTTAAAGGCAGAAATTCCCGATACAAGAAATGACATGATCTGTCCGAGAATTGTTGCAAGCGCCGCGCCTTTTACGCCCCAATGAAATAAAAATATGAACATCGGGTCAAAGACCGTATTCACCACGGCTCCCAGCAGCATAGAAAACATAGCCAATTGAGGTTTCCCATCTGCGCGAAGGATGGAATTTAATCCAGTCGAAAGAATCATAAACGGTAATCCGATTATAATAATCCTCCCGTATTCCTGTGCATATGGCAGTGTGGCTTCTGTTGCGCCAAATAAAGTAAGCAGAGGATTAAAAAACGCCAGGAATATGACAAGCATGATCACACTTGTTATAATCAGCATGACAATACCGTTTCCGATGCCTTTTCCTGCTTCCTCCTCCTGCTTTTCACCAAGTTTCAGGCTCAGAAAAGTTGCGCTTCCATCACCGATCAGCAATGCGAAAGCGGTTGCTATCACAGTAATAGGAAATACTACGGTGGTTGCACCGTTTCCAAGATAACCAACACCTCTTCCTATGAATATTTGATCGACAATGTTATACAGTGCGTTCACCAGAAGAGAAATCACACTCGGAATAGCAAATCTGGCAATCAGCCTTCCAATAGGTGCCGTTTCAAAATAAGAATTACTCTTTGTTGCTTCCATAAATTCTACTCCCTTTCTTCATCACAGTTGGCATGCCAACCATATATGCAAAAATTCAAGTCCCTTTCGGACCCTTTTAGTTGGCACGCCAACTATTATACAAAGCATCTCACTGATTGTCAACCATAACATACGCTCATTTTTGGCAAGAAAAGTAATTATTTATTGACTTACCTGATTTTTCCTTTTATAATGTGGGTTGAACAGCCAACTATATTTGAGATTAAGAGGTAGTGACATGGATACTCCGAAAGATATTTCAACCTTATACCGGAAAATGAATATGAGTGTCAACGCAAAGCTTGCACCATTAGGTCTGTCAAGCTCAAAAGCGATGTTCCTTTTCTGCCTTTATGACCATAAACAGATGTCCCAGGTAGAAATCTGCCGTGACCTTGAAATGGATAAAAGCACGGTAGCAAAAATGCTGTCACGGCTTGAAAAAGATGGTTTTATCACAAAATCTGTGAATCCGGATGATATCCGCTCTTTTCGTGTAACCTTGACAGATAAAGCCCTTGCCCTGGTTCCGCAGGCAAGGGAAATCCACAAAAACTGGATAGATGACATTACGGGCAAGCTTACTGATCTTGAAAAACGAAATTTTCTCGAACTGTTGAAAAAAGTGGCTGATACAGCCAATGAGATAAGCCAATCATAAAAAGAATGGACATATCCCGGCTTTCATTGCACTTTCTCCAGCTTTTCGCTCTTTTTCGCTCTGTACAGAAGCGCAATATAAATGAGATCATATACGGTACACAACAAACCGCATGCCAGCACTACATAATTCGTAGACATAATACCCATTGTGATCGTTGGAGCCAGAGTTCCGATCCATTTGGCAACTGCCAGCAGCACACTTTGCCCGTTTGTATTCCCACGCTTTACAAGCATATGAATAAAAGCAATCGACATGATCAGATTCTGCGCAAATGCAGAATACTGTGCGGACAAACGTCCCTCCAGCCCGAATTCTTTTACATAAGCCAATTGTACAAAGAACATTGCAGCTATTCCAAGGATGGTCCACAGGTAAAACAAAGCGTCGCTGTCGGCCTCATGATGTTTCCTGCCATATTTGAAATACAGTGCAAGAATTACCACATCCAGGCAGAACCATAACACATTTACAATTCCCTGAACACCGCCCCCGGCCCGCAGGTCATAATATGTATAAATTCCCTCCCAGGTAATATTTAAGGCCAGCGCCCAGAATGGCATCGCATATGTTTTATCTTTCAAAGCAAGCCTGATACACTCTTCATAGACAACGCACCAGCAGATTCCGCTTAACAAAGTCAAAAACATCTCCATTATTTACATCTCCTTTTCTTTGACACTTGTCAATGTTTGTTATATAATACGAACAGATTTCATCAATGTCAATACTTTGAAATGAACTTGTACAAAACGGAGAATATGTCAATGTATGAAGGAAATAACCCTACCGCCTTAAATTCCAGAGAATGGCTGATCAATGCCCTCCTTACTCTGATGAAAACAAAGCCCTATGCAAAGATTACCGTAAAAGATATCTGCCAGAAAGCTGATTTATCACGTCAGACATTTTACAATTTCTTTGAAACGAAAGATGATATCATTCTTTTTTGTATAAAGAAATGTTATCTGGAGATGATGGATGAGCTGAAAGCAAAATCACCGCTTTCCCTTTCTGATATCACGAAAGAATTAGTAAAAACATTCCACAGGCATCAGAATATGATTCATTTAATGATCTCGCAGAATCTGGAATACCTTCTTGATTTCGAGCTTGCCTCAGTCATTCAGATTTTTGCAGAACAAGTAAGTCCCAGGATCAGCGGTGACACCTATAAGTATGGAACAGCCTTTCTCACTGGTGCGATCGCCCACACAGTCATATACTGGTTCAAAGACCCTCAGCCAATTCCATCAGAACAATTGGCCGGACTTTTGACGGACATTCTGTGCGGTAATTATTATGTAATTAAAGATAAACTATAAATCCTCCTGCCTCATCATGGGAAACAGATAAATCGCTATATATGGCAGTGCCCTCCTTGCCCTGCCATATAAACATACGCATCTTCAGCCATTTTTTTACTGCTTTTCCATATAAAACAGCCGGTCGCAGACTGTCTCTAAAAATTCTCTGTCATGACTAACCACTAATACCAGCACGCCTTTTCCTGCCAGCCGCTTCAGGACCTCCCCCACTGCCAGCATACTACGGTAGTCCAATCCGCTGGTAGGCTCGTCCAACAATAAAAACTGTTTTCGGGCTGCACAGGCGACCGCAATGGCAAGACGCTGCTTTTGTCCGCCGGACAGACTCTGCGGGTGCATCCCAAGACAAGGCAAGAGTCCCATCTCCTTTAGGATCTCCATAACCGTCTCCCGGGTAATTCCCGGATTTCCCAACATACATTCGTTTTCCACACAGTCAGAAAAAAGCTGGCAATTAACATCCTGCATCACCATCCCGCACAGTTTTCTCCTCTGCCGCCCTTTTGTACCTTGCCGGTCATGATAACGTACAGGATTCCGATAAAGAACGCTGCCACCGCCGGATAAAAGACGGCAGTATAGCCCGACAGGTTTGTAATGGCCGCCAGCACCATGGACACCATGCATAATAAGCTGAAAATTCCGCAGGTGATATAATCCTTTCCCTGCATTTTCTGACTGCTGTTCTGTTTCATTGTTTCTCCCTCCATTTTATGCTTTTATCTGCCAGCTTCCGGCATTCTGCTGCTCCTGCCAGAGCCTGCAATAGGTTTCCTTTTTCCCAAGAAGCTCCTCATGAGTCCCGGTTTCGCTTACGTTTCCATCCTCCAGTACCACGATCTGATCGGCATTGCTGACAGACTGCAAACGGTGGGCGATCACCACCACCGTTTTTTCCTCTACCAGTGCCGAAATGGCCTGCTGGATCAGAACCTCATTCTCCGGATCCAGGGACGAGGTGGCCTCGTCCAGCACCACGATGGGCGTATTGCGCAGAAACACCCGGGCAATCGCTACCCGCTGCTTTTCACCGCCGGACAGATATGCATCTTTCTCTCCGATCACCGTCTGATAGCCTTGCGGAAGCCGCATGATCACCTCATGGATCCCTGCATTTTTCGCTGCTTCCTCCACCTGCTCTATGGATGCACTCCGATCGCCCATGCGGATATTATTCTCCACCGTATCGTGGAACAGAAAGCTCTCCTGAAAGACATAGGAGACAATGTGAGTCAGCTGTTCCTGGGAAATATCCCGGATGTCAACACCACCGATCCTGATTTTTCCTTCTCCTGTTTCATAAAACCTCAGCAGAAGCTGCGCCAGGGTGGACTTCCCGCCGCCGGAGGATCCCACCAGACCAGTCACGCTCCCCTGCTTCATCTCAAAGGACACATGGTCCACTGCTTTGATGCCATCCACATAGGAAAAGGAAACATCCTCAAAAGACACATCATAGTTCTGCGGTACCAGGCCAATCCCCTCTTTCATTTCCTGTGCCCGGAGGATGCCGTCCATCCGATTGACTCCCTCAATGATTTTGCCGGAAACAATCACCATCTGCATCATGTTCTCAATGGGTTCCTTCAATCCGCTTCCTACTAAGAAGAACAAAAAGACAACTGGCAAAAATCCCAAATAGCTATCCGCGCGCAGCAGCAGTAAAACCCCGGCCGGCAGCAGAAATAAAAGCTGCGCTCCAAAAAAGGCATAGTAAGCTGCCATGGGCCAGGCATTCGCCTTCGCAGTCTTTTCTACCGCCTTTACAAAGTGCTCAATGTCACCCTCATACCGCCGGAAAGCGCTCAGACTCCGGTTAAAGATCTTGATCACGGCCATCCCGTGTATGTACTCCACGATGGTTCCCTGCATGGCTTCCTGAGCGTCGTGCATCTCCACCTGCAGAGCCGCTTTATCCGGGCGGGCCAGACAAATCCCCAGCAGGATAAAGGAAATCAGGATTGGGATCAATGTAACAAGGGCCAGCCGCCAGTCCATGAAAAAAAGATACAGCAGCGTAAACACCGGCGTCGCAATCGCCGCCGCAATGTCGCAGAGATGATGGGCAATGAAAACCTCTATCTGCTCCGTATCATCTGACATGATCTTCTTGATGCTGCCCTGGGTAGTTCCGGTGAAATACCCGGAAGGCAGCTTCGCCAGCTTATCCATCAGCCTGATCCGCAGTTCATAGATCACATCATAGGCCGCCGTATGGGCCAGTGCCGAAGAGACATAGGCACAGACGCCGTAGACCAGCGCAGATACCAAAGTAATTCCGGCTAATGCCCCAATAGGGCCCTGCGATATCTTTGATAAATCCAGGCGCGCAGAAATCAGTATGGAAATCACTCCATAGATCGTAAAAAACGGAACCATCCGTGCCGCCGCCGACAGTACGGACAGTGTGCAGGCCACGGTCAATTTCCGTTTCTTTTTGCCTGCCAATTCCATCAGCCGGGCAAACCCGGTCTTTTTTCGAACCTTTTCTTTTTGCATCGTTTCCCTCCGTGTTAGCCAAAACTAACTATATCTCAAAAAATAAATGTCTCACTTGTGACATCACTGCAGTTATGATATAATAGCCTTGATTTTTTGTCAATGCCTTGCGGAAAAGTGCTACAAATCGGCGTTTTTGTGACATAGCTGGACAGGAGAAACATTGGAGGTACAAAATGGATAAAGAAATAGACAGAACACTAAACCGTGCCCAGAAATACTTTATTAACGCCCTGCTTACTTTGATGGAAGAAAAGCCCTATGGAGAGATCTCCGTCTCTGAGCTTTCCGAACGGGCGCAGTATGACCGGCGCACATTCTACCGGTATTTTAAATCCAAAGACGATATCCTTTGTCTGTATTACGCGAAACTGCTGCAGGAGATGGCGGAGCTGACAAACCAGAAAGGCATGCTAACGCCCCGCTCCTTCTGTCTGGCTTATTTTGAGTTTTGGAACGGACACAAAGATTTCCTCATGCTGCTGGACAGACACCGTCTTCTGCACTTTCTCGGAGAAAGCCAGGAGCTGATGATCTATCATCATGTGGGCCACCGGGTGCAAAAAAATCTGCCGGATACCCTGTCAGAAACTGCAGAATTCAGCCAGTATTCCTTCTACTTCACCCAGGGCGGCCTCTGGTCTGTTCTCATCTATTGGGTCCGCACCGGGATGAAACAGAGTCCTTCCGTTTTGACAGAACATATCCTGAATACATTTATTGAAATGGAAAAGCTGATCTGAGCAATTATAAAATCACCTGTTTCCTTATTTGCACTTATTTTGGCGCATCTCTAACAGGGGCTTGCTGATATGCTAAATCGGTGTTATAAACACTCCTATCCATCTGATGAGGCAGTGGAATATCCCGCACCTGGTCCAGACCGCTGTTAATTAACATTTCAAAGATTTCCCACAATCTCATATCATCATTGCAGAAAACCAGCAGTGAGGCATTGCATAATTATTGAGTATTTCGGACAGTTTTACACCGCAATTCCAGAGGCTGGAAACCTCTGTTCCAGTATGAAGAAAACCGTGATTCTACTGTACAGGAAACCTGCATTCCGCACCCAGATGAAGGCCCAGGATGAAGGAAATCCCTTTTGAACACAGAAATCTCTTTATCACCGGGGCTGTGGGATTTGCTCCTTGAACCGGAAAAGGCACGTAATGGCAGCACATACAAGAAAATCCAGAGGATATATGCCAATCCGGTTCTGCGCATGTCTGGCATCCTGGCGCAGGGTGCCAGATTTCATTTATGGGGTCTTATTGTGATACCTCTTTTCAACCTGTATAAATTTTACAATGTTCTTTAAAATTTAGCCTCTCATAGATCTTTGCATATGCTCCCTGACATTTTTATGCTTTTCAAAAAAATTTCTTATTACTCTCGCGGCAATGAGCCAGACATCTGTGTAGACAGATTACTGGACTCATTGCTCTGCGAGCTTGTTCTAAATTAACAGGAAAAATAAAGCATCCTTTTTATCATCCAGCCTTGGCAGCAAACTGGCTATTGTAAAGATCGGCATAGAATTTACCCAGCTTCATTAACTCGTTATGATTCCCCTGTTCAATAATCGTCCCTTCCTTCATCACCAAAATATGGTCAGCATCCCGGATGGTCGAAAGCCGGTGAGCAATAATAAAACTGGTGCGGCCTTTCATCAGCGCATCCATTGCCTTCTGGATTTCCAGTTCTGTACGGGTATCCACACTGGACGTGGCCTCGTCCAGAATAAGGATGGCCGGATCAGCAAGGATCGCCCGTGCGATAGTGAGAAGCTGGCGCTGTCCCTGGGACAGACTGGCAATCTCATCACTCAAAATGGTATTGTACCCATCCGGCATAGTACGGATGAAATGATCGGCACGTGCAGCTTTTGCTGCCCGGTATACCTCCCCGTCCGAAGCATTTTCTTTACTGTAAGCAATATTGTCCCGGATGGAGCCTCCAAACAGCCATGTGTCCTGTAAAACCATTCCCATTAAAGAACGCAGATGGCCGCGTGTCATTTTGGAGATGTCCGCACCGTCAATCGTAATTCTGCCGCCCTGGATTTCATAAAAGCGCATCAGAAGATTGACCAGCGTAGTTTTTCCGGCACCGGTAGGGCCGACAATAGCAATCTTGCTTCCCGCTTTCACATCAAAGGAAATGTCCTGCATCAAAATATGGTTGTCGCTGTAGCCGAAGCGGACGTGTTCAAAGCTGACATTCCCCTTCGGTTCAGTAATTGTTACAGTTCTTTCCACATCGGGCAGTTCCTCTTCTTCATCCAGCAGTTGGAATACCCGCTCTGCCGCCGCGATAGCCCCCTGAAGGGAGTTCGCAGTGTAAGAGATCTGCGTAACCGGCTCTGATGCCTGATTGACATACTGGATAAACGCCTGAATATCCCCGATGGAAATCGTACCCCGGATAACGGACAAAGCGCCGCCGACTGCAACCGCCACGTAACCAAACTGATTGATCAGACGGATAACCGGGCTGATCATATAATTCATGAACATGGCCTTTTTACTGGCACGGAACAAATTCTCATTGAGTATTTTTGTATTTTCTACCGCTGATTGTTCCAGATTAAATGCCTTTATTACAAGGTTCCCGGTAAAATTTTCTTCAATGCTGCTGTTCAGCCGTCCAAGTGCTTCCTGATTGGCAGCAAAATAATGATGTGTTCTGCCGGATACCAGTGCAGCCACGACCAGACTGACGAATATTGTGCCTAATGCAATGAACGTGAGCATCGGACTGATGGACAGCATCATAATAAATGCGCCGACAATGCCAAAAAATGCAGTAATCAACTGGGATAACCCCTCCTGCAGTGTATCGGCTATTTTTTCAAGGTCGCTGGTTGCCCGGCTTAATACCTCCCCCTTCTTATGTCTGTCAAAGTAACGCAAAGGCAGGCGGTTCAGCTTGGCGCTGATCTCCCGGCGAAGGGTAAGGGTTAATGTCTGGGAAACACTTGCCATCGTATTCTGCTGGATATAAGAAAACAGGGATGACAGTAAGTAGAGTCCCAACAGCCCCAGCAGGACAGTTCCCATCGTTTCCATATTCACCTGAAACTTTTGTCCGTTCGCAAGCGAATTTTTTACACCTTCAAAAATATCGTTGATTGCAGTCCCCATCACTTTCGGGGATAAAATGTTAAAAAGGGAGCTGAAAATAATGCTGATAACAACAATCAGTATTTTCCATTTTTGCCCCATCAGTTTTTTGAACAGCCGAAGCGACGTACCTCTGGCATTTTTCGCCCGTTCCGCACTCATGTCGCTGTCAAAAGTATCTGCCGTTGTTTCACGGGTATCTTTTTCCATACTCATGCCAATTCCTCCTCATTGAGCTGGGAATGTGCAATCTGCTGGTAAACGGTGCAGGATTGCATCAGTTCTTTATGTGTGCCAATCCCGGCAATTCTGCCTTCGTCCAGAACGACGATCTGGTCTGCATCCATGATCGTACTGATACGCTGTGCGACCAGAATAACAGCGGAACCGGTTGTTTCCTTTTTTAGCGCAGCCCGCAGTTTTGCGTCTGTTTTAAAGTCCAGCGCCGAGAAACTGTCGTCAAAAATATAAATTTCCGGTTTTTTTACAAGGGCGCGGGCAATGGCAAGGCGCTGCTTCTGACCACCCGAAAAATTGTTGCCCCCTTGGGCCACGCGGGTGTCGTACCCATCTTCAAGACCGTCGATAAAATCATCAATCTGTGCGATCTGCGCGGCGTGACGGATTTCCTCCATTGTCGCATCCTTTTTCCCGTGGCGGAAATTATCAAGAATGGTTCCGCTGAACAAAAATGCCTTCTGAGGCACAAAACCGATTTTATCACGAAGTGCCTGTCTCGGCATCCGCAGGATATTTACCCCGTCTATACGGATGGTGCCGCTCTGGATGTCGTAAAAGCGGGGGATCAGGTTTGCTATGGTGGATTTCCCGGAGCCAGTGCCGCCGATAATAGCGGTGGTTTTCCCAATATCTGCCGTAAAACTGATATTGTTCAGTACCGGTTCTTCTGCGCCTTTATACTGGAAAGTAACATCGCGAAATTCCAGCTTGGCTTTCGCCTGGTGCTGTCGGGGCTTTTGCTGGTTCACAGCGGTATCCGTATTGACAGCCAACACTTCGTTGACACGATTAGCGCAGGACTGTGCCCTTGGAAATACCATAAATACCATAATACCCATAATGAGGTACATCAGAATCATAATGGCATACTCGGTCAAGGCCATAATGTCACCGATTTTCATAGCGCCATCTGCAACCTGCTGGCCGCCGTTTGCTAAAATAATAACGGTGCAGATATTCATGATGAGCATAATAACCGGCATCATCACAGCAAAAATTTTATTGATACGGATAGCACTCTGCGCATAATTGGCAAAGGATTTGTCTGTGCGCTCCTGCTCAGATCCGGAGCGGTTAAACGCACGGATTACCCGGATACCCGTCAACATTTCCCTTAAAGTCCTGTTAATCTTATCCAGCAGAGTCTGCTGCTTTGAAAACAGCGGCATCACTTTCTGAGTAAGAAAGAAGGCAAAAATGCAAACGATCAGCATGGCGATCACAATGACCATTGCCAGTGAAGGGCTTTTGGAAAAAGCCAGTACAAGACCTGCTATCGTCATAACAGGGGCGGGGAGTATCATCTCTGTCCCCGCCATATAAGCCATCTGAATCTGCATAATATCATTCGTGCTGCGCGTAATCATGGACGCCGGGCCAAAATGGTTGAATTGGTCTATAGTAAGCAACTGGGATTTTTCAAACAATGCGTTGCGGATGTCCCTGCCCATTCTGGAAAATATGGAGGTTGACAGATAGGTTCCCGCCAGAGAAACCCCGACAATGGAAACAGCCACTGCCAGCATAAAACCGCCAGTTTTCCAGATATGGTTCAAATCTCCGGCCACGATACCATTATTGACAATATCAGCCGTCAAAGTAGGGATATATAAGGTTCCCAGTACCTGTAGAAAAAGTAAAATGAGCATGGCTGTCACCTGCCCTTTATATGGTGACAAAAATTTAATCAATTTCAGCATATAACTCTCCTCGTTAGCAGTTTTAATAAGTATTTATGTCTTTCGCCAGAACAGGCCTTCGGAGGAAGCTAATTTTTTCATAATTGTCTGTACCTGTTCCGGCGGATTATATACGGACAAATTCAAGTCGCCCCATTCAAAGACCAGTAGTGTATTCTCCTGCGGGAATAACATATTTAATGTCCCCGAATGATGTTCTGACATTTCACCGATGATTTCTGCAACCTTTTCCGGTTGGGGATAATCAACCCACTTATTCCAGAAGATAGATGTATGATAATAACACATCAGCTTCAAAATGATACCCTTAAATTTCTCCACAAAGGCCGTGTACTTATCGCTCTTTATCAGATAATTTTCCACGTCAAAAAATTGTCCCCCTGCGTTTTCTTTTACCTGTTCGGGGAGGAAATCCATGATATAACAGGTTTTCTCCAATAAATTTTCAATTCTGTCCATAAGCTATTTTCACCTTTTAATCTTCGCATTTATATTCTATATATTTTATCGGTCTGACAGTATCTCCGGGACATTCCCGCTAGTATAACATCTTTCCTCCAAGCTGTTACTCTTAATAATGGTATTTTGACTTCTTTAGACGAATAAATAAAATCGTCACAAAAAAGGAGACCACCTCTGCCACAACAATCGATGTCCAGATTCCGTCGATTCCCAAGAAAACAGGCAGGATCAAAGCTGCAAGTATTTTGAACAGCAAAGTCCTGAGGAAAGAAATGACTGCGGAAGTCAGCCCATCATTTAATGCAGTAAAGAAGGCGGAACCGTAGACTGCAATACCGGCAAACAGGAATGAAAAGGAGAAAATCCGGAAAGCTCTGATTGTCATTGCCAGAAGTTCCGCATCATAACTGACAAAAACTCTAGACAAAGGAGTTGCCAGAATCTCAGCCAAAACAAACATACATACTGAAAAAACAGCGATAATGAGGATGCTCTTTCTCAACAGCCCTTTTGTTTCACTATGATTTTTTGCACCGAAATGATAGCTCACAATCGGAGCAGTTCCGGTGGAATACCCAAGGAATATAGCGGCAAAAATCATATTGACATACATCAGTACGCCGTATGCAGCAATCCCGTTTTCTCCTGCGTATTTCATAAGCTGGGCATTATACAGGATACTTACAACCGAAGTAGAAATATTGGTCATCAGTTCAGAAGAACCGTTGGTGCAGGCTTTTAACAGGGCCTTTCCATCAAACTTTGTCTTTGTCAGACGAAGCAGGCTTGTATTTTCCCTGCCAAAATAAATCAGCGGTATGATTCCGCCTAATACCTGGCTGACTGCGGTCGCGAGAGCCGCTCCGGCAATTCCCCATGAGAAAACAGCCATGAACAGGGCATCTAAAATCATATTCGTGATACCGCAGATCAGCGTTACCGCAAGCCCAAGATTCGGTTTCCCGGCAGTCACAAAAAAACTCTGGAAACCAAACTGCAGCATATAAAAAGGCATACTGCAAAGCAAAATCCGTCCGTAGCATACGCAGTCCTCCAAAAGCACGCCGTCCGCGCCCAGCAAAACGGCAATCGGGCGTATAAAAATATATCCCACAACGGAAATCACAATCCCGCTGATTGCAATAAAATATACAAACAAAGAGAATAGGCGCTGTGCCTTATCATGATCTCCTTCACCCATCGTTTTTGATATTAAAGCGCTTCCGCCAGCCCCGAACATAAAGCCGTTGGAAGCTAAGATCATAATGACAGGTACGATCAGATTAACTGCTGCAAAAGATGTTTTCCCTGCAATATTCGATACGAAAAAGCCGTCCACCACGCTGTACAGCGATGAAAAAATCATCATGATAATGGATGGAAGCGCAAAGCGCAGCAGCTTATTGTAGTTAAAGTGGTCTGAAATCTGAATGTGCATAAATTACCTCCCAAACCAGCAGGAAACAAATCCTGCAACTGCCGGTGCTAATTCTTTAATATTCCAGTCTGTGGTATTGATTACAAGATGGTAGGATTTACGATCACCCCATCTGCTGCCTGTAAGCATCTCACAGATTTTTGCTCTGTTCTTGTCAATGCGCCGTATATTGCTTTCCATTTCTTTTCGTGATAACGCCTCATTTTTATCTGAGCGTTCGATACACCGACAGATCTTAGCATCCATCCCGGCACACACAAAAATCCGGAAAGGTTTATATTCCTCAAGCAGCACATCGGCGTTTCTGCCCACAATCACACAGTCTTTCCCTGCTCTGGCGATTTCTTTAATGATGCGGCTCTGCTCTATCAATAGCTCGATCTGCATTTGCTGTAAGGTCTGGATACCAGCAAAAGAGTGCCGGTATGTTAAAGGAATGCTTCTCCATTCATGATTTTCTAAAGCCTGTTCCACATACTGCTCGTTCAACTCTTTTTTCTCTGCAATAGCAGTAATGATTTCCCTGTCGTAATAATCGTAATGCAATAATTCTGCAAGACGTTTTCCTAATTCTCTGCCGCCGCTTCCAAATTCACGGCTGATTGTAATAATCTGCATATTGAAATCCTCCTATTAGACGAGACGAAACACGCTTTGCGAGTTTCTCTCGTTATCGCGGCAGTCGCCAAGTGAATATGCAAGCATATTCGTTTGGCTCGTTGCTCGCGTAAATAAAATATGCGCCCGGTCATTCTAAACCGAGCGCACCCGACATCTTCTAATCGACTTTATAGCTGCGGCTATAAGTCCTCCGATGACAAATGATATGTTTCTTTTATCTTTTCGCGGCACAACATAACGTATTTCTTTGTCAGTTGTATAAGCTGCTGGCGTTCTTCCTTGGTAAATTCTTCAAACACATTATTTTCCAGTTCAAATACCGGCATCATTTTTTCCTCAACAAATTTTTGTCCTGCCTGCGTGAGATATATGTGCATATCCCGCCGTTTTCCCTTTTTCAACTCAATAAATCCCTTTGATTCCAAATTTTTAATGGAAGAATTTATTGTTTTCCGGCTGATAAAATAGTTGTCTGCAATATCTTTTTGCAGACAGCCATCTCCAAATTCAGCTATCGAATATAAGATAAAAAAGGCGCTGTCAGACAGTCCTATTTCTAATGCAATTCGGTGATATAGTTCGTCTACCTCCTTATAGAGCATATTAAATTCTTTCAGTTCGTTTCTTTCTTTTACATCCAAGCATCCCGCCTCCTAAAATCTGATTTCGGATTCATTATAATCTGAAATCGGATTCTTGTCAAGCACCTATTTCAGAAAAACTTTCATATTTTTATTTCGAGCTTGCTTTTACACCGGAAATGTGTAAGCTGTGTCACACAGAATTAAAAGATAATTTTAAGGAGGACACAGCAATGCTTCAAATATCTGAAATTGTAAAGAAAACCGAGGAAATGTTCGACCTGTTTAATGAGCATTTCTATCATGACGAGCTTACCCGCCCGGCCATCACCGTATCCCCGGACGGAGGACGCGGCGCATACGGCTGGTGCAGTATTCAAAAAATCTGGAACGCAGAAGGTGAAAAGTACCGGGAAATCAACCTTTGTGCCGAGTACCTTGACCGGCCTATCTTCGAGCTGGCTGCCACTCTCTTACATGAAATGGCCCACCTTTACAATTTGGAACATGATATACAGGACGTAAGCAACAACGGCTATTACCACATCATGAAGTTTAAGGTCACCGCCGAGGCCCACGGCCTCCATATTGAGAAACACGCCAAATACAGCTGGACAGTTACGACACTGGCCCCGGAGGCGGAGGCTTGGATCAAGGAAGCCTTGGGCGAGACCGGTATCAATGCCAGCCGTCTGACGGTAGAGGGAGGCTCCAAGGGTGGCAGTAAGAAATTCATTAACCGCAGTATCAAATATGTATGCCCCTGTTGCGGTACGATTATCCAGGCAACGCGCGAGGTCAATGTAATCTGCGGGGACTGTGGAGAACCTTTCAAGCGGGCATAAAATACCGATACCACCGGCCAGACGAACCGCCACGGCTGACCCTTTTCGTTGCTTTTGTACCGGTGAAAAAAAGAGAAATTTCTTCAAAAAAAGGCTTGCTTTCACACCAAAAATGCGTAAGCTGTCACTCACAAGGCAAGCAGCCAGTACAAAATATCAAAATACGAAAGGCGGAAAACATTATGAAGACAGGAAAAATCACAGCGAAATTGAGGGACGCGGTTCCGGTTTGCCTCATGGTAGAGGGTAAGGAAGTTAAGAGGTACAAGAACATTGAGCTGCCGGATATGCTCAAAGAGGTGGAAATGACCAACTTCCATTTCAACGTACACATGGACGGGAAGATCACTTTTGAAATCCATTATGAGCCGGGCGTGCTGCCGGAGGTATTCCCGGAGGCAAGGGCCAGAGTAACCCGCGCGGCGAAAGCGGCAGCAAAGGCAGCCGCGAAGGCGGTACAGGAAGCAGCCCCGGTGGAGGAATCCCCGGAAGCTGCAACCCAAGAGGAAACGGCACTGGCCATTATCCCGGAGGCTCCGGTATTTGCAGCCCTGTTCAAAGCCGAGGCAGAAACGTCGGAGAAACCGGCAGAAGAAAGCGCCGAGCCTATCGAGGAACAGGCAGCCACGGAAGGACCCGGCGAGGAATCCGGTACCATGGAAATCTTCTACAACGTAACAGGCCCACGCAGAAAAGAGCTTGCGGCGGCAGTAGGCGGCTTCATCGGCGCAAAACCGAAGTACATGAAAGCTCCAACCTATGCCTTCATGGTAGAAGGTTACACCATCGGCAAAGACGAAACCTTGACCGGCGCGGCAAATAAAGCACTGATCGAGGTCCTTGCGGCACAGGGCTTTACTGCAGCATAATACAACCACAGCGGCCCCGCTTCGGCGGGGCTTTTAGTACCATAAAAGTGTAGTAGTTAGAGAGTAATTAACTCTGACATCTGCAC
>NZ_CAJKOX010000064.1 GCF_905201705.1 uncultured Marvinbryantia sp.
TGTAGCTTTGGAAGTCGACCGCGTGGATGCTCTGTGCATCCAGACCCTTGCGGCGGCACAAGGCTGCAACCAGCTGCTTGACCATCTGCGGGTGGTCAAAGATACCGTGCAGGTAGCTGCCAAAGACATTGCCCACGCAGCACCCGTGTGCCTGTTGGCAGGCAGTGCCGTTGCGCTGCTCCAGAACACCGAAGGCGGTGCAGGCTGCGTGTGGGTCGTTTGTGTTGTATGATTTGTGTGAATCACTCGCTCCGTTTGAATCACACAAAAGTTGGGTTACACCCATGTGTATCTCATAGCCGGTGTACGGGGTGTGGGACAGCTCGGGAAAGACCGTCTGGCTCAAATCCCCGGTGATGCCGCTGACCTGGGTGCGGGTCTTTTGTGCGCTGAAGGTGGTGACCGTCGGGAGCAGACCCATCCCCTGGATGCTGCCGCCGTGTTCGACGCCCAGCGGGTCGTTGAGCTGTTTTCCCAGCATCTGATAGCCGCCGCAGATGCCAAAGACCGGCGTTCCCTGCGCAGCCAGCTTGAGGATGGCAGCCTCCAGACCGCACTGGCGCATCCACAGCAGGTCCTCCATGGTATTTTTGGTGCCGGGCAGCACCACCATGTCCGGTTGTTTGAGTTCGGCTGCACTTTTGACATAGCGCACCGATACCCCATCCACACATTCCAGACTGTTCAGGTCGGTGAAATTGGAGATGCGCGGCAGGCGAACAACCGCGATGTCCAGCATGGCAGGTGCGGTGCGGCGGGTGAAGCGCTCGGAAAGGCTGTCCTCATCCTCCAAATCCAGATTCATATAAGGCACTACCCCTACCACCTGCTTGCCGGTAATCTGCTCGATTTGATCCAGTCCCGGGCGCAGGATGGAAACGTCCCCGCGGAATTTATTGATGACAAGACCCTTGACCATCTCCCGCTCCTGCGGCTCCAGCAGCATCAAAGTGCCTGCCAGGCTGGCAAAAACGCCGCCGCGGTCGATGTCGCCCACCAGCAGGACCGGAGCCTTTGCCAGCTTTGCCATGCCCATGTTGACGATGTCGTCCTGCTTGAGGTTGATTTCCGCCGGACTGCCTGCGCCCTCCAGCACGATGATGTCGTACTGCTCATCCAGCTGGCGGTATGCCTGCATGATGTGGGGAATCATCTCTTTTTTACGTTTATAATATTCGCGTGCAGACAGGTTGCCCAGCACCTCGCCGTTGACGATGACCTGAGAGCCGGTGTCGTTGGTGGGTTTGAGCAGGATGGGGTTCATCAAAACCGAAGGCTTGATGCCGGCTGCCTCCGCCTGCATCACCTGTGCGCGCCCCATCTCCAGCCCTTCCTCCGTGATGTAGGAATTCAGCGCCATATTCTGCGACTTAAACGGCGCGACCCGGTAGCCGTCCTGTTTAAAGATCCTGCAGAGCCCCGCCGTCAGAAGGCTTTTTCCAACATTTGACATCGTGCCCTGCACCATAATTGCTTTTGCCATAAATACCCTCCCTGTCACTTCCGATCCTTCACCGGATCGCAGCTCTTTCTGATCGCCCGTATTAATTCTTCATTTTCAGCGTGCGTGCGCACAGCGATCCGGTAATATCCGCTGCAAAGTCCCCGGTAGTTTGCGCAGTCCCGGATAAGGATTCCCTGCGCCCGGCATTTTTCCGCCAGTCCCTCTGCGCCCTTAAAAAACAGGAAATTTGCGCGCGAATCATACACGGTAAAGCCAAGCTCTGTCAGCTTTTCGCACAGCCACCGCCGTTCTTTTTGAACCAGTGTCCTTGCTCTGGAAACGTAATCCGTCTCCTGCAGCGCCGCCACACCTGCCATCTGCGCCGGGATCGAAACGCTCCAGGGCTGACGGAGCTGCTCCATGCGCGCAAGCAGCGCCTCGTCCGCACAAAGCCCATACCCTAAACGCAGCCCTGCCATCGCATATGTTTTCGTGAACGCCTTTAAGAGAAAAAGCTGCGGATTTTCCCTGATGACCGCATTAAAATCGCTCTCCTGCGGATGCTCCAGAAAATCAAGAAAGCAGACATCCAGAACCATGCGGATACCGCGCTCCCTGCACACGCCAATAATACGCTTAAGAAGCGCACGCGGCATCTGTACGCCCGTCGGATTATTCGGATTGCAGAGAAAAATAATATCGGGATCACTTGTCAAATAAGTAATATAATCCTCTCCGACCGAAAAACCGTTTTCCTCACGCAGATCGTAATAGCAAATGTCACATCCATACGCCTCCAGCGCCTGTCCGTATTCCGCAAATCCGGGTGAAACCAGCAGCGCCCTTTGCGGCTTCTCTGCCACTGCCAACAAAAAGATCAGCTCCGCCGCACCGTTCCCGCAGATAATCTGCTCCATCGCTATCTGTTCTTTTTCCGAGAGCGCACTGCGAAGCGCACTGCAGCGCACATCCGGGTAATTGACGGAGCGCCGTACTCCCTCGCAGGCTGCCTCTTTCACCCGCTCCGGCATTCCAAGCGGATTTAAATTTGCTGAAAAGTCGATGCGGCAGGACGTTGTGTAAATATCGCCGCCGTGCTGATGCTTTTGCATAGTACCATTTCCTCATTTCTCTGTATTTTGCTGGATACCCGGCCGGCAGCGCCTCTCTTTTGCCACTTTGCGCTTACAAAAAGATACCTTTTACCGCCGCCAACACAAGCAGCGCCAGCACAGCCGTCGCGTAAAGCAGACGGTTCGCGCGCACAATATCCTCCGGCTCGATGGGACGGAGGTCGTCGCCGATGGTTTCTTTTATATGAAGCACGCCAAAATACCAGGCGTCCCCGGCAAGCTGCACGTCGAGCGCACCCGCCATCACCGCTTCCGTCTGTGCCGAATTCGGACTTACATGGCGCAGGCGGTCCCGCCGGAAAATCCGCCAGGCATTTTTGCCATCCATCCCAAGCAGGAAGGATGCCGCGATCATAAACAGGGCGGAAAGACGCGCCGGAAGAAAATTGGCGACATCATCCAGCTTTGCCGCAAATCTGCCAAAATAAAGATAGCGCTCATTTTTATAGCCGAGCATGGAATCCATGGTGTTAATTGCCTTGTAAAAAAATCCAAGCACAGCGCCGCCAATCGCCATGTAAAACATCGGGGCGATCACCCCGTCCGAGGTATTTTCCGCCACCGTCTCCACTGCCGCCTTTGTCACGCCCGACGCATCCAAATTTTCTGTATCGCGTCCGACGATCATCGAAACTGCCTTCCGGCTTCCCTCCAGATCGTTATCCGCCAGCTTCCGGTATACCTTCATGCTCTCATCCTTTAGGGATTTCGTCGCCAGAAGCTGCCAGCAGAGCAGGCTCTCCAGCGCAAGGCGCAGATACGGATGGACCCACTGCGCTGCAAGCAGAAGGAGGAGCGGAATGCCCGCCGAAATAAAAACCACCAGCACCGCAAGCAGCGTTCCGGCCGCAAATTCCCGTTTGTGAAATTTTTCCTCCAGGCGCGCCTGTTCCTTTGCTTTTCCCTTAAAGCGGACGATTTTCGGATTGCGCCCCGTTTCCGCCGGTATCACTTTAAATACCCTTCGCAGCGCCGCCTCCAGCACAGCGATCAGATTCCCGATCAGACGGATAGGGTGGTAAATCCATGCCGGATCGCCAAGCAGCAGATCCAGCAAAAAGCCGACGACCAGCGCCAGCAGTGATAATTTCATCGCCTTATACCTCTCTTGCTTCTCATTTTCCCTGCACTGCGCCGGGATCTTCCAAATTGCGGCCGGCATGATACCCGGCACACTTTTTTACAAACTCCTCCGCGAGCTTCGGGTTGGAATAGTAATACAGGTGCGGAAAGCCCGCCAAAAGCGTGTCCGTCCTGTGCATACACCGCCAGCTCCGTTTGCGCAGCGGCTTGCGCGCCAGAAAGCCTTCGCCATTGTCCGTGCTGTCAAAATAGTGAAACTCATGACCGCGGATTTTCTCCAAGGCGTCAGCCGCCTCCAGCTCGACATAGCCGAAGCGCGTCAGCTTTTCCGTGCGATAGGCTTCCGCGTCGATCACGCCAGCCATCCGCCACTTTCTTTTCTCCATGTCCTCCATCGTGCGGTGCAGATACATGAAGCCGCCGCACTCCGCCATGCAGGGCATTCCCCCGGCTATTTTGCCGCGGACATCCGCAAGCATCGTCGTATTGGCGGAGAGCTCTCTGGCATACAGCTCCGGATAGCCTCCATACAAAAGCAGCCCGTCCGCCTCCGCCGGAATATGCCGGTCGTGTATCGGGGAAAATTCAACAATTCTCGCGCCGCACTCCCGCAGAAGCTGCAGATTATCCTCATAAATAAAGCAAAACGCCTCGTCGCGCGCCACAGCGATCGTGGCGGAATTTCCCGGAAAATTCCCGGAAAGCTGCACATTTCCGGAATACTGCAGCTTTCCGCCCGGCAGCAGTCCCGCCGCTTCCGCCAGCTTCAGAAGCCCTTCGATATCAAGGCTTTCCTCCAGCACCCGCGCCAGCTTCTGCAGCTTCTCCTCCAGGCGTTCCACCTCGTCCGGCAGAACCAGACCAAGGTGGCGGCTCTCGATCAGACAGTCCGTTACCTTCGGGACATAACCGTACACGCGCACCCCAAGCTCCGCTTCAATACGCGAACTGATCTCCGGGTAAAGTCCCGCGGACATCTGATTTAAAATTACGCCGCAGATCCGGCTGTCCCTCCGGTATTCCAGAAAGCCCTTGATATACGCGAGCACCGACAGGCTCATGCCCCTGGTATTCACGATCAGCACCGCAGGCGTTCCGGTCACGCGCGCGAGATCGTAGGCGCTCGCCGTATCGGAAATACCGCCAAGCCCGTCGTAATAGCCCATCACGCCCTCCATGACCGAAATATCCGCCCCGGCAGCATTTTTCGCAAACAGGTACCGCGTCATTTCCTCCCCGGTGAAAAAAGTGTCCAGATTGCGCGCCTTCGTTTTCAGCACCTTTTCGTGGAACATCGGATCGATGTAATCGGGACCGCACTTAAAGGAGGCAGCCGTCAGTCCGCGGTTTTTCAGCGCCTGCAACAGTCCGCAGGTGATCAGCGTCTTTCCGCTCCCGCTCGCTCCCGCCGTCAGAAGAAAGCGCGGATATTTTTTCTGAATTTCTTCCATAATATATACCTGCCTTTTTGTTCCCCGGCAAAATCATCTGCATTTACAAAGTCTCTCCCGCCGCATCAGCCTCTCCGCTGCAGGATATGATATAGACCGGATTCTGCCCCATCATCATGTGGTACCTTCCAACTTCTTTTGCACGCGCAGCGGAAACAGTCACGATCTCCGTATCCGTCACCGGCAGCGTTTTCAGGCACTCCAGCGCCTCCGCCACCGTCTCCAGCGCTATGCAGTTTACGACAATGCGCACAGACGGATTTTTATTAAGAACCGCCTCCAGGATTTCCCGCATATTTCCGGAAGAACCGCCGATAAACACATGCGTCGGCGCGGGAAGGTTCTTTAGCGCCTCCGGCGCAGAACCGGTGATCACCGTCAGATTGTCGACTGCAAATTTTTGCTGATTTGCCAGAATCAGCGCTGCCGCTTCCGGCTTCTTCTCGATCGCATACACCTGTCCGTCCGCTGCCTGCAGCGCCGCTTCAATGGAAACGGAACCGGTGCCCGCCCCCACGTCATAGACAATGGAATCCGCATAAAGCCGCAGCTTCGACAGGGAGATGCTGCGCACCTCGCACTTCGTCATCGGCACAGCATCGCGCAGAAATTCCTCATCCGCAATTCCATGCGTGACGACCGGATGCGCTTTCTCATTTTCTATCAGCACCACGCAGAGATCGCGAAATGTTTCCTGCGCCAGTTCGCCCGCCGTCGCCGTAAAGATTTTTTCACCGAGATAGGAAAGATCCTCGCCTACCGTCACCTGCACGTCCGCCATGCCGTAATACGTCAGCTTCTCCATAAGCTGCCGCAGGCTCTCGCCCTTTCCGACCAGCGCAAATACCTTTTTGTGCCGCTTTACCGCCGCGATCGCGTTTGCGTATCTGCCGTGCAGACTGATAAGCTTCACATCCTCCCAGGGAATATGCAGCTTTGCACAAAGATACACAACCGAGGAAATGCCCGGATAAACCGTCGGTTCTTCCTGTGCAAATATCTCATATAAATTCTTCGCTCCGCTGTAAAAGCCGACGTCGCCCGACTGCAGCAGCGCTATTTTTTCAAATTCCGGGTGAGCCTCCACATATTCCCGGATTTCCTGCGGCTGATAAGACACAAACTGCGCCTTCGAAAGGTCGCCAAAGCTCTCCATCATCCGCTTCGCCCCGACCAGCAGCTCCGCCTCCAGGCATACCTTTTTTGCCTCTGCCGTCATGCCGTCCTTCGCGCCCATACCGATCCCGACGATCGAGATCTGACGTTTCGGCTTTGCCTGCAGCTTTTTCATCAGATACGCGCGGACCTTAAAAGGCGTCAGCCCTTCCTCCTCCGGAGGGCGTCCGATCAGCACCACATGTGCGCCAGCCTTTTGCGCCGCACGGATCTTTTCCTCAAAGCCGCCTGCTTTGCCAGATTCCTTTGTGACCATCCATTTCGCATCAAACTGCCGCAGCATCGCCGCATTTAAATCCTCACAGAACGGTCCCTGCATACAGATCAGATGCTTTCCGGTAAACCCGAGCTCTGCGCACGCCGCGGCAACCTCCGGTGTCGAGAGCACCCGCGCAAATACGCGTTCTGCGAAATCCGGCAGCTCCGTAAATTTTGCCAGCTCCTTGCTTCCGGTCGTCACAAGGATATTTCCTTCGGTTCCCTTTAAAAACTCTACAGCCTCCTGCACGGAATCGACCACAGTCAGATTACCGCCTGCCGCCTCGCTGCTCTCCCGCAGCAGACGGATGTACTTTGCGCCGCTTACCTTGCACGCCGCCAGAATATTTGCCGACACCTCCGCCGCATACGGATGAGTCGCATCTACAACGAGCAGGCCGCCCGCCGTTCCTTCCGCCAGTTCCTCCATCAGCGCGCACATCGCGTCCGCCGTCAGCCTGCCCGCATGGACCGTGCGATACGCATCCTCTCCCAGGAGCTGTCCGCCGTACTCCGTCGCCACGCAGACATGCGTCTGTATCTCCTGGCGGCTTAAATACTCCGCCAGCTCGCGCCCCTCTGTCGTTCCCGCAAAAATAAGTATATTATACATTCCGGTATCCTCTCGGCGTCACCATTCTGCCGTCAATTTCCTTTGTCTGGGAGTTGCCGACAAAAACGGTGGTGAACATATCGACCTGCGTATCGCGAAGCTCCAAAAGCGGCAGCACGCGGCACGCTTCCCCGTCTCTTCCGATATTGCTGACGATACCGCAGACCGTCTCCGGCGCTTTGTAATGCAGCATCAGATCGCATGCCTTCTGCAGATAGTCCGCCCGCTTTTTGCTGGACGGATTGTAGAGACAGATCACAAAATCCGCCTCGGACGCCAGCAGGAGCCTTTTTTCAATTTTCTCCCAGGGCGTCAAAAGGTCGCTCAGGCTGACAAGTGCGAAATCGTGGATCAGCGGTGCGCCAAGCACCGCCGCTCCGCCGGTCGCCGCCGTGACGCCCGGGATCACCTCCACCTCAATTTCCGGGAAAGCAGTGCCGATCTCCAGCATCAGCCCGGACATGCCGTATACCCCGGCGTCCCCGCTGCAGATCATCGCAACATTTTTCCCCTTTTTCGCTTCCTCAAAGGCCAGGCGGCAGCGCTCTGCTTCCTTTCGCATCGGCGTCGTCAGAAACTCCTTGTCCGCAAAATGCTCTCTCACAAGCTCCACATACACCGTATATCCCACAATGGTATCGCACGCCCGCAGCGCATCCGCAGCGCGCATCGTCATCTGCTCATACTGCCCCGGACCGATCCCGACCACATATATCTTACTCAAAATCCACACTCCAATCCCGGACGGCGGCGGCAACCGTCACGCCGTCCCCCGCTGTTTTTTTCAATAATATCTGTCCGTTTCCCGACGCCAAAACTGCGCTGCGCTCGCAGACATTGTCCACGCCGGTGACGGATCTCACAAAAGCGGAATCCGAAAAATCTCCTTCCGCCCTCTGCAGCTCCTCTGCATCATAGGTGACAAGCGGCAGATGGTATTTATCAGCAAGTGCCAGCAATCCCGGCTCCTGCGCCTTCAGGGAAATACTGGCGATCCGCTCAATGCTGTGCATGGAGATCCCGCATGTCTGCAATGCCTCCAGCACCTTTTCCTCAAGCTTTTCCGCCGGCGTGCCTTTTTTGCAGCCGACGCCAAGGCTTATGATCCGCGGAATCAGATTTAAGGTCTGCCTGTAGGGCTTTTTATCCTCCGCAAGGCTTACGCAGATGCCGTTCGTCCCCGCAAAAACCTTCTGTTCCTCCCAGACCTCAATTTCCTCCGGGATGCTGCCGATCACTGGAAAATCGCTGTAAAAGCCGATTTTTTTCTCATCCAGCACGTCCGCCGAAATCTCCTTCGCGTAGTGCATATTCGTGATATACAGGCGATTCTTTTTCGCAAACACGTCCACTGCGAAGCGTCCGTTCACGTCGGTCGCCGTCGTGATGACCGGGATCGCACCCGTCAGATTGGCGAGCGTACCGGCAAGCTCATTGGCGCCCCCGATATGCCCGGAGAGCAGAGAAATGACAAAAACCCCCTTCTCATCCATCACAACCACCGCCGGATCCTTCGTCTTGTGCTCCAGGAACGGCGCTATGCTGCGCACGGCAATCCCTGTCGCTCCGATAAACAGAATCGCGTCC
Source organism: uncultured Marvinbryantia sp. (assembly GCF_905201705.1). Taxonomy (GTDB): domain Bacteria; phylum Bacillota; class Clostridia; order Lachnospirales; family Lachnospiraceae; genus Marvinbryantia. Next base: position 8,746 of record NZ_CAJKOX010000064.1, read on the forward strand.
ACAGAAGAAAACATCTGCCCGGTCCACTCTTTTAAAGGAATATCCAGCGCCGCAAGTCCGTGTTTTTCTGCATATCTCGGCATTGCGTAGCCTGCGCAGTCATAGCCCTGCCTTGACAGCAGCTCCGTGACCGCCGCGTTCAGACGGCTCCCGCGCCCGGTAAAGCTGACGCTTGCGAGCTTCATTTGCTTGCCTCCCGGAATTCCGTCGTAAATGCCGGGTTGTAAAGCTCGGAGCGGTTATAATGACTGTGGCTGACCACATCGCCGATAATCATCAGCGCCGTCTTGGTGATATTATTTTTCTTTGCCGTCTCCGCCAGCGTCCCCACCGTGCAGACAAAGGTTTTCTCATCCTCCCAGGTCGCCTTGTAGACGATCGCCGCCGGCGTGTCCGCCGTATAACCGCCCGCGATCAGCCGCTCCGAGAGCTTTTCCAGCATACCGGTACTTAAAAATACCACCATAGTTGCCTGATGCGCCGCAAGCGATGCGATTTCTTCCTTCTTTGGCACCGGCGTTCTGCCCGCCATGCGCGTGATGATCACGCTCTGCGATACGTCCGGAAGCGTGTACTCCAGGTTGAGCGCGGCAGCCGCCCCGCAGAACGAGCTGACGCCCGGACAATCCGTGTAAGCAATGCCCTTTTCATCGAGCGCATCCATCTGCTCGCGGATCGCACCGTACAGGCAGGGGTCGCCGGTGTGAAGGCGGACCGTCATCTGCCCCTCTGCCTCCGCCGCATACATCACCTCAAGCACCTCTTCCAGTGTCATCGTCGCACTGTTATAAATCCTGCAGCCCTCCTTTGCATAGGAAAGGAGCTGCGGGTTCACAAGCGAGCCCGCATAAATAATCACATCTGCCTCCGAGAGCAGCTTCTGTCCACGCACCGTGATAAGATCCGGTGCCCCCGGTCCTGCGCCTACAAAATTTACCATCTCATTCCTTCTCCTTTACTATAATCAGTGAATAGTACCCCGCCGTCTCCGGAATCTCCTCTGCGCCGCGGTACAGCTTTTCTCCCGGCATCCCGCAATTTTCAATCATCAACGTTTCCGTATTTTCCATCTGCAGGAGCTGTTTTTTCACCTCCTGCATCTTTTTGCCTGCCTTCATAAGCACCTTCGTGCCCGGAAGCTTTAAGGCGTCCTCTATCTGATAGGAAGCCGGGATAACATGAAGCGGCTCCGCTTTTTCCACCAGCCCGATGTTCATACGCGCCGCAGCCGCACAGAATGAAGGGATCCCGCTCACCATCTCCGCGCGGTATCCCATCGCGAGGATTCTCTTGTGCACATAAAGATAAGTGGAGTACACGCTGGGGTCTCCGAGCGTCAGAAACGCCACATTTTTTTCTGTTTTTAATACTGCCGCCACCTGCTTTGCCGCTGCGTCGTGGCTCTCTTTCAGAGCCGTCTTCTCCTTCGTCATCGGCATATGGATCTCCAGGCATTCTTTTTCAGTGATCTCAGGCACTGCCTGCACCGTGATCTGCCAGGCGACCGTCTCCTCTTTTTTCGTCCCCGGAACAGCGATCACATCCGCTTCCCGGATAATACGCGCTGCCTTTAAAGTCAGCAGCTCCGGGTCTCCCGGTCCGATTCCCACTCCATATAATATTCCCTGCATATTTCCTCCTGCTCATTTTTGTATTTTATCTGTCCGCCGCGCGAAACTGCCGGAGCAGTTCCTGCGCTCCTTCGGTTTCACCGAGATAGCCATGCTGGTTTGAGAAGAGCACTGCCTCCGTTTTCAGCGCGCCCCCGCAGCGATGCTGCAGATAGTAACGGATGCGCGGCAGGATTTCCCTCATCGTCTGCGCGGCCAGATTTTTTTCTTTTAAAATGTCAAGCGCTTCCTCTGTAGTGATCGTATCCAAAATCCGCCGCACAGTTTCCGGATCCGCCCCTGCGCGCAGCGCCTGCGCCGCCATCAGCTCCGCACGGCAGTCCGCCGAGCGCGAGTGCGTATTCATGATGCCGCCGGATACCTTGATAAATTTTCCGATGTGCGCCACAAACAAAATGCCCCGGAAACCAAGCGCCACCGCACTGTCCAGCGTCTCGCCCACGTAGTTGCTGCATTTCATGCTGTCTGATGTGTCAATTTTCATCCCCTCGCGCAAAAAATCCTCGCCGTAATTGCCTGGCGTGATCAGAAGATACTCTCTGCCCGCCGCCCGCTTCATCTCCATCTCCAGACGGATGCTGGCGATCAGCGCCTCCTCGCTCATCGGCACCACAATGCCGCTGGTGCCCAGAATGGAAATGCCGCCCTCTATGCCAAGCCGCGGATTAAAGGTGCGCTGCGCGATCTCCTCCCCGCCGGGAGCCGAAATTTCCACCGCTATCCGGCAGGGCTGCTCCAGCTCCTCGCAGACCTCCTCCACCGCGCGGGTGATCATTTCCCGCGGAACCCGGTTGATCGCCGCCTCCCCGACAGGCTGCCACAAGCCCTTCTTCGTGACAATGCCCACACCTCGTCCGCCGCTGATCTGTACGCCGTCCGCGTCGCTTTTCCTTACCCTGGCAAAAATCAGAAGACCATGCGTAACGTCGGGGTCATCCCCGCCGTCCTTGCGCACCGCACAGGATACCGCTTCCGGCTCCCGGCAGATTTCCTCCACCGCAAGATGCAGGCACGTCCCCTCCGGCACGGTCAGCTCGATTTCCCGGATATCCTTCTTTAGAAACAGCATAAAGGCAGCCGCCTTTGCCGCAGCCGCAGCGCAGGTGCCTGTCGTGTAGCCGCAGCGCAGCCGCTTATTATTTTTCAGTACATAGCGGTCCTCCAGACCGGTCCTGTGCTCCATAAAGTGCCCTCACTATCCCATATCCTGTGCGTTAATTTTTTGTCATTTATACACCAACAAAACCGCTGCCCGAAACAGGCAACGGTATACTCTCTTTTCTATGCTTTGCCGGTACTTCCAAAACCTCCGCGGTCTGTACTGTCCAGCTTTTCCACCTGCTCAAACACAATGGTCGGCTGATGCTCCATGATACGGAACTGGCAGATGCGGTCGTTTACATGGATCTGCGTATCGCGCACCGCGTACACCGGCATAAACCACTGGTCATTGTCGCCGCTGTAGGTTTCGTCGATCACACCGAAGTGGTTCGTCTGTATAATCCCATAGTTTTTGAAGGTGGAGCTGCGCGGCACCACATGCGCCTCGTACCCCTTCGGCAGACGCATGGCAACGCCAAGCGGGATCAGCTTAAACTCACCCGCCTTCAGCACAATCTCCTCCGCTGCACGCAGGTCGATCCAGTCTGACTTTCCGTCGACATAGGTGAGCGGCTCAATTTTGTCCGTAAAATATTTAATCTGTATTTTTTCCATTTCCGGCGCTCCTTTACTCACAGTGCAATACAACGCTGCCCGACGCCAGCGACTTTGGTACATCGATCACACGCTGATTAGAGCTGCCCTTCCAGTGGAGCTGCTTATCCAGCTTATCTACCTCAAATTCGCCGTCCACCAGCACGTCCACATAGCGCATGACCGGACTTCTGCGTACTTCCTCCCACAGCCCGCCGGTGTACAGCCAGATCGTCTTATCCGGAAACTTTTCTTTGATCTCCTTTGCCAGAGCCTCGATATCCAGCTGGTTCGTAGGATACATCGGATCGCCGCCGCTGAACGTGATGCCGGAAATATACGGCTGCTCCAGCTGCTCAAACAGCTCCTGCTTCGCCGCGTCATCGAACAAAAGCCCTCCGTCCGGATCCCAGGTGATCGGATTCTGGCACTGCGGACAGCAGTGCGCGCAGCCCGCCACCCAGAGCACAACACGAAGCCCGTCGCCGTTTAACATGTCATCCTTTGTGATATTGTGATATCTCATAAATATCTCTCCAAACGCTCTTCTGAATCAATATTTTGTATTTTTGTATTTTACGCAGCACACGATTTAGTGCCTGTTACTGATTTTATCATTTTCACAGAAGCACGTCAAGAGAAGATTCCCTTACTTTGAAAACAAAATCCGGTCGTTATCCAGCGCCTTGCCCGCCCCGGCGGAGAATTTCTCCAGCAGGCCGTCCACGGTCAGCCCTTTTCGCTCCTCGCCGCTGATATCCAGAACGATTCTGCCGCCGTCCATCATCAGCGTGCGGTTGCCCATCTGGAGCGCGGAGTGCATGTTGTGCGTGATCATCAGGCAGGCGAGATTGTTTTCTTCCACAATGCTTCTCGTCAGCTCCAGCACCTTCTCCGCCGTCGCCGGATCGAGCGCCGCGGTGTGCTCGTCAAGAAGCAGGATTTTCGGCGGAACCAGGGTCGCCGCCATCAGAAGCGTGAGCGCCTGACGCTGTCCGCCGGAGAGCAGACCCACCGGCTGCTTCATGCGGTCCTCAAGCCCCATGCCGAGCAGAGAAAGCCGCTCCCGGAAATAATCGCGCTGTCCCTTGCTGATACGGGAGAATGCGGAGCCTTTTCCGCTTTTGGACGCGCGCAGATAAGCGAGCGCCAGATTTTCCTCGATCGTCATGTGCGGCGCCGTTCCGCGCATCGGATCCTGGAACAGCCTGCCGATCTCCGTCGCGCGTTTGTAGTCCGGAACATAAGTGATATCGCGGTCATCCAGCTCCACGCTTCCCTCATCCACGTAAAAGCTCCCGGCGATACAGTTAAAGAGTGTTGATTTCCCGGCGCCGTTGCTGCCGATGATCGTGGCAAACTCTCCGTTTTCCACGGTAAGGGTGACGTCCGAGAGTGCCACCTTTTCATTCACCGTGCCTGCGTTAAAGGTCTTTTTTACATTTGTCAGTTTTAACATTTGCTGCCGCCTCCCTTTCTCGCAGACATCGCCGCCATTTTCCGCTTCTGAAAAGCGACCTGGTTCTTTATATACGGAGAAGCGATCGCAATCGCAACGATCACTGCCGAGACAAGCTTTAAGCATTCCGCCGGAATATGCAGGCGCAGAGCGATCGCAATCGCAAAGCGGTACAGGCAGCTTCCAAGGATAACGCCGACGATCCTCTTAAACATGGTGCCCTTTCCGATCAGCGTCTCGCCGATGATAAGGCTGGCAAGCGCGATCGTGACCATGCCGGTTCCGAGGTTGATATCGCAGGATTTCTGATACTGTCCGATCAGGCAGCCCGAAAGCGCGGTCATCGCGCTGGAAACGCAAAGCCCGACGGTAATCGTAAAGCCAGGATTGATGCTGGAGGCTTTTACCATATCGGCATTGTCTCCGGTGGCGCGGATGGAGAGCCCCAGCCGCGTTCCCAGAAACCACGCCAGAAGCAGGCAGACAATGACAACCACAATGATCGCTGTGATCAGCTTATACCAGGTCGTTCCGAACACGTCCTTAAAGAGGCTGAAGATGGTTTCACACTTAAAAAGCGACAGATTTGACGAAAAGCCCATCACGGCGAGATTGACCGTGTACAGCCCCGTATTAACGATGATCCCGGCAAGGATCGGCTCCACACCGAGCTTCGTCTGCAGCGACGCCGTAATATAGCCGGAGCAGACGCCCGCCGCCATCGCCGCAAAAAGCGCGAGGATCGGATGCCCCATGATCGCGATCTGCGCGCCGACTGCACAGCCAAGCGTGAAGCAGCCGTCCGTCGACAGATCCGCGATATTTAAAATGGAGTAGCTCAGAAAGAGCGCCAGCGCTACCAGCGCGTAGATGAAGCCAAGCTCCAGCGCGCTGATAATGACCGGAAGCGATAACAGTGATCCCATAATATTTCTTCTCCTTACTCAAATTCCTCTGCGGTAACGGTTTCCACAACAGCTGTGCATTTTTCTGCAAATCCGCTGTAGTCAAGCCCGAGCGCCTCTGCTGTTTCGGTGTTCACAGTCGCGATACCATTGTCAAAGGTGAGCACCGGAGTCGCTGCCGGATCAGCGCCCTTTAAGATTTCCACAACCATATCCGCCGTTGCCGTGCCAAGGTTTTCATAGTCTACGCCGTATCCGCAGAACGCGCCGTTCAGTGCGAAGGAATCTGCGCCTGCATAGTGCGGAATGCCCGCGTCAATAAATTTCTCATAAATTGCAAGCTCAGCCGTCATAACAGTGTTGTCGGTTGGTGTAAATACCGCGTCAACGCCCGCTGCGATCAGTGCGTCCGCCGCCTGTGAAACCTCAGTGTTGTTCGTACCGGTCTTCTCTACTACCTCTATGCCCTTTTCCTCCAGATATGCCTTTGCGTCCGCAATCGGCTGTTTGGAGGAATCCTCGGACTGGCTGTACAAAAGTCCTACGGACTTGATATCCGGATTTGCCACAAACATCAGATCCAGGATCGCCGCCGTATTTAAGGAATCGCTGGTGCCGGTGATGTTTGCTCCCGGAGCTTCCATTGTCTCGGCAAGTCCTGCGCCCACCGGATCGGATACCGCGGAAAATACCACCGGGATCTGATTATCCTCTGTGGCAGTCTGCACGATCTGCGCCGCCGGGGTTGCGATCGGCACGATCACATCCACCTCATCCGCAATAAGCTGCGTTGCGATCTGGTTCAGTGTCGTCGCATCCGCCTGCCCGTTAAACACATAACCGTCATAAATAAACTGATCCTCGCCCTCCGCGGAAATCTCATCCAGACGCGTCTCGATCGCTTTCTCAATCTGATTTAAAGAAGCGTCGTCCACAAACTGGATGATGCCTACCTTGTAGTCCTGCGCCATCGCACTTCCTGCCATCATAACCGCTGCTGTCAGTGTTGCTGCTGTGCTTACCAATACTTTTCTTTTCATAATTTTACTCTCCTTTATATTTAAATTTTTTGTTGCCTTTCCATACCGGGATTTACGCGGCCGAATACTTTTGCGAAAAAAAACCGCCTCAAACAATTTCTTGCCTGAGACGGTAATAATCTGAATTATTATCGCGGTACCACTCAACTTAACGTAAACGTCCACTTTCGCATGTACTTTCATACACTCCTGATTGATAACGGGTTCGGTTCCCGTCGGCGCCTACTCTCCTGAAATATAATTTCGGACCGCCCTCGAAAGTCCATTCCATCAGCCGCTTCATACGAAGATCACACCATCCTCCGCTCTCTGGTAAGTCATTATTCAGTCCATTCATAATGACTAAATGTCACATCTGATTTACTACTCTTTCTCATCGGTTTAACTGGTTTATACTTTAGCACAGTGATGTAAGAATGTCAAGTGCAAATTCATACAGAAACCTTAATTTTTAAAGCTATGGATCGGAGCCGGAATTCTTCCGCCTCTTGCCACAAACGCATCACAGGAGAAATTGTTTACCGGCATGATTGGTGCATAGCCAAGAAGACCACCGAATTCTACTGTCTCTCCTACTCCTTTTCCGATAACAGGGATCAGACGGACTGCTGTTGTCTTCTGGTTCACCATTCCAATTGCTGC
>NZ_CAJKOX010000065.1 GCF_905201705.1 uncultured Marvinbryantia sp.
TGTTGTCAGCAGCCCGTTTCACGGTCTGCGTGTAGTTCCTTGTAAACTGACCTAACCCTTTGATTAAACTACGCGAAAGTGAAAGTGTATCTACATAAGAAATTTTTCCATCATATCCAAGACGCATTAATGTTTCTGAAAGAAAATTCATATCAAAAGACGCATTATGTGCACATATAGTAGTTTGCTGTTTTAAAGCATCTCCTAGAAAGTCTACTAATTCTGCATACACAATACATTCTTTCGGTGCGTCTTTTACCATTTCATTTGTAATGTGATTAATAGCGGTGGCACTGTATGGAATAAAGACTTCTGGATTAACCAATGAACTATATCCTTTGATAATCTCTCCATTTTCAAATAAAACAGCTGCAACTTCGATTATCTTATCATTCATCGGACTTAATCCTGTCGTTTCAACATCGAAAGCAATATAACGTTTTTTCAATTCTTTAACTGTAGCGTAATCCACTTGCTTTTTATATGTACCAACGTATCCTCTTATCAATTGTTCTTTTACTGTTGGTTCCGCTTTTTGCGTGACCATATTCACTGTAGTTTTTTCTTGTTTATCTTGCTTTACTGGTATACTCTGTTGTGATTCTATTGCTTTTTTCTTGAATAATTTATCAAATATTCCCATCTCAAATCTCCTATCTTTTCCTCTGTAACATATGCACCATCATTTTGTGAAACATTTCCTGTTCATACTCATCCAAGTCCATCCCCATACTTTGAAACATCCCCATAACAATTCTTGACATATCATTTTCGTTAAAACTTGGCTTCTTCTTTTTCTGAAATATTGCCTGTTTTTTCATAGTGACTATTTGATTTTTTAATTCTTCTGTACTGATATCTTGTTGTGGTACATCATATTCTTTCTTAATATCTTTCAGCATGGACAGGAAAATGCTTTTGATTTTTTCAAGATCAGCCTCGGTTCCAGTAACCTTTTCTGCATTAAGTCTACGAATATCATGCTGTCCTTCGATTCTATGTTCCGGATGTTCCTTTATAAAATCTTTTATATTTGCAGTTCCTATATCTATAATTGCATTTCTACTAGCAAAACCAGTGTTATGAGCTTCTGTAAAATAAGCATTAACAATATCAAGAAGTACAGGAAAATATGGATGTTCTAACATTTTACTTAGTAAACTTCCATTTACTTTTCCTTGCAATAGTTGAAGCAGCGCTTTATTGGTCAGTCCTAATTCTTCCAACTCAACATTCCTTCTAATACGAACATCTGATATGCAAAGTAAATAATCCGTTGACACATTATAATATTCTGCAAATTTTATAACCAAATCATGACTGACTGATTTTGTTTCTCCACGTTCAATTCGACTTAATACCGATGCCTGGATATTTAATTCATCTGCAACTTCTTTTTGTGATTTCCCAGTTCCGTTACGAAGATCACATAATCTTTGATAAATGTTATCCGCTGGCAATGATTTCATAACATCATCCTTTCCATGTAACTTATTATTGCAATTCCATTTCATCATTCATCTTAGTGAATCCATATTTCTCATATAATGGTTTTCCCATATTTGTTGCTTCAAGAGAGATTGCATGTATTCCTCTCTGTTTTGCTTCAGCGACCAATAAATCCAACGTTTTATAAGCAATTCCTTTTCTTCGATATTCCGGCTTTGTATACATATTCATTATGTATGCCTTTTTGCCTGTTGGATTATGAAACGTAGGCATTACCTGAAAAAAACTTATCCCACCTGCACCAACAAATTCGTGACCATCAAAAACCAAGTATGCCACATGGTTATTTTCCAAAAGAGATTTTTGATAATATAGATACGATTGTTCCTTAACATAAGACATATCCATATCATCACTAAGCTGATTTGCAGCACGAAGAACGGTAATTCTGGTTTCCGTTAGTATTTCTATATCCTCAAGGACCGCTTTTTTATAATTCAATTCCATAATTGCTTACCTCAACAATAACTCAGTTTCTTATATCATATCGCATCTAACCCTCTACCACAATTGCAAATTTGCAATTTTTCATCCCTCCGTCATTGTCAAATTGCAATCGCCGTCAATATTCAAGGCACTTCAAAAATTCGTGTTATCCTCACCTTATCAAAAGCAGAAATTGCTTTCGCACCTTGACAATTAGAGAAACCGGAATCGGCGGTAAGCATATAATGACACTCACTTCTAAGATAGACGATCGGGGAGGCTCGGCACTAAAACGGCGAGTTATGGATAAGTCCATAAGAGGAACGTGAAAGACCGTTCACCAAAGAAACTGGAATCTCGGCTCAATCGATAAAGCTGCAAATGGGACTTGCACCAATAGGAACAGGGATTCATACAATAACGATAAGGCAGAGAGGATGTGATAACACTTGAGTAAACCAACCTATTATCTTTGGAAAAATGATTTTTCTACACAAGAAGATTTTGAAACAGCAAAGGAAAAATATAGGAAACTGGGATTTCGAGTTGTCACATATTTGGATGGGCAGAATGATAAGAATATTCACGATGGCTTAAAGGCAGTAATCAAAAATCACTACTGTAACACGAGCAGTTGATAAATTTTCTTCCCAAATATATTCTATATTTACATTATTCATGTTAATATATTTCATATAAAGAAAGGAAGTGAGTTTATGAATGTTGGATATGTACGTCTATCAAGAGATGATGACAAACGAAATTATGTTTCTATCGAAAATCAGAAATTAATTATTAGCCAATTTGCGGCAAAATGTAACATGGTTATCGACCGCTGGTATGAAGATGATGGCGTTTCAGGTTATATTTTTAATAGACCTGGACTTAACCAGTTAATGGATGATTTGGATAAAGACATTGATCGAGTGTTTGTAAAAGACCTTTCACGCGTTGGACGTCACAATGCAAAAGTGCTCCTTCTTTTGGAAGATTTTAAAGAGCGAAAAAAAGAACTGATTGTTGTTGATACAAATTATAATTCAGAAACCGATGATGATGATACAATCGGTATCACAACGTGGTATAATGAAAAATATGTAAAAGATATCAGCAGAAAAATCAAACGTGCTCTTGAAGCTCGTCAAAAAGAGGGAATATTGATGACACAGCCACCATTTGGATATAAAAGAAATGAAATAGACAAATCCAAAATAGAAATCATACCGAAAGAAGCAGAATATGTGAAGATGGTCTATGACCTTTATCTGAAAGGCTCCGGCTATCGCATGATTGCCAATTATCTGACTGAAAATAAAGTTCCAACACCTTCTATGGTTCGCCATGAGCGTGAACTGGAAGAAGGCAAAATCACAAAACGTCAGATTGCAACAGTGTGGTCTGACTCTATGGTCAAAGATATGCTTGGAAATGATTTTTATATCGGAACTTTACGTTTGCGAAAACGTGCTCGTTCTACTGTTCACGGGAAAGACAAACGTGTTCCAAAGGATGAACAGTATGTTTTTGAAAACCATCATCCAGCCATCATTGACAAAGCTTCTTTTGATCTAATTCAGGATATGAAGGAAAAACGTGTCAAGAACAATTATCGTGGCAGTCGTGGGCAATGGATTGGTTCTGAGATACCGAATCCATTTGGAAGTTGCCTCTTTTGTAAAGATTGTGGAAGGCGTTTGACTCCAATCAGAAGAACAACTTCCAGTAGAGAACGCAAATATTATATCTGTACCACATACAACATCAAGGGCAAACGTTATTGTTCAAAATCACATCTTATCGAAGAAGAAGATCTGATGGAAGATGTTGTAACTTACATCAAGCTCTGTCGTGATTCACTCTGCGAAGTTATTGCCACCTATGATATGAAGGATTTCGATTCTGAAAAAAGAACGGTTGAAGAAAAGCGTTCCGAAATTCAAAATCAGATTGACGAACGAAAGAAACAACTGAAAGTTCTTTTTACTCAGAAAGTTAGAGATTTATCCAACGCTCACGGGAATGAGGATATTGTCAATGAAACCTATGATGCACTGCAGCAAGATATTCTTTCACAGATTCATGGACTGGAAATGCAATTAAGTGAATTAAATGATACCAGTCTGGAGAATGAAGATGTAAAAGATAAACTCCAGAATGCATTACAGGTGGTTGATAAAATTATTGAAAATGGTATTCTTGACCGTAAGGATATTGAAATCCTAATCGAACGTATCGAAGTGGATGAAGATGGACTTCCTGAAATCGAATTAAAATATGGTCTGTCTGGTCTGATCAAGTATAGTCCGGCACAGGAAATGAATCGTCGTGAGAACGAAATCATTTACCATACTATGAGACTGATTTATGAAGATGAAAGAGGTTACACCTCCGCAAAATATTTATCAAAGGCACTTACTGATTTAGGATATCCAAAATCCAAGAGAAGCGTATTGCCCTATATTGGACTCATGATGGATATGGGTATCGTAGAACCAAGTGATAACTCATTGAAACCATATACCATTGTTAAAACAAAAGAAGAATTACAGAAGGTAATGGATGATTTTTACCACGAAAAACTGGCAAAAAATAATGATGGATCAATATATGCCCATGATTTACATGATGTAGCGAACGACAGGCGGTATGCCGGAAATGGTATTTGAATATATCCTAAAGCAGCACGACATTGATCCGCTCGCAGATCTTGCCATCGACCAGAGCATCGACTTCGGCTCCACCGCTGCCGCGTTCTCCGGCGGGCAGGGGGATTTCACGGTAGAATTCGAGCCTTCCGCAACTGCACTTGAAAAAGAAGGCGTCGGTTACGTCGTCGCCTCTCTCGGCGTCGATTCCGGCTATGTCCCCTACACCTCCTACAGCGCAAAATCCAGCTATATGGAGGAGCATCCTGACATCATCCAGGGCTTCACGAACGCACTGCAAAAGGGCATGGATTACGTGAACAGCCACACACCGGCAGAGATTGCCGAGGTTATCGCTCCGCAGTTCCCGGACAGCGACCTGGAGACCATCACCACGATTGTCACACGCTACGCCGAACAGGATACCTGGAAAGAAAATCTGATATTTGAAGAAGAGAGCTTCACGCTCCTGCAGGATATCCTCGACACCGCAGGAGAGCTTTCCGGGCGCGTTCCCTACGAAAATCTGGTAACGACGGAATTTGCCGAGAACGCCGCAAAATAATCGCAAAACGGGCGCCCGCGATGGGTGCCCGTTCTTTATGCCGGCTCACTGTCGTTATCTTTAAATTTAATCTGCTTTGATACGCTCAGCGCCATCGTCATCTCTGCCATCAGGAACACAATGGACGTGCCTCCATAGCTGACGAACGGCAGCGTGATGCCCGTCGTCGGGATCGCGTTTGTGACAACGGCGATGTTAAGCACCACCTGCAGCGCAATGTGGATAAAGATACCGGACGCGATCAGCGAACCCAGAAGATCTGGCGCGTTCTGCGCGATAAACAACAGGCGGTACAGCATGAAAGCAAACAGCATGGACAGCACCACCGCACCAAAAATTCCCAGCTCCTCGCAGATAATCGTGAGGATCATATCGTTCTGCGCTTCCGGAACATAGTCAAGCTTCTGCAGGCTGTTTCCAAGCCCCTTTCCAAACACACCCCCGGAACCGATCGCGTAAAGCCCCTGCATGATCTGATAACCGCCAAGGCTGGAATTCGCCTCCGGATCAAGCCATGCAATAACACGGCGCAGACGGAAATTTTCGCTTCCGCTCAGCGTCTGCGCGTACATGATCACGGCGACTACCCCCACTGCCACAATCACTGCACCGACAATAAACGGCGTTTTCTTCGGGAAAACAATAAACAGCATCCCGACCGTAATTCCGGCAATAATGATCGCCGTACTGAGATTATCCGTAAAAAACAACGTGAGCGCCGAGCTAAGCGCACCGCATCCAAGCACGATCCAGAACGCTTTCATGGTTTTCATATTCTTCCCCATCTTAACAATCAGCACCGACAGGAATAAGATAACCGCAAGCTTGGCTATCTCGGCGGGCTGGATCGAAAGCGAACCAATATAGATCCAGCGCTTTGCACCGTAGATTTCCGTTCCTACAAATTTTGTGATAAATAGCAGGATATTCGCCACCACATAGAGCAGCCCGGCAAATTTCGCATAAACATGATAATCAATCTGTGAAAAGATCAGCACTGCCACAAAGCACGCCGCACTGATCGCCGCCTGCCTTTTAAAATAGTACATACCGTCGCCAAAGTCAATCTGCGCCGAATATGCGCTTGTACTGTATAACATAACCAGACCAAAGCAGGTCAGCAGAATGATACTTGCCAGCAGATTGTAATCGTAATAATGAAACACCTGCTTCGCGGCGGTTCCCGCTGATTTTGCCATGCTCCGCACCTTTTTCTTCTTTGCTGTTGCCATGGATCTCTCCTTACTTTTCCAAAACCATTTCTCTGTTCTTCCGTAAATTTTAGCACAATCGGACAGCAGATACAACGAAAACTTTTACGGAATCACCTCCAGAAACTTTTACGGAATCACCTCCAGATGCTCCGGCAGGTAACTGCAAAGAAATGCATCCACCCGGTTTTCCTGCCGCAGCTTAAAACAGCCGTATTCAAATACCACCTCATTCACCGTCCACTCCCGCTGACTCATTTCATATGCACTGACGATATCATGCGTGAATATCTCTTTTCCCGTCCGGTCCCGCATCCCGGAGCTTATCCGCTGATTTTCCATATCTATATCCATTCTTTTCGCCTCGCCCAAACACAAAACGTTATAAAAGTGGGAGCGCCGACTCAGACGACAGCGCTCCCCGCTTTACATTTTCTAGTATTCTCTGATTTCCCCGCATGCCATTTTCGCACCGGAATCCCCGGAAGGCTGCGTCCGGAAATCATCCGGCATATCATGGACGATCACCGTGCGGCCAACGACTTCCTCCGGCGTGAAACGATCGGTAAAAAAGACGGACAGCGCATATCCGTTATTTTCCAAAAGCGGCGGCAGGTCGCCCGCATGAAACGGATGACTGCACTTTCCCGGATTAAAATGTCCACCGACATCCGCAAACGGATCTTCCTCCGTCCCTTTGCAGACGCTTCCCTCATGGATATGAAATCCAAAAAAATTTCCACCGCAGACGCCCTCCTTCACCGGAAGGCCGGCAATCTCCGCCGTCACAAGCGTACCGCCCCAGAGCGGATAAAACAATACGTTTCCGCAGATGCAGTCCGTCTTTTGCTTCCCGTAGATCATCGCGTATGCCTCCGGCTTTCCCATCCTTATCCTGTGCAAAAGCATCTCCATATTCCCGGAAATACCGCTGAAATTGTCACAGCTCAGTGTTCCTGCCAGCTTCTTTTCCATATTCAATCCCCGCAGTCCGGGCATGATGCCGGCTGATCGAAGCTTAAGTTGAATGCATAGAAGTTTCTGCTGTCCAGCTTATCCTGCACAAGGCGCAGTGCTTCACCGAATCTCTGGTAATGCACCACCTCGCGTGCACGCAGGAATCGGATCGGGTCCGCCACCTCCGGCATGTTGCGCACGACACGCAGAATGTTATCATACGTGGAGCGCGCCTTCTGCTCTGCCGCCATGTTCTCATGCAGATCCGTGATCGGATCGCCCTTCGCCTGGAATTCGCAGGCGTTAAAGGGAACGCCGCCCGCTGCCTGCGGCCAGATGGAGATGGTGTGATCGATATAATACGGACCAAGCCCGGAATTCTCAATCTCCTCCATTGACAGGTTTCTGGTGAGCTGGTGAATGATCGTAGCAACCATTTCAAAGTGCGCCAGTTCATCCGCTCAGCATTGATGGATATCAGCGCTTTTCTTCTCGTGTAAATCTTCCTGCTTCCGCATAAGCTCTGTCTCCGCCTGCTGCAAAAATTCCGCTGTCGCCCTCTTCAGACGATCGATTTGCTTTTCGCATTCCTCCTCCGTCAGCTCCGAATAATGGATTCTGGCAGTGCAATTCTCCAGATGCAATATTTTTATGTTTTCTTCCACAATATCACCCCTGTCATCCTATGTCTGACGGGTTGTACCAGTTGCCTTTTTTCATCCGCACTGCATCCAATTTCTTCCTGCAGCTTCATAAAAGCCATAATCGCAAAAAAATCCGAACCCATCATCTGAGTTCGGATCTCTCTCCTGGAGCATACGGGATTCGAACCCGTGACCTCCACATTGCGAACGTGGCGCGCTCCCAGCTGTGCTAATGCCCCAAAATCTATAATTCATTATACCACTCCGCCTGAAAAATGCAACAGGAAATTTAAAAAAGTTTAATGGTACCATTTAAGCTTTGGGATCGTCCAGAAGCTCTCGCCGGGATGATAGGTAAGCTCGACCTGCCTGGTAACGCCATGATCCTCCACGCGGCATTGAAACTGCTTATATTCCTGGAAGCGCGGGCTGCTGCTCTGATAGCTTGACAGCACCTTAAAGGACTCCCCGTGAACGCCGATGTACAGAGGAATCATATTGCCGCATTTATCAAAAGATACAATAACCGGAACGACCGTCATGGATTCCGGGAAATAGGACGGATCGGTTAGCTGTGTACGCATCCTTGTGGACTCCTTTTATTTGTTCTAATCATATTATAAAACATATGTTCGAAAAGTAAAGAGGGAAATATTCCCAGTTACTGTTCACTCCGTTCTCAGTAACTTTCACAAATCCATTTAAAATTCGCTTCGCGAATGGGATTTGCTCACACCTGAATCATGTTCTCACGCCTCAATCAGCAAGTGTTTGAGGCTGGTGTGAACAATAACTATTCCCGGACATACATCGTATCTGATCACATTTAAAAATCACATGGAAATCCCGGACAAATTGTGATAATATAGAGCCATTGCAGGAGTCAGAAATGGAGGTTGCTTTATGAGACGGATGGAATTTTCTATAGAGGATAACGGCGATATGCTGACGGTCGGGCAGATCGTGACAGTCAAGGAATATCTGACCACGCGGCTGTACAGCTACATGATCGAGCACGCGATCGGAATGTCCCGCCCATACGGCGCCGGCGAGCGGCTGAAAACGGACCGCGGCCGGGTGGTAGAGATAAAGAACACCGGACGTTTCAATATCGCCGTGCTGGAATTTGACGAAGATGAATAAAAATTCCCGGATGATTCATAGCTTGCAAAAGAAAGAAATAAACTAATGTAAGCTTTCGAATCAGCCGGGGATTTTTATGTGGCATAACTTTCATTCTGACGAGATATTCGAATACCTGCGCAAATCACGCTCGGATGACCCCTGTCTTTCCGTGGAGGAGGTTCTTAAGAAGCACGAGCGGATTCTGCGCGATTATGCCGAAAAGCACCTCACCGGTAAAATCCCGGAGAATCACATTTTCCGCGAAATTGCCTCCTCAGAGACGATAGACGGGCGTCCAGAGCTGCTGCGGCTCTTAAAAGGCATCGAAGATACGCGAATTAAGGCGGTTCTGGTGGTGGAGGTACAGCGTCTCAGCCGCGGCGACCTTGAGGACGCCGGACGGCTCATCAAGCTGCTGCGCTACACAAATACGAAGGTAATCACACCGCAGAAAACGTATGACCTGCAGGACGAATATGACCGCGATATTTTCGAGCGCGAGCTGAAGCGTGGCAACGAATATCTGGAATATTTCAAGAAAATCCAGGCGCGCGGACGGTTAGCCTCCGTTCAGGAAGGTAATTATATCGGCTCCGTCCCGCCCTATGGGTACGATAAGGTGTTTGTTACCGTCGAAAAGAAAAAATGTCCCACGCTGGTGGAAAACAATGCCCAGGCAGAGGTTGTGCGCATGATTTTCGACCTCTACGTAAATAAGGATATGGGAATTGTGCGCATCGCAGACTATCTTGATGCACTCGGCATCTCCCCGCCGAAGGGCGTTCACTGGTCTCCCGCCGCCCTTCGCGATATGCTTCAGAACGTCCACTATATCGGAAAAGTTCGATGGAACCGGCGAAAAACCGTAAATGTCGTAGAAAACCAGGAAGTTCTTAAAACGCGTCCCAAATCTGAGCAATATCTGACTTTTGACGGAAAACATACCCCCATCATTTCGGATGAATTGTTTGAAGCCGCGCAGAAAAAACACGGCAGGAATCCCCGCGCAAAGTCAGATGTCACTGTACGCAATCCGCTCGCCAGCCTGCTCTTCTGCCGCTGCGGACGCGCTATGTCCCTGCACACGTACAAAGACCGCTCCGCCCCGCGGTTGATCTGTGATGATCAGACACATTGTCACAGCGGCTCTGTCCGCCATGAAGAGATGATAGACTGCATCTGTGAGATTATGAGAAAATGCATTGCAGATTTCACAGTAAAGGCAGATCCCCCGGTGAAAAGTACCCGTCAAACCCACACAGCTCTTATCAAACACCTTGAAAATAAGCTTGATACTCTGGAGAAAAAAGAGCTGCACCTGTGGGAAACATATTCTGATAAACAGATGCCGGAGCATATCTTTCAGACACTAAAGGATAAACTCCAAAAAGAACGTTCGGAAACAGAAACTGCTCTTACACTCGCACAGAAATCTGTATCGACGGAAAACCATCACGACAGAAAATCTCTGCGATTTTCAGACGCGCTCGCCGCCCTGAAAAATCCGAATATCTCCGCCGCACTGAAAAACCGCTATCTGAAAACTATCTTTGAACGTATCATCTATCACCGCGAAAGACCGGTACGCATAACAAAAGAACGCTGCTCTCTCCCCTCTCAGGCGCCGGAAATATCCCGTCCGAATGGAAGCTGGTACTCTCCGCCCTTCGAGCTGGACGTCTTTTTCCGGAAATAATGCGTGTGCTGACCCTGTATCCCTTTTCAGAAGCAGCACGTACGCTGCCCCTGCATTCCTTTCGTAAGCAGCACGTATACTGACCTCGCATCCCTTTCGTAAGCAGCACATATACCGACCTCGTATTCTTTTTCAGAAGCAGCGCGTCCTTCACTTCCATCATGCACGTGCTGACTCTTCCGTTCCGATGTCAGTCAAAACGCCCATTGTCTGACGGTCCGGCATCGCATAACGCTGGGAAAGGTAGCGCATGGAGGCGCTGATCTCTCCGTCTGGTCCTCCATATCACCGTACCATATAAAAAGCACAGGATAGTTTTTCTGTCCTGTGCTTCTTCTAAAATAGCATAAAAATCCGCTTTTGGCAACCACTCTTCAATTTTATTTGATTTATATGTCTTTTTCTGTTATAATTTTTTTGACGGGGAGCGGTGGCAAGCCCGCCCTCCCTGTTTGCCCTTAGCTGATTACTCAGCCCTTTCTTTTTGTTTCGGTTTATACTGCTCTTCTCCCGTCTCGATGAAAAGAATGAAATCATTGATTTCCTTTTCTGTCCATCCTGCAGCTCTTAATCCTAACAATAATCTCGCAACTTCTGTCATGTTCATATCGTTCATGTTCTGCTCCTTTCCCCGCTTGCCCGGCTATTGTCACTCGGTTTCCCTCTTGACAATTACATTATAAACTTTTTTTGGTTTATTGTCAATGCTTATTTTAAACTTTTTATGGTTTATTATCGACGTACTTAATTATATTGCCAGGCTGCATATCCAGCAACTCACAGAGCTGCCCCAAAGTCTTAATGCCTATCATTTCGCCTTTTCTCAGTTTCTGCATGGCTGATTGGCTAAGTATATTTTCTTTCAGTATCCTGGTGCTATTGTAGCCAGATTCTTTCAACGCTTCTATTACATCTATTTTATATGTTAGCATTTCACTATTCCCCCTTTTCTTTATTGTAATTCCAGAGAGAGAAAAAGTCAATAAAAATAATCCAAAAAAAGTTTATTTTTTACTTGACTTTAAACCATTATTGGTTTATAATATAATCATCAAAGGAACGGAGGAAAAAGTAATGAAAAAATATAATTTATCGGCTATAATGAAAAGAGCATGGGAACTGGTTAAGAAAGCCGGTATGACAATTTCCTCTGGTCTTAAAAAAGCATGGAAGGAAGCGAAAGAAATGGAAGAAAACTTAATCGAAAAACTGAAAGTAAATCTTGAAGATATGATGTATAATGATTATCATATCAACCTCGGCATCGACCGCGAGGTGCAGTCTAAAACATGGGAGAAGGGCGAAACTAAAAGAGAATACCTCTCAATCTCCTGCTTTACTGGAAACGGACGTTTTAAAGGCTCCTACAAATGCGGTTACGTTGACCTTGTAACAAACGAATATGTCTGCGAAAGATATGATGATGTGGACGCGGCAAACAAAGAATATATCGGAAGATAAGGAGGAAGATTATGATTATCAATGGCATCGGAGAAGTTGGAGAAGAAGTTATCAAAGGCATTCTGACGAATGAGGGGATCGATGCACTTGAATCCGGAGAAATGTCACTGGAAGAGGCTGGTGAAATGTACAAACTGGAACAGGTGAAAAAATTCAGTAGAATCGGTGAATTCGGGGATACTTTCCGTGCAAATTTCGCAAGGATTCCCGGCAATATCTACGATAAACTCTCCCCCGAAGAGGCTGCCCAGCTCGTGGATGCATTTTACAAATGCTATGGCGATGGAAAGAACGCATAGAAAAAAGGGCTTTAATAGCCCTCTTTCCTTTTTGCATCACTACACAATAACCGTAAATATTTCAATCCGCGCCCGCCAGATAGCCGGCGGAACCATGACAGGAAGCATCTATCCTGCCAGACAAATATATTTTACATGGTGCACGCGCTTTTGTCAACTCTTAATGATTGCATCAAACCCTGCTGCCTTCAGCCGCTTTACCAGTTTCTCCGCATTCGCCCGCACATCAAACGCGCCGCACTGTACTTTGTACTGACCATCCTCTGACTTGATGATGGCATCAAAGCCAGCTGCTTTAAGCTGCGCAACAAGCTTTTCGGCGTTCTTCTTTTCCTTGAAGCTTCCGCACTGCACTCTGTTCTGTTTGTTGAGCGGTTCTGGCTGCTTGTCCGTTTTATGTCCAAAGTACAGATGCCCCCATTTGTTGCTGCTGGAGTCACTGCCGAGATACTGGTATTCTGCAAGCAGTGTTGCGCATTTGTCTTTGTCAATCTTCCCGTTTCCGTCAGAGTAGTTCGTAAAACTCCGAAACTGAAGTATTTTTGCGTCCGTGAAACGCCGCACATCCTTTTTGAATACATCATAGACCGCCTGCCGCGCGGCATCGGATGTCGCCTTGGATCCGTAAGCAGAATAGTTTTTCCGCATGACTTCCGTGATGGTCTTTCCATATCCACCGTTCTCCAGCATATCATGGATACACTGCGCAACACCGAGGAATCCGTTCCGGCTTGCGATCACGCCAGCCTCGCCGTAGACCACCTTCGCAATAGCCTCCACATTACTGTCACCGATCTGCACACCTGAGATGTTCTCGTCAAACGCGCCGATCAGCTTCTTAAAGCGCTCCCAGTCACCGCGCGCCCGAATCTGCGATGGGCAGTTTTTCGCACAGACGTCATAGTGTGAGTATACCCGGCTTGCCGGAATGTTTAATTCCTTCATGAGCTGCTTCGTCACTTCTACGGTGTTCTGGAACGCTTTCTCGTAGTTGTAACCGGCATTAACGCACATTTCGATCGCTACGCTGTTACGGTTGTTCACGGTGCCGAACAGCTTGCCGCCGTAGTTTACTCCGACATGCCAGGTACCGCGGCTATACGGCGCCGCAAGTTCTGCGCTCTTATCGTCTACGTAGAGATGCGCCGACATGCCCTGGAAATTGCCGTCATGCTGGGCTTTTGCGTGCGCTTTCGCGTCAGCGCCTTTGTTAAAATTGTCTGTGTTATGGATAACAATATTTACCGGATTGTTCTCCGCGTATGTATTCTGGTTTGAGATATATTCTTTGCTGATATTCATATGTGCTCCTTTCCGCTGCGTTTTCGCAGCATAAAAAGAGGACGGTTGCCCGCCCCTACTCTGCAAATACCCAGTCCTCTGCCAGCATGTCTGCCTGTGAAGCAAGCCAGCCCATCTGGATACCCGACGTTCCAACAAATGCAATAGCTTCGTTCCCGATTGCTTCATGCCCGCAGTTATAAACATTCCCGTCAACAGTCATATAACTGATATTCGTGGCAAGCTCGATGTGCTGGTTTTTACCGTTCCAGCCTTTACGTGCCACTTTCCTCCCTTTCTTCAGAGCTTCAATTGCAAGACCAAATGGCATACTGTCGCATTCCCGATACGCTTTCTCAAATATCGTCTTCGGACTCCAGGAAATGTATCCGTCCGGGTATCTCAGCAGATAGCCTTCGTCATCCGGATTCTCATTTTCCGGAATCGTCCAGCCTCTGAACACATTATAGTCTCCTCTTGTCATGGGTTCTGCTTCAGTGATTTTTGTTCCAATATATTTTCTCATGGTTTTCTCCCTTCTCCCGGTTCTTTCGGGAATTAAAAAGAGGACAGTCTCCCGTCCCCTGAAATTTTACTTGAATATTCTGTTCTCGGATGTTATATTATAAATACAGGGAACAACCGCCCACAAGGGGTTGACCTCGACAAAATGGTAATAGAATTGCCACCCTGAAACCGGTCAAAGTTTAGAGGGTGGTTTTTCTATGCCTAAAACATCAGTGACAAATCAAATAAATGAATGTCAGTAATGCCAGAATAAACATTCCAAAAGACATTAAGTCTTTAAAATCAAAATGTTTCATCAGCACCACCCCCATTCTATGTAAGAATAGAGGTCAGCCACCCTGCAACACGGTTGTCCTGGTTCAAATATAACATACCGTTATCTGTTTTTCAATTAATATATTCTGCTACTCTTCCAGCTCCGGCAGTCCTCCCACCGATGTCAGAAGGGATACGATCCCCGCCAGCGCCGAAGAGGATGCCACCAATACCCAGTTTACTTCTCCCATCGCCACGGATGAGCCGATTGTCGCCACGGCGGTCTGCGCCACCGTCTTTACTGCCCTTACTCCTGCCGCTTTAATCCATTTCTTCCAGTCTCTCATGTTTTACCCCTTCTTTCTCTTCCGGCATCGCCAGAAGTTTATGATACAGTTCCGTTGCCACATCATTGCCGC
>NZ_CAJKOX010000066.1 GCF_905201705.1 uncultured Marvinbryantia sp.
ATAATATATATTTTATATAATTGTCAATACATAAAAGGGCCGCGCCACCAGATCGTTTCTGATGGCGCGGCTCTTTTATGTACTTCTTTTAGCCCTATACGAACCCTCTATATGTCCGATCTCCAATAAACTTAATCGGCGCTGTATGATAACCTGGAACCTGATCTGCCGCCCATACCGCAGCATCTCTGATATTGTTAGAGTGATTTCCCGCAATTACTTCCGGGAAAAACGCAGACGAAAAATCTGTGGAGTTCCCGCCCTCAACTGTGTCACTCCATCCTAAAAACGCGCGACTTTGCGAATAGCTATAAATGTTGAATTGATTTGACCATCCAGTCCCTGCCGCGGAGTAACATGCATCCAAAAAAACGAATCTCCAATTTCCATGAATATCATCGCGTCCCATTGTCCATCCGAGTCCACTGAGCACAGTTTGATCCTCGTCACCATGGCATGCAAGATATAAACCGTAAGCATTATCATCATCTATAAAGGCATCTAGGCTTTGTCTTAAATAATACTGTGCGCTAATGCACGGTTCATAGGTTGTATATCCAAGCTCATTAAAGCATGTCGTTGCATCTGCTGTCTGTTTTTGTGGATTTGGAAAAGCTCCCTCTCCATCTGCTGAAAATGCCCGTGCCACCATTCTCTTTTCTGAATAGGCGATATCTTCCCCCGTTGCCGCATCAATATAAACGGAATAATTTCCAATCGTAAAGTGATACGCCATCCGCACTTCGCCATAATGCCTTGTCGTGGAATTTTCATCGCGTAAATAATTCCTTTTTGTAAATGTCAGCTCACACTCAGCATTTGACAAGTTCAACCCTTCAACCGTGTCCAGCTGTGTAAGTCGCTCAAATGCATCGGATTGTGTTATGCCCGGTGTGATCGTATTTGGAGCCTCATCAAATCTCCTATATGTTGTAAGTTCCCGCGTTCGTCTATTTACGACAGCATTTACACTTTCATACGGATTTTGAATTGATCCATAACTCTTCACCCAGGTAAGACGCCAATAGTCATCGTCAAATTCTTCAGATCCGACAAGGTCATAATTCTCGTCCATATCAGAAATTTCAACAATATTATTTACCGTCTCCGAAATGTCGTCTTCTCCATAAACGACAATTGCATCATTCGTACATGCTGTAAAATGGGAAATTGCTTTTACATTTGCACCATCCATGTCGACCTTCAAATTGTCGTCAAACACTAATTGCCTGACCCTCTGGCCATCAACGTCTATCACCTGCTGATCACTATATTCTTCTCTTTCGATCCCAGTCATACTGAGAACCTGCGCAATATTTTCACTCATCTTGGCTTCTACAGTATTTCCACTTGCAGAAACGCCCATCCCACTTGGAATTAAAACCATCAACCCAATTGCGAGAAATAGCGCAATTGCTCTTCTGTACTTTTTCACACGCATTCTCCCTTCATGTTTTATCGATTCTCTTTTAGAAGCCCATCTACAACATCTAGCAAATACTCATGTGCATCTTCCTGAATATCGAACCCTTTGGATATGCCCGGATCTCCGCTAAGCATCAAATATCCATCTTGTTCATACACCCCCGTTCCAATATAACAATACGGCTCATTTTTATAGACTCCAATCGCATACCCGTCCCCGAAGTCTATATAATACTTCGCCGTTCCTCTCCACCCTTGGCTTGACTCTGTCAAAGCTTCTTTTCCAAACATTTTTCTGAGTTTTGTAACGGTCTCATCCTCATCAATTTCAAACGTCTTATTCCCATTCAATCCGTCATAAATATATAAAACTGCCTTGTTTTCTGAGATTTCTTTCTCCTTGTCCTCACTAACATATTCTTGTTTTATTTTCCCTCCCGCTTCCATTTCAGGTTCCCGATCTACCCCCATCCCATCTTTGTAGAAATACTCCTCCACGCTTAATTTTTCTCTCGTTTCTCTACATCCACACATAATCAGAATTAGCCCAATGCACATCAATGCAACAACACTTTTAATTCGCATTTCTCTATTCGATCCTCTCTATCATTCATTAGCACTTTGCGTCACAACAATCTTTACAGTCATCTCCCTTTTCCACTTGATTTTAACTATAATTCTGCTCAAGTGTAAACCACATGAACTTTACACGCAGGCAACGCACAGTTGCTTTTTCTATATTTCCATGTAGTGCTTTTAATTTCTTCCCTTTTTTGATATAATTCTCACGCTGCGACTCCTTCCAGCGGAAGGAGGTGAACGCCTTGTCGTACTTAATCGCCTTTGCTATCTCCGTACTGGCAGGCGTAGTTTCATACTACATCTGCAAGTGGCTGGATGGAGATAGTTGACTCCGCAGCACCCGGCCCAACGGTCTGGTCCACCGATAACGGACAAGAAGCCCTCCAGAAGCTGCAACTTCTGGAGGGCTTCGCTACGCCTTGTGTAGTTTTCTTAACCGCCTTTGCTCGGTCAACTGTAGTTTAGCAGATTCCGCTGATTTTGTCAACGGATGATCCTGTCGATTGGCGGCGTTCCCGCATTACATTACATATTTTATATATTATATATACAGTATATAAATTACATAACATTTGCCGTTGTTTCTTCAAAACAGATCGCTATGCGTTCCTGTTCTGGTTAAGCAAAGAACAAGCTCATCGTTCTTGATCTCATAAATCAAGAGCCAGTCTGGGGTTATATGGCACTCCCGGCATCCAATATAGTCACCGGACAGGTTATGATCCCGATAGCTTTCTGGCAGCGGCTTCTGTTCAGCCAAAATAGTGATTACTTCCTCCAGCAGCCGCACATCATAGCCTCTCCGAACAATCCGCTTGTAGTCTTTCTTGAAGGCCGTCTGATACCTAATCGTCAGCATTCAGATCCTCCATCAGGTCTTTTACGGAGGAAAAAGACCTGCTCATTCCAATCCCATTCTCTGCATCCTCGATTGCTTTCCTTGTTACAGCGTTCGGTATTTCTCCGCCGATTTCAAAAGGAATGCGATACTCACGGACCGCCTTCTTCGCAAAAATATTAAATGCGGCTGTCATTGTCATTCCCATATCTGCGCAAAATGCCTCAAACTGCATTTTTAAGTCGCTGTCCATCCGGATATTGATATTTGTGCTTGCCATTATCGCAGCTCCTTTCTGCTCTTAGCGTTCTCATTGTATTATATTTTATTTACATTGTCAACATTTCCGTTCCATTGCCTCCACCTCGGCCATAGACTTCACGACACCATGCCCGGCACGAACCTGCGTAAGGCCGCGATCCAGCTTCCGCAGATACACGGAGTTTCTTTCAGCCTTCTCCATTTCACCGTACCGTTCCTCGCTGATGATTACCACGTTCTTATCTTTCTTCCGCGTGTCAATTACAGTTTCGTCAATCATATTGTCTCACTCCTTGCATTGTTTCTTGTCCTTTTCATTGTGCCACTTATTATGAAGACGCCGCACAGCCTCATTTCCATTTTTTGGGCAAATATACCCCGCAAAAGCAATCAATAATTGATATAAAGTATATAAATTAAATAATATATATACTTTATATCACATAAATCCGCTATTTCTTTTTGGCTCAGTACTTGTTATACTATTTCCGTGCAAAGAAGAAGGATTGCGCTCCATGAGGATGTAATAGGAGGGAATCTGCATTTATGATTACACGCAAAGAAATTGACTTGGCTGCACCGCTAACAACGCCACAAATAGAAATGCTAACGGCTCTCGCAGCCTCTCCATCGACCGCGGATGTAGACTGTCCGGAATTAATGGCAGCACAACAAAACAGCTTCCATCGGATCATCCGCAAAACGGAATCCCGCTTTGTCTCAGGTGACACAGATACATCGAAAAAGTAGCGTTATTTTCTGAGACAATCATCAGGCAACCTTGTCATAAATCTATATATCGTAAATATTTTATATAACGTATATACTTTACGCAAAGTATATACGTTATTTTGTTTCCCACCACTTTCGGATCGTCTTTGGATCCAGCCCAGTGTCTTTATGGCAATCAGCTTTTTTACCAGACGGATTTGCCTTTCTCCATTCGTAGACTTTCATCTGTGCCGTTGGGCGACCATCCGCAGCCTTCATTGGTATCCCTATTGCTTTCATATCCTCTTTTCGCCTCCGCGCCAAATAGAGATGCTTTTCCTGCGTTAGCCCGTTTCTTCTGTTCCGCTCTATATGAACGTCCGTCAGCGCCTCTATATCGGAAATCGTAAAGTTGTAATATTCCCGGTCATACGCCTCCAGCGCACTCTTAATATCATCCTCAGTCAACGCATTCTCATGTTGCACCATCTGGAGATCCTCAAATGCAATCTGCATATCCTTCCGAAGCTGCGCCTTCGGAACATCGCATTTATAGGCGTAAATTGCCATACACATCAAAAAGAAATACCGGTGTCCGCCCCGGATTGATAATATCTGCCGCAGCCACCAATGGTAAAGTGCATACGGATCGTCGCCATGTACCTTTCCTGCAATGTCCCATTTTTTCGGGTACTTTTCGCCCTTGACAATAACTCGCTCATACCACTCCGGATACGCTTCCCGCGCTGCCGCTCTCGTTATCTTCGACGGTCTAAACGGCTTATTGACATCCACCCGATTTTCCGGTCTGGCATAAGCGTTCAAATATTCCAACGTCACCGGTTCGCCGGTCCGAAACGCCACAATCTGATTGCCATGCTTTTCGTTGATGCTGCCAACCATGCGGAAGCTCTGGTTGATGGACTGATACTGAATCTCTTTGTTTTGCGACGTCGCCTTGTATTCCCACATCCGAAACGTAAGATCATACTTTAGGCTTTTCAACTGGATTTTAATATTCGGGTATAGATCGATCGGCTCCCGGAAAAAATAGCAAACGTGCAGACCGGTCCCTGACAGAACGAGATACGTCGGCATCGGCAAGCGGCGAAGCCGCGTCGGATCGCCGCCAAATCGCAAAAATAAATTTCGCAACTCTTTCAGACCAACACCATCCAAATCGAAGATCAGTGCGTTCATCCGCTGCGCGTGCTCCAGCTTATTGGATTTCCCGCGATAGGACAGTCCGCTGCACAGCGTCAGCGGATTTTGTTCGATAAATTCCATGTAATCATTTTCCCACTGATCGGAGAACATGATTCTTCGGCGCATTCGATTAAAACCATCGGACGTTTGCTCCCGATACAGATAAATTGCGTTGGGATGAGAATAATCCATATGCTGCTCGTCAGATCGCTCGTTATTCGGGAACATCTCTCTGTAAAAATCATAGCCGCTGACCTCCGGAAATTGAGAACTCAAATACTCATATCCTTCAGTGTAATTCTGTGTCATACACAAAGTCCTCCCAGTAAAAGAAAAAGAAGCAAAAAGAAAAGTCCGCTGCGGCGGGGATTCCAAACCATCCGGATTTGCCCACCGCCTTTCCCACAGGCTTACGCCTGCCGGTACGCCCACAGGATTCCCCACACCATAAAGGCGTGGAGAATCCTGATGGACGACCTTGGAAAAGACCGTGGACAAATCCTACCCTGCTATCGGATGGGCTGCGCCCCCCGATCCAGCACCCAGCAAATCGCTACAAACTGCTGACCCCTGCTCGCTTCCTAAAAAGAGAAATTTTTTATTTTTTCGCAACAAAAATCCAGCCCCTGTTCTAGCCTTAGACCCCTATACGGGGGCTTAGATTATCAATAGCTTTTTCCCTATTTTTTGACCGTTATTATAGCCTGTCCAAAACGCGATTTCAAGGGTTGCGGACAGGCTATTTTGCTATCCATTTTTCGTTCCAGCCCGCATATCTGCGGGGACGATTCCAAGCGGTTTTGTGTGCTGAATGATATATTCCCAATAGCCAACTCTATAGTTTGCCCGAAGCTGCCGTGAGAATAGCGTATTGTGCGCTGCTTTGATTTCTTTCCAGTTTTCCGTTTCGATTAAATTCTCATAGCTGCTCCCGCTGCAAATCATCGTAATGCACACGTCCGCAAGCAAGCCATTTTTTCTGGCCAGAAGATCTTCCTCGATCAGCTGCCTTGCCTGGCTCTCTGTAAAATCGACCGAGTAAGGACTCTGAAGTACCGTCTCCCATACCTTTGCCGTCAGCAGCTTATTCCTGCCGGTTTTGTACCGTATTTCTTTTTCGGAGGACATCACGACAACATACCCGGTATGTACCTTTTTCGGTCGCAGCCCTCTATCCGCATTTGCTCTTTCCCGCGAAATTCTGAGAAGGTTCGCGTTGAGGGCGCGCTGGTCGGCGATTTCAGCCGTTTTCCGCTCCACCTGCTGTAGAAGGTCGTCTATCTGCGCTTGCACCCTCTGTGCGGCTCTGTCGGCCTCGTGTGCCGCCTCCTGTTTTACTCTGGATATCTCCCGCGCAGCGGCTCTTTCTGTTT
The DNA here is from genome assembly GCF_905201705.1 of uncultured Marvinbryantia sp. Lineage (GTDB taxonomy): Bacteria > Bacillota > Clostridia > Lachnospirales > Lachnospiraceae > Marvinbryantia. The sequence continues at coordinate 6,397 of NZ_CAJKOX010000066.1, forward strand.
CCTCTTTTTCGCGCTTGGCTCTATTGCGCTGATCAAGAAGTGTCTCATATTCCTGCTTTGTTTGAATCACATGGGAACACTCCTGGTCGTCCAGGCTGTCCACGGGTTTATACCCACCCGTCCACTGTTTTTTTACATACTCGATATCTCACTCGCCTCCCATCAAAGGCCACGGATATAGTTGTCCGCGACCACGCTAATTCTGTTATGCCCCAGCGCCTTGCTGCAGACCAGCATAGCAGCCTTGTCCAGCTTCTTGCCCGCTTCATCCTTGCGGCAAGTGTAGACGTCGCTCTGATATCTTTTTCCGGTCCCCTTATTCACCCGGTCAAATGGAATTTCGCTGATCTTTCTCGCATGAGCTTTGTAGATGGCAACTGCATAATCCGAGCGGTAACTGTGAATGTCCGCGCATTGGTGAATGAACTGCCAAACCTTTTCATCGGGCGGCGTGTTCTTCATCCGGTCAATGATCTGCGTTTGATTCTTCCCTATAATGGGGCTTACACGCTCCCTGCCGCCTTTTCCGTTCCGCACATGGATGAAATACTCACCGTCAAACATTCGCGTGTCCTGCAGCATCTGAAGCCGCTTCGTGTCGCCCGGCGTTCGCTGCTGCTCTGGAATTTTCTCAAGTGTCGTGATCTGCGCTTCGATCTGTTCCCGTGTCACCAGATCCGTTTCCTTCAGATCTGCCAGCTCACTGCGCCGCAGTCCGGTTCCCCGGCAGAATTTTATCAGCTCATCGTTGTTAGCTTCCGAGAAGTGCCGATCCCGCTTGGCGTCTCCCCGGCTCCGTTTGATTTCTGACCGGTTCCGCTTCGGCGGCTTGAAGTAGTCTTCATCGTCTGGCTTTATGCCATACAACTTCCCCAAGGCTTTCGCCTCGGCCTGAATCGTCCAAGCAGATAGATCCTGTTCAACTCGTACCTGCAGCCACTCGTTGACATACCTTTTTGCTTTCTTCAGCGTCGTACATTCCGGGTATTTTTCCTTGACATACTTCAAAAAGTACTTTATGTGCTTCCAGTAGGTCTTATATGTGTTGACCGAGAAGATCTTATCATCGGCTGTCCCGTTCAAGACTGCCTCGCGCTTACTTTCGCCCAGCGCTAGCATAGATGTCAATTTCTCATACGCCTGCTGGTGCAGATCCTTCGAGTATGATTTGTTTTTTCGCCCCAAATAGTAGCCCCCTTTTCATTACGATATATAACTTACATAAGTTATATATCGTATATACTTTATTTCCATTATATCAATTATTTACATTATATAAACGTTCAAGCTAAGCCGCTTCACGTCAGTTTCCGAAGAAACCTCGACGATCAGCAAAGTACACTTTTTTAAGTCTTATGTGTGACTGTTTTGAAGATTTCTCTTCTACACTTTTTTCTTGCTTATGTGTGCAGCCTATTTATTAGCGTCTACGGCAGTTGAGGTTCTGTCGAATCCTTTTCCGAGGGATCAGCTCTCCAGTGCTTTCTACAGTACACTGGCAACGTTCAGTAGGTGGATGGTGAACAGATGCGTTCTGCTTACCTGTGCTTTCACAAAGATTACTCGCAGCAGGGTCCATGATGTGCTTTCCAATTCACAAAGGTTACTACGGCAAGCCCACACATCACAAAGGTGCATCATACCTTTTTAGCGGCTCTAAAATGAAAACTGCTAAACCCCCGGCAGCTACCGGGACGCTCTAGGCCTAATTACTATTTATACTCGCCCAGACGAGTTTTCTGTAAAATTCACTGAGCCTTTCCCGCCGCTCAGTATTTGCAGTAAATATCCGCTGCCTCATCAACGGAAGTTCCATCAAAAGCCGTATTGAACGCTTCCACGACCTTTCTAGTGTCTGCCTGATCCAGACCGACGATCTGTGCCACCCGGAGAAAATAGCCCACACAGGCATCGTTACTCCAGATTTCAGTGTTCTCCATCATCGCATCGGTGAAGCTGGCTCCAGCCGAATCTTTCGGCGTCATTTTTGCTGATTCAACCTTTCGCATATAGTCCTTAATTGTCATTTGTTTTCCCTCCCAGCCAGTTCTAATTTACCGTCCTTTTCTGTTCAAGCCCATCTTACCATACTATGCTGATAAAGTCAACATAAACCGAGTATATACAGATATAACGGTTTACCCGTTCACGCCATTGCGCAAACGGGTAAACCGTTATTAGGCATCCAAGATGCCAAGAGTTCCCCAGCGCACAGCGCTGGGCGGGGTAAACCCCGGGCGTCTGCGGTCGCCTCCCCTGCTCGATGGCGACAACGAACCGCCCTTCCTGTCGGCTGTCCGTTGTCGTCACCGAGCAATGCGCTCATCGAGCATTCGCCGTGCCAGCGAGAAAACTCCGGTATCGCTGCTGCCTATACAACCGATCGTGCGGGTTTTGTATCGCCGTTTGGTTTCCTTGACAATAATTATTTAGTATGTATAATATAATTATGGACACACTAAGATTTGAGTGGGACCCTAACAAGAATGAGATCAACAAGAAGAAGCACGGCTTATCCTTCGAGGCAGCAAAGGAGGTCTTTTACGACGAGTTTGCCATTCTATTTGACGATCCGGATCACTCCATTGAAGAAGATCGCTTCCTCATTATCGGATCAATCAAATCGCAGAAAATTTGCATTGTGAGCCATTGCTACCGCGACAACGAAAACTGCATCCGTATTATCTCGGCAAGGCAGGCAACCAAAACCGAGCAACGTATTTATCTCGATGGAATTTGAGGTGATAGTATGAGAGATGAATATAACATCAGCGAGCTGAATCCAAGAAAAAATCCCTATGCGAACCGGCTGAAAAAGCAGATTACCATCAATATCGACGGCGGCACCATCGACTACTTCAAGTCTCTGGCCGACGCCAAAGGCATCCCCTATCAGACCCTGATTAACCTCTATTTGAGAGACTGTGCCGATAACCACCGGCAACTCCAATTATCCTGGCAGTAATGCTTCTGCACGAATTTTTTCGGTCAATAAAACCACGCAGCATTGTACAACAGGATATGCTGATCGCCGCGCACGCTAGATTTGAAGATATGATTCTGGTCACAAACAACGTCCGAGAGTTCGAGCGCGTTCCTGATCTGGTCGTTGAAAATTGGATAGAGTAACTCCTCTACGTTTGCGGGCGTGCGCAACCGCAGAGCCGTATTTTTTCGTCAAAAATGTATATCTATCTATCATGTTGCGTCCCCACGCAATACGCACGAAAAGGCAAAAGAAGCAAAGAAACCGGCGGCCATTCAAAATGGTCGCCAGTTTTTTATGAAATTTGGAAGATCTCGTCTTTAATCTCTGTGAAGCATTCACTCCACTTTCTGCTCCATAAGATACAACGACACGCGAGACTGGATCCGTTCGGCCGTTGTCTTTTCGTCGATGGCTCCATCGAGATACGCCGCCATTTCCTCCAGAATGATTTGCTCGATGGGCTCGGTCGGATAATCCGGTTTCTGTGCATGATCGACTAGTGCATAAAACGTATCAATGTTTTCCTGAGTGATCTTTTCCTGCGCCAGAAGCTGTGCAAACTGCTCCTGTAGCACCGTATCACTGACCGGAAGATAATTCATGCTTTGCTGATAGGACTCCGATAGTAAATAGCTCAAAAATGCCCATGCGCCCGCCTTCTGTTCGCTTTTTGTGTTGATAGAAAGCAGACTGTTAAAATCGAGCTGGCATCCGCTATCATAGTCACTGGGATACGCATAATACACATATTGCTTCAGCTCAGGGTACACATAGCGTCCCGGCTGATAGACGATGCTGTCTGCGGATAAAATGACGTAGTAGTATAAAAGGCCGTCACAGGTGGCAGCAACGTCAAGATTTTTCGGCAGCGCGTCCAAGGCTTCCTGCTGCCGCCGCAGAAGTGCAAGCTGTGCATAGAACGAATCACACTCGAAATTGCACGTTTCCTGCGCCGCGTCCACATAGTCGATCGCGCAGCGCTTCGCCATCTGCGAGGAATAATCTGAGTTACGAGCAAATGGATACAATGTATCATCGCCCTGCTCACATGCCCGCAGAACCGTCTCCGGTCTGCAATCTGGAAGCTGCTCGGGGTCGGCAGCGTATGTCAAAATTGTATAGTCAACCGGCAGGCGGTAGACGCCACCATTTTTCTGCACCTGACGCAAAACGCTTGGTCGGATTCTCTCCAGCGGCTTTGTGCTGTCTGCTTCCATCCACCTGGTCAGGTCTTCAAAGAACACAGCGTCATCCAACTGCGCCCACTGTGTATCATAGAGCAGGTACATATCATAGCCCTTGCCCGCACCAAGCTCCGTCAGTGCCAACTCGGTTTGCTCGTCCGATTCCGCCGCAGTGATATCTATACGGTACTGCGGGTACAGTTTCTGGAAGTTTGCAGCCGCAATCTCGATGTCATACGAACCGGTGCCTGCAAAGAGAGTGATAACCGTTGGGTCTTCAAGCGTTTCTCCTTCTGGCAGTTTTTCGTAGAAGCACGCAGCCTCGACATCGCTGTTCCACGCAAAAAAGCCGGACTCCGTTTCCAAGACAGAGCGGTAATTGTTGACGGACGTGTTCGCGTTGTCTGCCCAGTGCAGAATCGCCGTCAGCTTCCCGGCATCAAAATCCGGGCGAAGCAGATACTCGCCGCTGATTAAGAGCAACGCCCCGTCTTCCGCCTTTCCCATACCCTGAATGTCCAGTCCGTCGCAGGAAAATTCCGTTTCTGTTTCCAGCGTCTGCGCGTTCAGGCGGACAATCTTCTCCGTCTGATAAATTGCATCGCCCTCCACGCGCACGAAGACCGCGCCGTCTACGCAGACGAGCTGCAAGAGCCGCCCACCTATATCGCCGCTTTTTGCAAGCTGTGTGCCGTCAGCGCCGACCCGAACGACCGCGTCACCGAACAGGATAAAATAGTCCGTTCCGTCGCTATCCAGCTCATACGGCGCATCTGCGCCGCACTCTGCCAGCGGGATACTACCGGTCAAATGCTCGGTTTCGTCGTAGAGATAAATCGCATAACCGCCATCGCTGGATGCCTGCACGGATTGTTCATCATCCGTCCCGGCAAAGAACAACGGATTGGCTCCTGCCATCAGAGCAAGCGTATCGTCGGTCTCGCACACGCTGTAGATATATTCTGCGTCCGGCAGCTCCAAGGCTTCGCTGTTTCCGTTCGCGTCCGTAACGCCCAGCTTCGCCGGTGCATTGGAAAAGGAATAGACCTTGCCATTCCAGACGCATTGCCCTTCCGGATACGAAATTCCGATTGGATTTAAGTAGGGCGTTTGGTTGTAGCACTGTCCCTCTGGGAGTCCGGAAACATCAACCTGCGCAGCAACGCTTTCCGCTTTGGGCTGAGTCGATTGCTGCACGTCCGATTCTGCACTGCGTGCGTTGCAGGCGGTCAGGAAAAGTAGGAGCAGAAGGAAGATAGAGAATACTGTTTTTTTCATATGTGTCACCCATATAGTCTGTTTGGGCGCACGGAAAACCGTGCGCCCTGTTGCAGGCGGTCTTGTATATCTAGCGGCGGCTTAATCCAGCGTGGCGTAGCCGGTAGAAACAGCGTCCAGCGTGACGCAGCCGGTAGAAACATAGCCCGTTTTATTTGCATTTGCCCCCGTAGCTACACGCACATAGTACCAGGAAATCCCATCACCGTTAACACCCTGAAGGATTCGGACACGATCTCCCTTCAGAAGCGTGCCAAGAACATTTTTTTCGTCTAATTCAGGTCTTGCTCGGAAATTCGCAGCCTCGACAGACACCGTTCCGTAGTTATAATACTGCGGTTCGGCAGCAGAAACGAAGCTGGCACTCGTGCATGCAATCAGCACACACACCAAAAGCAGGGCGATAATACGAGTTTTCTTTTTCATTTTGCTTCTCCTTTCGTTTCATATTCCCATAAGAATTGTTTTCGACTGTCTATCCTCATAAAGCGGCCGCTTTTATAAAGATCATATTGGTGCTGCGAACAGCCTTTTTAGTCGCTCCTTGCAAAATTACGCAGTAATGGCAAAACCTCTCCCTGCGGGTCTCATTGCGTCTGTCCCTATTAATAATTTACATATCCTGTAACTTCTATATCCACGTCCGAATTGTTTCTTATCGCAAACGTATATGTTCCATTTTGGGGAATTTCAATTTTCTCGTTAAACGCTCCATTCTCACCTTTCAAATAATGGAATCTCCCATTCTTATCTACCAAGCCAAAATCCACATCTGCTGAACTTGGAGAATATGTCGCATTAATCGTAACCGTTTCCCCTGCCGCCATTGGAAATCCCGTCTTTGCAGGCTTTAACTCTCCTGCCTTAACCGTTACATCAAATTTTCCCATTGCACGTTCTGCTGCATTAACCGTTCCAGCAAAGCAGCTAACAAGCAAAAGCACTGTCAGCAACGAACACAACATCTTTTTCATTTTATTTCTTCTCAGTCCTTCCATTCAAAATCAAACCCATTTGCAGCTTGATCTGGCATATCAACATCTTCGTCTCCCATATCTACAAATTGTTTTCCAGGCATCTCCTTATTCTCAGATCTCGTTGCGATCCATATGCACGTTAAAGTTATTACGCCAACCACTAATGCAATCGCAACGAATCGAATCTTTCGCTTCCTTTTATCTTTCGCACTTACAGTGGTATTTTTTGTTTCATTCTCTTCTAATGGCGACACCACTTCAATCGGTTTTTCATCAGCCATGTCACTGTCACTGCACAGCCAATCTAGGGATACACCGTAGATCTTCGCCAGCGCCTTCAGCTTGTCCATGGACGGCGTAGTATCTCCACTTTCCCAGCGGGAAACTGCCTGCCTGGACACATCAAGCTGATGTGCCAGCGACATTTGTGAGATTCCAGCTTTATCCCTTAATACGATCAGTTTTTCTCTAAGGGTCATGTACTTTACACTCCTGATTCTATATTCAGACCCCATCAGATGTAAACCACAAGTGGTTTACATCCAGGCAACTCAGAGTTGCCTCTTTCATTTTCTGACCTTTTCATACTCCGAAAGCACCGATTTCTGCTGATCTCGATACTGCACCATCAGATCACTAAGCAGTTCACTGACGCTGCGCCTTTCGACATAGGCAATTTTCTGGATATCTTCATACAGGCTCGGCAGCACAGACAAGCTCACCCGTTTCCGCAGCTCCCGATCCTCCTTCGGCCGACCGCGGCCGACACTATGCCGCTTCGTTTCCTCTGCCGGCTGCTGCTCAATGATGCTGCCAACAACAGACGCTCTGCGCCGGCTCTCACGCTCTTTCAAATTACCCATTTTCAATATCCTCCCGGTCGAAATTTCCGTTTATAATCATTTTCGCAATTGCCGTGTATTCTTTCGCAATTTCGCTGCTCGGTGCCTGCTCCACGACCGCCAGCCCGTCATAAATTCCTTTCTTCGCCACCGCAAGCCGCTTCACAACGCCGACGAGATTATACTCTTCCTTCAGCAGCGCAAGAATATCTTTATCGTCCGATACCCGCGCATCGTAGAGTGTCGCAATCACGCCCAGCACCTTCAGATCCGGGTTAATCAACTCCTGGATCTCCCGGATGCTGTCCTGCAGCTGCGTCAGGCCACGGTATGCCAGGTAGTCTGTCTTGACAGGAATCAGAACGCCGTCCGCGCAGGAAAGCGCATTGATTGTGAGAATCGAAAGCTGCGGCGGGCAATCGATCAGAATGTAATCATAGCTGTCTTTGATCGGCTTCAGCGCCCGGTCGAGGATTTTCTCCCGGCTCGCCCGCGAAAGCATTTCCATCTCCATCGGGGCCAGATCGATAATCGACGTCACAATGTGCAGCCGGTCATTGATTTTCTGTACGCACTCGCGGATCGGCGCGCCGTCTTTCTTCAGAACGTCTACAATCGTCTTCGGAACCTCCAGCGGCTCCATGCCGACACTGATCGTCAGGCTGGCCTGACTGTCCAGATCGATCAGCAGCACGTTCTTGCCCGCAGCAGCCAGTGCAGCGCCCAAATTGTGCGTCGTGGTCGTCTTCGCCACGCCGCCTTTTTGATTTGCTATTACAATAATTCTGCCCATTCACTCACCCTCTATCTTAACTAATATAATACCAGCTAAGAGCATATTTTGCAATAGCATTTGCGGTCTATTAATTACTATCGGAAATACATTTTTCGCACATTTTCACGTGAAAACGCTCATATA
>NZ_CAJKOX010000067.1 GCF_905201705.1 uncultured Marvinbryantia sp.
AGCGATACCGCATAAGATACAAAAATACAAACCAGATCAACAATCAGCAGCACTAGATTTAGTTGATTACGAAACTGATTTCTGACCTTCATTTTTCTCTCCCCTGTTTCATTCGTAATGAAAATTTTTTACAACAGACACCTGTCTACCGTAAACTTTCCCAAACAACTGAAAAAATTTTTCACCTGTCCGGATACGCAGCTCAACTTCTAATAAGCAAAACGCGGCTGTGTAAACAGGCTCATAAACGTGCAAGCGCAGGTTTTGCGGATGTAGGTGCAAGTTTTAATATTTTCCGCATACCTGAGTAGTTGTCACTGTTCACGCCAGCCTCAAACACCTGCTGCGACGCGAAGCCATTTCCGCGGGTTTGAGGCGCGAAAATGTGATTCAAGCGTGAACAAATCTCATTCGCGAAGCGAATTTTAAATGGATTTGTGAAGATTGCTGTGAACGGAGTAAACAGTAACGAGTAGTTACGATAAGGTTACGAAAATTTTTTATCTTCTCCCCACCTCTTGCAAGAATATGGTAATTTGCGGTATACTAATTTATACAATGTTTATTTTTACATTTACTTTAACGAAAACAGGAGGCGCATTGATGGAAACGGTTGATCTGCATGTACACTCTGATTGCTCGGACGGCACGATGTCGCCCGCCAAGCTGGTGGCGTATGCCTGTCAGAAGGGGCTGCGGGCGTTCGCTCTGACGGATCACGATACGGTCGCCGGACTGCCGGAGGCATTTGCCGCGGCAGAGGGCACGGCGTTGGAGGTGATTGCCGGGATTGAGTTTTCCACGGAGTACCATGGGAAGGATATTCACATTGTCGGACTGGATATTGATTATCAGAGTGCGGAATTTTGCGAACGGCTCACGCGCTTTCAGGACTCGCGCGATGTCCGCAATGAAAAGATGATCCGGAAGATGCAGGAGGACGGCATCAACATTTCCCATGAGCAGATGGAAGCCGCTTTCGGGGACGCCGTGTGGACGCGGGCGCATTTTGCGCGCTATCTCATGGACCACGGCTACGTTGCGGAAATGCCGGAGGCGTTTGAAAAATACATCGGCGAAAACTGCCGCTATTTCGTTCCGCGCGAGAAGGTGACCCCGGTGCAGGCGGTGCATCTGATTTCCAGCACGGGCGGGATCCCCATTCTGGCACATCCGATGCTCTACCATCTGCCGGAGGCAGAGATGGACGAGCTGCTCGCTTCCCTGAGAAAAGCCGGATTGATCGGCATCGAAGCGATCTACTCCACGCACTCTGCGCTCGATGAAAATCTCGTCCGGCAGCTTGCAAAAAGACATGGGCTTCTGATTTCCGGCGGTTCCGACTTTCACGGAAGCAACAAGCCTTATATCGACCTCGGCGTGGGGCGCGGGAACCTCCGTATCCCATACCATGTTTTAACAAATCTGCGAAGCAGGAGAAAACAGCAATGAATCAGAAAAAAAAGATTTTATTTCTCGACCTGGACGGCACGCTCTTAAATGATGCGAAGGAAATCACGCCGGGCAACATGGCAGCGATCCGCGAAGCACTGCGCCAGGGACACAAAATTGTCATCACCTCTGGACGCGCAACCGTCAGCGCACTGACGTTTGCGGAAAAGATGTCCTTAGATTCGGAGGGCTGCTACGCCATTACGTACAACGGCGCCTGCATTTATGACCTATTCCATAAAAAGCCCATTTACCGGAAAACGCTTCCGGTTGCGGTCGTGCGGCATATTCTGGAGGCGGCGGAAAAAGCCGGGCTTTATGCCCACACCTACACCAAAACCGCCGTGCTTTCCGCGCACAATACCCGCGAGCTGCTTTCCTATACGACTGCCACCACCATGCAGTATCTGATCACGGACGATGTATGCGGGGCGCTGCCCGAAGAACCGGAAAAGGTGATCGTGATCGAACTGGACGATCCGCAGCGGCTGCACGATTTCCAGGCTTCTCTCTCCGAATGGGCGGACGGAAAAGTGGACAGCTTTTATTCCTGCCCGAATTATCTGGAGTATATGCCGGTGGGCGTATCGAAGGGCAGCGCGATTAAAATTTTCTGCGAGATGTTTGATCTGCCGCTTAAAAACACCATCTCCGCCGGGGATGCCGACAACGATATCCCGATGCTGGAGGCAACGCACATCAGTGCGATCATGAAAAACGCGGAAAGCTCCATGTATGCGCACGGAAATTACGTGACGGAGCATGATAACAACCACGATGGCATTGCAGAAATCATTTACAAATTTATTCTAACGAAGGGAAAGGATTGACTATGTTAAGAAAAACGAAAATCATCTGTACACTCGGACCATCCACCGACCAGCCCGGCGTTCTGGAGGCGCTGATCGACTCCGGTATGAATGTGGCGCGCTTTAATTTTTCCCACGGCACGCACGATGAACAGCGCGACCGCTTTGTCGCACTGAAAAAAGCAAGAAATAAGGCAAAGCTTCCGGTTGCCGCCCTGCTCGACACCAAGGGACCGGAAATCCGTCTGAAAACCTTCAGGGAAGGAAAGGTGCAGCTTCAGAAGGGACAGACCTTCACGCTCACCACGCGCGAGGTGGAGGGTGATGCTTCCATCGTTTCCATTACCTACGCCGATCTGGTGAAGGACGTCAAAGCGGGTGATATGATTCTTTTAGACGACGGTCTGATCGGTCTTACTATCAAAGAAATCACCGACACAGACATCATCTGCGAGGTGCTGAACTCCGGCCCGGTTTCCAACCGTAAGGGCGTAAACGTGCCGGATGTCTCGCTCTCCATGCCGTTTGTCAGTGAAAAGGACCACTCCGATATCCTTTTCGGCATCAAGATGGGCTTCGATTTCATTGCAGCCTCGTTTACGCGCTCCGCACAGGATATTCTGGATATCAGAAAGATTCTCGAAGAGCAGAACTGTGACACAATACAGATCATTGCAAAAATTGAAAATAAAGAGGGCGTTGACAATATTGACGAAATTCTGGAGGTTGCCGACGGCATCATGATCGCCCGCGGCGATATGGGCGTGGAAATTCCGCTGGAGGACGTTCCGGCAATCCAGAAGAAATTGATTAAGAAATCTATCCAGGCAGGCAAAATCTCCATCACAGCCACGCAGATGCTCGATTCCATGATAACGCATCCGCGCCCCACGAGAGCGGAGGCGACGGACGTGGCAAATGCGATCTACGACGGCACCAGCGCGATCATGCTCTCCGGCGAGACGGCTGCCGGCAAATACCCGGTGGAGACGCTGCAGACCATGGTGCGCATCGCACAGCAGACGGAGAACGACATTGATTATGTAAACCGCTTCAACCATATCAGCACAAACAGCGGACACCAGAACATTACAGAGGCAATTGCTTATGCAACCTGCTCGACGGCGCACGATCTGAAAGCGCAGGCAATCGTTACCGTCACAAAGTCCGGCGGAACCGCGCACACGATTTCCAAGTACCGCCCCGCCTGTCCGATCATCGGCTGCGCGACGCACCCGCATGTGTGGCGTCAGCTCAATCTCTGCTGGGGCATCGTACCGATCCAGACAAAGGAGGAGCAGGATACCTTTGAGCTGTTTGAGCATTCTATTGAAGAAGCAACTGCTGCCGGTTTCTTAAAAGACGGCGACATAACGGTCATTACCGCCGGGGTTCCGCTTGGCATGTCCGGCACGACGAACCTCATCAACGTGCATATCGTCGGCGATCCATACTAAATCCGATTGAAGCAGAACCAGACTGCATCTGCGTTCTGTTCCGTTAAATCAGATACGCGTTGCCGAAAATTAAAAAACACGGTGCTGGAAGAATCTTCCGGTACCGTGTTCTGTTTTATCATTCTTAAATTTTACAGCAGCTCCTCAATATCCGCCAGCTCTTTCAGAATCCCCTGCTGCCGCTCGGAAAAGAGAAGGCTCTTATTATATTTATAGAAACGGTCACAGCCGTTGACATCCACAAACCATGCCGCATAATAATCCGTATTCATCTCTGTGATAAACACGACCATTTCCTGGCTGTCGCCAAAGGCGCGCTCCAGGAAATCGAAAGCGAAATTCAGCGCCGCGTCCGCCTGGGCAAGCGCCCTGCTGCGTTTCTGCGGTTCGGCGGAAAACCACTCTTTAATCTGCACAAACGCCTGCTGACCGTCCTGCGGCAGGTCTGCCTTCAGAGAAACTGTATAGCGCTCCAGCGTTTTCTGGATCTCGCTCTGCACATGCTCCCCTTCTCTTGTGATATGCTCCGCCTTTTTCTGGCGCGCAAATTCCTTCGCAAACTTTCCCGCGACCGCCTCCAGAAGCCGCTGCGCCTCCTCCCCGGAAAGCTCCTGCGCCGCGCTGCCAAGCAGGTCTTTGTAATCCTTTAACTGTCCGAACAGCCCGGTCACATACTGGTCTGCGTGATGTGCTTCAGCAAACAGCTCATGCAGCGCCGAGAGCAGCAGTCCGATCACACTGAGCTTTTCATCGAAGGAAGCCCGCCGGATCTTATCCACAGCCGCATCGCTGATCCTGCCCTGCAAAATCTCCTGCACGCGGTAGTCCTTTTTATATTTATTATACAGATCGAGATAATTTGCAAAGTCCTTCGCAATCCGCCAATGCTGGATGTACTGATAGATCACCTCCCGGTCTGCCGTCCTGCCAAGCGTCTCATACACCTGCAGAAGCTGCGACAGATCCTCCCAGCCGCGGGCGGTCGCAAACAGCTTGCCGTCCACCGTTGTCTCCACCTTATAAAAATGGTCTTTCTTCAGCTCCAGGTAAGAAATGATCGCATTGTGGATACCCGCTGCGTAAGCGTACTCCTTCCAGACCGCAAAATCCGCCTCCACGTCGATTTTCTTAATACGGTCCAATGTCACCACGTCAAATTCGCGCACCGATTTATTGTACTCCGGCGGATTGCCCGCCGCCACGATCACCCAGCCCTGCGGCACCTTCTGATTGCCGAAGGTCTTACACTGCAGAAACTGCAGCATCGCGGGAGCCAGCGTCTCCGACACGCAGTTGATCTCGTCGATAAAAAGAATGCCCTCACGCAGTCCCGTCTCCTCCATTTTTTCGTACACCGACGCAATGATCTCACTCATTGTATATTCCGTCACGGAATAAGTTTTGCCGCCAAATTCCTTCTCGCGGATAAACGGCAGCCCGATTGCGCTCTGCCGGGTGTGATGCGTGATGGTGTAGGAAACAAGTCCCAGCTTATTTTCCCTCGCGATCTGCTCCATGATCTGCGTTTTCCCGATTCCCGGCGGTCCGATCAGCAGAAGCGGACGCTGACGCACCGGCGGAATCCGGTACTCGCCGTACTCATCCCTGCTTAAGTATGCTTCAATGGAATTTCGTATTTCTTCCTTCGCTCTCTTGATATTCATAATCGCCCTCTCACTTTTTCTTCCACACTCTCAGTTTTCCTTCGCGCGTTTCTCCAGCTCCCGCCGCTTTATCACCAGCTTCATCGCCCACGGCGGCACGTTGGTGTCGGACTCCTCCTCTTCCATAAACAGAAACGCGGTCTCAAACGGCGGCATCCGTTTCGGATAAATGCCAAATCCGTCTGTAAAATAAAGAAGCCCTTTTAAATTCGTAAATTTTCGCTCCCGGATAAGCTGCTCCACATAGGTGAACGCCGGGCGGAAATCTGTCCCGCCGCTACCGATAATCTCGAAATGCTCCATGTACTCCCGAAGCTCCTCCAGAGATGAAATGCCCGTGTCCGCCTGCACATGCTCATCGCACTGAATAATATGGAGGTTGATCTTTCGGAAAAAGCTTTCCTGTTCGCTCAGGATCGCATAGGTTTCCTCCAGAAACGCCCGCACAAGCTCGCCAGAGCAGGACATCGACGTATCGATCACCACAGCAAACTCCTCGATCTTTTTTACCTCCTTTGTCTCCTGCGGCTCGATCAGCGGCATATTGCCGTACAGCGACAGCCCGTAGCTGTAAAATACATAATCAAACTGGTCGGGATCCACCTGCACGGCTTCTTTTAATACTGCAAATTTCCGCAGAAAGGTGCGGTAGTCCATCGTCTCCCGCTGCACGACCTTAAGCTGCTCCTTCAGACCGCCGTCGCCCTCCGAAGCCTCCTTCGAGAAGGTATCAAGGTCCATCTCCATCTTTTCGCGAATGTCCTGCCAGCGATCCCGCGTCTTAACATCTTTGGGGTGCTCCGGCTCGCGGCACCAGCGGCTGTGATCGTCCACCGTAAACTCCCGACGCCATTTCTGCAGCCTGCGTTCATCGGGCTGCCACTTTTCCAGAGTATGACAGATTCCCTCCGCCGTCAGCACCTTAAGGCTCCCGCGAAGCTCCCTGTAAAGCTTTTCCCTCTCCCACGAAACAGGAAGCTTTACACAGCGGATCTGCATATCGTCTATGATAGATTCCATCGCAATATCGCACGCCAGGTCCCAGTATTCCTCCGCCCCCTGCGGCTTTCGAAACACATGACCGAGGAAGCAATGAAGCACCATGTGAAGATACATCCGGTTGATCCGCCTGCGTTCGGCGCGGAACTCGCCGCCCAGATACTTTGTATTATAATAGATAAAATTTCCGTCAGTCGCCACACACGTGATTCCCTCATCCATCGCATAAGAGAAGGAGGACAGCGCCACATCGAGAAAACGCATATGCAGAAACAGCTCATTTCTGGCATTAAAAAGGATGTGACGGCCGGCGTCCTCCATGCGTTTTCTGATCTCCTGTTCCCGCTCAAAAATTTCCTGCAAACGATTCCCTCCCGTTCTCTACAGCTCAAAGGTCTGCACGCTTTGCTTTCGGCTGCGGTATTTATGATCCATCAGAAAGCTCTGGCTCTCCATCCTGCCCGCCTCGTTCGCCTCGCGGATCAGCTCCGACAGCTCGTCGGCGCTCCAGTCGATGAACGTACAAAGGTATTCCAGCGCCTCCTGCTGCTCAAAGGCAAGGCACCAGGAAGCCGCCTCCCGGCGGTGTTCCATCAGCCATGCCATGTAAATTCCCTTCGCATCCTCCGTGAGCCTGTAAGGCTGCTGCAAACGCAAAAGGCTAAGCTCAATACAAAAATCCACGCTCTCCCATGCCGCCGCCTCGCCAAACAGCCCGTCATACTCCGAAAAGTTTAATTCTCCGTCGCGGAAGCACTGCCGGTAATGATAACCGGAGCCGTGGAAATGCGTCTCCAGAATCCGTGCCGGCGTATTTTCCACCGCCTCCTCGTAATATTCGGGAAATAAAAGCTTCGCCGCCGTGCCGTCCCCGTAATCCAGCGTCACCCGCAGCTCCTGCCGCAGCTCGCTGACAATATCCTTTAAACAGTATCCCCAGGCGTTCTGCATATACACGTACAGCTCCCGCAGCCGGTAACAGCCGGTAAACGCCCCGCCCGCGATATCCTCCGTCTGATGCCAGAGCGCCATGCGCTCCAGCTTCCGACAGCCGTAAAAGGCATAGTTTCCGATACGGCGCAGGCTCTGCGGAAGCTGCACCTCCAGGAGCTTCTCCCCGCAAACTGCACAGTCGGCGTCATCCGTTTTCGGTTTTGCATGTGAAAAAGCGTAATCGCTCAGCGCCGTCACCGGGCAGCCGTCTATCTGCTCCGGCAATTCTGCCCGCTGCTCCTCTCCCAGGCAGCGCTCCACAATTGCCTGTCCATTTTCCACGCGACTTACGATCTCCATAATGTCCTCCGTGATCTATACGATAAGAATGCGCCCGGATAACCGGGCGCACCTGCTTTTTTCTTATTCTGCTGTCTCTGCCTCTGCAGCGTCCTCAGCCGCATCACCTGCAGCGTCCGCTTCTGCTTCAGCCTCCGCGGTATCTTCTGCCGCATCCGCCTCTTCCTCATCAGCCGCAGCTTCTTCATCCGCCGCTTCCGCGGTATCCTCCGCGTTCAGACCACTCAGATACGTATCGACAGCCGTGGTATCTGCGTCGTAGAATTTTCTTGTCTCCACATGGAAACTGTTGTAAGCGGAAACTCCGATCCACACGACAAGCACCAGCAGCACTGCATAGCCGCCTATCCTCCAGAGCATTCTCTCACGCTTTTCCTTCTTCATGATTTTCTGGCGATTCGCTTTCTGCTCTTTATAGCGGTCTACCTTTGCCTGACTCATATGACATTTCTCCTCTATCTTACATTCTTTCCTGCAAGCACCTTGCATATCCTGCCTAATAGTGTAACATAGATTCCACTAAAATACAATCTTTTTTATAAAACGACGATTACGCCGCCATCGTTCGCATACAGACTGCTGATCCCGCGGGTATCCAGCACAATTGCATCCTTTACCTTGATTTTTTCCAGAATAGCCTCCTTCACCATCTGCGCCCGCTCCGGACAGTTGCAGTGGGAAATTGCCAGAATCCTTTCCTCCGTGTGCTCCGCCTGCTGAACAAGAATATCCACCATCCGCACCAGCGCCTTGTTGATCCCGCGCACCTGCGCAAGCGGCTCGATCGTACCCTCCTGCGTGCCGTGCATCACCGGCTTGATCTTCAGCGCGGTCGCCAGAATCGCCTTCATCGTGCTGAGGCGTCCGTTTTTGCGCAGCGTCTCCAGCGTTTCCAGAACAAAATATGTTTTTTTCTCCGCGATATATTTTTCTACGGTTTTGATGACATCCTCAAACTCCATCCCGGCTTCCTCGCACTCCTGGATTTTCAGACCGATAAGCGTCTCCCCGATGGACGCCGAGCAGGAATTAAATACATACGCTTTTTTCTCCGGGTGCTCCTCCAGAAAAAGATTTTTGCCGAGAACAGCGCTGTTGTAGGAACCGCTCAATTCGGCAGATAACGTGACTGCGTACACGTGATCCGCGCCGCAGTCGAAGGCATTTTTATACGCTTCCGGAGAGGGACAGGCGGATTTCGGACAATTCGGACTCGCTGCCGCGCGCGCCAGAAAATCTGCCTGGTCAAATGTTTCATCGTCTATAATCATAAAATCATCCACATATATCGTAAGCGGGGCAGTTTCAAAATGACCGTCCTTTTTCATTTCCTCGGTTAATTCACCGCAACTGTCAATTACCACTTTATAGCTCATGCCGCTAAAACCTCCTGAAAACGTAACGTAGTTTTTAATACTACATCATCATAGCACATATATTTCCATTTGAAAAGTGTTTTTCTGCTTTTCATTTCAAACTTTCTATTATATACTAATGATACCCGAAATTTCAGATACGAGGAGAATCATTCATGCTTGCCCTGCAGATCACAGAAGTAAAACCATTTATGAACAAACTGTTTCTTGGAGACACCTTCGACGGTTTTCAGCTCTCAGAAGCAGTCTTTGTCACGTTCAACACCTTTCACATAGACGGAAGCCTGCAGAAGGAATATTATTCCTCCGAGGAGCTGGAAATGCAGCAGCTTTCGCAGCAGTCCTGGTCCTTCTGGCGCCAGCTCCGTCCATTTTGTTTAAGCCTCATCAAGGGAAAACACACGCCGCTGGAGTTTAAGATCGTATTTCGCCTCGCTCCGACAAATGTGGAAAGACTGGTGACACAGTCGCGGCTCGCGGTAAGTCCGGCGGATATTGACGGGCTTTTTCTGAACCTTCATTTCCGTCAGGGCGCGCTCACCTGCACGACCGGTTCTTCCCTGCGTTTCTTTACGCTGGACAAGACAGTGGAGCATACCTGGGATGAAATGGTAAAAAAATTCCTGCAAAAACAGGAAATTGTATTTTGTTAGCACTCAACTTAAACGAGTGCTAATTTTTTCTTGACATTCTATCCGCCTGGTATTATACTATCCATAATTCTACAAATGAATTACAAATATTAGATGAGGTGATAGTATATGAGCAAAACAGGTAATCTTTCTATTAACAGTGAAAACATTTTCCCGATTATCAAAAAGTGGCTGTATTCCGACCACGACATCTTCATGCGCGAGCTGGTTTCCAACGGCTGCGACGCCATCACAAAGCTGAAAAAACTTGCCTTAATCGGTGAATTTACTTTCCCGGAGGGCTACAAGAACAAAATTGATGTTATCGTAAATCCGAAGGAAAAAACGCTGAAGTTTATCGATACCGGTCTTGGCATGACAGCCGACGAGGTGGAGGAATATATCACACAGATTGCCTTCTCCGGCGCAACCGATTTTCTGGAGAAATACAAGGACAATGCCAACGGCGATGAGATCATCGGTCACTTCGGTCTCGGCTTCTACTCTGCGTTTATGGTAGCGGACGAGGTACACATTGATACGCTCTCCTACCGCGAAGGCGCTGCTGCAGTTCACTGGGAATGCGACGGCGGCACCTCCTACACCATCGGAGACGGCGACAAGACGACCATCGGTACGGAAATCACCCTGTTCCTCAACGAGGAAAGCCTGGAGTTTGCCAATGAATACCGTGTCCGCGAGGTTCTGGAAAAATACTGTTCCTTCATGCCGACTGAGATTTTCCTCACCAACGCAGACGCCGAACCACAGTACGAAACCATTCTCAAGGAAGAAGTACGCGATGACGATGAAGTGATCGAGTATATTCATGAGGACGCCAAGACGGAGGAAAAAGAAAACGAAAACGGCGAAAAAGAAGTGGTAGAGGTTTCTCCGGCACAGGAAAAGGCAAAAATTAAGAAGCGTCCTGTTTCCATCAGCGATACTCATCCGCTCTGGACGAAGCATCCGAACGAGTGCACGAAGGAGGAATATCTGGAGTTTTACCGCAAGGTATTTATGGACTATAAGGAGCCGCTGTTCTGGATTCATCTGAACATGGACTACCCGTTCAACTTAAAGGGTATCCTCTACTTCCCGAAGATCAACACCGAGTACGATTCCATCGAGGGAACCATTAAGCTGTACAATAACCAGGTATTTATCGCAGACAATATCAAGGAAGTGATCCCGGAATATCTGCTGCTCTTAAAGGGTGTCATCGACTGCCCGGATCTGCCGCTGAACGTTTCCAGAAGCGCGCTGCAGAACGACGGCTTTGTGAAAAAGATTTCCGACTATATCAGCAAGAAGGTTGCCGATAAGCTGAGCGGCATGTGCAAGACCGACCGCGAAGAGTATGAAAAATACTGGGACGACATCAGCCCGTTCATCAAATTCGGCTGCTTAAAAGACAGCAAATTCAGCGACCGCATGATGGATTATATTCTGGTGAAGAACTTAGACGGCAAATACCTCTCGCTGGATGACTTTATCAAAGAAAACCAGCCGAAGGAAGAAGAGGCTGCCGCTGAGACTGCCGAAGCAAACGATGCTGCAGAAGCTGCTCAGGAGAATACCACAGAAGAAGCATCCGATGAAGAAACGGAAAAAGAACCGCCGAAGACAACTCTTTACTATGTGACAGACGAGGTACAGCAGAGCCAGTACATCAACATGTTTAAGGAAGCCGGGATGGACGCCGCGATCCTGAAGCACAATATTGATACGCCGTTTATCACACATGTAGAGCAGAAAAAGGAGAACGTTCACTTCCAGCGCATCGACGCCGATGTGACCGATTCCGTCAAAGAAGAGACGTCCGAAGATGAGCTGAAGGAAACCACGGAAACGCTTACCGATGTTTTCCGCAAAGCGCTCGGCAAGGATAAGCTTGAGGTAAAAGTGGAGAAGCTGAAAAATGAGAAAGTATCTTCCATGATCACGCTCTCCGAGGAAACACGCCGTATGCAGGAAATGATGAAGATGTACAATATGTACGGCATGGACCCGGATATGTTCGGCGGCTCCGAGACACTGGTGCTGAACGCAAACAATGCGCTGGTACAGTTTATCCTGAATAATAAAGATTCCGAGCATGTTCCGATGATGTGCGAACAGCTTTACGACCTCGCGATGCTCAGTCATGCTCCGCTCTCACCGGAGGCGATGACAAAATTCATCGCGCGCAGCAACGAGATCATGATGCTGCTGACAAAATAAATTTAAATTGAAATAATGCCGGGCAGCTTTGAATATACAGCCGCCCGGCTTATGTTTTACATTTTATATAGTATCTTTTACATTACAGACAAAGCACCGCAGCTTTCCATTCGGATCCGGCGGGATAACGTCCAGCCAGACGACTTTGATGCGAAATTCCTCCCCGTAAAGCTTCTGCAGACGTCCGCGGAAGAATTCTTCGATTTCCCCTTCTGTATGAGTCTTATCCTGCGGATCACGCACCAGCTCGACACGCAGATCATGATAAGTCTCCTGCACATAGCGGAACTGGGCGATTCCGGTAATCCCGTTTGGAATCTTGCGCAGCTCCAGAACTGAAGTGTCCTCCCCGTTTTCATGCTTTACCATATCGTTCAGACGTCCGTGGATCGTCGTAACATAGCGGATGCCGTCCTTCATATAGGAGGATGCCGTGTCTCCGATATCGTAATTGATCAACGGAAAATCGGTCTTATAAAGCGGTGTTAAGATCATCCGTCCGTTGTCCGCCAGGTGGTTCTCGCTGTCGTAAATGTTGACTACATGCGTATCGCAGCATAAATCGTAATAATCTTTTCCGGGACGCTTTACCAGGCAGCTGCCCGTCTCATCGCTTCCATAGCAGTCCACCAGCCCCGGACCAAAGGTTTTCTCAAGGATCTGCCGCGTCACCTCATCGACCATCTCGCTGACAGGGATATACCACTTCGGCTTCCGCACCTTCAGCTTATGCTGCTGTGCATACAGAGCAATGCGGACAATACAGTTTTTACGCAGGCAGATCAGATCCGGCGCATACTCATTCAGCTCGCGGATGGCATCGGCAGTACCGTCGCCCACGCAGCGTTTTTCCGAAATGATCCGGCGCTGCAGAATTCCGAGATTCTGCAGGATCGAATCCTTCTTCTTCTTTTCCGTGCGGTAGCTCGACTCAAAAGACACCATTTTTCCGGTAAAGGGCTTATAGCCAAAGCTCATCAGAATGCGGATCCAGCTTGCATTTGCGCAGGCATGTTCCCGCTGCGACTGATAAAGGGTAAGCGGAACGCCGGTGGAACCGCTTGTACTGGTAGCATCCCAGCTATCCCTTGTCTTTGGATTCGCATCGTATAATTCCTTCATCCATTCCCGCAGCTCCGCTTTTGTGAGCACCGGGAATTTTGCCAGATCCTCCGCACAGTGGAAGTCCTCCGGCGTGAGATGATGCTCTTCAAAGCGCTTTCGATAAAATGGTATCTCATAGGCCGCTTTCATCAGCTTATATACATTTTTATTCTGCTTCTTTTTTCGTTTCTGCGGCGCCCGCGAAAAGTCTTTCTCCAGCACCAGCAGATAATAAAAGGTCGTCAGGTTGATTAATTTTTTTTGCAGCTGCAGTTTCATAAAAATACGCTCCTTATATGATAAAAAGCCTTGTAAATCCATCCGGTTACAAAGCTTTTTCGTTGCCAAGCACACGACAAAAACGTCCAGTGGACGTTTTTTAGTGCGGGTAGCCGGACTTGAACCGGCACGGAGTTACCCCCGAGAGATTTTAAGTCTCTTGTGTCTGCCTATTCCACCATACCCGCATAATTATTTTATTGTAAAAATTGTAGAAAATGGGACCTATAGGGCTCGAACCTATGACCCTCTGCTTGTAAGGCAGATGCTC
>NZ_CAJKOX010000068.1 GCF_905201705.1 uncultured Marvinbryantia sp.
GATGATTGCCGGGGAAATCGGAGAAGCGGTGAAAGAAGAGATCTTATCAGGAGGTGTGCATAATGAGGAAGATTAAACTGAAAAAACTGAGGATGGAGAATTTTAAGGGATTTAAGGAAGCAGAATTTAACTTCTTTGATCATACCAGGGTATCCGGAGCTAACGGACTGGGAAAATCCACACTTGCAGCGGCATACATGTGGCTGCTCTGGAACATTGACTATAACCTGTCCAGCAATCCGAATGTACGCCGGAAGATCAATCGCCAGCCGGTCAATGATGTGCTGGTGACAGTGGAGGGGACGCTGGATATTGACGGAACTGAGGTGACCGCCAGAAAGCAGCAGAAACGGACATTTAAAAAAGACGGTTCTTTCACGGATGATAATACATATTTTATCAACGACGCGCCCAAGACACTGCGCGATTTTAACGAGTATTTCGGGTTTGACATGGATGTATTCAAGTTGTGCTCCAACGTCAACGCGTTCCTGGCGCAGAAACCGAAGGAGATGCGGGAATTTCTGTTTGGCTTGGTGGAAGATGTTTCAGATCTGGATGTTGCCCGGAAATTCGGGGAACTGGCGGAGCTTGTACCATTGCTGGAAAAATATACTGTTGAAGAGCTGACGGCAATGAATAAAGCCAGCATTACCAGGATCACTAAAGAGCAGAACGGCATTCCGATGGCGATTGCCGAAAACAAACGTTATCTGGTGGATGTGGACACGGCAGAGCTGGAGCTGCAGAAGAATGCCCTCCAGGAACAGATTCGCTCCATTAGGGAACAGCTTGACGATTCCGAAAAAGCGAGGACCGAGTGGCAGAAAAAATCGGATGGCATCATGGAGCTGCAGTTTAAGAAATCAGATATGGAACGCCTGGAAGCGGACAAGCTGCTGGCCGCAAGGTCGCAGATCCAGGGCGAGATAGATGCGGCGGAAAATGGCTTCCAGGAAGCAGTAAGGATCCACGGGGATGCAGAGCGCCGGATTGCCGCACTGGAGCAGGAAAACCGGCAGAAAGAGGAACAGAAAGGGAAGCTGGCTGAACGATGGAAGGAAGAGGCCAGAAAGACATTCCCTGGGGAACAGGATGAGTTTATCGGTATTACGGAGGCCGATCTGCTATGCCCGACCTGTGGGCAGCCACTGCCGGAAAATCTGAAGGCTGAGAAAATTGCAAGAAGTAAAGCCGACAGAGAGGAATTTTACAGAAAAAAAGAAGTCGACAGGGAAAAATTTTACAGAGACAAGGAGGATTCCAAGACAGCTATAAATGAAGCAGGAAAGAAACTGGTAGGAGAGATCAGAGCCAATACGGAAAAGATTGCAGAATTGCAGTCAACCATCGAACAGGCAAAGTCTGACAAGATCAGATACAACTCCGAAAAATCTGCTGCGATGAAACGGCTCGATGACCTGCCGGTTACGCCGGATATGTCTGGCAACCAGGAGTATGAGGCACTCTGCCTGGAGATCCGGACGAAGGAAGCGGCTCTGAAGGCTGAGAATACTGGCGCTGATTACCGGATGGCGCTCCGCGGGCAGCTGGAAACCGCGCAGCATGAACTGGATGAGGTGAAAGACAAACTGCAGGCAGTCATAAAAAATGCAGAATTTGAGCAGCGCATCGCTGACCTGGAAGCCAGCCGTCTGACGCTGGAGCAGAAGAAAGCAGACTGCGAAAAGGTGATGGATCTGCTGAACCAGCTGGATGAGCGGAAAAATACTTTTCTGGTTGATAAGATCAATGCGCATTTCCAGTTTGTTAGATGGGATCTGTTCAGCCGGGCAAAGAACGGTTCCTATAAAAAGGATTACTGCAGGCCTGTTATCGAGAATAAAGACTATGGCGACGATACCAATACCGGTCTGGAGATCCTTGCAAGACTTGATATTGCGATGGCGGCGCAGCGGGCTTCCGGCATCTGCTGCCCGGTATTCCTGGACTACGGGGAGAGCATTGATTCCTGGCGGATCCCAGAGAGCGAGAGCCAGCTGATCGTACTTTGCAGGACGGATGATCTGGAACTGAAGATTGAGGAGGTGGCGTGAGTGATGAGCGATACGTCGATATGCTGTGATATCCCGGAAGAACATAATGAGATTACCGGAAACCCGCTGGATATGAGTTATCGGAGGAGCGATTGTACTCTGATGGAGGAGTTTCCAAACGGAAGAATGCTTGATGATCTGGATTTGTCAGTACGGACATATAACTGTTTGAGGCGGCATGGAGTTCGCACGGTCGAGGAGCTTCGGAAAATGAGCGATGAGGAGTTGCGTTCCGTCAGAAATATTGGTCAAAGGTGCATTGATGAAATAAAAGAAAGACTCAAGGAGGAAGAAACATGGCAGTAAATACAGCAGTAGCAACAACAGGCAATACAGCATTATCAAATGGGCAGCCCAAAGTAGGCATTGCTACTTATCTTGGCAGTGATGCGGTCCGTGCAAACATCGCTGGTGTGATCGGTGAAAAAAATGTAACCAGATTTATTTCCAGTGTGGTATCGGCAGTGCAGATCAATCCGGCACTGGCGGCCTGCACAAATGGCAGTATCCTGTCTGCGGCTCTGCAGGGGGAGGCGCTCCAGCTTGCGCCAAGCCCGCAGCTCGGACAGTTTTATATGGTGCCTTACGATAAAAAGGAAAAGGTCAATGGAAAATGGCAGGTAGTCGCGAAAGAAGCACAATTCCAGATTGGGTACAAGGGCTATATCCAGCTGGCAATCCGCTCCGGGCAGTACCGCAAAATCGTAGTATCGGAGATCAAAGAGGGAGAATGTAAATACAATCCTATTACAGAGGAAATGGAGCTTTTCCCTATCATGGATCCTGCAAAACGCGAGGGAGCGTCAACCGTTGGCTATTATGCGATGTTTGAATTGATGAACGGTTTCCGCAAGGAGTTATTCAGCCCGAAGGAGGCGGTTGAATCGCACGCGCGCAAATATTCGCAGGCATACCGCACCGACCTTGATAAAGGTTATAAAAACAGTAAATGGACGACAGACTTTGACGCAATGGCAAAAAAGACACTGATCCGGCAGCTGATCGGCAAGTGGGGAATCATGTCCGTGGAAATGCAGCAGGCATATGAAAAGGACATGGCAGTTATCGATGAGGACGGCACGGCGCGATATATTGACAACGCGGATACGGTTGATGTAGAAGCACAGGTGCAGCAGGACATTGCCCAGAGCGCCAATTCCGTCCCGTTTACGGGCAGCGGGGGAAAGAAGGCGGGCAGCATCCCCGGACAGGCAAAGCCGCAGGCATCTGCTCCGGTCCCGGAGAGGGTATCCGGGGAAGTTGTGGAAGAAGATGATGTGCCGGATTTCATGAAATGAGGTAGGCGGAAATGATACTTAAATGCATTGGCTCCGGCTCATCCGGAAACTGTTATCTGCTGGAGAATGATACAGAATGCCTTGTGATCGAAGCGGGTGTTCCGTTCAAGGAAATCAAGAAAGCCCTGAATTTTAATATCAGCAAGATTGTGGGTGTTATATGCACCCATAGTCATGCTGACCATTCCGGCAGGGCCTATGAGTACGAGGCAGTTGGTATCCCGGTACTTAAGCCGTATGAGCAAACCACCAGACTGGCATACCTGGGCGGATTTGAGATTACTGCATTCGACCTGACGGACAGGCAGGGGAGATTTATGCACAGCAATTCAGACGGCTCGGAGTGCCCCTGTTATGGATTTTATATCATCCATCCGGAGATGGGCAGCATGGTGTATGCTACGGATTGCGAGCTGATCAAGTGGCGGTTTGGCAGCAATGTTAATCACATTCTGGTGGAAGCAAACTATGCTGCCGATTTGATAGATCCGGATGCAGCCAACCGTGCCCATGTATTAACCGGACATTTAGAGTTGCAGACCACGCTGGATTTTCTGCGGGCAAACAACAGCCCGGAACTGCGGACCGTTACACTATGTCATCTGTCGGAATGCAACAGCGATGAAATCCGGTTTATGACGGAAGCAGAAAAAGCTGTTGACCCAGGATGCCGGGTTGCAGTGGCGAAGAAGGGGATTTCAGTGGATGTAAGTTTGGTACCGTTTTAGAAGGAATCGTCTGCTTTGGGGAAAGAGTGATTAGCCGCCACGCTAATCTTAGTAACAGTGGATTGGGTTGTTACGTTAGGTGTATTTTTCATAAGAACCTCTCTTTCCGCACTGAATGAAAAAGTGCTGGTACAAATTAACAGAGTTGCGAGAAATTTTATGACGGCTAACCGCACTTTTCCCTTTTGAGGCTTTTCCTCTCCCCAAAACAGCCAATAACTGTTTTTATTATACGACAACAATTTTGAACGTTCAAGTTTATTATAGAGCAAAATGCGAACTGGTGGTATGCGCGCGGATTTTACTGGTTCCAGAAAAACAAAGAAGAAAGGAAAATTTGCAATGAATAAAGTAAATCTCGAAACATTCGCAGGCGGTGCCCTGCAGGAGAAATTTGATGCTGCTATGGAGCAGGTACTGAAAAACATGATGGACCCAAATACGCCGTGGAAAAACAAGCGCGGCATCACGATTGATGTAACATTTGAGCAGAATGAGGACAGGGACGATGCATCTGTAGGTGTTGCAGTAAAAACCAAGCTGGCAGCTGTAAAGCCGATCGGAACGAGGATGTCTATCGGACACGACATCAAGACCGGTGAAACCTATGCCGAAGAGTATGGCACGCAGGTCCGCGGGCAGATGTCGATGGAGGATTACCAGAAGCAGGAGGAAGAGAGCGCTTCCGCCGAAGGGGAAACAGAGAAAACCGTAGTTGATTTCAGGGCAGCCAGACAGGCATAAAAAGGAGGATAAAACGATGAATGGATTAAAAGAAGCACTGGAGTATGCAGTAGAGCTGAAAAAGCCGGAGATTGTGAATGTTGGAGGGGAAGATTATTCCGACAAGCGCCTGTACCGCATCTGTCACAACCCGAAAGCCGGAAAGATTGGAATGACCACGCTGACAAGCCTGGTGGAATATCTGAAAGCGGGTATCGATGACATGGATGGCAGGATGATTGTCCATGTGGTAAGCCCGACACGGGTACTGCTGTGTTCGCCGCTGGATCTGGACCGTGAACGTGAGTACATGGTGGAGGTTAATGCGCAGGTGCCCGAGTTCCGGTATGGCAGCTATATGGGGCATGAGAGCTTTCTGATCGCACTGCAGTCTAAATTTATCGGCAATGGGGACCGTGATCTGCTGCTGAGATTTGCAGGAACAGTGGAGAATGGCACTGTCGCGCAGTATGGCGATGACGGGGTATCCCAGAAGGCGACCATCAAAACAGGAATCGCATCCAAAGGAGAAGCAATCGTGCCGAACCCGGTGAAGCTGCGTCCGTTCCGCACATTTATAGAGGTAGAGCAGCCGGAGAGCGCGTTTGTGTTCCGTATGCGACAGAATGAGCGTGACGGTGTGGAATGCGCCATCTTTGAGGCTGACGGCGGGGCATGGATGAATGCTGCAATGAAGAACGTAAAAGAGTATCTGCAGTATGAGCTGGCGGAGCTGCCGCAGTTTACGGTGATCTCGTAAGGGCGGGAGTGTTGATCAACGTTACATAGCAACTATCAACCAGACATGCGTTTCACATGGGAATAAATATATCACGAGATTTTATAAGCCATGATTATTGCGTAGGGCGGGTAGAGGATTGCTTTCTATCCGCCTGTAAAGGAGAAAGATTATGAGAGTTAAGATAAAAACCGAAAAAGAAGTGGAATTAATCAGCTATTACGTTGTCCGTGGAATAAGCGTGGGATTCGATGGAACCAAGAGCGTGATTGCTGAAAAGAAATTTGAGAATAGACCGCGTGCAGATGAAATAGCGGCATTTATTTTGGAGTGCGGCTGCGCCTTTGCTTCGGTAGTTGAGAATTACTGCTGCATAGAGGACGGGCTGCCGTTTGCATGAGGGAGTGATATGGTTGGATGAGAACAGAAAGCCCTCAGAAGTCCTTGAAGAAATCCTTGCTTACATGAAAGCCTGCCAGAAAGAATACCAGGAATGTTCGTCTGCCGTCTGGAAGCATGACAGATGTGTGCAGGATTTCCTGCATGAGTTCGAATTTTCCGCCAGTAAGCAGGAGCGGAATAAGATTGCGACGAGACTGAGCCGCAGTCGGAAAGAGCGCAGGCGGCTGAAAGACCGGGCGCAGATGTTGGAAAATGTGGCGAAATTTTATGGCGACAAGAGCAACAGGCAGTTTTTCGACAGGCTAAAAAATCTGATCAATGAGCAGAAAAAGGTCGAGGAATATCTGGAGAGCGAGAGGGTATACAAACCGAGAGGAAGTGACAGTATTGGACATACAGATTGATTCGCGCGAAAAGGCGCGGGCGATCACAAAAATCATTGATGAGTTTGGTCGCCAGGGTATTGGATATTATACGAGCAAATTATGGGTGGGCGATTACATGTCGCTGGACAATCCGCGCCTTATCATAGACCGGAAACGGTCGCTTACAGAGGTATGCGGGAATCTGTGTCAGCAGCATAAGCGCTTTAAGGATGAGCTTGTAAGAGCGCAGGAGCGCGGTATACAGATGGTTATCCTGGTGGAGCACAGTGCACATATAAAAAGCATTGACGATGTGGAGAAATGGAAGAATCCGCGCACGCGGGCATGGGAAAAGAAGATCCGGGAGCAGGCTGGCTGCGGGTATGATTTCCCAATCGAGGATGCAATCATGCTGGCAAAACAGTATGGGTTTAAAGTATCGGCTCCACCAACGCCAGGACCGACGCTTGCAAAGCAGATGCGGACGCTTTCGGAACGTTATGGTGTGCGCTGGGAATTCTGCAGCAAACAGCAGACCGGGAAACGCATTATTGAGATCCTGCGTGACGGCTTATGACACTGGAGGAAGTAAAGCAGATTCCGATGCGCGAAGTAGTGGAGCGGTATGGATTTACGCCGAACAGGGCGGGATTCATACACTGCCCCTTCCATTCGGGAGATAAGGGCGCATCACTGAAGGTTTACAAAAAAGACTGGTACTGCCACGCCTGCGGAGCGGGAAAAGACCAGATAGATTTTGTTATGCGCATGGATGACCTTTCCTTCAAGGAGGCATTTATGGCGCTTGGCGGAACCTATGACACGGAGGACCGGGAAGAAGTCAAGCAGAAGATAAGACAGGCAGAGAAGCGGCGGCAGGAACGCGCAGAAAAGGAAGCGCGGCTGAAACAGCGCATAGATGAAAATAACCGCTATATTTCGGCACTGCGGAATGGAATCGAGTATTTTCCTGTTTATTCTGAGGAGTGGTGTTTTTGCCAGAGCGCGCTGCCGTACCAGCTATATTTACATGACATCTTGAATGAAATGAGGGCGGATATATGAAGCCTTTGAATGACTATGACAAAAACAGCATAATGGATGAGGCTGTCTTTAAGGAGATATTCAGCCAGCAGGACATCGTATACCGTTCTCAGCTAATTGCGTCTCTTTCTATGCGAGCAAAGGAGCTGCGGATAAAAGGAGAGTTTGACAGGGTGCTGAAGGCATACGAGAAAAAGGAACGTGACGAAAAGAAAGAGGACGTCACGCTGCTGGAACACTGGACCAACTTTACAGGCGGTGGTTACGACCGGATGAAATGCGCGCAGTGGATTGCTACGGATGATGGTGTGCGCCTGTACAACACAAACAGTGGGGCACAGGATATCGTAGCGTGCAGGCATCCGATCATGCCGGTGAGACGGATGAGAAACCTGCAGACGGATGAGGAGCAGGTGACGATTGCCTTTAAACGCAATGGGAAATGGTCGGAACTTACGGTTCCCAAGACAACAATCGCACAGGCGTCAAAAATATGCGGGCTTTCGGCAAAATCCATCCTTGTAACGAGCGAGAATGCAAAATACCTTGTGCGTTACCTCGCGGACATAGAAGCGGACAATGAGGGCGATATACCGCTGGTATTGTCGTCATCAAAGCTCGGATGGGTAAAAGAGAGCTTCCTGCCATACGATACAGACATCGTGTTTGACGGAAATGCAAAATTCCGGCAGACATATGAGGCGGTAAAGAGCAGCGGCGACCGGGCGAAATGGTACTCGCACATTAAACAGCTCCGCAGGTCCGGGAGGTTTGAGATTAAGTTTCTGCTGGCTGCGTCTTTTGCGAGCGTCCTGCTCAAAATCACGGGCGGGCTGCCCTTTATCGTGGACCTGTGGGGCGAGACAGAAGGGGGAAAGTCGGTGACGCTGATGGTGGCGGCATCAGTATGGGCAAATCCCGGAAAAGGACTCTACATAAGGGATTACGCAAGTACGGACGTCGGGCTTGAAGCACTGGCAGATTTTTTAAATAACCTGCCGGTGGTCCTGGATGATACGAGTAAACGCAACAAGATGGTGGAGCAGCGTTTTGAGGAGATAATATACAACCTCTGCTCCGGCAAGGGAAAAACACGTTCCAACAAGGATCTCGGCATCAACCGCGAGAATACGTGGGAAAATATCGTTCTCACAAACGGGGAGCAGCCGGTTACGGGCAACGTTTCGCAGGGCGGAGCTTTCAACCGTGTGCTGGAAGTCGAAGCAGGGGATCACATCTTTGCTGACCCGCAGGAGACAGTGGAAATCGTAAAGAAGAATTACGGATTTGCGGGAAAGGATTTTGTGGACACCGTAAGGCTTATAGGGGCTGATGAAATCAGAAAGATACAGAAGGAATTCCAGAAGGAGATATTTTCGGATGAGAAAATGCAGAAGCAGTCGATATCCCTGTCCATCGTTCTGACGGCGGATAAGATTGCTACAGACTATCTTTTTAAGGACGGACAGTATCTTTCGCTGGATGAAGCCAGGGAGGTTCTTATTGACCGTAATGAGCTGTCTGACAATGAGAGGTGCTACCGGTTCCTGTTGGACAAGATAGCAATGAACAGCAGCCGGTTCGACGCAACTGCAAATATTGAGAAGTGGGGGATTATTGACGGGGATTATGCTGCCTTTTATCCGCAGGCATTCAATGAGCTTTGCCAGCAGGGTGGTTTTTCGCGGAAATCTTTCCTGTCATGGGCAGAGCGGAAAAAACTGATACAGACGGACTGCCAAGGGAAGAGAAGCAGGGTGAAGAGTATCGGCGGTAAGAAAGTGCGCTGCATTTTTCTGAAACTGACAGAGGAAAAAGAGACAGATGCGGACGGTTCAGAGCATCTCGGAAATGGGATGAAAGTGGACAGAAACGGGTTCTTGCAGCTCGAAGATGGTGTGCAGGAGACAATCCCGTTTACTTGAGTAACGCCCCTGTGTTCCGGCAGGTGATACCGCAAAATGTTCAAAAAATCCAGTATTTATGCGGGTTTGCGGGATACGGTAACACTTTTACACCTGGAACACCGGAAAAACCATCTATATATAGAGAAAAATAAAAATATTTTTTTAAGATGGGAATTTTATTATTTTTATCCCCACGCGTAGGTGTACACAAAAAAGGTGTTACTGTGTTACGTATGACAAAAAATCCAGTATTTACGCGGGTTTGCGCGGGAACACAGAACGGAACACAGCGGTAACATAAAAAATAAAGGTGACACCGTTAATGCGGTATGGAGGTGTTATATGGCAGGCGTGACAAAAGCAGACATCCCACATGAATCGGAAATGATGGGGATGCTCTGGACCATGATAAAAGAATTTTACATACCGGAAGATAATGATGAATTCTGGCTTGCCGTTATAAGGCGGACGGAGGAGATAGACCAGAAGTGTCATTCGAGGCTCGGACAGAAGCTGATGGTAGCCTTTGCGGATTATCTTGAGGAAAAACAGAAGGATATGGGGGAGACAGGCAATGGACAGAAACTTAATAGCAGGGACTGCACATGAATTATACGGACAGGGTAAATCGCCGAAACAGATCGCGGCTGTGCTGCATACATCAGTCCAGACCGCATATGAACTGACACGCGATATTCCGAAGGGAGAACTGAATGACAATGGTCTCACGAGCAAATTACAGGTCATGGCGGACTTCCCGGTGCGGTGGATAGATGCTATAAATCCGATAAGGCGATATTACGGGCATGAGCCGATGGTGCTGGTGTGCAATGACAGAACAACCGGGAAATGTAGGAAAATGAAAAAGAGTCGACATAAGACAAAAATGACTAAGCTGGTTTTAGAAAGACCGGGTAAGGGATGAAAAAAGTATAGCGAACATGATATTTGCGGGAAGCGTTAACTGAGAAAAATGAAATATGTACCTTGATAACTGAATATTGGCTGGTAGTATATTTGGGATATAAATATTTCAAAATCCTCTTGACATAGTAGCACGCTACATTATATAATGATAGCACGCTACAAAGTGAGGTGATTATTATAGCGGATAAAAGTAGAGCAGATTATTTCAGACAGCGCCGTGAAAGCAGGAAGTCTTTTAATGTTCTTTTAGAGAAAACAAAGGCAGAGAAATTCGAACAAAAACTAAAGGAATTGAAAAAGACAAAAGCAGAATGGCTTAATGAAAAAATCGATGAAGAGTTAAAAAAGTGAAAGGGTAGTCGTTAACCCTAGGAAAGTGACCGACTACCCAACCCCAAATAGAGGTATAAATATTATAGCACTGTACCTCTGTTTTGGCAAATTGAAAAATGGAGGATTTTGAAATGCAATACAAAAACATTGTAAACGAAGAACTGAGAATAGCTGCAATCAACATTGCTGATTTAACGCTCGAATATGTTTCAGCTTTTTTAAGGCAATGGAATGATGATTCCAAAATCAGCAGCTTAACACTGTATTATGACCGGAAAGAAGATTACTTGGTATTGAATAGGGATAATGAACACTATGAGATATATCTTGAATTGGCAGAGGTGCTGTTAGGACCGGTAGCTGATACGGAAAGAGGACGTGAGCTGCTGAAAGAATTTCCATACAGTATAAGGGAGGCAGTAGAGGTTCTGAAAGATTGCAGGCAGAGCAGAAAAGCAGAAAAAGAGCTGAAAATATTAAGCCATCAACCATGCACTGGTTTTGAAAATATCCGTGTTCGGAAAGTGCTTGAGGGTATTGCGCAGAGAGATTGTTCGCAACAGGATCTTTTAATACATGAAGTATATAATTACGGGATTATACAAGGCAAACGTGCGGAACGAGCCAGAAGGAAAGCGAGGGCAGCGGTATGAGTAAAATTGTAAACGAATCCCTCAACAAGGAATACCGTCAGAGAACTGTAGAATTTTTGGACATGATAGAGGATACCAGATTTTTATGCTGCATTTATACGATTGCATTAAGGTATCTTGAAAAGAGGGGGCTGGTATCATGAATGAGTTAATAAATACAACGGAGCAAACGCCAATCGAGATCGCGTTGGGGATTGATGAGAACGGTATGACTACAGCAAGAAAGTTATATGCGTTTCTGGAATTAAGACCAGACAATTTTTCCCGGTGGTGCAAAGTAAACATCACAGAGAATCAATTTGCCGAAGAAAATACGGATTATTTGCGACTCGTCATTGAGGACGAGACGCCCACAGGTGGAAAAATACGGCGTGAAGATTATAAATTGACAGCTAATTTTGCCAAAAAGCTTTCGATGACATCGAAAACGTCTAAAGGTGAGGCGGCGCGTAATTATTTTATCAAAACCGAGAAAGCCTTAAAAAATGTCGTAGCGAATCAGCAACTGACAGAACTTGATCAGTTAAAGATACAGGCGTTTAATCTGGCAGCAACAAATACAGTGCTTACGAAACGGATTGAAAATCTGGAAGAACGACAGAACATTCTTGAGCAATCGGCAGTGTCTGGCTTTTCAGATAGAGAACGAGCTGCAATGATTCAGTGTTTTTCAGTACTGGCGGAG
Source organism: uncultured Marvinbryantia sp. (assembly GCF_905201705.1). GTDB lineage: Bacteria > Bacillota > Clostridia > Lachnospirales > Lachnospiraceae > Marvinbryantia. The sequence continues at coordinate 11,862 of NZ_CAJKOX010000068.1, forward strand.
ATATTTTCAAAGGGTGAGAATCAGAGTAATGGAATTTACAAAGACATGCCATTGACTGAAAAACAGCAGGAATCTATCAATTCGGAAATTAGACTCAGTATTTCCCGTCAACTTATGCGTCTTCGTCCGGAGTATAGGGGCGGGACGTCGGCGAAAACAAGGATTCGTGCTGATATTAAACGGACAATAAAAAACAAGATTGGGAATTGGAGTAAAGATGCTACGCAATCGCAATATCAAGACATTATGAGAACAATCCAACAATACGAAATGAGTGAAGAATTTATAGATGAAGTACATAGATTTGCATGTCATAGTTGGTGAAGGGAGATATTTCTGCTTTGTGGTGAAGAAAAATTAGACATGAAAATATATAAGTAAATCAAGAATGATTGTTCATTAAGCTGCTAGCCAATATAAGGCCGGCAGCTTTTTTCGGTAGGAAGGTAACCGGCAGTTACGATTTGCGTGAGAGCTTGGAAATAAATGCTATGAATAGAATATATAGTTATTAAAAGCAGAGGAAAGGAAAAGTGCCATGAAATTAATATTTTTGATTCTTTTTTTCTTAAGTGCATAGTCTAATTTATGTTGATTCAACATCAGAATTGTAATTGGAAATCCTATGGCAAAACTCAAAAAAGATTTGCTCAAAAGATAACTTAGAAGCATCAGACCTGCCGGCAGGCATGCCCACTTGATACTGGAGAATAATACTCGTTTTGCATCATAATTTTCAATAAAAAGATATTCCCTTTTGATGTCCTTTTCCGGTCTTTCACTATTTTTTTCTAACCAGTCTGCTGCATTTTTTTTGATCGCACGGCGTATCAGACATAATAAACAGCTGATCTCTATCACGACTGCAAATCTTTCCGGCATCTTTGTCATAACATTCATCTCATTGGGCAGGAAAAACATCAGCGCTTCCGAAACAATGAAAAGGATCACGGTAGACAGGATCACAGAGATCAGCATATTTTTCTTCTCACTCATACATTTTTCCGTAGCTTCAATCCATGCATTTCTCCTCTTGTCTAAAATGCCGATGGCTTTTTCAGGATTTCCGCCCCGTGCTTCATTTCTTAAAAAGAAATCATGCATTAATTCCATCTGTTCACATCCATAGGCTTCTTCTATGATAGAAAGTGCTTTTTTCGATACATCCGCCCCCGCATCTTCCTTTTCATACTCCCTCACTGCCTTCTGTAACACTTCTTTCATTTTTCCATCCCTAAAAAGCATTTCAGTTTCTAATAGAGACTGGTAGATTCTTCGGTTTTTTCGATACGCTCCCTCCATCTGCTCTAAATAAATACAAACCTCTAGAAAACGTTCCGACGATTCTCTCTCTTTTTGCAATCCCGACATGATTCCGGGAAGCAAAAGAAAAAGACTGATTCCCAGCATCACACTGAAAAAAATTCCAAGTTTACAGATTCCCCCAAGAAATAATGCTCCTAAAACGGCGACTGCGGCATTTTTAAGCGTCCACATTTTTTTCATACACCATTCCCTCTTCTTCTAACATTTTTTGCAGCTGTTCACAGTAAAATACATCTGTAATCCCTGCTTTATCCATTTTTCTCTTTATGTCCTCCGGTAAAAATTTCAACTCCTGCTGCTCTATGAGCTGGCCTCCCTGCACCGCTAGGACACATCGATTTTTTC
>NZ_CAJKOX010000069.1 GCF_905201705.1 uncultured Marvinbryantia sp.
ATTGCAGGTCTTGCGGTTGCTGCTTCACTGAATAAAAATTACGGAATTAAAGCTCATAAGATTTTTGCTGATGATGAAACTTTATTAGAATTAGCTAATCTTTGGAATAAACAAATTAAGCAAAACAAACCGGAGCCTGTAAAAAGGTCCGGTTTGTTTTGACATAAAATAGAGTTATTTTTGATTTGCGACGCTTTCGAGCATGATATCGATCGCTCCGGTCATGAGTTCTCTGCCGGATGTGTGATGCTCTTCGGCGTAATGCGCATCGCGCGGTAAGTTGTATTACCGAAAAATCCTATTTCACCGTTTTCCGGTATGCCAGCGGACTCATTCCTCTGATTTCCCGGAATATCCGGTTGAAGCTCCGCTGGCTGGAAAAGCCTGCCTCCGCCCAGATCGCGGTGAGGGATTTTTCGGAGAACTGCATGGCATTGCACGCATAGTCCACCCGCAGATGCGCCAGGTATTGCGGAAAGCTGATGTGAAGCTTTTCGGAGAAGATGTGCGAGAGATAGTATTTGTTTACATGCAGCGCTTTTGCAAGCGAGTCGAGAGAAAGCTCCTCCTGGAAATGCTCTGCGAGATAATGAATCAGCTGGTAAGTGAGATCCTCACTTTCTGGCTGTTTTTTTTCGGCAAGCTCCAGGTGCGGCAGTACATGTCCGAGGATGATCTGGATCCATGCGGCGGCGAGCGCCGGATTTTCCTCCATGTTCATATCATCCAGGCGGCTGACGGCGAGTGCGATATCCGGGGAGACCTGGTCCGCTGGCAGATACGGACAGGTGGGACGAAATTTCTGGAGCAGATACTGAAAAGAGGCGGTGACGCCGGTATCAAAGATCAGCAGCCACACGCGGTTTGGCTCGGAGGCATGATAGCTGTGCACCAGTCCGGGAAAGATAAGCGCGCAGTCGCCCTGCTTCATGTCATAGGAAGTATTGCCGACCGATACCCGCGTCTGCCCTTCCATCACATACAAAAATTCCGTGTGAGCGTGAAGATGCTCCGGAAAAGTGAGCGTATCTAAGATTGCGGTGCGCAGATTCCGCTTCTGCTGTTCATAAAACGGATTCATAGGGGCCTCCTTTTTTGATAGCAATATCTGGCTAAAAATATTGCTGTTTTGACTATCATTATACGCGGCTGCATGTTAAGATGCAAGTACAAACCAAAGAAGATAATGGGAAGAAAAGGGGGACTTACAGACATGAAATATTATGTTTCCGCAAGTGCGGCAAGAAATGGCGACGGTTCCATGGAAAAACCGTTTCAGACCATCACGCAGGCGGCAAAGCTTGCTGTGGCAGGCGACGAAGTGATCGTGGCGCCGGGCGTATATCGTGAGTACGTGAATCCGGTGAATGCAGGCGAAGAGGGCGCGCCGATCGTGTACCGCTCCGAGGAGATCGGAAAAGCAGTGATCACCGGCGCAGAAGAAGTGAAGGATTGGGCAAATTATGAGGGCGACGTATGGGTGACGCGCATTCCAAACGGCATTTTTGGCAGCTACAATCCGTACACGGTGCTGGTGCGCGGCGACTGGTACAACACAGATATCAAGCCGGTACATACCGGAGAGGTTTATTTGAACGGCAAGGCAATGTACGAGGCAGTAACGCTGGGCGAGGTGCTGAACCCGGTCGTTGACAATTCTTCCTGGGATCCGGCGGGAACGGTCTACACCTGGTACACCGAGCAGGACGGCGACAATACGGTGATTTATGCAAATTTCCAGGGCGCGGATCCGACGAAAGAAAATGTGGAGATCAACGTGCGCAGAAACTGCTTCTACCCGGACAAGACCGGCGTGAATTACATCACGCTTTCCGGTTTCGTTGTAAAGCAGGCGGCTACGCAGTGGGCGCCGCCGACCGCATACCAGGAGGGCATGGTCGGACCGCACTGGTCGAAGGGCTGGATCATTGAGGACTGCGAGATTTCCGATTCCAGATGCTCCGGCATTTCGCTCGGAAAATATCTGCAGCCGAACAATGAAAATAAATGGACGACAAAATACTACAAGGACGGCACGCAGACGGAGAGAGACGCTATCTGCCAGGCGCAGATCGAGGGCTGGACGAAGGAAAACATTGGTCATCACATTGTGCGCCGCTGCAACATCCACGACTGCGGACAGACTGGTATTGTTGGACATCTTGGCGGCGTGTTCTCCATCATCGAGGACAACCACATTCATCATATTAATAATAAGCAGGATCTCGCTGGCGCGGAGATCGGCGGCATTAAGATGCACGCGGCGATCGACGTTATTTATAGAAGAAACCACATTCACCACTGCACACGCGGTCTGTGGCTCGACTGGCAGGCGCAGGGCACCCGCGTGACGCAGAATCTGTTCCACGACAATGTGCCGCCGAAGGGCACCCGCATTACAAACTCTCTGTCCCTGGCGGAGGATATCTTTATTGAGGTTTCGCACGGTCCGACACTGGTGGACAACAATCTGCTGCTGTCAAACTGCTCCTGCCGCATCAGCACGCAGGGGACGGCGATGGTGCATAATCTGATCGCCGGCTCCTTCACCTGGGTGGGTGACGGAACGGATAACGGCGCAGGCGTACTGCCGTCTAACCGTTACACGCCGTACCATGTGCCGCACAGAACGGAAGTGGCGGGCTTTATGACGATCCTGCATGGCGACGCGCGCTTCTATAATAATATTTTTGTGCAGCAGCCGGTGCGTGAGGACCTGCTCGCTTATGCAAAGAGCACGGGCGAGGAGAAGCAGTTCAATTTTGTGTGCGGGACAAAGCCGTATGACGGGTATCCTACGGAGGAAGCGTACCGCGCGCAGTTTACGCCGCAGTCGATCGTGGACCACGGACATAAGGACTTCTACTACGACCATATGCCGGTCTACACGGGCGGAAATGTATACTTCAACGGCGCACAGCCCTGCGACACGGAGGAAAACTATCGGGAGGACAGTGAGCATACGGTAAGCTGGCAGCTCACGGAAGAGGACGGAAAGGTACTGTTTGAGACAAACCTTTATGAGTTCCTGCCGGAGTTTGAGACGCCGTTTATCTCCACGGAGGTTCTGGGAGAGGCGTTTGAGCCGGAGCAGAAATTCGAAAACCCGGACGGCACGCCGATCTTCTTTGACAGCGACTATAACGGAGCGCACAGAAGGCTTCATCCGCTGGCAGGTCCGTTTGAGGGCAGAGAAGCAGTGCAGCAGGTTTTTTAAAGGACAGGCAGGGCGTTCGTCATACTGCAAGGTAAATGACTGCTAAAATCTTTAAAAATGTGCAAAATATCTAATAAAGTGGGTTTGGATTCGTCGAAACCCACTTTTTTATATAATTTGGATAGTTTTCTCAATAGAAATTGCACATATGTAATGATAGAATTTTTACATCAAAAACAAATAGGAGGGATAAGTAAATGAAAAAAAGACTTATCAGTGCGTTGTTTGGGACGGCGCTTGCACTGACAACAGTATGCGGCATGAGCGCATCGGCGGAGGAGCTGACCTTCTGGAATGTACAGGCAGAAGGATATGACCTCGAGATTATCAACGAGGCTGTTGAGAAATTCAATTCCACCACAGAGAGCGGCTATACCGTTGTCAATGTACCGACGCAGAACGATGCATACAAAGAGAAGCTGGTTATCGCTATGAGCTCAGGAGAATGCCCGGATATGTATTCACACTGGTCCGGCGGCCCGATGATCGAGTACATCGAATCGGGATTTGCACAGGATATCACGGAGCAGTTCAACAGCACAGAGCTTCCGGAAAGACTGATGCAGGGCTCCATCGCACAGGCAACCTACAATGACAAGATTTATGCGGTTCCGTATAATGATATTTCTATTTCCGGCATTTATTACAACAAGACGATTTTTGCAGATCTTGGCCTGGAAGTACCGACAACGATCGGAGAACTGGAAGCGGTCTGTGACACACTGGTAGAAAACGGTATCGTTCCGTTTGCGCTGGCAAACTCTACAAAGTGGACTGGTTCCATGTATTTCATGAACCTTGCAACACGCTACGGCGGACTGGAGCCGTTTGAAAAGGCTGCTGCAGGCGAGGGCTCCTTCGAGGATGAGTGCTTTATCTGGGCAGGCGAAAAGATTCAGGAATGGGTACAGAAGGGTTACTTCCCGGAGGGCGTAAACGCACTGAGCGAGGACGACGGACAGGCAAGACAGCTCCTGTACACGGGCGAAGCAGCGATGACCTGCATCGGTTCCTGGTATACACAGACCATCAAATCCGACAGCGAGGAATTCTTTGACGAAAACATTGGCTGGTTTAAGTTCCCGGCATACGAGGGATCCCCGGATGTAGATGATTCTATCATCGTTGGTACCGTTGGCGATAACTTCATCTCCTTCAACTGCGAAGGCGAAAAGCTTGATGCGGCAATCGAATTTGCGTCTATTCTTGTAGGCGACGAAATGGTAGAATTCGCAGCAGAGCGCGGCAGAATGAAACCGGTAAACGGCGTTGAAGAATATGCGACAGAGCCGGTAACACAGGCGATCATGGAAGCGGTAAGCAATGCTTCTTCCATCCAGCTCTGGTATGACCAGTACCTGCCGCCCGCAGTGGCAAACGCGCATCTGGACGGTCTGCAGGAAGTGTTTGGCCTGACAAAGACTCCGGCAGAGGCACAGGCGATGATGCAGGAAGCTATGGAGGCTTACAACGCAGAAAAATAAAAAAGCTATTATCACTCTCTAACGAAAAACAGGATATCTGGCAGCGGGTATCCTGTTTTTTAAAGAAGCTGGCACAGCTTGTCAGCGATGAAGGAGGCTCCTTATGAACAAAAATTCGTTACTTGCACAGAGACAGAGAGAGACGAACAAAGTAGCGGCGATCTTTCTGGCTCCGGTGCTGATCGTTTTAGCAGTTTATGTGTTTTATCCGATCATTAACACCTTCCAGACCAGCCTTTATAAATGGAACGGTATTTCTTCGGATCAGACCTTTATCGGTTTATCTAACTGGGCTACGCTGATCAGGGATGAAAATTTCTGGTACGCATTTAAAAATAATATTATTATCATGGTACTTTCCATCTGTATCCAGATACCGCTCGGCCTTGCAATGGCAACCTTCCTGGATTTTGTAGGGAAAAAGGCAAATGTTTTTAAAGTAATCTGGTTTATCCCGATGCTGATTTCTTCTGTAGCGATCGGTTTCCTTTTTACTTACGCACTGGCAACCAAGGGCGGCATTGTGAGCGCGATCTCCAATTTCTTCGGAGGCGGAAATATTGACCTTCTGGGAAATCCGGATACGGCTTTGTACACGATCATCGCAATTATCGCATGGCAGTTTACGCCGTTTTACATGGTATATTCCATGGCGGGCTTTACCAACATCTCTACGGACGTGTTTGAGGCGGCCAGAATTGACGGCGCTACCCGCGGCGAATATTTCTGGAAGATCGCTCTGCCGCTGCTGATGCCGACATTGAAAAATGCAGCGATCATGTCCATGGTAGGCTCTCTGAAATACTTTGATTTGATCTACGTTATGACAAACGGCGGCCCGGGACGTTCCACCGAGCTGATGGCAACCTATATGTATAAGCTGTCGTTCTCCGAGTTCAACATGGGCTACGGCTCCACGGTAGCTGCCGGAATGTTTATTTTAATCTCCGCGATCGCACTGGTAACAATGCGTCTGATTAACGGGAAGGAGGAAGCATAAATGGATCAGTACAAAAAAAGTAAGATCAAAAGCAGGATAAGCTGGACCATCGCGATTATTCTTGCTGTACTTATGGCGCTTATTTCCATTACGCCGTTTATCTTTATGGTGCTCAATTCCTTCAAAGAAAAATTCGAGATGCTGACAAAGGGCGTATTCACTTTACCGGATAAGCTTTACCTGGACAACTATGCCGAGGTGATCAGCGGAAAATTTGCCGGATTCTTTGTGAACAGCGTGATCGTACTGGCGGTTTCGCTGATACTGCTTCTGCTGGTAGCGGCATGCGCTTCCTATCCGCTGTCCCGGTTTAAGTTTAAACTGAACGGACCGATCTATGCGCTGATCGTTGCCTGTATGTCGATCCCGGTTCATGTAACCCTCATCCCGATCTTTAAGATGACGCGTTCTATGGGACTGTATGATACGATCTGGGCGCTGATCGGACCGTATGTGGCAATGGGCGTGCCGATTTCCGTATTTATTCTCACCGGATTTATGAAGGGTATCCCGAAGGAGATTGAAGAATCGGCAGAAATTGACGGATGCAATAAGATCCAGATGTTCTTTAAGATGATCCTGCCGCTTTCCAAGCCGGGCTTATCTACGCTGGCTATTTACAACGGTGTGAATATGTGGAATGAATTCAGCTTTGCTTACACACTTACGCAGTCATCGGAAAACCGCACACTGCCGCTGGCAGTCTGGGAATTCCGCGGAAGATATTCCATGAACACGCCGATGATCATGGCGGTTCTGGTTCTGACGCTTCTGCCGATGCTGATCATGTTTATCTTTGCGCAGGATAAGCTGATCAAAGGTATGACAGCAGGTGCAGTAAAGGGTTGATGAAATCTTTGATTTGAAGTAAAGTAAAAGCAGGAGAAAGCCTGCTTGCAGGCCTTTGCGATGAGAAAACAAAGGAGGCAGTTATATAATGAAGAGACTGGTACATAACTGGGCGTTTGCAAAGAGGATGAAGGTATTTTTTCTGGCGAGCATTGTACTGGTCTCTTCGCTTGTGCTTACGGTCAGTACGGTGATCTCGGCGAATAATCTGCTGAAAAATACTGAGAAGCTGGCAGAGAACCAGCTTGAGCTGCTGGCGACAAATTATAACGCTTCTCTGGAGCAGTACAAAAATATCTGCCAGGCAATTCTGATGAATTCCTATGTGCAGGATTTTCTGGAAGGGAGTACGGACAGGGCGCAGAAGGCGGAGTATCAGCAGTCCGCGCGGGAAATGCTGACCCAGATTTATAATTCAAATGACAATATTAATTTTATCGCGCTGCTGAAGGACGAGACCGGCGAATATCTGTATCGCGGAAGCGGCGTTTCCTATGCGGATTTTGAGGATTCCTGGGAAAAAGACTGGCAGGCGAGCCAGCAGGGCAGCGGTGCTATGCGGCTTTCCTACAGCAACAATTATTTTAAAGGCTCCCAGTACACGCTCTCGGTGTACTATCCGGCATATTCAAATCAGATCGTGGGAAAAGCCTATGGGATTTTGTGTATTAATTTCCAGGATATATTTTTGGAAAGCCTCAGCGTAAAGAAACAGATTTCCGATACCGAGTATTCCGAGCTGATGCTGGTGGATCTAAACGGCAATCTGATTTCCGGGCAGGAGATGGAGGAAAAGCAGAAGTCCTCTGATATCGCGGGTAATCTGGACGGAACGCATGGAAGCTTCCAGAAGGACGGGATGCTGATCAGCTATTACAGGATCGGAAGCTGGAACTATTATCTGCTGAGCGTGACGCCGCTGAAGGAGCTGTATCAGTCGAGTATGCATACCATTCTGGTGGTGGCACTGCTGCTGGTTCTGGTGATCCTGATACTTACGGCGGTCGCAGGCGGACAGTTTTCACGCGTATATGCGCCGCTGGATGATATCGTGCGGGAGATGGCGCATGTGTCTGAGGGCAGGATGGACGTGCGCATCGACGCTGAGCCTCTGGGGAAAGACTTTGAGCCGATGGCGGACGGATTCAACGCGATGATGGACAAGCTGGAGGCTTCTATGGAGGAAATCCGCGTAAAGCAGGAGCAGCTTTCGCAGACGCGTTTAAATGCCCTGCAGTCGCAGATCCAGCCGCATTTCCTCTATAATACGCTCGACTGCATCCACTGGCAGGCGGTGGCGGACGGCAACCGGGAGATTTCCACGCTCGTGAAGGCGCTGGCGTCGTATTACCGCATCTGTCTGAGCAAGGGAAAGGATATTATCCCGCTGGCGGAGGAGCTGAAGCATATTGAGTATTACGTGCTGATCCAGAATATGCGCTATGACAACCGGCTCCATCTTGACATCAATGTGGAGGAAAGGTACCGGCAGACGAGGCTTCCCAAGCTGACGCTGCAGCCTCTGGTGGAGAACGCGGTGGAGCATGGGATCGAGCGCCGGGAGGGCGTGAGCGGCAATATTGCGATCTGGGTGGAGGAGACCGGGGACGGCGATCTTCTGCTGCGGGTGGCAAACAGCGGAAGCGGCATGACGGATGCGCGGGTTGCGCAGATGAATGAGTACCTGAAAACAAACGAGGCCGATTTTGGCTATGGCGTGCGCAATGTAAACAGGCGGATCCAGCTTCTCTTTGGAGAGCGCTACGGGCTTCACTATGAGGTGAATATGTGGCAGGGCGTGACGGCGGTGATTCTGCTTCCGATGGAAGAGGAGCGGGAGGTTGCGGAGGAATAAATGTATAAGGTTTTGATCGTAGATGATGAAAAAATGATCCGGATGGGAATGAGTAAGGGACTTCCCTGGGAGGAATTGAAGGTATCGGAGGTCTATCAGGCGGGAAGCGCGCCGGAGGCGCTGGAGATCATTAAGGAGAAGCAGCCGGATATTCTGATCACGGATATCAATATGCCGGAAATGACGGGACTTGAGCTGATCCAACGGGCAAACGAGCTGCAGGCGGATATGAAGATTATTGTACTCACGGGGTACGATCGCTTTGATTATGCACGGGAATGCATAAGGATGCATGTCGAGGATTTATATCTGAAGCCGATCGATGAGGAGGTGCTGACGGAGGCGATACGCCGCCAGATCGACGCGATCGAAAAGCAGCGGGCGAGCGCGGTGATGGAAAATACCATGCGCCGCGTGCGGGGCAACACGGAGCAGATGCGCCTGGAGCGCCTGATGCGCCAGCTTGTCCACCAGAGAGAGGCGGAGGAGACGGAGCTTCAGTGGATGTACCAGGAATACTCACTGTCGCCCGGGCAGGAGCTGCAGATCGCGATCCTGATCCCGCAGCAGTCGGGCAGGCGTGACGAGCGGGAGGACAACTACTGGCTGATGTCCATCAAGGAAATCTGCATCGGGCTTGTGGACGGGCGCGGACAGGGCATCACCTTCCCGGACGACGAGGGAACGGGGAAAATTCTGGTGGCGTTTTTCAACCACGGTTATGTAAATGAGATCTACGAGCGAATACAGGAGCTGATCAGCATCATGAAGGATGAGATGATCGCGGCTCCGAGAATTGTGCTCGGCAGCTCCGTGAAGGGCTTTTCGCGGCTGTATATTTCCTATAACGACGCGGTGCATCTCTCGAAGGAGAAGGGTGACGGGGCGAAGGAGGTGCTGCAGTCGGGGCGCACAGGCAAGCGCGGTATGCTGTTCCACGATATCTACGAGGAATTTAAGACGGCGATGTGCTCAAACGTGGGAAATTCGGAGTACGTGCTGCGGGTGTTTGACGCCTTTAGCCAGGCGGTGGTTTCTTATAATGTGACCGAGACGAGCGTGAGAAAGTACTGCTTTGATCTGGCAAATGCCGTGAGCTTTGCGTATGTGAGCAGCACGGGCGGCTCGCTGCGGCAGGGACAGCTTGAAGAGCTGATGCGTCACATTATGAATGTGGACGGACAGAATGCCTGCGAGATCACCCGTGCATTTTTGCAGCAGCTTTTCGGGGAAGAAAAAGAGGTCATCAACGATCTCATCCCGAAGGTGCGCCGTTATGTGGACGACCATCTGGAGGAGGAGCTTTCGGTATCCAGCATCGCGGCGCGCTTTTACATCACGCCGAATTATCTGTCGAAGCTGTACAAGAAGGTGACAGGCGAGGGCTGCAACGAATACATTGTCCGCAGAAGGATAGAGACGGCGCAGAAGCTGCTCAAATCTACCAATTTAAAGACCGGAAAGATCGCTGCGATGGTGGGCTACCGGGACACCAATTATTTTTCAGTAGCGTTTAAGAAATATACAGGTTATTCGCCAACCGTGTTCCGCAGCCGGTTCCGCACCGGAGCCGCGGACGAGGACGAAGAGGAGTAGGAGGAAAACAATATGATACATAATCCGATTTTGCCCGGATTTAATCCCGATCCGTGCATCTGCCGCAAGGGAGACGACTACTATATCGCGGTTTCTACCTTTGAATGGTTTCCGGGCATTCCGGTGTACCACTCGCGCGATCTGAAGCACTGGGAGCTGCTGACGCATGTTCTGACGGACGACGAGAAGGTGAATTTAAAAAAGCTTCCGTCGGCGAAAGGTATCTGGGCTCCGTGCTTAACCTATTGCGAGGCGGAGGATCTGTTTTATGTGGTGTACGGCGTAATGAATTCCATGAATGCGCGCTACTTTGACGTTGATAATTTTCTGATCACGGCGAAGGATATCTGCGGACCGTGGAGCGAGCCGGTGTATCTGCACTCGGCGGGCTTTGACGCTTCTATCTTGCATGATGACGACGGACGGAAATATATTGTTTCCCTGGACTGGGAGACGCGTGCGGGCTATGAGAAGCCGGGCGCGATCTGCATGGTGGAGTATTCGCCAAAAAAGCAGGAGATCATCGGGTACCCGAAGCGCATCTGGTGGGGAGGCACGGACCGTGGCTGCATCGAGGCTCCGCATCTCACAAAGAAGAACGGAAGGTATTATCTGATGTGCGCGGAGGGAGGTACCGGGTATAATCACTGCGTGACAATGGGACGTGCGGAAAACGTCTGGGGACCATATGAGCGAGACCCGAAGAATCCGATCGTTACCAGTGTGCCGGGTGATTCCTACGAGCGTCATGATCCCGACCATCTGAAGCCAAAGTATTACAATCCCGACTCCGTTCTGCAGAAATCCGGTCATGGAAGCTACGTGGAGCTGCCGACCGGCGAGGTCTATCTGGTACATCTGACGGCGAGGCCGTTTGTGCCGGAGCTGCGCTGCACGCTCGGACGCGAGACGGCGATCCAGAAAATGATGTGGACGGACGACGGCTGGCTGCGCATGGCGAACGGAGGAAATCTTGCGCAGTCTGAGACGCCGGAGAGCAGCCTGCCTCCGTGTGAACTGCCGCAGCCGTCCGACTTTGACGATTTCGACAGCGGAACGCTGGGAAATTTCTACTATGCGCCGCGCCAGATGCCGCAGCGCTTTGCCGATGTGACGGCAAGGCCGGGCTGGGTGCGCCTGCGCGGGCAGGAGTCGCGTACTTCGCTTAATAAAGTGAGTATTCTTGCGCGCAAGCTGACCAGCGTTTACGCGCGCATCACGACGAAGATGGAATTTTGGCCGGAGGTGCATCAGCACAGCGCCGGATTGATTTTGTATTACGACAATATGAATTATGTCAACCTGCGCAAATACTACAGCGAAACGCTCGGACAGAGCGCCCTGTCTGTCCTGCAGATGTAGGACGGATTTTGCGGACATTCAAAATAAAAAAGAATGTGGAGGTAACA
>NZ_CAJKOX010000070.1 GCF_905201705.1 uncultured Marvinbryantia sp.
CGCAAATCCATTTAAAATTCGCTTCGCGAATGGGATTTGCTCACACTTGAATCACGTTCTTACGCCTCAAACAGCAAGTGTTTGAGGCTGGCTTGAACAAAAACTATTTGTCCGTTATAGATAGCAAAACGGACAACATAACCAGTGCATTAAAAATCCCCGCCGGCAGTACGCCGACGGGGAAGCTTTTTTATATCCTTTACCAGGAATATACCGTTGTTCCGTCCGGTATGTTATTATATATCCACATCAGATCGTTGGTAAGACACCGCATACAGCCGCCCGATGTAGCTGTGCCGGTCGAGGAGCCCAGCATGGAATGGAAGGAATTTCCTCCCGGCGACCAGTAAACGATCGGCAGATTTTCATAGCCCCACCGTACTCTGCCGCATACTCTGCGGATCCCGCGCGGAGAGCCGACCTTTCCGATGGAAACCTTAAAGCTCTTTACCAGCTTCCACTTATTAACCGAACCCTTAAAAATATTTACCCGCGTCTTGTAATGGTTGATCCATATGAGATATTTAGACGGGCTGGTCAGGTTTTTGGAATTGATAAACTCCTCTTTTACGGATTTCGAGTAATCGTTTTTCGGACTAAATTCAATGCTCGTAGCGCTCTTCAAAGCGCTTGCCTTGATCTTGATCTTCTGACCGTTGCTCGCGATCCAGGCATTCAAATAACCGCTTTTTGTTTTGCTGTTCACATATACCTTAATGCCGCTTTTCAGCGTCTGGTTCTTTTTCTTGTCGTAATTATAAACCGTTACCTTTTTGCTCGTTTTCCGGATATAACGGAAGCTGCGCACCGCCGATGCTGCTTTGGAAAGCTGGATCGGTGTTCCGGATACCAGCGACGAGTAACTGCTGTACACCGTCTGCCCGGAAACTTTGCGGTAGCTTCTCACCGCATATGTATATTTTTTTCCAACGGTAAGCCCGGTAAACTTGCAGGACTTCCCGGTGAGCGTTTTCACCTTTTTGTAACCGGTGCTTTTATCGTAGGTATACACCTCATAGCCGCTGGCATTCGACGCCTTATTCCAGTTCAGCTCCAGCGTACGGTTGCCGTTTGCCCCAACACGGAAGCCAGTCGGCTTAGCCGGCTTTTTAACTCTTGTTGTGACAGTCAGCACGCCGGAAAATGTGTCGCTCACATATGTCTTTTTCTTCACCGTCCGATAGGCAACCACCTTAAACTGATAGGCCTTGTTCGGCACCATTTTCTTAACATTATATGAGGTGGATTTTACAGTAGCGATCCTTTTCCAGCTCGTACCGCTCAGCCGGTAAACATAGTATCCGGTAGCCTTGGAAACCTTCTTCCATTTCAGCGTAAAGCCCGTCTCTCCCACATTTTTTGCTGTTACACCCGTCACCTTTCCGGGCTTATAATTTGCCGCCTGCACACTGGCTCCGCACAATAACAGCAGCAACAGCAAAAACGGCAGGCATCTGATTATTTTTTTCATCTGTCCCCCTCCTCCCAAAATCCTCTTCCTATATTATTATCATACCCGTCAGACCGTTTTCTGTCAATAGTCAATAGATTGCTCGCCGCAGAAACCTGTACTTGAAAATTTCCATGAAAAGCACTTGTGATTTTGGTGATTTTCTATATAATAAAAGAAGAATCGGCAACTTAATTATTTCACAGGAGGATATATGAATGCCTAAACGAACAGATATTCACAAAGTACTCATCATTGGTTCCGGTCCGATCGTCATCGGACAGGCGTGCGAGTTCGACTATTCCGGCACGCAGGCGTGCAAAGCGCTGAAGAAGCTCGGCTACGAGATCGTACTTGTCAACTCTAACCCTGCCACTATTATGACGGATCCGGAGACTGCGGACGTCACCTACATCGAACCGCTGAACGTGGATCGTCTGGAGCAGATCATAAAGAAAGAGCGCCCTGACGCGCTGCTCCCGAACCTCGGCGGCCAGTCCGGTCTGAATCTGTGCGCCGAACTATACAAGGCAGGCATTTTAGACAAATACAACGTAAAGGTGATCGGCGTGCAGGTGGACGCCATCGAACGCGGCGAGGACCGCATTGAATTCAAGAAAGCGATGAACGCCCTCGGCATCGAGATGGCGCGCAGCGAGGTTGCTTACAGCGTGGAAGAAGCGCTTAAAATCGCTGACGAGCTTGGCTATCCGGTCGTTCTGCGCCCGGCATACACCATGGGCGGCGCCGGCGGCGGTCTTGTCTACAACCGCGAGGAGCTGAAAACCGTCTGCGCAAGAGGTCTGCAGGCGAGCCTTGTCGGCCAGGTGCTCGTCGAGGAATCCATTCTCGGCTGGGAAGAGCTGGAGCTGGAGGTCGTGCGCGACGCCGACAACAACATGATCACCGTCTGCTTCATTGAAAATATTGATCCGCTCGGCGTTCACACGGGCGACTCCTTCTGCTCCGCACCGATGCTCACCATCTCCGAGGAGTGTCAGAAGCGTCTGCAGGAGCAGGCATACAAGATCGTTGAGTCCGTGCAGGTCATCGGCGGCACAAACGTGCAGTTTGCACACGATCCGGTCAGCGACCGCATTATCGTTATCGAGATCAACCCGCGCACCTCACGTTCCTCCGCGCTTGCCTCCAAGGCAACCGGTTTCCCGATCGCGCTGGTATCCGCCATGCTCGCAGCCGGGCTTACCTTAAAGGACATCCCCTGCGGAAAATATGGCACACTGGATAAATACGTGCCGGACGGCGACTATGTGGTCATTAAATTTGCGCGCTGGGCATTTGAGAAATTCAAGGGCGTCGAGGACAAGCTTGGCACACAGATGCGTGCTGTCGGCGAAGTCATGAGCATCGGCAAAACCTACAAGGAAGCCTTCCAGAAAGCCATCCGTAGTCTGGAGACCGGACGCTACGGGCTTGGCCACGCAAAGAATTTTGACAAGCTGAGTAAAGAGGAGCTGTTAAAGCTTCTGATCACTCCATCCAGCGAGCGTCATTTCATCATGTACGAGGCGCTGCGCAAGGGCGCGACAACCGAGGAAATTTTTGAGCTTACGAAGGTAAAAGCATACTTTATCGACCAGATGCGTGAGCTTGTGGAAGAGGAAGAACAGATCCTTACGCACAAGGGCTCCATGCTGCCGGACGAGCTGTTGATCGCTGCAAAGAAGGACGGCTTCTCCGACAAATATTTAAGCCAGCTTCTTGAAATTCCGGAAGAGGATATCCGCAGCCGCCGCATCAGCCTCGGCGTCGAGGAAGCATGGGAGGGCGTTCACGTAAGCGGCACGCAGGACAGCGCATACTACTACTCCACCTACAATGCGCCGGACAAGAACCCTGTAAATACGGACAAGCCGAAGATCATGATCCTCGGCGGCGGTCCGAACCGCATCGGACAGGGCATCGAGTTCGATTACTGCTGCGTTCACGCGGCGCTGGCGCTGAAAAAGCTCGGCTTTGAGACGATCATCGTAAACTGTAACCCTGAGACGGTATCCACCGACTACGACACCTCCGACAAGCTGTACTTTGAGCCGCTTACGCTGGAGGATGTGCTCAGTATTTATAAGAAGGAAAAGCCGCTCGGCGTCATCGCGCAGTTTGGCGGACAGACGCCGCTGAACCTCGCCGCCGACCTGGAGAAGAACGGTGTGAAGATCCTCGGCACCTCCCCGTCCGTCATCGACCTGGCGGAGGACCGCGACCTGTTCCGTGAAATGATGGAAAAGCTCGACATCCCGATGCCGGAATCCGGCATGGCTGTCAACGTGGAGGAAGCGCTGGAGATCGCAAAGCAGATCGGCTATCCGGTAATGGTGCGTCCGTCCTATGTGCTTGGTGGACGCGGCATGGAGGTCGTTTACGACGACGAGAGCATGACCGAATACATGAAAGCCGCTGTCGGCGTGACGCCTGACCGTCCGATCCTGATCGATCGTTTCCTCAACCACGCAACCGAGTGCGAGGCGGACGCCATCAGCGACGGCACCCACGCATTTGTTCCGGCAGTCATGGAGCACATTGAGCTTGCCGGCGTACACTCCGGCGACTCCGCCTGCATCATTCCGTCCGTGCATATTTCAGCGGAAAATGTGGAAACGATCAAGGAATACACCCGGAAGATCGCTGAGGAAATGCATGTCAAAGGTCTGATGAACATGCAATACGCGATTGAAAAAGGTAAGGTATACGTGCTGGAGGCGAATCCGCGCGCATCCCGCACGGTGCCGCTGGTATCGAAGGTCTGCAACATCCGCATGGTGCCGATCGCAACCGACATCATCACCTCGGAGCTGACTGGACGTCCGTCGCCCGTGCCTTCCCTGAAGGAACAGGAGATCCCGAACTACGGGGTGAAGGAAGCCGTGTTCCCGTTCAATATGTTCCAGGAGGTCGATCCGATCCTCGGACCGGAAATGCGCTCCACCGGCGAAGTGCTCGGACTCTCCCGCTCCTACGGCGAAGCATTCTACAAAGCGCAGGAGGCGGCGCAGTCAAAACTCCCGCTCGAAGGCACCGTGCTGATCTCCGTCAACCGCAAGGATAAGGAGGAGGTCGTGGAGGTTGCCCGCATGTTTGCAGATAACGGTTTCAATATTGTTGCCACCGGCACCACCTGCGATCTGATCACCGGCGCCGGCATTCCTGCTACAAAGGTGAAAAAGCTGTACGAAGGACGCCCGAACGTGCTGGATATGATCACAAATGGCAAGATTGATTTAATTGTCAACTCCCCGGTCGGCAAGGATTCCGTTCACGACGACAGCTATCTGCGCAAGGCGGCGATCAAGGCAAAGATTCCGTACATGACCACCATCGCGGCGGCAAAAGCAACTGCAAGCGGCATTCACTATCTCAAAACCCATAAGGGCAGCGAGGTGAAATCCCTGCAGGAGCTGCACAGCGAGATACACGATAAAGAGTAAAAATATGACGGAGTATCCTTTATGAAGGGTACTCCGTTTTTTGTTGCCATACATCCGAAGGGATCTGCCCAAAACAAGTCTTGCAATGTTTCTGTACATAGAATAAAATAAAAACAGAAGATTTTCGTGAAAAATTTCCACAAGGAGGACTCTTATGCAGCACCACAATCCATTATTGCACGGCAACGACACCGACAACAAATTCATCACCATCGGAGAGATTATGCTCCGTCTGACGCCGCCGAACTACGAAAAGATCCGCATGGCTTCCAGCTTTGAGGCGAGCTACGGCGGCAGCGAGGCAAATATCGCACTTGCGCTCGCTAACCTCGGCGTGGACAGCACCTTTTTCAGCGTTGTCCCAAACAACAGTCTTGGCAAAAGCGCGATCCGTATGCTGCGCAGCAACGACGTCCACTGCACGCCGGTGATCCTGAGCACCCCGGAGCAGACGCCGACGCACCGCCTCGGCAGCTACTATCTGGAGACCGGCTACGGCATCCGCGCCAGCAAGGTGACCTACGACCGCAAAAACAGTGCCATCACCGAATTTGATTTTTCCACCATCGACTTAGACGAGCTTCTCGACGGCTTCACCTGGCTGCATTTAAGCGGTATCACACCGGCGCTCGCTCCGAATTGCCGCAAGCTCATCATGGACTGTCTGAAGGTGGCAAAAGAAAAAGATATCACCGTCAGCTTCGACGGCAATTTCCGCAGCAAGCTCTGGACCTGGGAGGAGGCGCGCGATTACTGCACCGAATGTCTCCCCTACATCGACGTCCTGCTCGGCATCGAGCCATACCATCTGTGGCGCGACGAAAACGATCACAGCAAGGGCGACGTCAAGGACGGCGTTCCGCTGCAGCCGAGCTACGAGCAGCAGGATGAAATCTTCCAGAAATTCATCGAGCGCTACCCGAATCTGAAATGCATCGCCCGCCACGTGCGCTACGCACACAGCGGAAGTGAAAACAGCTTAAAGGCGTTTATGTGGTACGAGGGGCATACCTTCGAGAGTAAGCTCTTTACCTTCAACATCCTCGACCGCGTAGGCGGCGGCGACGCTTTTGCGAGCGGCCTGATCTACGCAATGATGCATGACTACAAACCGATGGATATGGTCAACTTCGCCGTTGCCAGCAGCGCCATCAAGCACACCATCCGCGGCGATGCCAATATTACGGATGATGTCTCCACCATCCGCAACCTGATGAACATGAACTACGATATTAAGAGATAATACCATTCCCAGATAAAACTTTGTAACGGGGCGGACGCACCATATGATGCGGTTCCGTCCCGAAAAGGTTTAAAAAGAAAGAGGAGCCATCTATATGGAAATGCTTATTACAATCATTGTCACCTTTTTTGCCGGCATGGGCGCCGGTCTGGGAACCGGCTTTGCGGGGATGAGCGCCGCAGCAGTCATCAGCCCGATGCTGATCACCTTTCTCGGCATGGATTCCTACATGGCGGTGGGGATTGCCCTTTCATCCGACGTGCTTGCGAGCGCAGTATCAGCATACACCTACGGTAAAAACAAAAATCTCGATATCAAAAACGGTCTGATCATGATGGCAAGCGTGCTCATTTTCACTGTCGTCGGAAGCTATATCGCCAGTCTGGTCCCGCCAGCCACAATGG
Source organism: uncultured Marvinbryantia sp. (assembly GCF_905201705.1). Lineage (GTDB taxonomy): Bacteria > Bacillota > Clostridia > Lachnospirales > Lachnospiraceae > Marvinbryantia. The sequence goes on from NZ_CAJKOX010000070.1 coordinate 6,544, forward strand.
GCAATTTTTCTGTCTTTATGACGCTCCTGCTGGGAATTAAATTTATCATAAAGCCTGTCATGACCACAAAAGAAGCAATGCAGATCGTCTCCGCCCAAAAACGTGCTGTACAATCTGTGATATGCGGCATTCTGATCGGTTTCATCTGCGGCTTTATCGGCGCCGGCGGCGGAATGATGATGCTCCTCATTCTGACAACGGTTCTCGGATATGAACTGAAAACGGCGGTCGGAACAAGCGTATTCATTATGGCATTCACTGCCCTGACGGGCGCCGTCTCCCATTTTACAATAGGAGGCGCTCCGGATTGGACGGTTTGGATCCTATGCGTCGTGTTCACGCTTCTGTGGGCAAGAATCGCCGCCGTATTTGCCAACAAAGCGGATGCCAAAACGCTCAACCGGGCGACTGGTATTGTTCTTGTGATATTGGGCGCGGTAATACTGCTTTTTCCCGGTTAATACTCCGCCTGTAGAGAATACTTATTTCTGATGCCACATGATGTTGCCCGACGAATGATTCCCCCCCCCAGACATCACAAAACATGTTTTTATGTCCATTTGTCCTCTGGCTCATCACATAAATTTTACATGAATTGGAGATTACTATGAAACAGAATTTTAAGCTCACTGTCACTTACGACGGCACACGCTATCACGGCTGGGAAGCAAAGCCAGGCATTGAAATGACCATTCAGGGAAAACTGGAAGCTGTTCTGACAAAAATGCTGGCGTTTCCGGATGACGTCCCGGTTCAAAGTCTCATAACCCCCGCCGCCAGCGTGGTATCCTGCAATCCGGGCGCAGCAGACGGGATGCCCGGTTGCCCGGTGCCGGTCAAAGTTATCGGTGCCGGACGGACAGACGCCGGCGTACATGCGAGAGAAATGACAGCAAATGTTCATCTGGACACCGCCATGCTCCCCGGTGATATCCGTGATTATCTGAACCGTTATCTTCCGGAGGATATCTGCGTCAGGGAAGTCTGCATCGTATCGGACCGTTTCCATAGCAGATATAATGCCACCGGAAAAACGTACCGCTATACCTGCTTTACCGGACCCCTGAAGCCGGTATTTGACCGGAAATATGTATACGTACTGGATAAGACTCCGAATGTAGCCGCAATGAAAAAAGCCGCCGGATATCTCTGCGGCACACATGATTTTGCAAGCTTTTGCGGAAATCCGAAAATGAAAAAATCAACGGTGAGAACGATTGATTCCATTGAAATCACACAAAATGATTCCTACCTGTATTTTGTGTATCATGGCAACGGCTTTCTGCAGCATATGGTGCGCATTCTCACCGGTACCCTGCTGGAGACAGGCTACGGAAGACGTTCCCCCGAAAGTATGCCGGAGCTTCTTGCCGCCAGAAAAAGGGCACTGGCTGGCTTTATGGCTCCCGCGCAGGGGCTGTGTCTGATGAAAGTGGATTACGGAAGCTGATGCGGCACCCCGGCGTCATCCCCGCCCATCTCCGAAGCACAGTCCGGACACTGAAGCCTGCCATGCCGCTTAATGCTTCATCCCGCTAAGTCCTTTAATATCCGGTTTCTGATCCGCATGTGTATAGTTTTTCATTTCCGCTTTAAGCTGCTCATTTATGTCATGATAATAGGAAATCTGTTTTGGTTTCAGCGTTCCATTCTGTTTGTATTCTTCAAACAGTGTTAAAAATTGCCGGTAATTCTCCTGCGCAGCATCCTTATAATTATTTGATGCATTTGCATGAAGACGCAAAAGCAGCTCCTCCAGATTTTTATTCTTTTTCCCAAACTGAAACATTGCTTACCTCCTGCTGTTCAGCTAAAACATCACATATCTATATTCCTGCGGCATTAATCCGCTCTCTGATATATTTCTCCGTCTCCTCCAGTATTATTTCTACTCGTTTCTTTGTTTCTGCATCTGTAAAACGGGTTCTGTCAAACGGCGCACGGTAGTATTTTTCTTCCATTAAGATCTCCAGGCTCTCTGCAAAATTCATATCAAAAAAGAAGCCCAGAAAAGAAACCCATTTATCCAATCCTGTTTTTCTCTCTTCTTTTTTCACACACTCATGACGAAGAATACTGTTATAGACAGCATCCGTAATTGTCTCCCCCGCCACCTGTTCTTCCGTCTCACCCATCGTATCCACCATATCCTCGCGGGCAAACACGCGGAAGATGTCACATTTATCGGCATCCCGAATCAGTCTGCACAAAAACTCTGTGTGACTTTCCAGTCCCGGCTCTATCTGATAGCGGTTATGATTCCGTATCGCTGTCAGAATCATCTGCTGCTTCGCCTCCGGCAGTTCAGCAAGAAAGCCCTCCTCCTTCAGCACCTCGCATCCCAGCTCCGCATGGTCTACACTCAGATGATCCAGAAAGGTATCATACCGTCTCACCTGCTCAAACCGTCCGATGTCATGAAACACTGCACAGATGTGTGCAATTTCACGTGTTTCCCTGTCCAGATGCAGCTTTTTTGTAAGCCGGTCCATTACCTTTGCCACTTCCAGCGTATGTAATATTTTCAATTCTATCTTTCCATTGCTCCGGTCATACCTATCCGTATACTTCAAAAATATCGCTTCTGCATTCATGAATCCTGTTCCTCCATGTCATATGCTTTCAAGATGGCTTTATCACACTCTGAATATGTGACCCGGCTGTTCTAATATGCCCTGAATATGCAGCTTCATCTGTTCTAATACACCCTGAATATGCAGTTTCGGCTATTCCGTCAGCTCCCGTATATATTTCTCCGTTTTTTCCATGATATCCTGCATATTTTTAAGGTCGTTCTGCACATTTCCTGTTTCCAGGGAATGATTTGTCGCCTCATAAGAATAGTATGGCAGCTCCTTTTTCCGGCACCCCTGCTGAATAATCTCCGCGTCTGCCCACGGATCCGCGGTACCATGAAAAACAATTCCGTTTTGCATCACAGGCAGCGATGCCTCCACCGGCGTATAGAATATGTGATGTGCACGTATCCCATACCTTGCATCATAAGCTCCCGCTACTGCGGTCCCTATACTTTTTGAGACAAACAGTACCGTTTCATACCTGTTAAATGTCACATGCTCCAGCACCTGTTCAGCCTGAATAAACGCGTTTTCAAACGCCTCGCGCATTTTTTCTTCCGAGCCTCTGATGTCCCGCCGGAATCCTTCGTATGAAACCTCCGCAATCTCAAACCCATATCCGGCTGCAAGCTTCCTGCTGTAATACAACAACGGTTTATCACAATGATAGCCAATTCCCGGAAAAAACACCGCCAGTCTCATTTATATAATCCGCCTTTCTGCGAAAGGCACCAATGCGTCATGAAACAAATTGGCTACCTTTCACTTTTCTAACCCATCTTCCTTCTGATATATTTACTTTATAAGACTGGCACACTACAGAACACGTGGAGGTGAGTGGCGGGGCTGTATAGC
>NZ_CAJKOX010000071.1 GCF_905201705.1 uncultured Marvinbryantia sp.
TGGACTAATACATTATTAACAGAAGATGCTGTTGCTTATGATTTTTCATAATTAAGCTGACTCCTAAAAACTTAAGGAGTATTAATAAAATAAAAGCCTATCGGGATTTCTCCTGAGCAGTAGCCCATAAGGAAACATTGCAAAACTTATGACTTGTGCCAGGTAAACGGAAAAATAGAAAATGCTATGCAAAAGGTTCATTGATTGCATAGCATTTTTTATTTTGGTAAGATATTAGGTTTCAATTTTTCAGCGTTCCAACGGAACGTGCAGCCATCACCGCAGGTGATGATCTCAGGGGTTTGGGGACATGTCACCAACAAGCACCAGGCAGGAATTACGGGAACCAAATTTCTGCCTGGTAGGCATCTTTTACGTAAAGATGCATTGCTTGCGAGTAGTTTTGAGAACCTTTATTTGGAATTTGTTCACAGTTATACCATTGCTATTATTCGGTTGACCGACTATAATAAAAATACAATTATCAGTAGGAGGTTGGTTATGTTTGAATATATGACGGTACAAGAAGCAGCAAAGAAATAGGAGTTATCCGAGCGCCGGGTGCAGAAATTATGTGCGGAAAACCGGATTGATGGTGTGATCCACCTTAGCCGAATCTGGCTGATACTCCAAAATGCGGAAAAGCCGGCTGATAAAAGAAAAAAATAATTTTCTCGTGAGGTTTCTGTGACATTTGGGTGTTACGCTGAATGTGAAGGAGTGTGATAGGATGCGTATTTTAGTAGTTGAGGACGACCACCTTTTGAATCATACCTTATGCTATAACTTAAACGCTGCGAGATATACGGTGGATTCCGCATTGACAAAACAGGAGGCAAAAGATTTTCTGACGAAGCAGGACTATGATCTGATTGTGCTGGATGTGAACCTGCCGGACGGGAATGGTTTTGATTTCTGCCGGGAGGCAAAAGAACGCTGCCCTGATACGGCAGTTATCTTCCTGACCGCAAACGATATGGAAAGCGATATGCTGAAAGGCTACGAGCTGGGCGCGGAGGATTATGTGACAAAGCCATTCCCCATGAGTGTCTTTCAAAAAAAGCTGGCGGTGGTGCTGGGGCGGCTTGAAAAGCAATCCGGCGGCGACTGTTATGAGGACGGTGCGCTGACAATCAATTTTTCGGAAATGACTGCCGCCCTTTCCGGAAAGCCGTTGGTGTTTACCCCTCTGGAATACCGGCTTTTAAAGGTCTTAACGAAAAATCCGCAGATTGTTTTGACCAGGCAGGTACTTCTTGAAAAATTGTGGGATGCGGATGGCAACTTTGTGGACGAGCACGCCCTGACCGCTGCGATCAGCCGGGTACGGAACAAAATAGAAACAGATGGCCGCCAGTATATCAAGACTGTGTACGGTATGGGCTATATGTGGATTGGAGGGTCGCAGAAATGAATATACGAAAGCTCTCCATCAATAAAGCCTGCGTCTTTTTAGGGGTTTTTCTGCTCTTGGCAGCAGGATTCATTTCTGCTGCTGTCTATGTACTGACCCGGAACACTACCGCTGTTTGGTATGTACTCCTGTTCAGTCTTTTCGTGCTGCTCTGCGTTATCTGCTTTGTAGCTCTGATCCGCCGGAAATTGGCACATTTTTCCGATGCCTTTTGCGCCATGCTGGACGATATGCTGTCCGGGGCCGAACAGCCACGGCAGGCCGCAGAGGAAGAAAGCCTGTTTTATAAAATCAACTTCCGTCTTGGCCGATTGTATGAGGTCATGCAGGAAAATAAAAACAGTATCACAAAAGAGCAGAGCGATTTGCAGGAATTGATTTCCGACATCTCCCACCAGGTAAAAACACCGATTGCAAATCTGAAAATAATCAACAGCACCCTAATGGAGCAGGACGTTCCGGCGCAGAAGCAAAAGGAATTTCTGGCGGCGCAGGCAGGCCAGCTTGACAAACTGGACTTTCTTATGCAGGCCATGATAAAGACCTCCCGGCTGGAAGCGGGCGTTATCTCTCTGGAGAAAAAGGAGCAGCCGATTTATTATACCCTCGCGGCTGCATTGGGCGGTATCCTGCTGGGTGCCGAAAAGAAACAAATCGACGTCCAGGTGGATTGCCCGGAGCATTTGGAGGCGTGCCATGACCGGAAGTGGACGGGCGAAGCGCTGTTTAATATTCTGGACAACGCCGTGAAGTACACACCGACGGGCGGTCAAATTCATGTGCAGGTGGAGGCATGGGAAATGTATTTGAAGATTGACATTGCCGACACTGGCATTGGGATTCCAGAGCAGCACCAGGGAACAATCTTCAAACGGTTTTACCGGGAGGACGCCGTACATGATGTGGAGGGGATCGGGATCGGGCTGTATCTGGCCCGTGAAATTATCTCCCTGCAGGGCGGCTATATCCGGGTAGCTTCGGAGGTTGGGAAAGGCTCTGTCTTTTCTGTTTTCCTGCTCCGAAAGTAAGCGAAACGCCCCGATATTTGAAATGTCACAGGATTGTGACATTTGGGGCTGAATTTTGCTGAAATTTCTTGCTGTTCGTGACATTTCTGTGAAATTTGGCTGTTATGATAGGTTTATTAAATGAAAGGCAGGTATTCTATATGAGCATTTTACAAACAACTGACTTAAAAAAATACTATGGTACAGAGCTGAATATTACAAAGGCTCTGGACGGTGTGACCCTCTCGATTGAGGAGGGGGAGTTTGTTGCGATTGTCGGTACTTCCGGCAGCGGTAAGTCTACGCTCCTGAATATGATGGGCGGCCTGGACACGCCAACGTCCGGCAGTATCAAAGTAAAAGGAAAAGAGTTATCTAAATTTAACGATGAGAAACTCACGATTTTCCGCCGGAGGCAGATCGGCTTTATCTTTCAGAACTACAACCTGGTTCCCGTACTAAATGTCTACGAGAATATCGTGCTGCCTGTGGAACTGGACGGCGATAAGGTAGACAAGAAATTTATGGGTGAGGTGGTGCGGATGCTGGCACTGGAAGATAAGCTGAACAATCTGCCAAATAACCTTTCCGGCGGCCAACAGCAGCGTGTCGCTATCGCCCGCGCTTTGATTTCCAAGCCCGCTATCGTTCTGGCTGATGAACCTACCGGCAATCTTGACAGCCGGACCAGCAGCGATGTATTGGGACTTTTGAAAGTAACCAGTCAGAAATTCCACCAAACCCTTGTAATGATTACTCATAATAATGAGATCGCCCAGCTTGCTGACCGTATCATTCGGATTGAAGATGGAAAGATCGTGCAGTAAGGGGGCAGAAATATGAATGATATTTTATTTGGCAACAATAATAAATCCACATTGAATCTTCTGACGAAGCGTTCATTGAAAGCCCGGAAAAATACGATTGCTGTTTTAGCGATTATGCTTGCCACACTTTTGTTTACCAGCCTGTTTACGATTGCGGTCAGTTTGCAGACTGCTATGCAGGAAAGCAATATGAGAACCATCGGGACATCGGCGCATGGGGGCGTGAAGCATATTTCATGGGACGAGTATGAATCGCTGGCAGCTGACCCAGACCTTAAAGAAACTGGCTATTCCGTCATTATCGGAGACGCGGCCGGGAGCAGTTTCCATAAAACACCTACCGAGGTACGCTATGCAGACGCGGTCTATGCCGAGCTGACCTTCAACAGCCCGGATACCGGACGTCTTCCAGAGCGGAAAAACGAAATTGCCACCAACCGTATCGTCCTGGCGGCGATGGGACTGTCGGATGAAATCGGCACACAGGTGGATTTGTCCTTTACCACGGATACAGGCACCTTTACCGACACGTTTACCTTATGCGGGGTATGGGATGGCGACGCGGTTGCTTATCGTCAGACTATTCTTCTGTCCAAGGAATACGCGGAAGATGTTGCACCCGTTGCCCACGAGGAGACAGATGGAACGATCAGCGAATCTACAGGCTATATTGACGTGATTATGATGGTGCCTGCGGAATGGAATATGGAAAAGCAGCTATTGGAAGTGACGTCACGGTACGGCCTAGAGGAACGGGTCAGTATCAATGACGCCTACGGGACTGCAACGGTTAGTCTTTCCTCCATACTTCCCCTTGTGGCAGGGATTGGGGTTATCTTTATCGCGGGCTATCTTCTGATCTATAATGTGTTTTATATCTCCATCGCACAGGACATTCGCTTTTATGGGATGCTGAAAACTCTGGGAACAACCGCAAGGCAGATACGCAAAATCGTCTATAAAAAGGCGGTCAGGCTCTCCCTTGTGGGGATTCCTCTGGGCTTGTTACTTGGCTGGCCTATTGGCCGTCTGCTGCTTCCCGTGATCGTCGATATGCTGACGGACGATATTCGCGTAGTCACTACCGTAAATCCGGTGATTTTCCTGGCGGCGATCGTTCTGTCTCTGATTACGGTTTTCATCAGTTGCCGGAAACCTGCTGCGCTTGCGGCTAAAGTTTCTCCGATAGAGGCGCTTCACTATGTGGAGCAAAACGGGGCGAAAAAGGAACAGCGGCGCAGCAAACAGATCAGCGCTGCCATGATGGCGAAAAATAATCTCGGACGGAATAAGAAAAAGGTAACAATCGTCACTTTGTCATTTGCACTCAGCATTGTTCTTTTGAACAGCGTCTATACCTATGTGACCTCATTTGACTTTGACAAATTTGTTGCCGATTTTAGCTTGACGGATTTTACTGTTTCAGATACTACGATTATCAACAGTTACAGCCCATTTAATACAGCGAATGTGAGCCAGGATTTTATCAGTCAGGCGGAAAGTCTGGACGGTCTTGAAGATATAGGGAGCGTCTACCTGTGGACTTCCAAACAGCTTCTTTCCGAAAGCGACCTTGCCCGTTTACAGGAACTTGCCGCTTCTTCAAGCGCCGTTGCGAATGAATTAGGCAATTATATGGTACGGAAAGAACACGGTGTTAATGTCTATGGGTTGGACGATTTCCCGGCAGAATATATGCAGGTTTTGGATGGCGAACTGAATATGGAAAAGTGGAAAGCCGGAACCGGCGTGTATGTGACGTCTTTGCGGATGATGGACGACGGTACTCTCTGCTTGTACCAACCGGGTGATCAGATCAGCGTACAGCAGCTTGACGGCACAAGCAAAGCATATGAAGTGCTTGCCGTGGTGGACATTCCAAGAGCACTGCAGACTCCTTTGCATGTAGACATGGGTATGGAATACATTTTCCCAAAAGAGGAACTGCTTGGAAATATGGTCGCCGCCGATCAACCGGCTATGAAAACCATATTTAATGTGGATGATGAAAACCTGCTTGTCGCTGAAAACTGGCTGAAAAATTATACCGCAAATACCGACACAGCTCTGGACTACTTTTCCAAAGTTGTCCTGCGCCAGTCTTTTGACGGCATGATCAATATGTACCGTCTCGTGGGCGGCGTACTCTGCGCGATACTGGCGCTGATTGGCATTTTGAACTTTATTAACTCTATGACGACATCCATTCTGTCACGGCACAAAGAAATTGCCATGCTGCAATCGGTGGGCATGACGGGCAGACAAGTGAAGCAGATGTTAATGTATGAGGGCATTGGCTATTCTGTCCTGGGGCTTGTGTGTTCCCTGATACTCTCCGCCCTGGGGAGCGTGACAGTGGTTCGGATGATGGGCGCAGAATTAACCTATTTTACATGGCATTTTACCTTGACACCTGTATTCTTTTGCATGATTCCGTTGATTATAATAACCGCCTTAGTACCGCTTTTCTGCTACAACAAAATGGCACAGAAAACGGTGGTGGAACGGCTGCACATTGCTGAATAAAATATGCGGAAACGAAACAGCCGTCCGAAAGGATGGCTGTATAAGGCACTTCACAAATAGCGAGTGCTACCAAAAAGGAGGTAATATTTTGGACTATGTTCTCGAAGCAGATGCTTTGACAAAAATTTACGGCCATCATAAGGCATTAGACAATTTTTCCATGCACATTCCCCAAGGTGCAATTTATGGACTGGTAGGAAAAAACGGAGCCGGTAAAACGACCCTGCTCCGGCTGATCTGCGGCTTGCAGGAAGCGACTTCCGGGGAGTATACGCTTTACGGAATAAGCAGCCGGAAACATGAAGTTCTGAATGCCAGAAAAGAAATGGGAGTGGTCATTGAAACCCCGGCTATCTATCTTGATATGTCAGCGACCGGGAACTTAAAGGAACAGTACCGCGTTCTGGGTATACGCACTTTTGACACAATCCCGCAGCTATTGAAAATGGTGGGTCTGGAAAACACCGGATGGAAAAAGGCAAAGAATTTCAGTCTGGGCATGAGGCAGCGGTTAGGAATTGCGATTGCGCTTGTAGGAAATCCTCGATTTTTGGTGCTTGACGAGCCGATCAACGGACTTGACCCGCAGGGCATTATTGAAATGCGGCAGCTTCTTTTGAACCTTAATCAGAAATATGGCATTACCATTTTGGTGTCCAGTCATATTCTGGATGAATTATCCCGTCTTGCCACCCATTACGGTTTTATTGACAACGGGAAAATGGTAAAGGAAATCAGTGCGAGCGATCTGGAAAATTCATTCCGAAAATCTGTCCGTATTGAAGTGACAGACGGAAAAGCTCTGGCTGAGGTTTTGGAACAGACAGGGCTGCCCTACAAAATTCTTACCCCAAATGTTGCAGAGGTTTATAGCAGGGTGAATATTTCCCGGCTCACATCTGCCCTTGAAAAGTACCAGTGTGAAGTGCTTTCCATACAGGAACGGGAAGAAAATCTGGAAAGCTACTATGTAAATTTAATCGGAGGTGCCAGCCATGAGTAGACTGTTTGTATCAACTTTTTTTCGCATGTTGAAAAAAATCGTGTTTTGGATTTTACTGATCTGTATGTTTGTCTACGGCGTATATAGTGCGTCAAATGCTGCTTCGGAGGCCAATGGGGGCTTTGCGCTTGACGGATGCTTTTTTGATTTTGCACCGTTTATGGGTCTTGTGGCAGCGATCCTTACAAGCATGTTCATTGGTTCTGAATACAGTGACGGTACGATTCGGAATAAGTTGGTGGTCGGACATTCCCGGATGCGGATTTATCTGGCGAATTTTATCGTGTGTTCGGTGTGCTGATTTCTTTGGTCTACATAACAGGGGTATTTGTGGTCGGCAGCGCCAAAGACGGGGAACTGCTTACAAAAACAAGTGTAGTTACCATGTGTCTGGTATGCAGCATTTTGGTTTCCGTTGCCTTTACAAGCATTATGACGATGCTTGCGATATTGAATACAAACAAAGCCGGAAATGTAGTCGTTAGTATGCTGCTGGCGTTGATACTGCTTGTGTCTGGTTCTTTCATTTATCAAAAAATGAAATGTATAGTAGAGGGATATTTTTTGACGGTCAGAAAGGAGGTGTTTTTATCTACAATCAGATTCCGGTGATGAATTATCCGCAGTACCGCCGGATGCGCAGGATGGTACATGAGTGCTGCAACTACGACGGCGGCAACTGTTTCGCTGTGTTCAAAAACGTATTTAACGATTATTACGCAAAGGACACAAGCAAAAAAATCCGGGCAGTCGTAAAAATGCGCGGAGAAGCCGGGGAACATATCGCCAGCAATCCGCCCTACGGATATGTGAAAGACCCACAGAATAAAAAGAAATGGATTGTGGACGAAGAATCCGCAAAGGTGGTGCGGCGTATCTTTGACCTGTGCATTGCGGGAAAAGGCCCCATGCAGATCGCAAAAGTCCTGACCGCTGACAGGGTACTGACTGTTACTGCGTATAACGCCAGACAGAAAGGATGGGTCATGCCGGATAACCTGTACCAGTGGTGCTCCAAATCCGTTGCAGGAATACTGGAGCGGCCGGAATATACCGGCTGTACCGTCAATTTTAAGACTTATACAAAATCTCTCAAATTCAAGAAGCGGATGGAAAACACAAAAGAAAACCAGCGGGTATTTGAAGATACGCAGCCGGCAATCATTGAACGGGGACAGTGGGAACGGGTGCAGGCGTTAAGGGCGAACAAGCGCAGACCGACAAAGACAGGGAAAACCAGCATTTTCTCCGGCCTTGTCTACTGTGCTGACTGCGGTGCGAAGCTCTATTACTATACCTGCAATACCTACAAGGATGAGTCTCAGGACCATGTCGTCTGCTCCAATTACAAGAGCAATACAGGTTCCTGCCAAATCCACTATATTCGAGAGGTTACGCTTTATAGGCGGGTGCTGGAATGTATTCAGGAAACACTGACCTATGTGCGTTTGTTCCGGGATGATTTCACTCAGGAAATGCTGGCGCAGGACGAGGCCAGCCGGAAAGCGGAGCAGACACAGAAGCGGAAAGCCCTCTCCGGGGCGCAGAAACGTATGGAGGATTTGGACAAGATCATCCAAAGGCTTTATGAAGATTCCGTACTTGGGAAATTAAGCGACCTCCACTTTCAAAAGCTATCCGCACAGTATGAAACGGAGCAGGAAGAAATTCAGAGGCTTGCTGCTTCGCTGGAACGGGAAATTGAAAATGAAGCCGGACAGATTGCCGATGTGGGGCGGTTCCTCCAGCTTGCCGACAGGTATTCCGATTTGCAGGAGTTGGACGCAGCTACGGTAAATGAACTGATTGAAAAAATCGTAATTCACAGTCCGGAGAGAATCGGCGGAAAGAAGCATGTCACGATTGAAGTCTACTTTACCTATGTGGGAAAAATCCGGATTCCACTTGCCAAACCGGAACTGCCGACAAAGACAGAAGAACCGGCGTGATATTCGCCACGCCGGTTTTACCGGAAATTTCATTTACTTCCTTATAGGACGCCGTCTAAAAACAGAGTGCATATTGACATATTATGCCGATTATAGTATAATAATGCTTATGGGCATACCTAAACGGTAGGCTTGCCATCTTTAGGGCAAGTCTGCCGAACGCTTTTCCTATTGCGTTCGGTAGGCGGTCAATCCTGCTCCCGGAAGGGAGTGATTTACTATGAATAATTTTGTTACATGGAGTGAATTACTCCAGTTTGCATCTGTCTTTATAGCATTTGCAACATTTATGTACGCAATTTTTCATAAAAGGAAATAACCGCCATACTCTCACATAGGCGGTTATTTATATAACTTCTTAATGATTGGGAGCGACCGTCTATCGGTATGCCCCTTTTTTATTATTATACATCAATTGTGGAAATATGTCAACTGTTTTCTATTAAGATTATAGTTCTATATCTTCGACTTTTGCTCTTTCCTCTAACACGATTATATAATTTTCCATATAAACAAGCTGCGTAAAAAGTAATTCATATGTACAATTAGGTTTAAATGGGAGCGTATTATTTTTATATTTTTTAAGCATAGTTTTTAACCCATTTGCTCTAATTTTCAGCTGATAATATTCTGCCCTAAATCTGTCTTTAAAATCATTACTTTTCATCAACAATGCAGTGTCATACAGCGGATTTTCACCGATTTCGCTATATGCCTCTTCAAATGCTTGTTTAGGTGACCATGAAATATAATCATTAGAATATTTTACAATGTATCCCTCGTCTTCTGGATTTTCATCAGCTGGTATAGTCCAGCCACGATATTTATTGTAATCTCCTCTTGTCATAGGTTCTGCTTCTATTCTTTTCGTTCCAATATAATTTTTCATAATTAATTACCCTCCTTCAAATTCATAACCGCTGCAAGCCCTGCCGAGATAGCTGAAACAGCCAATCCCAAAACAGCGGACTTTACAGTCAGATCAGTTGCGGCGATATTTACCGCTATGTAGCCGACTGCTGTCTGTAAAAATGTTCTCAATGCTCTTTTCACATACGGTTTCTTTAAAAAATTACTCATGTTCATTCTTCCTTTCCAAATCGTCAATTCTATGATTTGCAACTTTTATTTGTTCTTCAACAACCGGCATTCTTCTGGCAAAATTATTATGCTCGGCAACTTTGTTTTCCAACTGTA
>NZ_CAJKOX010000072.1 GCF_905201705.1 uncultured Marvinbryantia sp.
GTGGTGGTTTTACGTACTTAGGGCTAGCCGCCGCGCTAGCGGCTTGGTACAATGATAACAGGAAATCTGTGAGAGAATCCGTGAGAGGAGATTTTGGTATTATGAGAAAAAAGCTTGTGCTTTGTGGGTGCCTTGCGGCAGCGGCGATGATGCTGTCCGGCTGTCAGCCACTAACAGGAACGCAGAAGGAAACAGAAAAGATTACAGAAACAGAAACTCAAAAAAAAGCGGCGGCAGAGACTGAGACAGAAAAAGAAACAGAAAAAGAAATAGAACCAGAAACGGAAGAGGAGACAGTAGCTGAAAATATTGCGGCAGCAGGGGATACGGCAGAAGCGGGCGGTACGGCGCAGACGCAGCCCATGCAGGAAACCGTATCGGAGGGAAATGCATCTGAGAATGTTTCTGCGCAGCAGTACGAGGAAGAAATGATGCAATGCCCGTACTGCGCACATTGGTTCAGCACGATCTCGGACGGTGTGTCCGGCAGTCCCTATGATCTTCATATGGCGGAGGAACGTGCAAATGATCCTGCAGGTGGTACGACCGAGCAGGAGATGGTGCAGTGCCCGGATTGCGGAAACTGGTATGAGAGCGGGAATATTTTCCGGAATCATATCTGTGAGGGAAGAGAACAGCAATAGTAAATATTTTATATTGGGAAAGAAGAACTCAAAGATATTTGGGTTCTTTTTTACTTCAAAAATGAAATGCGGTCGGCGTTTTTCTATCCGGGAGTCATGCTCATGATTGCAGTAGCGTTTAAGGGTAATTTCGCTGCCGCGGTTTTAGATCCGCCTACGCTGGAAAATCAGAAACTGCGTATGGACGTGAAGCATATGATCGCGCGCAAGGCGGCAGCACTGGTAGAGGACGGCGATATCATTTATATTGATGCAGGAACGACAACAAGCGCGATGACACGGTATCTGGAAAATAAGAAAATTACGGTGGTGACGCCCAGCCTTGAGGTTTTGCAGCAGCTTCCGGTAAAAGGGGTATCATTTGTTGTGGTGGGCGGAGAGTTAAACTTTGAACTTGCGAGCTTCTGCGGACCGATTGCAGAAAAGATACTGTCACAGATGTATTTTGACAAGGCGTTTCTGAGCGTTTCCGCATATTCGGATTACGGCGTGTTTGCGAATGATATCCGGGAAGGAAGAAAAAAGGAGATTGTCAAGGAGCATTCGTCAGAAACCTATGTGCTTGCCGATCGCACGAAACAGCAACAGTGGGGGTTTATGCAAGTGATGGATCGCAGCGAGTGCACGATCATTACAGAAAAAGATGATGAGGATCCTGAAATAAAGAAAGAAGCAAAAGCAGAGGACAGCGGGGAAGGATGATGGAAAATGTTGAAATTTACGGGCTGCGGAGCCGCACTGTATCCGAAGCTATATAACAGCAACGGATATTTCCGGATCGGGGAGGATCTGTTTCTGATCGATTGCGGGGAAACTACGTTCCGACAGCATTATATGGCGGGAAATTTTGAAGGGGTGAAAAGTGTCACTGTGTTTCTCACACATATGCATGCTGACCATATGGGAAGCCTGGGCACGCTGATCGTTTATTGTTATCTGAAGCTTGGAATACGCACAAGAGTGATATTTCCGGAGCCGGAGAAGCTGACGACTGTCTTTGGGCTGACCGGAGTGGAGCCGGAACATTATGAGCTGCACGGGGATTATGCAGTTTACGGCGACGTCCGCGTAAAGGCGGTGCCCGTACCGGTGAAGCATCATGAAATCATGGTGAATTCTTTCGGATATCTGTTTGAAGCAGATGGAAAACGCTTTTATTACAGCGGCGATGCGGCGGAGCTTCCGGAGACGGTGACAGAAAAGCTTTTTGCAGGGGAGCTTGATGAAATTTATCAGGATACGTCTGTGGAGGATCACGGCGGGGCCCATTTTACACTGGCAAAGCTTGAGGAGACAATTCCGGATGACTATCGGTCGAAAGTATATTGTATGCATTATGACGGAGAATTTTTTGATACTATTCGCAGCAAAGGATTCCGAACGATAAAGGATAAAGTGATAAAGATCAGGGAATAGAAACAGATAAGGGAGTAGACAGGTATGGGCAGGTACAGTGATTTGCTGGAAAAGGTAAAAAAGACCGCCAGAGAGGTGGCCAAGATCGCAAAAAATGATGGCTCTGTTTCTGTAAAGCAGAAGGGCGCGAAGGACTTTGTGACGGAGGTAGATATGAGGATCAGTGATGTTCTCTGCGAAAAGCTTCCCGGACTTCTGGAGGGCTCCATTGTGATTTCGGAGGAGGGCTATAAGGGCAAGCCGGATCAGAAATACTGCTGGATCATAGATCCGATCGACGGAACCAGTAATTTTATTTACAGTCATCCGGACTATGCCATTTCTATCGGACTTCTGGAGAATGCAGAACCGGTTCTTGGAGTGGTTTACAGTCCACAGAGTCAGGAAATGTTTTATGCCGCGAAGGGTGAGGGCGCCTATTGCAATGGAAAGCGAATATTTGTGTGCAGGGACGCCAGCGTAAGCCAGACGCTGGTTCTGGCAGAGACAAATCCATACAGCGACCGGGTGGCGAATAAATTTCCGCAGGTATTCAGCAATATTTACCGGGACTGTATAGACTACCGGATCACGGGCTCCGCAGCACTGGACTGCTGCTATATTGCCTGCGGCAGGGGCGGGGCGTTTATTGCTGAAAATCTGAAGCCATGGGATTATGCGGCGGGAGAAATCATAGTGCGGGAGGTAGGAGGAAGTTTTTCGCAGTGGGATGGCAGACGACCGACTTATTATGGAAATACTACGGCGCTTGCCACGAATACACTGGTGCATGAAGAAATTCTGGGACGGCTGAAACAATATATATAGAACCGAACAGACAGGAGAATAAAAAGGAGGCGGCTGGTTATGGATTGGTGTGCAGAACTGTCTTACTTTATTCGTATTGGAATGGCAGGTGTCTGTGGCATATTAATTGGTATGGAGAGACAGCACCGGACCAAGTCGGCAGGAATAAGAACACATTTTATGGTGTCGATTGCCACTGCCCTTATGATGATTATTTCAAAATATGGTTTTCTGGATGTTGCAGGAATGGATGGACTGAGCTGTGATGTATCCAGGGTTGCAGCGGGCATCATAAGCGGTGTCGGGATATTGAGCGGCGGTCTGATACTGATCGGAAAACAGGGATATGTGAGCGGAATTACCACGGCGTCAGGTGTATGGGTGACGATCGCGATTGGTATGGCACTTGGCGCAGGCTTGTACAGCCTTGGCATTGGAACGACGGTAATTGTTCTTGTTGCACAGGTTGTATTTCACAGCAGGCTGAGCATCTTCCGTGAACAGACCAGGGCGATGCTTGTTTTTAAGACGGAAAAGGGGAGTTACGAGGGATTGCTTCAGAAACTGGAGGCATATGGAGCAAAGGTGCATTCTGTGAAGTGGGATTACAAAAATGAAAATTACTGTCAGATGAAATGCCAGGCGTATTTTCCGGATAGCTGCTCCAGAAGGCAGATCATGGAGTTTGTGTCCGGATGTGAAAATGTTGACAGTGTTGAATTAATCGGATAAAAGAACCTCATCAGAGACGAAGGCGGATCTGATGAGGTTCTTTTCTAATGAGAGAATCTGATGAGTTTTTTCTAATGTGTGATGTAAGCATTTTTCTGGCATTTTTTAATATAAGATGTCAGGCATTTTTTCTAATGTAAGATTGTATTCTGCGGGGTGGGATGCTAAAATAAAGAAAAGTGTAACGCGGCAACATACTGTGAAGGAATGCATTAAAGAGGAAATATGGAGAGCAGGAATGTATTAAATAGAAAATATGGAGAGCAGGATTGTATTAAATGGAAAATATGGAGAGCAGGAATGTATTAAATGGAAAATATGGAGAGCAGGAGTAAATTAAATGGAAAATATGGAACAAGAATACATTAAAAGGGAAATATGGAACAGGAATAAATCACATGGGGAAACGATGACACAGAATTATATTGTGATGGAGCATATCATACAGGAATATGTGGAATCACATTATGAAGAGACGATTACTTTGTTAAAGGAACTGGCAGCGATCCCGGCGCCTTCCGGCCGGGAGGAAAAACGCGCAGCGTTTGTGCTTGAATGGCTACATAAGCAGGGAGCGGCTGGAGCGTTTATTGATGAAGCCGGAAATGTTATTTTCCCATATCAATGTGAGACGGAACGGAAAATGGTGGCAGTGATGGCGCATATGGATATTGTGTGTCCGGATACAGAGGAGCTTCCTCTAAGAGAGACAGAAGGGTCCCTTATAGGACCGGGTGTGCGTGATGATACAGCCAATCTGGTGAATATGCTGATGACGATTAAGTTTCTGCTGGAGCAGCAAACGGAAATTTTGTGTGATGTTACGGATTCTGTGCCGGGCATATTATTTGTTGCAGATGTCGGGGAAGAGGGGCTTGGAAATTTAAAAGGCAGCCGCCAGATCTGGAAGAATTATGGGAGCAGAATCTGCGAGTGGATATGTTTTGACCTCAATTATAATGTGATCTACAATCGTGCGGTGGGATCTCAGAGGTATCGTATTTCCGTTCGCGCAGAGGGCGGACATTCCTACAAGGATTTTGGAAAAGAGAACGCGATTGTGCAGCTTGCGGAAGTGATTATGGCGCTGTATGAAGCGCCTTTGCCGCAAAATGCAAAAGTTACGTACAATGTGGGAAAAGTAGAGGGCGGCACTACGGTAAATACGATTGCGCAGGAAGCCTCCATGCTCTATGAATTTCGCTCAGAATCTAAAGAAGCGATGGAGTTTATGGAATGTTTTCTTCAGGAAACACTGCAGCACTTTCGGAAAAAAGGATTTCGGATTGAAGCGGAAATGTTGGGCGTTCGTCCTGGAAACGGTGCGATAGATGTAGAAGAGCAGGAGGCCCTGACGCAGCGCTGCCGGAACGCAATCAGAAAATATTATGATGGTGAAATCATATGTGATGCCGGTTCTACAGATGGAAACATACCGCTTTCCCAGGGAATTCCTTCGGTTACAATAGGCACCGCGCTTGGCGAAGGGACGCATACGCGACAGGAGTCGGTTGCAATAGAAAGCATGAAAACCGGACAGAAGATCGCAATCGAGATTGTAATCGGAGAGATGAGAAAACGATGCGGCACGTAACAGGAATTGCAATCGAGCTTATAACCGGAGAGATGAGAAAACGATGTGGCACGTAAGAGAAATCGCAATTGAGCTTGAAACCGGAGAGATGAGAAAACGATGCGGCACGTAAGAGGAATTGCAATCGAGTTTATAACCGGAGAGATGAGAAAACGATGCGGCACGTAAGAGAAATCGCAATCGAGCTTGAAACTGGAGAGATGAGAAAACGATGTGGCACGTAACAGAAAATAGCTGAGGTGGAAAACAGAAGAGGCAGAGTGGAATAAAGAATTGCCCTGGCATGGATATTTAGATATTTGATGTGTTAGTTTTAGAGTTTGAGAACTTGCGGTAAGATGGTATAAAGCAGAAAGGCGGGAGTGCAGGATGGCGCAAACCTATCAGCATGTCACACATACATTTGAACCGGTTTTTGATGAAGAGTCGCGGATATTGATTCTTGGAACTTTTCCGTCTGTGAAATCGAGGGAAAATCATTTTTATTATGGGCATCCGCAGAACCGTTTCTGGAAGGTATTAAGTAATCTTTGCGCGGAGCCAACGCCGGTTTCGATTGAAGAAAAGAAAGTTTTTTTGCTGGGAAATCACATAGCAATATGGGATGTGATTGCAGAATGTGATATTGTGGGTTCAAGCGACAGTTCCATCAAAAACGCTGTGCCCTGTGATCTGGGCAGGATTTTATCACAGGCGCCGATAAAGCAGATTTTTGCAAACGGCGGAAAAGCGTATGAACTGTATCAGAAATACAGCTATCCGGTGCTGAAAAGAGAGATCACAAAGCTTCCATCCACAAGTCCGGCAAATGCGGCTTTTCAGATGGACAGGCTATTAAAAGAATGGAAAATTATAAAAAAGGCTTTGCAGTAAGGCACGCCTGCAAAAGGCTTTGAGGTAAGGTAGGTCTGCAAAAGGGCCTGGGGTAAGATACGTCTGAGAAAGGCTCTGGAGAAAGGCACACCTTCAAAAAGCTCTGGGGTAAGATATGTCTTCAAAAATGGAGTTGTGCTGAGAAAGGCTAAAAGAGGGTCTGTAGTAAGAGATGTCTGAAAATGAGAATACTTTCGAAAAAAGTATTGAAAAGAGAGCGAAAATGCTGTAAAAATATTGCATGAGAAATCATATTATTGAGGGGATGGGGAGTATGAGGTTTACAGACAGACAGTTACGTCAGCTGATCATTCCGCTGATTATCGAACAGCTCCTGAGCGTTACAGTCGGGCTGGCGGATTCTGTCATGGTCGCAAGTGTGGGAGAGGCGGCTGTATCGGGAGTTTCCCTGGTGGACACGATCATGGTATTGATTATCAATATTTTTGCGGCGCTTGCTACCGGAGGAGCTGTGGTGGCAGGACATTATATCGGTCAGCAGAAAAAAGAGCTTGCCAGCAAAGCAACAGATCAGTTAATATTGTTTGTCACAATTTTATCTGTTGCGGTGACGGCGCTGATGTACGCCGGACAGAATCTGATTCTGCACGGGATTTTTGGAAAAATTGAAGCGGATGTAATGGAAAACGCAAGAGTTTATCTGCTGATCGTAACGGCTTCCATTCCGTTTATTGCATTATACAATGGCGGCGCTGCGATATTTCGTTCCGTTGGAAATTCCAAAATATCTATGGAATCATCATTGCTTATGAATGTGATCAATATTGCAGGAAATGGTATTTTGATTTACGGCTGTAAAATGGGCGTTGAAGGAGCGGCGATACCGACGCTGGTTTCCAGAATGTTTGCCGCTCTCATAATGATCATGTTGCTTCGCAGAGAAAATCAGCCGGTTCATATGTCACGAAAAATACAGTTTCACTTTGATAGGCATATGATACGCAAAATATTGCATATCGGGGTACCGAATGGACTGGAAAACAGTATGTTTCAGTTAGGAAAGATTTTGGTGCTGAGCCTGGTGGCAACCTTCGGCACTGCATCCATTGCGGCGAATGCTGTTTCAAATACGATCGCAATGTTTCAGACTCTGCCCGGGATGGCGATGGGATTTGCTATTTTAACAGTTGCAGCACAGTGCGCCGGAGCGGGAGATTATGACCAGGTGAAATATTACACGAAAAAGCTGATCGGGATTGTGTATCTGGCAATGATTGCGGTAAATGTGATTGTTTATCTTTTACTGCCGGTGATTATTCAGATTTATCATCTGCAGCCGGAAACAGCAGCGATGACAAGAAAGATTTTAACATATCATGCGTGCTGTGTATGCACGATATGGCCCATATCGTTTGATCTCCCGAATACTCTGCGGGCGGCAAATGATGTGAAGATTACTATGTGGATATCGATTCTTTCCATGTGGATATTTCGAATATTATTTAGTTACATATTGGGACAATACCTGGGCTGGGGAGTTTTCGGTATCTGGGTGGCGATGACGATCGACTGGCTTTTCCGGGCAATTTGTTTTTCAATACGTTACATAAGGGGAAAATGGCAGTACCAGAAAATTTAGTCTGCAAATAAAAAGTCAAGCAGAAATTGATGAACTTTGAAAATTTTA
>NZ_CAJKOX010000073.1 GCF_905201705.1 uncultured Marvinbryantia sp.
GGCCGCGCACCCGGCCAGCAGGGCGGCCCCCGCTAAGAGAATCGCTAACCTACGCATACCAACGCCCCCAATCCTACCTTATACTATTCACAGCAGGTGTGGCGTGTTTCCTGCTTGCAGCAGTCGCCGCAGCTCTGGCGGCGGATATAGTTTTGAATGTCGTCAAAAATCGGCATCAGCGCCTCGCCGTTTTCTGTCAGGCGGTACTCGACCCGGGGCGGGACCTCGTTGTAGTCGATGCGCTGCACCAGCCCGTCCGCGGCCAGCTCCTTCAACTGGTTTGACAGCATCTTGTGGGTCACGCCGTCCAGCAGCTTGCGCAGCTCACCGTAGCGCAGCGTACCGTGTGCGCCCACCATGAATAAAATGCGCATCTTCCACTTGCCGCTGATCTGGTCCATGACCTGCTCCATCCTGTCACAGCCCACATCCGCATAGCGGCAGTTACAGTGTTCGTTCGGGTGCATTGCTCACACTCTCCTTTTGGGTAGCGGTTTCTAAAAAGTGCGTACTTGTCAAAAGTGCCTATTTGAATATACTAAGTATAGGGTATTTTCCCCGCGTTTGCAACTTGTTTCTTAGGGATGTTTGCGGTAATATAGTTGTGTATGATTATAAGGTAGGGCAGCCTGACCTCAGGCCGCCGCGGCGGGGTGGGGTCACCCCGCCCTACAATATTCACCGCCAAATGTGCGGAAAATCACCCAAGAGGAGAAAACAACTTATGTACGATGATTTAGTAGAGTTTCTGCAGGAGTCCGTCACCCCGTTCCACGCTGCTGCCACCGCCGAAAGCTGGCTGTGCGCAGCCGGCTTCACCCGGCTGGTTGGGTGCGGTTATAAGAAATGCATAGAAAAAATGCAACAGATGTTTTATGAAGGAGGAAATTTAAAATGCCGTTTACAGCAAAATCAGGAAAGTTCAATGCCAGCATTAAGACAGTAACCGTTGGCACCGGCGACAAAGCGATTACTCTTGGCGGAGAAAACGTTCTGCCGTTCTACACTTTCGACGCACCGATTGAAAACGCACCGAAGGTAGGTATCGAGATCACAGATTTCGGTATGGAAAATGAACCGGAATGTGTAAAAAAATATTATGAAGGATGCACCACACTGGCAGATATCGCAAAAAAAGCTGCTTCTTTTGAGGGTGTTGACTTCTTATGCTTCCGTATGGAGGGCGGCGATCCCAACGGAGCAAACAAATCAACAGAGGAACTGATGGCTGCACTGAAAGAGGTTGCAGAGGCAGTGGACTGTCCGCTGGTTGTTGCAGGCTCCAAGAACGCAGAGAGAGACGCTGAGCTTCTTTCAAAGGCTGCGGAAGCAGTACAGGGCAAGAATGCGGTGATTCTTGCAGCAAGAGAGGAAAACTACAAGACAGTAGGCGCGGCTGCCGGTCTTGCTTACACTCAGATCGTAGGCGCAGAATCTTCTGTTGATATCAACCTTGCAAAACAGTTGAATGTATTACTGACACAGTTAGGTGTCAATGCCTCCAGCATTGCAATGAACGTAGGTACCGCAGCGGCAGGTTACGGCTATGAGTACGTTGCATCGACCATGCAGCGTGTAAAAGCAGCGGCTTTGTCCCAGAACGATACACAGCTTCAGATGCCGATCATCACACCGGTAGCGTCTGAGGTATGGGGCGTAAAGGAAGCTGTTACAACTGAAGCTGATATGCCGGAATGGGGAGACCAGGAAAGACGTGGCGTAGATATGGAAGTACAGACTGCAGCAGCCGACCTTGCTTGCGGCTCCAATGCTGTAATCCTGAAACATCCGACATCAATCGCAACTATTTCCAAAATGATCAAAGAATTAGTTTAGTATAATTGCTGTTAAGGAGGAAGAAAGAATTATGGCACTCAAAGGTCTGGATATATTCAAATTGTCACCGAAGAAAAACTGTAAGGAATGCGGAAGCCCGACATGTATGGCTTTTTCTATGAAGGTAGCGCAGGGCGCTGTTGATATCAATGCCTGCCCGTACTTCTCCGAGGATGCAAAGGCTCAGTTATCCGAGGCAACCGCACCGCCTATGAAGACAGTAAAAGTAGGTACCGGAAGCGAGGAATTTGCACTCGGCGGCGAGACGGTTATGGAACGTCATGAGAAAACATTTGTCAGCAAGACAAGATATGCCGTTGCTCTGTGCAACTGCATGAGCGCGGAAGAAATCGACGCGGCTCTGGCTGGCATTCCGAAAGTAGATTATGAGCGTATCGGCGAGAGAATGTACGTGGAAATGGTATACGTAAACTACTCCGCAGATGGCGCAACTGATTATGTAGAGCTGGTAAAGAAAGCAGCGGCACTCGGCAGAACGCTGATTCTTGGCTGCACCGATGTGGAAGTGGCAAAGGCGGCGCTGGCTGTATGTAAGGACGGCAAGCCCATCCTGAACGGCGCGACACCGGAAAACTATGCGGAAATGAGCGCAGCAGCAACCGAAGCAGGCGTAGTGCTTGGCGTTACCGGCGCTGATATCAATGGATTATACGACACTGTAAAAGCACTGGAAGCTCTTGGAAACAAGAATCTGGTGATCGACACCACAGGAGCAACCGTAAAGGAAACCTTCGCAAACACGGTACGTGTCCGCAAGGCGGCCATCAAGGACGGCGACAGAAGCTTTGGTTATCCGTCCATCGTAAACCTGGTAAAGGTTGCAAAGGATGATATGCATCTGCAGTCTGCACTGGCAGCGGTATTCACCATCAAATATGGTTCCATCGTTGTTATGCAGGAAATGACCTATTCTGAGGCACAGCCGCTTTATGGTCTGCGTCAGAACATCTTCACAGACCCGCAGAAGCCGATGCGTGTGGAGCCGGGTATCTACCCGCTCAACGGTGCGGATGAAAATTCCATCTGTCTGACCACCGTAGACTTCGCGCTGACATACTTCCTGGTATCCGGCGAACTGGAGCGCTCCGGCGTACCGTGCAATCTGATCATCAGCGATGCGGGCGGACTTTCCGTACTGACTGCATGGGCTGCCGGCAAGCTGTCCTCCGGAACGATTGAAAAGTTCTGGAAAGAGCAGGATATCGAAGGAAAAATCAAGAGCCGCAAGCTCATCATTCCGGGTAAGGTTGCTGTCCTCAAGGGCGAGATCGAGGCGAAGCTTCCGGGCTGGGAGGTTATCATTGCCCCGGCAGAAGCTGCACAGTTAGTAAAATTCTTAAAAGATATGAACCTTTAAAATTTATTATCTAAGGAGGATAACACAAATGGCAAAATTTATTACGATTGGTGAAAGACTCTCCACCACTGCTCCGGCAGTAAATAAGGCTTTCACGGAGAGAGACCCGGAACCGATTCTGAAAAGAGCGAAACAGCAGCTCGACGCTGGCGCTACTTATCTGGATGTAAATATCGGACCGGCTGAGAGCGACGGCGAGGATCTGATGAAGTGGGCAGTACAGCTTCTTCAGAGCGAATTCGACAACGTTCCGCTGGCACTGGATACCTCCAACAAAAAGGCTATCGAGGCTGGTATTTCCGTTTACAACCGTTCCAAGGGAAAACCGATTGTAAACTCTGCGGATGCTGCAGGCAGAATTGAAAACATCGACCTTGCTGCTGCAAACGATGCAATCGTTATTGCGCTCTGCAACGGCGAAGGTATTGCAAAGGACAACGACGAGCGTATGGGCTACTGCCAGATGCTGCTTGAGAGAGGTCTGGAGCATGGTATGGAAGCGGAGGACCTCTGGTTCGACCCGCTGTTCCTGGTTGTAAAGGGTATGCAGGACAAGCAGATGCAGATTCTTGAGTGTATCAAGATGTTCTCTGATATGGGACTGAATTCTACAGGCGGTCTGTCCAATAACTCCAACGGTATGCCGAAGCATATCCGTCCGATCATGGATTCCGCTATGGTTGCGATGGCTATGATGCAGGGTCTTACCTCCGCGATCGTAAACCCGAACGACCTGCGTCTGATGGAGACTATCAAGTCCTGTGATGTATTGAAGAACAACACTCTGTACGCAGATTCCTATCTGGAGATTTAAATGTTTAAGGTAACTTTTAAGTTTGAAAACAGCGAAGATGTCAGCGTCTTCGCTGCTTTCGGTGAAAACCTTCTTGAGGTAGCGAGAAAAACAAATGTAGCTATCGACGCGCCCTGTTCGGGGAATGCTTCCTGCGGAAAATGCCGAGTAAAGCTGGTCGGCGGGACACTGGACTCGAAAAAGACGCGCCATATCAGTGATGAGGAGTATGCGCAGGGGTGGCGCCTGGCCTGTGTCAGCAAAATCTGCGATAACGTAGAGGTGCTGGTGCCGGATATTGCGTCCGCTTACCGCAGCCGCATGAAAGTAGCGGATTTGAGCTCACCGGACGAAATTAAAATTTTCGACGACTTAAAAGGACAGGTATGTGAAGCAGGTATTGCATTAAAAAATGATATGGAGGTTGTATCCATTAAAATGGATGTGCCTTCTCTGGACGACACGATGCCGGATAACGAGCGTCTCACCCGCGCGATTACAGAAGCGACCGGTATGCAGATCGTCCGTATTCCTTACGCAGTAATGAAAAAGCTTGCAGTTGTGCTGCGTGAGAGTAATTTTGACGTGCAGGTTGTATGGCGCAAAAACGCCAATGATGTGTTTGTTTACGATGTCCTGCCGAAGGATAAGCCGGCGGTGGTTGCCGGACTGGCGGTGGATATCGGAACGACGACGGTTTCGGCGATTATTATCAATATGCTGGACGGCAGCATTCTCGCAAAGGGTTCCTCCGGCAACGGACAGATCCGCTACGGCGCGGATGTCATCAACCGTATCATTGAGTCGGTGAAGCCGGGCGGCAGCGAGCGCCTGCAGAAGGCGGTAATCGAAGAGACCATCAATCCGCTGATCGATACGATGTGCAGACAGGCGAAAATCAGTCACAACAGCATTTACCGTATGAGCGTGGCGTCAAACACCACCATGAATCACCTGCTGTTCGGGCTGAACGGCGACAGTATCCGCACAGAGCCGTATATTCCGACGTTTTTCAAGACGAATTCCATGTATACGGCGGATATCGGCATCAAAACAAATCCATGTGCGCACATTATCGTAGCGCCGAACATCGGCAGCTATGTGGGCGGCGACATCACAGCGGGCGCGTTTGTCAGTATGCTCTGGAACAAACCGGAATTCTCGCTGTTTATCGACCTTGGAACGAACGGGGAAATTGTGTTCGGCAACTCGGACTTTATGTTCAGCTGCGCCTGCTCGGCAGGTCCGGCGTTCGAGGGCGGCGATATCAGCTGCGGTATGCGTGCGACAGACGGCGCGATTGAAGCCTGTACGATCGATAAAGAAACAATGGAGCCGACCTTTACCGTTGTGGGAGAGGAGGGCACAAAGCCGATCGGACTTTGCGGTTCGGGTATCATTGATGTGATTGCGGAGCTTTTCCGCTGCGGCATCATCAGCCCGAAGGGCAAATTTATCCGGGAGGGCGCGCGTGTCCGTCACGACCAGTACGGCATCGGGTCCTATGTGCTGGCATTTGAAAAGGATGCCGGTTCTGTAAAAGACGTGGAAATCAACGAGGTGGATATTGACAACTTTATCCGTGCAAAGGGCGCAATTTTCTCTGCGATCCGCACGATGCTGTCGTACTGCGACTTCGACGTTTCCATGATTGAGCATGTGTATGTGGCGGGCGGTATCGGAAGCGGCATCAATATGAAAAACGCTATCCGTATCGGGATGTTCCCGGACGTTCCGCTGGAATTATACGAATATATTGGAAACTCTTCACTGGTGGGCGCTTATGCAATGCTGTATTCCAGTGAAGCGGAGCGCAAGGTTTACGAGGTGGCAAAGAATATGACTTACCTGGAGCTGAGCGCCATCACATCCTATATGGATGAATTTGTGGGAGCGTGCTTCCTTCCTCACACGGATGCATCGCTTTTCCCGAGCATCGTTGATTAAAAAGAAATTCCTGCCGGTCCTGCAGATACAGTCTGCGGGATGCGGCGGGGCAGATGGGAGCAGACATGATACCGGAATACGCAAAAAACAGCAAAGAAGACATCCCCTTTGGACAGTATATGGAGCAGTATCAGCAGATGAATCCGCAGGAGTGCGCAGCGCGTACGGGGATTCCGTATGACGAGGAGACGAAGTGCTTCCGGATGCGGATGCTGCAGAAGGAGTATCTGATTTCCTGGCCGGAATTAAATGTGACGCTGGCGGATGCGCAGGATACCTCCTATGCGGCGCTTGTGCAGGAAACTCCGGCTAAGATTCTGGCGCTGCGCTTTTTATTGCATGGGGTATCGTCGCAGTCAACCGGAAAATTTTTCACCTATCGCGAGGTCCCGAGCGGCGAGGTCTACTTCCGTCAGTTTTCCGGCAGATGTCTCGCGAGAATGGCTTACGGATTCGGCTTCAAGCCGGAGAAATTAGCGGCGGCTTTCGAACAATTGGGGGCGAGAAAGCTTTCTCACGGGGACGTTTCCTACGAGCTGGAGATCATCAACAATTATTTTGTACAATTTATACTCTGGACAGGGGACGAGGAATTCCCGCCAAGTACGCAGATGCTTTTTTCCGACAATTTTCCGCTGTCCTTCACACCTGAGGATCTGGCGGTCGTCGGGGACATCAGCATTAATACGCTGAAAAAAATATAACTATTCAGCACAGTTCGAAGCGTTTACTGCGGAGACTGGACGGTTACGAAAAGCTATAAGGAGGGTTATTACTATGGGATTCAAATCAGACATTGAGATTGCACAGGAGACAGTGATGCAGCCGATCACCGAGATCGCGGCAAAAGCGGGCATCGACGAGAAATATCTGGAGCAGTACGGAAAATATAAAGCAAAAATCGATTACAATCTGCTGAAGGAGACAGATGCCGAGAACGGCAAGCTGATCCTTGTAACGGCGATCAACCCGACGCCGGCAGGCGAAGGAAAGACCACGACCTCCGTAGGTTTGGCAGACGGTCTCGCAA